>PNLP01000008.1 GCA_013823135.1 Planctomycetaceae bacterium
AGGACCGGTGCGCCCAAGACCACGCAAGCGGCGCCCTCCTCGCCCCATAACGCGTTGGCAGCGACCGCCAACCCACAGTACAAGGCGAAGGACGCGAACATCATGGGGAGTATCGCCAACTCCAAGAGCGCCTCTGGCGGCGTCTCCGTGGACCAAGAGTCTTGAACCTCTCGCACCTTCCCGACAGCGGCCGCGATCACACACAGGACAATTATTGGTGCCAGCCCGCTGGTGCCGGTTATCCACATCCACCGTGTCTCAGTCTTCACCCCGACCACGATGAGGATCATTGGGACGATGAACATGAGGAAGATCGCCGTGAGCTTCACTTTGTCGCGGCGGCTGAGACGGTTTGACATGGCCGGACCCGTGGGGCGCAGTTTTCACAAAAACACCTACCCTAACTGACCGACCGCGAAAGTCCAACGCCCACGAATCTCCCTCACCCGGAGGCCTGCGTAGCGATCTCCGCTACGCAGCCACCTTTGGTCGCGGGCGAGTTTCTCGCGGACGTGTTCCTTGACCTTGCGGGCGTCGATGGAGAACATCAGACCGGGGAGCGTGTCGAGATCGATCATCGTCAGTGATCTTGTCTTGCCATCTTCCGCAACCATCACCTTCTCGGTGATGGTTGCCCACGACTTCGCCATCGTCATGTGCACCCAGTTGCGTCCATCATGGACACAACTGGCCCAACCGCACTCCGCTGGGTAACGGTCGTCTATCCGACCCAACTGTGGTGACCATCACCGCAGTAGCCTGCCGCCCATTTCGACGGGAATTCCCGCTTACGTCGCAGGCCTATGGTTTACAGGCCTGCCCTTCTCCCCATTCGGCCTCGACACGGATTCGCGTCGAATAACTGCCGGCGGATGAGTTACTTCATGAGCTTCTGCGGGGTCTAAAATTGTTCTGCTGAACTTTCTTCCGGACAAGTCAATCGTTTCTGAAACGGTGTCCCCCACTTCGCCCGAAATCGATTTCCACCACCCCCGCTGCGTGATATTCCCCGATCGTTATTCCGGGGCGGGCGGGGTGAGTCCGCGTAACACTTCCTGGTAATCGGCGCGGTCGTGGAGTGGCTTGAAGTCCGCGAACATCTGGATGGCTTTCACGTCCCGCATTCCACTGGCCACGGAACTCCGCAACATGCTGACCGCCTGCCCCTGGAGGAACTGCAAGACGAGTTCATCGTCGGCGGTTGGTTTGGGGGAAAGTCGCGTCAACGCCTGAGCGGCCTGTGCCCAGGCTTGTGCCAGGCCGAAATCGACCTTCGCGTCACCCGTCGCCTTGGAGTGGGTCAGGAACGCGGGGCTGGCGATGGTCACGGCAGCCTTCTGGAACAACATGCGAGACAGGTCGCGGGCAAGCTCAAACGTTCGGGATTCCTCGCCGAGCCGGAGGCGGATGGCCAGAGCCTCGCGGTAGAACACGCTCGCCTCGTCGGCGTCGCCGCGGTTGTAGACGAGGGCTCCGAGCACGTGGAGGCACTCGGAGCGCTGGAGCGCGAGCTTGGGCGTCTGGGCGTTCCTGCGGAGGATGCTCACGGACTCCCGCGCGGCGGTCTCGGCTTCCGCGAGGTGGTTCAGGTTCCGCTCGGCGCGTGCCAGGGTCAGCAGTTTGTCGGCCAGCGGCTTGGAGTCCGGGCCAAACGTCTTGCGGTAACTAGCGACGACTCCCCGCAGCACTTTCAACGACTCCTCGGGTTCGCCAGACTCGAACAGGAACCCCGCGTACATGCCGCGGCCAAAGATCACGATGTAGTGGTCTGGCCCCAGCAGTCGAGTCGCCTTCAGATCCACTTCCTGGTACAGCGCCTTGGCCTGTTTGGGGTTGCCGAGCCGTGCCGAGAACTGAGCCTTGATGAACAGACTGACGATGCCGGAAAAGTCGTTCTTGCCTCCAAGCTTGTCCAGCATCGCGGCCGCCTCGCTCAAAAGCGGCAACGCCTTGAGGGGCTCGTCGTTCTGCAAGTACATCTGTCCCAGCATGAGCAGCACCACGGCGATCTCCCGACTTTCCTTGCCCGCGGGATGTCGGCGAATCGCCAGGCACTCATTCAACAACCGCTCGGCCTGAGGCACTTCGGAATGGAACGCCCGCTGGGTGCCCAGGTAGAAGAGCGTGTCGGCGACCAGCTGGTGATTGTTGCCCAGGTGCTTCCGCCGCAGGGCCAGTGCCTGTTCAAACTCCTTGCCGGCCTGTTCCAGGTCGCCAACACTGAGGTGCAACTGGCCGAGACTTTGCCAGCTTGCGGCCATTTCGATGTGGTCGTCGCCGAGTCGTTTCCGACGGAGTTGCATCGCCTCCTGAAGCAGCGGCTCCGCTTCCCGTGCCCGCCCCAGATCGAGGTAGACGTTGCCGATGCGATCCAGGAGCGCGGCCCGAATGCGGGGTTTGTCGGTCAGCGCGGTCTTGAGTTTGACGGCGGCCCGATCCACGACTTCCAGGGCGGTCAGGTCGCCCTCACGCCGTTTCTGGACGCCGAACATCCGCCCTGTGAGTGCGAGGGGGTCGGCATCCTCGAACAAGCCGCCCAAGAACTCCGACACAGCGAGGGCCGTTTCCCGCTGCTGTTCCGCTTCCTGTCGCCTCTCCTCCGCGATACTCTTTTGTCGCTCGGCGTCCTTCCGACGCTCCTCGGCGATCGCCCTCTGCTGCTCCGCGTCCCTCTGCTTCTCCTCGGCGATCCCTTTTTGGATTTCCGCGTCCCGACTTTTCTCCTCGGCAATGTCCCGCTGCTGCTCCGCCTCGATGTACTTCCACACGATGCCAGCCACCCCGAGCACCGATACTAGGAGCAGGGCCGCCAGCGTTGGCCGGCGTCTGGCCAACTTGATCGCAACCTCGAACGTGCCGAGGGGCCGGGCCGAGATTGGCCTGCCATCGAGATACGCCCGCAGGTCTGTCGCCAATGCCTCCGCAGTGCCGTACCGCTTCCTGGGATCCTTTTCCATGCACTTGAGACAGATCGTTTCCAGATCGCGAGGGATCGACGAGTGAAGGGTGCGTGGCCACACGGGGTCGGAGGTGAGAACCTGGTGAATTGTCTCCATCACCGAATCGCCCTTGAACGGCGGGCGACCGCTGAGAAGTTCGTAAAGGATCACTCCCAGAGCGTACACATCCGTGGGCGTGCCGACTTCCTTCGTTCGCCCCGCAGCCTGCTCGGGGCTCATGTAGCTCGGCGTCCCCATGATCGCGCCGGTGGCGGTCATTTCCGACTGCCCGACCTTCGCCAGCCCAAAGTCTGTGACTTTGGGTTCGCCCTGTGCATCGAGAAGGACGTTCGCGGGTTTCAAGTCACGGTGAACGATCCCCTTGGCGTGGGCGGCTGCGACCGCGTCGGCCAGTTTCGCCACCATCCGCGCCGCGTCCCGAGCGCTGAACCGTGTGGAGTTGTGGAGTTTCTCGGCGAGGGTGCCGCCGTCCACGAACTCCAGCGCGAAGAACGGCTGCCCGTCGTGCTGCCCAAACTCGAACACCTGGACGACGTTCGGGTGTTGAATGAGCGCGACCACTTCCGCCTCGACCAGGAACCGCACCTGGGCAACCGGGTCGGCGTACTGACCGCCGATGAGCATCTTGATCGCGGTCGGTCGGTTCAAGCGGATGTGCCGGGCTCTGTACACGACACCCGTTCCCCCGCGGCCGAGTTCACCGAGGATCTCGTACCCGAGAATGGTGGGAAGTGAGCGACTCGTCGTGCGTCCATGCGAGAGATCGGCCGCCTGGCCGGCTTCCTGCGGAGACTGCACGATGGTCCCTTCCGGGGCAACGACCGAGTTCCCACGCACGTCGGGGAAAGGTGCGTCCGGCACTGGCAGGCTCGCCGAACCCTCAAGTCCATTCGTAGCGCCTGAACTCCTCAGTGAATCGTCACTGGGTTCGGTTGCATTCGGCTCAATCGCCGGTGGCCCAACCTGCTCGATGGTGTGGTCCGGTTCGTGGGGCAACATGAGTGCATCCGATGGTGAATGTCGTGAGAAGTGATGATACCCGGTGCTTGACCTGACCGCCGACGTGTTTCACACGAGACCATTTCGGCCGAGGAAGAGTGGTCGCGAGTTGAATCGCGAATCGACGAGCATCCGGATGGCAACGAGGTGGTCGGCTAAGTTGGCGATTCTCAACTCACTGCCGGTGCGGCGGTCTGATGACGCCCCTGGTGATTGATCACGGAGCATGCTGAAAAGTCGGCTACGTGAGACGATCACTTCTGTTCGGGGCAGGGCATCGCGCCCATCTGTGTAATCTGCGGATCACTCTCAACTCTCATCCTCCTCATCCTCGCCGCGTCAGCCCATGAACTGTTCCAGGAAATTCTAGCTCTGCCGGAGTGCCCCGTGAGTAGCGTCGCCGCAAACAAGATGTCCGCCGTGCTTCGTCCGTGAGTTCTGTGATGACCGCCGCCTCCGTGAGGCATACCTTATCGCCGATCCCAGAGAATGCCTGTAGATCAACTTCCCTCTGCTGCCTAAGACGGCGCTCACAAGTATCGCCCACAACACCCGTCGAAGGTTTTGCAGACTTCATCGAACATACGGCGCTCGGCCCGCCATCGCCACGGCCAAGTGTGCTCGTACAACACCTCCAACTCGCCGTCCGGAGTCACTACGAACACTTGCGCCGCGCTGCCCCGTCGCGCCTCAAACCACAACCCCGCCCTTCCGGCCTCTCTGCAGCTTCGAGGGATCGCCGACCGAGCCGACCTTCAGCACGCACGATCGTGAGGTCGTTCGACACGCGCCATCGTGGCGGGTGTCTTCGTTGTGTAATGGCGTACGGGTGTACGGAACGGGACAGCACCCGACCGGATTGTCAGATGTACGCCAGGTACACCAGTTCGCTTCGAGTACCCCGAAAACCTGCTTGTTTTTGCATTCAGAAGTATCCAGTTGCGTCGGAGGTGCAATGGGGGTAAAACGCTTGAATTGCCTGTGTCTTTGGGCATTCTGACGGGTCAAATGTCGTCGCCTTCTAAGCGGGATGTTTCGGGTTCGAGTCCCGACGGGCGTACTGACAGAAAAACTTTTCACCGTAGCACTTACGCTTACGCTCGATGGTCGAGATTGCGGCACAAACACCGGGTTTTTGAGGAAGTCATCTACAAAACCTTGGAACTGCACTTCTGCCGCGTCCGCGAAATGGCGTCCCAAGCTACCGACACTACAAACAATCCGGCCAAGCCATTGTCACAATCGTAAGCGTTTTGCGAATCTTTCAATGCCGCACAACTTCCGTCCCGGCTGACACCCTCCATCTCTCGAATCCCTCTAACTCTGGAGCCAATATGCGGTCCCGGAGCGATCTGATGAGGGCAAGGACGTGGATGCCTGGATGGAATACGAGTTGGGCGGAGACTTCTCTGATCAACGACTGAAGGCCCGACTGGGAACGCTCCTCGGGGACCTGAGCCAGCGGATCGGCGGGACCCTGCCGATGGCCTGTCATGACTGGACCGAAACCAAAGCCGACTACCGATCCTTCTCTAACCGCGAGTCGATGAGGGGCATCGTCCTCGCCGGGAACTTCGCCGCCATCACACGTTTCGGCGAAACCTCGGGCACGGTCCTGGCCTTGCACGATACGATCGAGTTCAAATTCCAGCGGAACACGCCTCTTGCTCGGGCTGGTTGTCTTCCTACCGATTGCTCGGGCTGGTTTTCTTCCTACCGACATCGCGATTAGGTTGCGCACGAATGTACACTCAACCCATCACGACCAACCTGATGGAGGTGTACCATGACCCCAACCGAAATTGTTGCTCCGCGCGACCCACAACTCCGGGCAATCGCCATCGCCCTCTCTGCACCATTCCAGCCAAAAGAAGTAAAGTTCAAGCCGCAGATGGTCAAGAACAACCGCGCGCTCGCGATGGGCTACATCGATGCTCGACTCATTCAGGACCGACTCGATGACGTTCTCGGTGTCGAAAACTGGCAGGATAAGTACGACTTCCTCCCCGATGGTTCTGTGGTCTGCCGACTTCGATTGAAGCTCGGCGGTCGGTGGATCACCAAAACCGATGTCGGCTCCCCGAGCGAGCAACCCGACTCAGGCGACCGCGTGAAAGCCGCCGTCTCCGATGCCCTGAAGCGGGCGGCAGTGAAGTTTGGCATCGGTCGCTACCTATACCGATTGCCTGCTCAGTGGGTCGATTACGATCCGGTAAAGAAGCAGCTCGTTCAGTTACCACAAATGCCAGCATTCGCCATTCCCAAACCAAAAGCTCAGTCGCCCATTCAACCACCCAAAGCGCCCAAACCTGCGCCCGTTGTTGAACCGAAGCCTGACGTCGTGGTTGAGGAGAAGACGCAACCTGCACCGAAGGAGCCCGCGAAGGTTGAGCCTCCGAAGTCCGCGACGGGACTGCCCACGAACGGCCAGGAATTGCACCGCCGCTTGCAGGAATACGATGCGAAACTTGCCTCACAGAAATTGTGCGTGCGTGGTGCCCTCCTCGCCCACGTTACCCAGGCGGGGGTAAAGGCGGGGTACACGGCGAACATGACCGAGTGGAATGGACCCGCCATTCCATTTGCGGTCGATGTCGTGAAGGAGTTCGAGCAAACAGTGCGTATCGGTACGCCGGAACCCCGGAACGCAGCCTGAACAACTTCAAGCCCACAGACAACTTCTGTGGGCTTTCCGGATTTTTTCACTTCTTTGCGCAAGTCTCGTTTCCCGTCGCGTCTCAAGTCAAATGGAGAGGTGTCTCGCAACACTTTAACCATTGATTCATTACCCAAGTAACACACCAGACTGGATTTACGATGTTCACGACATCACGATCCTACCTTTGCGGTCTGGTCGCAGTGGCCTTCATGGTTTTTTGTACCGGTGCGGCGTCGGCGAACTGGTTCACTCTCAAAAACGACACCGGGAAGCCAATCGTAGTCCAGGAAACAGTCATTGTGAACGGGCAAGTCCGCCGGGGAAAGCCAACCACCCTTCTCGCTGGTGAGACCCTTCGGGAGTTCATCCCCGGTCCCACTGTGAAGCGAGTTGAGGTCTTCGATAGCCAAGCACCTAATCAACCCGCGTGGTCAGGTAATCTGAGCTGCAAGGAAGAGAACCAAACATTCTCGGTAACGACTGTCGCAGGCAAACTGAGCGTTGGTCAAATCGTTCAGCCGGCCAAAAAGTGAACAGTCCTCTGGAACCAGCGGAGACTGATCTTTTTCTCTCACCGCTTGGACACATCTCGGCTACAGTAGGCACTTTCCTCCCCGAACCCTGCCCGCCGACCACACGATGACACCAACTCTGCCCACCGCGGGGCGTCCGACACGCGTCCGTTACATGGTTCTGTTCATGCTTTGTCTGCTGGCCATGATTACCTACATGGACCGAGCAGCGAACGGCAGCGCTAAGAAGGCCATAATGGCCGATCTCGGGCTTCAAGAAGCCCAGTTCTTCTGGGTGCTGATCGCCTTCCAACTTGCCTACGCGATCTTTGAGATCCCTTCGGGTTGGCTCGGTGACACACAAGGACCGCGTTCGACGCTCTTGCGTGTCGTTTTATGGTGGTCCGTTTTCGTCGCGCTGACTGGCTTCGTGGGCACTGATTACCTTGGCGTTTATCTGGGTTTCACGGCTCTAATATTGATCCAATTTTTCTTTGGTGTTGGGGAAGCTGGGGCGTTCCCGAACATCGCGAAATCCCTCTACAACTGGTTCCCTGCGGCAGACCGGGGGTTTGCCAAGTCCGTCATCTGGATGTGCGCACGATTCATGGGCGGGCTGACACCCCTCATCTGGGTGCTAATGACCGATAAGCGGATGGGTGACCTCCACTGGCGCGAGGCAATGTGGATCTTCGCAGCCATCGCCGCACTGTGGTGTGTCGTCTTCTACTTCTTCTTCCGTAACAAGCCTAGTGAACATCCCGGTGTGAATGCTGCGGAACTTGCGGAGATCAATGCAGGGCGTTATGAGACGAAGGGCAAGGTCGTGGTGCCTTGGGGCAAACTCATCCGCTCACGGAACCTGTGGGCGATTTGCTTCATGTACGTCATCACCAACTTCTGCTGGTACTTCTTGATGTACTTCCTCCCCGGAACCATGCGGGAGCAGTTCAAGGACTGGAACGAGACAATCAGCGGCACGCTCATGCTCAACCTCCTAGCCGGTTGCCCGCTGCTCATTGGCATGTTTGGCTGTCTGTTGGGGGGAACGCTCTCGGATCGCTACATCCGTCGGACAGGAGACCGGAAGTGGGGCCGGCGACTCTACGGAATGATCGGCTACGGTGGTGCGGGGTTGTGTTATTTCGCTGCAGCCGGCGTAACACTGGCCGCCCCTGGCAACCTCTTCCTTTTTGCGTTCTTCGTGATCCTGATGGGGTTTATGAACGACTTGATCATGGCTCCCGCCTGGGCCGTCTGCCAGGATATCGGCCGCGATTACGCAGCCACAGTGTCAGGTGCCATGAATATGTTCGGCAACCTGTTCGGTGGAGTCTCAACGCTCCTGATTACGGGGTTGATCCGAGAGAAGTACCAGCACGACGAAACGACTGGCATCCTGATTTGCTTCACGATGTACGGGTGTGTCTACTTCCTGGGCGTTGGCATCTGGCTGCTGATCGACCCGACGAAGCCGATCGAGGAGCCTCCCGCAGCTCCTCACGAGGTCGAAGAACCCGGTGTCGAAGAACCGTGAGAATCAAGCGATTGCCGAACTTACCGAAGCATGGTCAGCACTGCTAACCTCGTCG
Source organism: Planctomycetaceae bacterium (assembly GCA_013823135.1). GTDB lineage: Bacteria > Planctomycetota > Planctomycetia > Gemmatales > Gemmataceae > Gemmata. Next base: position 8,723 of record PNLP01000008.1, read on the forward strand.
GGCATCGACTCGGTGTAACTGGCGAGTGCAACGACACCGTCGCGAATAGTGAGGTAGTGGCAAGGCTTCTCAGTCCAGCAACCGCTGTTGAAATAGTGGACCGTGCCACTTGTGTTCGCGACCGGGTGGTGAGTGTGTCCGCAACAAACCACGTGGCATCCTCGCTTGATCGCGTACCGAATCGAGTCCGCTTCGATCTTCTGCGCACAACGGAGGAAGGTCTTGCTATTCCGCTTGGCGAACTTCGCGAAGGTGTGCGACTTGTCAATCTTCTGGAGACCGTTGTATACGCGGTCGGCAATCCATGTGAAGAATGGATAGCGGGAGATGAACTCGTCGAACCGGTGTCCGTGCAGTAAGAGGACCTTCCGTCCGCCACTCTCTACCACAATCTCGTCGGCGCATTCGACGCCCAGCAAGTGGGATACTATCTCTGCCGGGCCGTCATGGTTGCCGTTAATCCAGATGACCTCGATTTCGTCGGAGAGTTTCCGAAGCTCAGACAAAATCCCCCAGTGGTGTTTCTTGAGCCGGCGAAAGTCGATGGAATCGAACACGTCACCGTTGAGAATCAACCGCTTCGTTAAGGTGAAACCCCGGCGGATCGACGCCAAGAAGTGAACCAGATATTTTGCCTGGCAATTGTCACTTCCCAGGTGGATGTCTGAGATGACGAGAGCATCAAACACGGCTTCTCCATCTGGTGGGATGGCTTCCCTAGTGTTGTAATAGCCCACGCATTTTCAGATTTGGTGTGAGAGATATGAAGACACAACATTTTGCCGATTGATCCACTCTAATGCTGCTGCTAACCCACACTCCTTACCATGCGGACAACACGGGACGAATGTGGCCCACAAGATGGAATCCATGTCGGATTCCCGGACACGAATCCAGAGCCTGTGGCGAAAAATCCGGCACAAACTGTTGCCCTCCCGGAATTCGTCGCGTAATATCCTAACGTCCCGCCGGGTGGTAGTTGTGGTGAATGGGCGACGCCGCAGCAGCCTCCGGCGGGATACTTTTTGCCTCTCTTCACATCACATTTTTCGGTATCACACAAATTCAAGCTGCCTTTCTCCTGTGGAATTCAGCCATTCTGTGGTAATTTGTTGATAATCCTGTACGCAACCTACAATTCGCTATGCCCGCGCTGTTCTTCCCAAATCTGAACGCGCTCCGAATCGCTCTTGTGAGCGGTCTTGTCCCCATCGAAATTAGCCAAAGTCCTACGGATGCAGGCTTTGATCGTCACGGTCGCCTGTGGCTTGAGACAGTCGAGTCGATGCCGCGGGAAGCACTAGCTGCACTCGCGAGAGTCGGCGTACAAGCTCTTGGGGACGCGGGGGTACCGACCAAGTCTGTTTCATGTTGGGCGGAACTCCTTCCCTTACAACCCGAAGATGAGTTCTTCACCGGGCCTACTCTATTCTTGGTTCCCAGCAAGCAACTCCCGCGTTTTGTCGCGAAACTTCGTCGAAACTCTCGTGGCCCCGTAGGAGTTTCGCTCCAGGAGACTGGCGAATCAGACATTGGCTGGGTAACGGCAGTGCAGCCGCCGACAGAGCTCCTCGTCGAAGCTAATGAGCCAATCTGCCCGTTTGAAGCCTTCACTCAGCAGGCTCCGCGAGTTTGGGTTCAACACGGATGGCGGCACCCTGCCCCTGACCACCTTGCGATTCTGGAGAACTGCGTTCTCTTGGTGCGGCCGCCTCGATCAGTTGTTGCAATCCCATCGGAACTCCCCCGACACGAGTTCGACGAACTTGCCCTCTCTGCCGTTCCTTGCCCAACAGCGGGTGCTCCTCCGCGCCCGCCGGTCGTTAGCGTGCGGATCACGCTTGCAGTCCGACCCACATCGGAGCGGGAGACGTTGTGGGTGTTGAGCGAGGCACATCAGGCGGAATTCTGGGTATCCTGCGCGGCTGCCGACGCTGCCCTGAGTGCCAGGCTCGAAGCCGCCCTCGTATCGTCCGGATCGGACAACCGACTTGTGGTCCGGATCGCGGGTAAGCGACCAACAGCAACGCTATCGTTTCCGGTCGCAGGGTATTGCCCCGATCCGCGGGTTCCTGGGCTCTTTGTTCCGACCGACCGAGTCATTCGACCAATCCTTCGAGTTCGAGAGCTGGCTCGTGAGCTGGGCACAAAGGCAGGGACAGTTGTTTGGCTTGAGAACAGCTCTGACTTCGGCGTGGTACCTCACTCCGTTTCCGAGTTCTCATTCCGCCCCGTGACAGAATTGCTGGAATACCAAACCCCAAGTGCCACCCAGCTTCACACTTTACCACGAACCGACATTTTCCCGCTTGAACGATTCGTAGTTGCGAACGACCTACTTGTGGTTCCCGAGGCCCAACCAACTACACCGGCCGCTCCTGAGGAGGCAACAGCTGTTCAGGATGCGGCCCTTTTGACAGAGGAGTCTGGCTGGCTCCGTCGTTCGTTCCAGAAGCTTGTGTCGAAACTGGTACCCCCGCGTGGAACTGAAGATTTTCAGGAGAACCCGCCCGAGGAGCAGGCTCCCGCTCCCCAGTTGGTTGGGGAACGCGTCGTACGGAAACTCGCCTCGCCGGATGCTTTGCTCCACGGTCACGACTGGACCGCGAGACGCCAGAACCTGGAATCGCGGCTCTTCATCGACCTGCCTCGACTTGGCCCAACCGGGCGAGCCGAGCGGTGGTCGGAACTTGCAGGAGTGTACTCAGCAACTGGAAACGCAACTGACGCGGCAGTCTGTTGGATGAACGCTGTCTGGGAATCCACGACTCCATCGCCTACCTGGCTCGAGCAATGGTTGCTGGCAGAGTCCCGGTCGGCCAAACTGACGGACACCACGGGCGGTCTAGAACGTTGGCTTAGCGAACCTGGGCGTCCTGGCGTTGGTCGCGTTGTGGCTGCCTACACGGCTACGCTTGGGTTGACGCCCAACCCACCGCCCGAGTTCCTGGCCGCGTTGCCGCGATTGCTCGCCTTCTTGGAACTTCACTTCGACGACATCCCAGTCCGTGGTTCCTGGCTGGCCCGCTACGCCGCGGCGCGGGTTTGCGATGGCGATGCACTGGGGTTGGCCCGCTGGCGTGACCGCGTCCTTGCCCGGTTGGCTGAACGTGGTCCAGGTCTCGACCTGGATGAACCGTCGTTTTTGCGATTTCACGGCACGGCATCCGCTGAGCGGTTTCAGGCCGCTCGCGAGTGGGTCGGCCGCGTGAGAGAGCCGGCGCTGGGCTGGATTCAAAAAATGGCTGGTGGGAAACTCCGCTGGGCGGGGCTCGACGCCGAGACCGATTGCACGGCTGCCTACGCCCAGTTCATGTTGGCCTGGGGGCTCGGGTGCCTGGGCGAACGTACCCGTGCGAAAGACTGGGCCGCACGCGCCCGGAAGGTCGTTTCGCGTGTCACCGGCCCAGGAGTTGATTCCGCGGCACATGCGGTTCTTGGAGACCTGTTCCTGCTCCGCGTCCGTGATGCCCAGGAAGGCCGCTCTGCAAAGCCCGGTTTGCCGCTCGAACTCCAGACCCGGCTGGAAGCGTTACCCGAACTTGCTCGCTTTGCGGTGGATCGGCTGCGCGAACACTCCCAAATCCTCGAACCAGTCGATCGCGTCCGCGCATTTCGGGGGCTCGACCACAAAGCCTTTTGGGGGAATGACGAACTTGGGGAGCGGCTGTTCGTTCTGACTAGCCGCAACAATCGCCAGCACATCGCGGACGAGGCGAACGAGTTGCTTCGCATCTGCCACGAGAACCCGAGCACCGCGACTGTCCCCCGTGTGATATTTACTCTCCTCGATCTGGCCCCGTGGCTCGACAGAACCGCCCTGCCCCGCGTCCTGGATCTGCTTCCCGCGGCGGTGGATTGGAGCGAAGCCTGGCTCGCCAGCGGAAAATGGAACGATGCGGAACGCTCGAACCGCCTCTTCAGGTATCAGACAAGGATGCTTTCGGCTGGGTTTATTGCGGCGGCTTCGCTGGACCCCGACATGGCAAGCCCGGTGTCCGATCTGGTGCGCAGGCTTGTTTCGAGCGGCGACCGGATGCGGGGGCCGCTCCTTGCGACTTCGGGGCAGGCGTTCCGGGTCCTTCGACAACTCCGACTCGGTGGTACGGCCGAGACGCTCGTCCGATTCCTCGATCCCGGCCAGTCGGGTGTTCGGCGTGATCCGGCTCGGGTGGCGTTGGCGGCGGGTTGGTACGCTGCGGGGAACGAGGACGCAGGCAACCGGATTCTCGACGAAGCCCGCGAGCGGTTGTTCCTCGGATCGAACGCCGACGCACGCATTCGCACGCCGCTTGCAGTCGCCTACGCGGAGGCGCTCGGCTTCGCTCCCGCACGCATTGCACATGGTCGGCTCGAAGAAATCTTTCAGCGGTTGGGACCGATCGATGTGATGGGCTCGACCAACAGTTACTTCACGCTTCGGCCACTGCAACTGATCGATGCCGTGGTTCGCGCCGTGGTGACCGACGAGTTTGCTCTGGGTCCATCGGTTCGAGGCTGGCTAGACGACGATGAATTCCTGATTCGCGGGCGCATCCACCGCGATCTCGCCACCGTCCTCCGCGATCAGGAAATCAAGTGATAAGGGCCTCACTTCACCTGTTTCATCAAGCCTGCCAGGGTCTTCTCGATCTCCTCAGACGACTTGACACCAAGGAAACTCGAACGAGCACGCCAGGTCTCGTAACCGCCGACGGCGTGCTGTGCCGGAGTCGGAAGATAGCCAAAATACCCGTTCGCGAGCGACACCACACACGTTGGCTTGAACGGGCTGTCCTTCTTGATCGATAGCCCAATCTCTGTGAACACTTCGCAAGGGATACAGACAATCGCGAGGTCTCCGACACGCAGCACCTGAAGCGGCACAGACACCTTGTCCGGGTAAGCCATCATCTTCATGGTCTCTCGGGCGTAGACCTCTTCAGCACCCTTCAACTCGCGATCCTTGACCTTCGCCAGAACTACCTCGGCCCTCTTGATGTCGTGTATGGTGGGTTTGCGGACGGGCAGTTCGACGACCGCCCCAGCACTCTGGAGTCGGACATCGGAGAGGTAATCGGCTTTCTCCAGCGCTTTCATCGCGGCGTCAGCAACGGCTTCAGCCACCAGCCGTGATCGCTCACCGGGCTTCAACTTCGGGGCGGCTTCCTTGAAGTTGATGTTGTTCACATCGCCGCTGGTCCCGTTTGATAACATCCCCACGAACGCCGGTCCCGCCTTGAGTTTCTGCCCGATGACCTCCGCGAAGACGCCGAAGTAATCGGCCGACAAAAGGGGCATGTCGCCGACGTAGTGAAGCGAATAGTTCGCATAGAGTGCCAGCGGTTTGTCATCGGCCGTGCGAATCGAGAGCACGGTCACGCTCGGGTCGGTCGGTCCTGCAGGCTCATCCAGATCCGCGCTCTGGCGTGGTGGGTTCATCTTCACTTTGTCGCTGGACCCGCCGAATGCATCCGTGTTCAGAACACCAGCCTTCATCCTCCACCGGCGGTTGAACACCTGGTTCGGCTCGTGCCCCACCGCCCACGCTGCTTTCGCAGGGGCGAGGTTCGCGTGGGCCTTCTCGATGCCCGCTGCAATCTTCTCGGTGAGAAACGCGATGTAGTTGGCGTCGGGATCGCTTTGGAAAACGCCAGCAACCGAAGGAGCAGTGTGCGTGTGCGTTGCGGAGATGAGAATGTTCGAAGCCGGGATGCCGGTCTTCTTCTCGGCGATTGCTTTCGCCGCATCAAGGAGTTCTCGCGGAATCATGCAGCTATCGACGACCACGATGGCCAGTTTCGTCTTGCCGTCGTCCAGAACGAGGCAACGTGCATGAAGTGGATCGTGGGCCGATGTGGCCTTGCGATCGGAGAAGCCGCCGTTCACCGAGACCGGGAACTTCTCAGGAGTAACATCCTGCGCAAACGCACCTGCTCGCAGCACGGCCTTGGGCTGCTCTGCGAGCGCGGGGATGCCTGTAAGCAACAACAGAACGAGTGAGAGGAATCGCGGCATGTGAGCCTCGGGGTGAGCAGACAGCCTGAACTCGTGGCATTCTACCGTACTCATCGCGAAGGGGTGCCACAGGATTCCCGAACGGAAAATGTGCGGATGCATTTGCTTTCTTGCGGTTCGTTGCTCAGAATTGGACTAATGAACAGTATTGTTCAGTTTCAATTCTCGCCTTGATTTCGGACGCGCGACACACAGCGGCCTGTAACGAGCAAGACAAGTTCCTCTGCAGCCATGTCTCTCGAACTGCAAAAATCCTGGTCTTCGCTCAGAACCAATGGGCGCGGTATAACAGTCCTACTTTCCACATCCCACGGACTTAACGATGCACATTCAGGACATCTTCGCCAAACATAAGACGACGTTCAGCTTCGAATTCTTCCCGCCGAACACCGATGCGGCGAGCGAGGAATTGTTCCGGAACATCGCGTCGCTTCAGGAACTGCAACCGTCGTTCGTTTCGGTCACCTACGGGGCCGGCGGCTCGACCCGCGACCGCACCCACGACCTGATCGTTCGCATTCAGCGCGAGACGGACCTCGTCGCCGTGTCGCACCTCACGTGCGTCTGCCACAACCTTCAAGAGATGACCGCGATCCTTGATCGCTACGCTTCGAGCGGGATCATGAACATCCTCGCGCTCAGCGGCGATCCGCCCCGCACAATGGCAAACTACGATCGCGGTCAGGACGCTTTCCGGTACGCAGAAGAACTCGTTCGGTTTATTCGCAGCCGCGAGAACGCACCGGACCCGCGCGGCTTTGGCATCGGTGTCGCGGGCTTCCCCGAAGGTCACCCGGGTTGCCCGAACCGGCTACAGGAAATGGACTACCTCAAACAAAAGGTGGACGCCGGGGCCGACTACATCTGCACGCAACTGTTCTTCGAGAACCGCGACTTCTACGACTTCCGCGAACGGTGCGAACTCGCCGGCATCAAGATCCCGATCATCGCGGGCATCATGCCGATCGGCACGAAGGCGGGGATGATCCGAATGGCCCAACTCGCACTCGGGGCGCACATCCCCGCGAAACTGCTGCGGGCCGTGAGCCGCTGTGCCGACGATGCAGCCATCGCCCGAGTGGGAACGAGTTGGGCAACAGAGCAGTGCGCCGACTTGCTCCACAACAACGTTCGCGGCATTCACTTTTACACGCTGAACAAGTCCGACGTGACGCGGCAAATCTACCAGAATCTCGGCGTCGCCAACTCTGAGGGGCTCCGGGCGTGACTACCGAAAGCCACCCGGATGCCGCGGTGGCTCTTCCCTAAGTGGGCACAACCATGCGTACTTTCTTCGCAATCGCGTTCATTTCGTGTGCTCTCGCGTTGCCATCAGTAGCACAGCCCCCCAAGGCCGAACAGGTCGAGTCGAAGGGCGGAGTGGTGGTGTGCGTGTCGCCCCCGGCCGCGGAAGTGGGCCTGGCCATCCTCAAGAAGGGCGGGAATGCGGTCGATGCCGCGGTGGCGGTGGCGTTCGCGATGGCAGTCACCTGGCCCGAGGCCGGGAACATCGGTGGTGGTGGCTTCATGATGGTCGCACCTCTTGGAAAGGATGTGCGTTGCATCGAGTACCGCGAAACGGCACCCGCGAGTGCGAAGGCCGACCTCTTCGCCGATGGCACCGTTGGCGCGCTCGATCACAAGGCCGCCGGCGTGCCGGGGACTGTTCGCGGGCTCGCACTGGCACACGCGAAGTACGGGAAACTCCCGTGGGCCGACGTCGTGCTTCCTGCCGTGAAACTCGCCGAGGACGGCTTCGTCGTGAATGCGGTTCTTGCTGGTGGGTTGAACAAGGTGCTCGCCGACGCGAAGACCACCAACGCGGAGTTCCGCAAGCTGTATGGCAAGGCCGGCAACGAGGAATGGGCCAGTGGGGACAAACTCGTGCTGAAGGATCTCGGCAAGACGCTCCGCATCATTGCGAACAAGGGGGCAGACGCCTTCTACACAGGTGAACTGGCAGAGTTGCTCGAAAAGGAGATGAAGGCTCGCGGCGGGCTCATCACCAAGGCGGACCTCGCAGCATACAAGGCAAACGACCGCGCTCCGATCCGCACCACTTACCGCGGGTTCGATGTCTACGGCCCACCCCCGCCAAGTTCGGGCGGGCTGTGCATCGCACAGATGCTGAACGTTTTGGAGAACTACGACCTGAAGAAACTCGGGCGGTGGAACGTGGAGACGAACCACCTGATAATCGAAGCGATGAAGTGGACGTATGCCGACCGAGCGCGATACATCGGCGACGCGGACTTCGTGAAGATCCCCGACTCGTTCCTGGATCGCGCCTACGCCAAGAAGATCAGCGAGAAAATCGACGCCAAGCACGCCACGCCCAGCGAGAAGGTCGCACCCGAGATCGTTCTCGACAAGGAGAGCGACTCGACCACACACTTCTCGATCATCGACAAGGACGGCATGGCCGTGAGCAACACCTACACGCTAGAGAACAGCTACGGCAATCGGGTTGTGGTTCCGGGTGCGGGGTACATCCTCAACAACGAGATGACGGACTTCAACCCAAAGCCTGGATTCACCACGACGAAGGGACAGATCGGCACCAAACCGAACCGGATCGAGCCGGGCAAACGGATGCTCAGTTCCATGACCCCCGTGATTGTGCTGAAAGATGGCAAGCCGGTTCTCGTCACAGGAAGCCCCGGCGGCCGCACGATCATCAACACTGTGCTGTGCATCGTGCTGAATGTGATCGAGTTCGACATGTCAGTGCAAGACGCCGTCACGGCACCGCGAACGCACCATCAGTGGTTCCCTGACGTGGCAATGTTCGAGGGTGTCGGTCAGCATCCCAAGTTGGTGGCCGAACTCAAGCAGATGGGGCACACCATCTCGGAACGCCGTCAGGGTGACGGTCATTCGGTTGGGATTGATGCGATGACGGGCGTGCGGACCGGAGTAGCCGACAAGCGACTTGATGGAAAAGCCGTTGGAGAATGAAGCCCGAGTCGAATGGTTACAGAATCTCGCGGCCCAGCCCCTGCTTCTTGGCCAGTTCGACAACACGTGCGGCAAGTGCGATATCCTCGATTCCGAGGCCGAGCGACTTGAACACGGTGACGTCCTGCGGCGATCCGCGGCCGGGATACTTACCCATCCAGAGCGGGGCGAAGTCCACGACGTCGCCCCAGTTCAACACCCCAGAATTCAAGGCCGCGACAAAATCTCCCGCCTCCGTCTTTGCCTGCTCCTTACTATCCACCACAACAAGCGTCGCCTTGCGAAAGACCTCCAAATCCGCCTCGGCCTTCGTCAAGAAGTTCGACCCGATTAGGTTCAAGTGCTGTCCGGTACTCACCCATTGGCCCTGGAGAACTGGCTCTCTCGCCGAGGTCGCTGTGATGACCACGTCCATCCCTTGAGCGGCGTCAGCAGCTTGATCAACCGCCACAACCTCGACTCCGGTTTCAGCAGCGAGTAGCGTGACGAACTCCGATCGCTTTCCCGCATCACGGCCGAAGACGCGGACCGACTTCACAGGCAACACTTTGCACATGGCCAGCACCTGAGTTCGGGCCTGTTTGCCGGTGCCGATACAACCGATCGTTGCGGAGTTGGGGCGAGCGAGTTTCTTGGTGGCGATGCCACTCGCCGCGCCAGTTCTGAACTGGCCGATGAGATCCGCTTCAAGAATTGCCATCATCTCGCCCGTCTTACCATCGTAGAGCGTGATATGGAAACGTGCTCCCGCTTTCGTGGTCGTATACGCTTTGAAACCCAGGACGCCGAGCGTCTTGGCTGCGGCGGGCAGGACGTGCAGCATTGCGAGATCGGTCTGGCACCGCTGCCGGGGGACGTTCATCGCCTCGTCGAGGGCCAGTTTGCGGAACGCGGCCCCGACGGCTTCCAGTGCCAAGTCCATCGTCAAGACACGCGAGACCTCGGCTTCGGTCAGGTAAAGTACTGGCATTGCGAGCCTCGCGAGTGAGCGTGAGCGCTTCTATTTTTTGAGCATGTACGCGGAGCGCTCGCGTGTCAACCGTGCCGTATCAGCCACGCTCAGAACGAAGACCTCGGTTCGGTCCTTGTCGGCGATACGCGCGTAGCGTTGTTTGCCGTCGGTGCCGCCAACCACGCCGCCGATCTCAAGCACGCCCTTCTGGCCCATGCGTCCTGTCACGGCGATCGTTGCCTCGGGCTTCTCAAGACCGAACAACTTGGGATCACCATCCTTATCGACAGCGTACCGTTCCGCGCGGAGAGCCCCGAGCGTTCCGACGAGTTCGTTAATCACACGCACGTCAACGATGTCGCCAGGCTTGGCCGGGTCGATCCACTGCTGGGCAGCCTTTTCGAATGCAAACCGCACACCGCCGAGCGAAACTTCGACGCTCGCGGCCTGCGCCGCGTCCACACTCCACACGCTTCGGCGTCGGTATTCGGCCAATACTCGCGCACTCATCGCGGGGGTGAGCAGCCCAATCAGATCCTTTCCTTCGACCGCAACCGGGACTCGCCCGTCTGCTCCAGGCTTTCCGATGAGCAACGCGAGCACTGTCTTGTCGCTGTAAGAAAGCGTCCACCGGGCTTCGGGTTTATCGAGGCCGTGCGCCTTGAGATCCTTGGGCTTTTCGCCGACCCAGGTGTCGCTGCGAAGCCCACCGAGATCCGTGAGGAGATCCGCCAGCACAGTTGCTTCCGCGTCTGCAACGACTGGCTCCTTCACTTTCCAGGTGGCTCCGTCTTTCGTGAATGTGATCTTTCGGTCTGCCCGTTCGAAGATTGCTTTATCAACGTCCACGAAGTTCGCGAGCGTGTGGTCACGGAATGCGATTTGAGGCGAAAGGAGCTTGTTCACCAACGTGGCGGGCAGCACTCCGACGATGATCTCGGGCGCCGCAGTTTCGACCGCTACAAAGCGATCGCCTTCGGGCTTGGTCGCATCCACGGGGTTCCCGATCCGGAGAGTCTTCTGCTCCGCCTTGTCGCCGAGTGTGAGTGTTACCGTGGCGGATGCAGGTTCCAGCCCATACTGCTTGAACATTTCGTCCTTCTTGCCAAATGCCGAGACCCGCTCGGCACGCAACCGCCCGAGGGCTTCAGCAAGCTCGTCCACGAAAGTTGCGTCCGCCCGTTGTTTGTCGGGCTTCACAAGATCCCACCCGGTTGCAGCGCCGGGCGCAAGTTCAAGCACTTCCTTGTTCTTGGTGCGCAGGATGCTCGTGATCGTTGTTGGGTCGAACTTGAAGAGGGATCGGTCGGCATAGTCGAACCGCTTCCTGGTAAGGGCTTCGGCGACGGCACCGGGGATCACCGCAACCGCGGGCTTGTCGTCAATTCGTGCGAACCTCGCTCCGGTTGGGTCGGGGTTGCCGAGGGATAGCGTGTGCGTCTCGGGCTTGTCGCCTTCGGTCGTGACGGTGATTGTCGTGTCTGGCTTTTCAAGGCCATAGTCGGCCCACTTGATCGCCTCGCCGTAAGCCGCAAGGCGTACAATCCGCGGACGCCCTGCCAGAAAAGAGAGTTCTGTGAGGCGTCCGAGGTCAATAGCGAATGTGGCTCCTTCGGCAGTCCACTTTCCCGTGGCGTCTTTGTTAAGCGTGAATGTGTCTTCCACTTTCCCTGGCACGACACGAATGCTCTTGATGCGATTCGGTTCGAGTGCGAGCAGTGACTTGTCTGGCAATTCGAGCGGAACAGTCTGCGCTGCGGCCACGAAAGCTGCGGGGATCACGAACACGGGCGCGTTCGGCGCGTCGAGTTTGGCGTAGCGATTCGTGCCATCGGGCGTTGTGCCGCCAACGATCACCGTGTTCGTAACCGTCGTGTCTTCGTTCGCCCCAGGCTTCTTCTCGGAATACGCGACCTTCACCGTGAGCAGCGGCTTGTCGAACCCGAACTCGGCGGGGTTGCTGGCTGTGAGCGCCTGATAGCGCTCGGCTGTCAGTGTGCCGAGTGCCGTGAGCAACGGTTGCACGCTCAGGGCAGAAACCGGTGCGTTGAATGGACCGGTCAGTTTCCATGCCCCGCCTGCTTTTGTCAGCGTGAAACTATCCTTCGCAACTTCGCCGAAGCGGGTGATTTGTACCGACGCGAGCTTGTCTTCGGTCGTGGCCCAAACCTTGAGAGGAAGCAAGCCGATGGCCCCGGTCACGAATGGAGCGGTTGCCATGGCTGGGAGGCTGAAAACGGCGCTCCCGTCGAGGCGAGCGAACACCTCTTGTTTCCCAGGCCGTGGACCACCGAGTTCGAGAGTGTAACTGCGACCGTTGTCGAACTTGAGAGTGGTGACGTGTGCGGGTTTCGCGAGCCCGAATTCTGCAAGTTGCTCTGTAGTCGGAGCCTCTGCGAGGTACTCCGTCGCACGCAACTCCGCGAGTGACTGGATCAACTGCCCCGCTTTCATAGGATCCGCTTCCGACATGACGGGTGCGGTCAATCGCCAGCCAGTCGCTTCGTTCTTCAGGCTGAATCCATCGGAGACAACGACTGATTGGATTGTTGAATCCGCAGTGTCGAACAGTTTGCGACTTCGGTAGCTGATCGCCGGGCGTGAGACCAGGGCGGACACAGTCTCGGGAAACAGCCGTGAGCCGATCCAGGAACCGGGGTCATCTGGTCCGAGGCGATCCTCGACGAGTGTGGTGCGGGGGCGGTTCGCCAGCGAAACGGGAAGGCGTTGGTTGGCATCGGGGGTGCCGAGTTTCAGTTCATACTTCCGCTCCGGTGCGTCTGGTTCCCCTTCGGCACGAGCCTCGCGTGCGGTGACGATTACGGTGGCGCGTGCTGCGAGTTCGTTAGCCGGGTAACTCCGCCGCTCGACGGTATCGGCACGGAACCGCGTGAGTTGCTCGATCAATTCGGCGACGACACCGGCGTCGGCGGGGAGATCGTTTGGCTTGGCCTCGATGACCCAGCGTTCCGCCCGATCTTCAATCCTGGCCGCTTTTGTGTTCGCTTTCTTCCGGGTCAACACAACCTGTTGCTCACCCGTGCGACTCAACACAATTTGCTGAACTTCGTTCGGCTCGAAGCGAGCCACGCGGGCATCGGCGATCCCCACGGGCGACACGAAAACGTCGCCAAGCTTCTCCGAGGAGACAACGAACACCTGAGGGTTACCATCGACTCGCGCGTACAGGTATTCGACCGGAACCTTCCGTTGGGTCGTCCGCGGTGGCGTTCCGGGTGGCCCGCCGGGAATCGTCACCGTCTCCTCGCGTTCAACCGTTTTCGCGACACTTCCGAAGCGGACCGTCACGGGGTCGTTCCCCTTACCTTTGACCGTCACCGCACGCGAGTTGGGACCGATCCCCAACTTCGCCTCGGCGGGAGTTGGGTGCGTGAACTCCTCAACCCACAGATCGGAAACCGCTGCAAGCAGGGAACGGAGCCGCTCTGGATCGGGGTTATCCTCCGACGGCGAAACCACGCGCCACGCATCTGCGAGCCGGTCGGATCGCAGCGTCCTTTCGCCACCTTTCGTCACGATGCCGGCTTCGGGGAGCGGACCGACACGCTTGATCGTGAACGATTCTGGTGGGCCGAAATCGAAACTGAAGAAACCGGGATTGGGCCGCGTGACCGTGATGCTCTCGGTCTCAACGCCGGGCAAGGTAACCGTCGTCGGGGCGTCAGCTGCCGGCGGCGGGCCAAGCGGACTCGGTGCAGGTGTGGAGCCAGCGAGTTTGACCCGCTCGATGTTTGGAAACAGTTGGCGGCGGCGGTACGAATCCGCGGATCGCCGAACGATCGGCATCACATCGGGGCCGAGTTTTACGATCTCGAATTGCTCTTTGCCGTCGGCATCCTTGCTGGCGATGCGAACAAATGCGGGGCGGGTGAAGGCCGTGTCCCCCTCGGGGATAGGCGGCTCGCCGAACTGCAGATCAATGACACCTTCACTCACAGGCTTGCCAGCCGCGTCGACTTTCTTGTAACCAACCAACACGGCAACGGGGTTCTGTTGTGGAGCCAATCCGAACTTCGCGAGGTCGGGTGTCTCGCCGAGTTGTTCAGGGTGGAAGCGAGCGCGAATGCTGCCCAAGAAGTACTCGAGCTCCCGAACCTCAGGGAGTCGCGGTGGCCAGTTTCCCGGCATCGTCCACGGCGACTTCGCGTCCGTCCGCTTGATCTCCAGGGGATCGCCTGAAGCGAACGTGACCTTGATCGAAGTGATGTCCCCTGGTGCGAGAGTATCGACTGACCGTGCAGCAACGGACGGAGTTCGTTCAGCGTGCGCGGGCACGACGCCGATTTTCGGTAGCCAGACATCGCCCTTGAAGAACCACGCACCGGCAGCGCTGGCGAGCAGAACGAGCGAGATTGTCGATTTCCAGTTCATGGTCAATAACCCGTATCTGGCTGGTGAACCCGGAAGTTATCGCAACCGACGCAACATCGTTGCCATGAAGCCAAGGTACACGGCGACGAGCGGAAGCCCGATCGCAGTCCCATAGCGCCAGAGGTAGAACTCGCGGTCCGTCATTTCGACACGCGGAAACTCCCACGGTGGCAAGTTGGCATGCGGCAGGCGATCGACCCGGCCAGTGAGCCAGTTCACGGAATGTGCCAACAGCTTTTCCTGTGCCGGTTCCAGCTTCGCCCCGGTGAACATGTTGCCGCTGCCGAACACGATGAGCCGCTCAACAGGTCGGTCGAGTTTCATGGCTGCGGCCGTTAAACCGGCAGCCAGCACGCCATCAAGAGGCATGAGCACCCCGGCGGCGAACTGCTCACGGTCGTAGGCTTCATTGAACCATGATGCCGGCACGCGGCTTTCGATCGCGACGCCGATCGGGAACGGCCCTTTGCGTTCCGCCTGTCGCGTGCCCCAGCGCGAATCGGTGTCGAGCGTCGGCTCGTACCGCGGGGTGTACGTGGGCCGCCCGCGTGCATCGGTACGGATAAACGGGCGTTCCTCGTTCCACGCTTCCGGGGCTGTGTACAGAAACTCGGCGGCGAAGGGGAGGCGCTCCTGCCCTGCGGCAAGATAGATCGGACGCGGTGCGTTCAACCGGTGGTCGAGCTTTTGATCCACGCTGCGACCGGTCAACTTCACGGCCGCACCAACGGGGTTGGATTTCGCGTTTGCGGCATCGGGGCCAGCTTCCACAAAGACCAACGGTGGAATGTCCGCAGAACCGCCCCCGAGTTGCCGACCGGATTTGATTGCTGCAAACGCCTTCACTTCGCTGTCGAAGAGCACCGTGTCGCGGCCCAGTTCGATGCCACGTTCAGCCACCAGCTTTTCGAGATCATCCGTTCCGTCGGGTGCGGGGCCGTTCGCCCCCGAGAGCGAACCCAGGCAAGCGAGCACGGGCTTTCCCGCTTTCATGAAGTCCTTGATGACTTCGATCTGTTCCTTGCCGAGCGTGTGGAGTGATGGCGGCAAGCGGCGTTCAATCACGGCGTTCACCAGCGTGTGTCTCGGGATGATGAGCAGATCGACGTCCGCGAGTAAGCCTGCGAACTTCGCCTTCACCTCGGTCACCCGTCGATCCTGCACGGCTCGCTCATCCTGATAGATCGCATCGACCTGCTCTTGGGCTTCGGCACGCGCCTTCTCGGCGTCCTTCACCTCTTGCTCGGCACGGGCCGCCTGACGCGCGATACCCGCGAGCAAGATTGGTCGCAGTTCCGGCTCGTTCGTCTCGCTGATCGGCTTGCCCTCGTCGCCGAGCCATTTGCGGAACGCGGAGACGACCTCGCTCCATCCTCGAATCTGTGCGGCACGGCTGAGGTTGACGTAGAAGTCACCGCGTTCACGGAACGGCTGCGTTTGCACCTCGTCGAACGCTCTTCGCAGTGAAGCCACGATCCGCACATCGTTCTGGGCCGCTTGAGACTGATCTCGTGCGGATTCCAGCTCCGCTTCGAGCCGTTCCAGCTTGCTCTCTTGAATCGTGTACGCGGCGGGCTCGGGCTCAGAACCGGATTCCCAGTTCTTCTTCAGAATGATGTCGATGACATCGAAACCGTTGTCCGTCAGTGACTTCTTCAATCCCGCGAGTGAATACTCGGAACGCCCTGCGGTGTCCGCGGTCGTCAGCCATTCGTGGACCACGCAGACCGCAACCTTGGGGCGGCGTTCTTGAACCGCCAACACTCGCCGGGCGAAGTTGTCGATCCCTTGCGGAAGCAAGACCAGGTTGCCTCGGCCGTTTTGTGAAGCGTTGCTGGAAGTCTTGTCGAGTTGCAGGAACTCGTTGAACGCGAGCCGCTGCACTCGCTTGTTCGCGTGGAACAGGATGCTGTTCTCGGGTGCGGCTTCGATCGCGCCCTTCAGTTCGGGTGCATCCGCTGTTAGTGCCGCGACGCGGTTTCGGTAGCCGAAGGCTTCCGTGTCGAGCACCTCGACGTTGAACCGTGGGCCGAACTCGCGGAACAGATCGACGAGATCCTTGACCTTCTCGGTCACCTTCTCTTCAGCACCCTTCGTGAACGAGTCGCGGTCGTCCGAGAGGCTGCCGAAGATTCGGTGTTTCTGAAGCACGACGATCGTCGTCGGCGAGTCCGCTCGCAGGGTACGTAGGCTTGCAGCGAGGTCGGGCGGGAGCGTGAACTGCCGGTTGCGGGTGACGTCGTAGCGAGTGTGGTGAGTGAACGAATAGGCGTTCACGAAGAACAGCAGCGCAACCGCGGCGACCGTGGCAACAGTCGCAGATGTGTTGGCAACCGTGCGTCGGCCCGTGACCAACACAAGACCGCCCAGTGCTTCAACCACAACAGCAACGGCGACGGAGACGACACCGATCGCGAGCGTCCACGCGGCCGCCTTCGCGAACGCACCGTTTTTGCCTTCGCTCGCGGCCCGCAAGGTCTCGCTCGTCCACTGACTCGCAAGTGGGAACACGGAGGCGAACAGCGCCGCCCCGACAACGGCAGCCAGGACGCCCGTGAGCCCGAGCGCCCGGATGGTGAGGCGGAATCGGGTGCCCAGTGTTGTGCGTTGGCGAGTGTCGGCCATGATAATTCTTCGCAGTTCGAGGTTTTGTGAGACCGGTTTCCCAGTCGTTCGACGCCATCGGCCAGCAGAGCCGACTCGGCAACATCACCTCATTCGTCTCGCTTCCAAGCTACGCACGGTCAAGAACAGGCAGAACAATGTCACGGTCACGTACAGCACCAACGGTCGTGTGTCGAGTTGGCCGCGGGTGAAGGTTCGCCGGAAGTGCTCGGGGACGCTGATGAAGTACATCAGTTCGTATCCCACGCTCCCTGGTTCAAGCACCCACCGCAGCAACCCCGGCAGCACAAAGATCAACCCCAGCAAAAGCGACATCATCCACGCTTCCAGTTGGCTTTTCACGAGGCTCGACACAAACAACCCCAGCGAGAGGAACATTCCGCCAGCCAGCACGATCCCCAGGTACGAAGTCCAGATCGGTGCCAGGTCGATCCCCGCCGTGAGTTTCAAGATGTGTTCGGCATCAGTTGTGTAGTGGAAGTACCCTCCGACTCCTGTGGCCACGAAACCGAGCAAACCCACACCGTAGATCAGCCAACCGGGGCCGTCGCGGAGGAACGCAATCTTGCTCACCACAATCAGCGGAAGCCCCACGAGCATCAGGACGGACCAAACGGTAAACGCGGCTTTCCACTCAGCGTGCAGATCGGCGAGCACAGGGAGATAGACGAGAGTGGGCAGCCAGAGAACGAGGTAGAACCAGAAGCACGCGACGAATTTGGCAGCGACGACCTGCCAGTCTCGGATCGGGGCCGTCATCAACAGTTCGATGCTCCCCGTGCCGCGTTCTTCCGCAAGGAGCCGCATTGTGAGCATTCCCGTGATCGCCGGGAACAGTCCCCAGAACAACACCCCCGCGACGAGCGCGATCACCGGCGAATCCGCCCCGCCAAACATCACCTGCATGGGGTATTCAACGCCGACCGGCCCTTCGTGCGTGAGGAGGTTGAGGTTCAAGTTGAACAGCAACCCCGTGAGTATCAGGAAGCCGAACATCGTCGCGTACCCAGCCGGGCCGGTGAAGTACGCGGCGAACTCACGACGGATAAGGCTGAGCGTTGCTCGCACGTTCTCGCTCCCAAAGTCCACGCTGTGAGTCTGTTGTTTCGTGGCGAGATTGAACCCGTTGCGGGTGCCACAACACAAAACACTAAACACTCAACACGAACTGCTAGATCCCCTCTTGTCCGGTCAACTTCACAAAGATCTCTTCGAGCGAATTGTTCTTGTTCCGCTGCCGAACCGCGGCGAGCGACCCGTCCTCCACCACCTGACCCTGGTAAATCACAATGACCGAATCGCAGGTAGCTTCCACTTCCGAGAGAATGTGCGTTGAAAGCAGCATCGTGTGATGTTGCCCCAGTTCTCGCATCAGTTTCCGCGTCTCGCGAATCTGTGTCGGGTCCAGACCGGCTGTAGGCTCGTCAAGGATCAGGACGGGCGGGTCCGCGAGGAGTGCGTCTGCGAGGCCGACTCGTTGGCGATAGCCCTTCGAGAGCGTGCCGACGATCTGCCGTTTGACGTCTGTCAGCCAACAGCGTTCGAGAACGTAGCCAATCCGCGTTTTGCGTTCACTGCGGCTCAGCCCCTTCAGCCCGCCACGAAACCACAGGTACTCATCGATCCGCATGTCTGAGTAGATCGGGCAGTTCTCAGGCATGTAACCGATACGACGACGGGCCTCGATGGGATCCCAGAAGACATCTTTCCCGTCGATCTTGGCACTGCCCGACGTCGCGGTGAGGAACCCCGCGAGCATTCGCATGGTCGTTGATTTGCCCGCACCGTTCGGTCCAAGGAAGCCAACGACCTGCCCCTTATCTACTTGAAAGGATACGGCTCGGACGGCGGGGTATTCGCCGTAATACTTCGTGAGGTCTTTGACGACGATCATGGTGCGTCGGCTCCGTTGGCTCGGCTGCTCTGGCAGGGTGAGCCGTCACACAACAGCATTAAGCCAACGGGAATGTCGCGGCAAGGGCGCAAAAAGGCAGGTTCGCGTGAAACCCAGTGGGAATCGCAAGGTAATCTTCTCACACAACGAGAGACGATGATGCGAACGCTGGCGATCGTTGCGATTGGCATCGCTTCATTGCACGTCGCGGCGGGGCCTGAGCAAGCCCCGGCGCCGCGGCCTGCCGCAATCCGAGCACCGTCACTCGACGGGGGCACGTTCGTGTGGCCCCCAGGAAAGGGTGACGGCAGCGCGTGCTTGTTCTTCGTCGGGGTGGACTGCCCGATTGCCAATGCCTACTCGCCGGAAATTGCCCGCATCGTCAACGAGTATCGCAAGCGAGACGTCGCGTTCGCGGTCGTCTACCCCGTGCCGGATTTAACCGCGAACGAGGCGAAGAAGCACGCGAAGGAGTACGGTTTCGATTGCCCGGCCCTTCTTGACTCTCGCTTGCACATCGCCCGCCGGCTTGGTGCAACAGTGACGCCTGAAACCGTAGTCCTGTCTGCATCCTGCGAGGTCGTGTACCGCGGTAGGATCGACGACCGGTACACAAAAGTTGGCGGCAAACGCCGCGAGAACCCGAGCACCCGGGAGCTTCGCGACGCACTCTACGCACAGCTTGCCGGAAAGGCCATCGCCAGCCCGTGGCCACGTGCCATCGGTTGCGACATTGATTTTGAGCGATAACACTTCATCGACCCGAGGCAACAATGAATCTGCTTCTGACCGCCCTGTTGACGACAGTTGGCACGGGTGAGGCACCGACATTCTCAAAGGATGTGGCCCCAATCTTGTTCGCCAACTGCGTTACGTGCCATCGACCCGGTGCTATCGGTCCCTTCAATCTCACGACTTATGCTGAGGCCAGGAAGCGGTCGAAATTAATCGCCCGTGTTGCCACCGACAAAACCATGCCTCCCTGGAAACCCGAGGATGGCCACGGTGAGTTTCTCGACACCCGTACGCTCACCGTAGCGCAGATTGCCACCTTGAAAATGTGGGCAGAGGCAGGCGCGCCGGAAGGCGATCCGAAGCAAACTCCGAAGTTGCCCGTGTTCAAAACTGGCTGGCAGATCGGGAAGCCCGACATCATCTTGAAAATGCCGAAAGCCTTCACTGCTCCAGCCGAGGGCCGCGACATCTACATGCACTTCGTTTTCCCGCTCGACATCAAGTCAGACATCTATGTCAAAGCCGTTGAGGTGAGGCCTGGGAATTTGAAGGTCGCTCACCATGCCATTGGATTACTCGACAGCAGCGGAACCGCTCGCAAGAAAGCCGATCCGAAGACAGGCGGGTACGTCGGGTTCGGTGGCCCAGGGTTTGTGCCAAGCGGCTTTACCCCCGGCTTCGTTCCAGGAGCTACGCCACGGGCGTTTGAACCTGGCTCGGCCATCACGCTAAAGAAGGGGACCGACTTCGTCCTTCAGATGCACTACCACCCCACCGGCAAGGCCGAAGTCGATCAAACCGAGGTCGGGCTGTACCTGACCAAGGAGAAACCAACAAAGCACATGCTCGGGGTGTTGATGGGGTCACTCGAGATCGACATTAAACCGGGCGACGCGAACTACGTCTGTACCGACAAGTTCGTTCTCCCTGTTGCGCTCAAAGTAGGTAGCATCTGGGCTCACATGCACCTCATCGGCAAAGACGTAAAAGTGTGGGCGGAGTTGCCCGAAGGGAAGACCGTGAAGTTGTTGAGGATAGGTGATTGGGATTTCAACTGGCAGGACACCTACCTGTACAAGGAGCCGGTTACGCTCCCCAGGGGGACGGTGATCAAGACCGAGTGGCGATTCGACAACACGAACGCGAACCCGAGGAACCCGAACAACCCGCCGAAACGTGTGCTCAACGGCGAAGGAAGCACCGATGAGATGGGGGGAGTCTGGATCGGGGGCGAGGTCGCAACCGAGGGAGACATGTGGAGTCTCCTGCTTGCAAACGTCGGACACTACATTGAGGTCGAGTCCAAGAAGAAGGCGAAGTGAGGTTACCCCACGAGCATTGCAAATCGTCCCAAGCATCACACGAGTTGAAGCGTTCCCCGCGTCACCCCCAGTTGATTCAAGGCGCGTAATTCGCGCCACGTAGCCCGGCCATCATCGACTCCGGCAACAACCTTTGCATAACGGTTCAGGAGCGGTCCAACTTGGTCCGGTGTTTCGCGGAGCAAATCAACGCGAAACCGCGACAAGCCCAACTCTCGCATTCGACCCACGTACTCAGCGCCGCTCTGCGGGACTGAGTTGAAGACGGTGTTCCGGCAACCAGTGTCGGGCAATACGGGGAAGTTTGACCCAACGCGGTCTCGCAACTCCACCTTGTGACGTTCGCACGGACGGCCACAATCGCGGTGATCTTTCCCCGTACTCAGGAACGCCGCAAACACGCAATGCTCCATGTGAAACATTGGCATGTTTTACGGATTTTAGTATCACAACTCGCCCTAGTGCGGTAGAGTCCTCGCGGGTAGTTTCATCCCCATGAGGAAAGCCAAAATGCCGCTCGGATTCAGCTACCGCCGCTGGTCCAGTCCGGAACAGATCAAGGGCGACACGCTGCGCCGCCAAACCCATGCAACAAAGGATTGGTGCGAGCGGAACGGCGTTCAGCTTGACGAGTCCTTGCGGATGGAAGACGCGGGCGTGAGCGCCTTCCGGGGGAAGAACCTTGAAGACCCCGACGTTCACGCGCTGGCCGGCTTCCTTGCGGCCGTGAAGTCAGGGCGCGTGCCGCGTGGTAGTTACCTCGTTTGCGAGAGCTTCGACCGGTTGAGCCGCGACCACTGGCGGAAGGCGCTGCCCCCATTGCTTGAGATGATCAACGCCGGCATACACCTTGTGCAACTGATCCCCGAACAGGTGATTGACGAAGCATCAGACGAGTGGGCCGTAATGGGCCTGATCATGACGCTTGCCCGCGGGCGTAACGAGAGCGTCACGAAATCGAACCGCGTAGGCTCAGCGTGGGCCGAGAAACAGAAGAACGCGGCAACCAAGGTGATCACCCGACGACTACCAGGATGGATCGTGTACGCGGATGGGAAGCTGACGCTTGACCCTGAGAAAGCGGAGACCGTTCGCAGCGTGTTCGCGAAGGCGCACGACGGGAAAGGTGTGCATGTGATCGCCCGCGAATTGAACGCCGAAAAGGTTCCGGTGATCGGGCGGAAGTCGATCGTAACGAAGCGGGAGGCCGAGCGGGCCAAGCAGGCAGGCGAGACGCCCGTAGCGCGGCCGATTGTCTGGAACGAAACCGTTGTCTACCACATCCTCACAACGCGGAGCGTTCTTGGCGAGTATCAACCGTGCAAGGGTCGCGGTTCCGATCGCGCGGAGCGCGGCGAGCCCATCCCCAACTATTACCCACCTGTAATTGACCCCGGACTATGGCACGCCGTTCAGAGCGGAATGGGTAGACGCCGAAAGACAGATGGAGCAATGACACACATCGGCAAAGGGCGGCGCGGGAAACACATCAACCTATTCGCCGGCTTGCTGGTCGATGCCCGAAACGGTGGGAGCCTGACCTATAAACACCTCGCGGCACGACCGCCGAGCATCATACCCGTGGGCGCGAAACACGGGAACGGCACGAAATGCACGAGCTACCCGGCCACACCCCTTGAAGCCGCGATACTGAAGAAGCTCTCCGAGGTGCGCGTTGAGGAGATCAACGGCCGGAACGACGCGGGCCGCAAGGTAGAAACGCTCTCAGGCCATAAAGCCGAACTCGAAAATCTTGTGGCGCTGTGGACCGCCAAAATGAACGACCCGAACATTGTTGATACTGTGGCGGCGAAACTCGCATCACTGAATATCGAACTTAAGAAGGTGGCTAGCAAACTGGCCGACGCACAGCGAGATGCAGCAAGCCCAATGAGTGAAGCGTGGGGCGAATTCCGCTCACTGGCTGACCTGATCGCCAACGACGGATCGGATGAGCTAAGGGTGAAGATTCGGGCGGCGCTTCGCCGAACGGTTGAGAGTATCACTTGCCTGTTCATCTCCGGTTTCGTGAAGGTTCGCATTGCGGCTGTTCGCGTGCAGTTCAGAGGAGATGGCGACCGACATCGGAACTACATCGTGAGCTATGAACACGGCCGCTCAAATCACCTTGTGCAACGTCCGGGTAAGTGGTCAGTCCGCACCTTCGCCGAGCACGGGCTGACGGGTGGCGACCTGAGAAAGCGCGACGAGGCCGCGCAGTTGGAAATGCTGATCCTGAAACACGCGACTGGCGACAAGGCCGCGGCCTCAGAATCGCCCGTGGAGGAGCCGCGACGGGCCGCGAAGAAGGTGACCGCCGCCAAGCCGGTGAAGCCGATCGCGCGGAAGAAACCGGCCAAGCTCAAGAAGGTCTAACGGGCGCGATTTAGTTGGGGTTGCACTTCCGTCTCATCTATGGCATAGTCGCGCGTCGAGCCTCCGGGAGTAGCTACCCGGTGAAGGCCCGCCGGCGCGTTCGGGGTTCTCGCGTTCCCCAACGAGCTGGCGGGCCGGCTCGACTCCTCAAACGCGAGCCCTTCACATGCCAAGCCATATCTACGTCTATCCAAAAGATGCTATCGTCCCCATGGCGATCGAAGCCGAACGGCTAGTCAAGGAATGGGAAACCGCTCCCGGTGATGACTTCGAAGAGCGTGGGCGGCACCTGAAACACAAACTTCATGCCGTCGTGTATTCTGACTCGCTTACCGTAGGGTTCTTGCTCCAAAAATTCACATGCGATCCCGACGGAATCGAACGTCCGATCGGCGACACATTCATGAGTTGCGCAGAAGCAACCGAACACCTTGCCACCGCGGGAATACCTCTGGATGAACCTCTTGAGGAGACCGAACGCCGACTCGAAGCGGAATCGCTCGCAAATCTCGAACAGAGCCGCGCCGCGAAGCCTGCCGATGATGATGGTTTTTCGACTGTCGGGCATTATCGCACCAAAGCCACCTGGGAGACGATCGAAGGCACGCCGGTGCTGATGTTCGAGACGAACACACCGGCCGAGCCTAAGCACGCTGACGATTTTGCTTGGGTAGAATGCCACCTGGGAAAGTTCAATTTCACGCCCAAACAACGTCCTGTAGTGCGTGAGCTTTGGGAAGATTGGCGCAATGGTGGCCACGGTATGTCTAATCGCCAGATATGCAAAATCACAGGCGACGTAGCTCCACATCCCCGCGACATCTTCAATGGTGGCCACCCGGCTTGGAATACGCTGATCGTAAGTGCTGGGCGCGGCATGTATCGGTTAAACCTTCCACGACGGGCTGGCTGAGCACGAGTTCCATGCCAGTTCCATAGTTCCATGCCAGTTCCAGAAGATCAGGTCTGACATATCACCGGGCATGTTCGATCATTCAGGTGCAGTCGCACATGGAGGATCGAACATGCCCGAAGTTCTCAATCTTTATGAGCAGGCCGAGCGGTCAGGGGTGAATCCGGACTGGCTCCGTGGATTAGCCCGCGCGGGGAAGGTTCCTTACCTTCCGGCAGGAAGCCGGATGCTATTCAACCCAGTCGCAGTAACCGCGGCACTCGCGGAACTTGCCAAGACCTACCAGCCGCCCAGAGCTAAGCGACAGCGGGAGGGCGCACATGCAAGCGCCTAAACGCTCGCGGCCAATCGGTGCGACCGATCACAAGCAACGTGTTGCCGCCGTCGAGTCGGAGCTTTCCGGGTTGCTCACCCGGATCGCCAGTGACCCCGAAGCGGGGCCGTGGGGCAAATGGGCCGCGAAGCTGCTTGAAAGCGACCAGGCCGAGGGGCAGACCACCCCGAAGAAATGACCAGCAGAAACAGAGCCGCCCCACGGGGACAAGCCGGGGGCGGTAACGATCTTGCGCGCACACAACAAGAGGAAATTCCTATTATCGCACAGAGTTCGATAGTGTCAACCGATGACACGATTGACCCAGCTTGGGCGCTCCTCGATCTCTATTTCGAGCCGCGGAACCTCGCCGCGGCGCGTACCCTGCAGGCCCCGGAGCCGCCGCCAGACGTAACCGATCAGCAGCTTCGCGCACTGGCCGTCAAACTGCGCCCCAGCATCGAGTTCACCGCTAACGTCGATCTGCTGGAGACTCTGCTAGGGCTGCACGGTCGCGTTCTCGATCTCGAAGCCAGAAAGCTTCACGAGCGCGACGACGTTGAAAAACTGCAAGCCGAGAATCAAATCCTGCGCAATCAAGTGGCGCAGTTATTCCGCATAGTCACCGCCCTTCAGGAACCAATCCCACACGACGACCCGGCGCCCGTTCACCAATTGCACATCGCGCCGGAAAGCGGGGTGAGCCATGAGTGAAATTGCTCGCCGCGCGACTGCCGCTGACCCTTGTCCGGTCTGCGGATCGGGCACGAAGGGTTGCTCCGTCAAGGCAGACGGTGCCCACTTTTGTCGGGGGGAACCTCGTGACGAGTGGAAGTGCGTCAAGAAGGGCGAGCCTTTTTCCACATACCGCCATGTGAACGACGTGACCAACCTCCGGAACGGCCAGACGACCGCGGTGAAGGCCACGCCCAAACCGGCGCCGCAAGCCTCACCGAAACCGGCGCAGGATTGGGGCGCGATGTCTGCACGGTACGCGGAAGCGATGACGCCTGACACTCGCAAGGCACTCGCTAAGAATCTGGGTCTGCCCGAAGCCGCGCTCGACGTTCTTGCGGTCGGCTGGAGAACGAAAGAGGAGGACATGCACGGAGATTGCTGGGTTTTCCCGGAATGCGACCCCAGCGGAGCCGTGATTGGCTTGGGCCGACGATACGTAAAACCTGTCAACACGGATGACAGCTCGCCGAACAAGATGTGTATTCATCGTTCCAAACGTGGCCTGACGCTACCCACCGGGTGGCGCGAAGGAACCGGGCCGCTCTTCATCGTGGAGGGACCATCAGACGTTATCGCGCTGTCACTGTGTGGGCTGTCTGTGATCGGCCGACCATCGAACACGGGCGGGGTTGCATTACTCCGCGAACTGCTCACCGATTCGCCAGGCCGCGCCGTCTACATCGTCGGTGAGAACGACCGCAGAGAAAACGGGGACTGGCCAGGCCGCCACGGTGCCGAGACGACCGCACGCCAGCTCACCGAGTTGTTGGGCCGCCCGATCGCGTGGACCATGCCGCCCGAGGAGCACAAGGACGCGCGGGTCTGGGTTCAGGCAATCGCGTCGGGATTCGGAGAGGCCGAGGATTGGGGGGCCGCCGGCCAGGAGATTGCCAGCCACCTCGTGAACGCCGCCATTGAAGTACGCACAGACAAGGAACCAGTTGCGGAAGAGCAGGCCGCGCCCGCTGAAAAGCACGTCGCAAATCCCCGCTTCACGTTCGTGAACTCTGCAACGTTCGCAACCGGTGACTTTCGGCCGCAGTGGCTTGTGTCGCGTGCGTTGGTTAGGAACCAACCGGGCGTGATCGCCGGCCCATCGAAGGCGCTGAAAACAAACCTGTCGATCGACCTTGGGGTGAGCCTTGCATCGGGCACCCCATTCCTTGGGCAGTTTGATATTCCAAAACGCACCCGCGTTGCCGTTGTAAGCGGGGAGAGCGGAGAGCACACGCTTCAAGAAACGG
Organism: Planctomycetaceae bacterium; assembly: GCA_013823135.1. Taxonomy (GTDB): domain Bacteria; phylum Planctomycetota; class Planctomycetia; order Gemmatales; family Gemmataceae; genus Gemmata. Next base: position 35,182 of record PNLP01000008.1, read on the forward strand.
CGCACCGCGTGTGCCGAGCGAAGGGGATCACACTCGCCAGTCTTGGGGGGCATCTGAGTTGGTGTTTCAGCTTGCCAACCTTCTCACAACTTGACGTGATGGCCGATTTCGCTGAAACGCTCGCCGGGCTCAACGCCGAGGTTGTGATTATCGACCCGGTGTATCTCGCACTCGGCAACATCGACGCCAAGAACCTGTTCGAGGCCGGGGCCGCGTTCCGTGTCGTCGCCGAAGTGTTGCTAAAGGTCGGCTGCACGCCCCTGCTCATCCACCACGCCAACCGGCAGCTTGTCGTGGGCGAGCCGATGGAACTCACCCACCTCGCGTACTCAGGGCTTGAACAGTTCGCCCGTCAGTTCGTGCTGCTCAATCGCCGCGAGAAGTACAAGGGCGACGGCGTTCATGACCTCTGGGCAACCATCGGCGGTAGCGCTGGGCATGGCGGGCTATGGTCGCTGCACATCGAAGAAGGGACCGTTGACGAGAGCTTCGCCGGGCGCGAATGGAATGTCTCGGTCGAGACCCCCAGTGAAGTTCGGGACAGCGCCGCCGAACGGCGCGAAGCCGAGAAGCGCGAAGCCGCCCGCAAAAAGCTGCAAGCCGACGAAACGGCCGTACTGCTTGCGATCGACGCCGAGGTGAATGGGGGCCGCCTCGCCGCCACCAAATCGCAAATCAGAGCCCGCACAGGCTTCGGGTTGGACAAGGTGAAGCAGATCATTGCCGGGCTACTGACCTCAGGTGCAATCGTTGAAATCGACTTCGAGAAGTCCAGCGGGAATGGTGCCAAGAAGAATGAAACCGGGTTCAAGCGTGGAGATCAATGAACGGTGGTAACGGTGGTCGGACTACCGTTACAGACTACCGTTCGGAACGTGTGGTAACGACGGTGGTCCACCACCCCCCTTAGGGGGGGGGTGACCGTCGTACTACCGTTCCTCACCGTTGAGACGGGCATCGGAGTTGACTCAGACCAGCGTTCAGGCCGGACTACCGTTCGGAGGAAGTATGGGCATCCCTCTGAATCACCCTGCGATCATTCAAGCCATCGAACGGGGCTTGATCCGTGCCACCGACCTGAACCCGGCGCCTGTCGTCACCCCGACCACGCCGACGAAGCCGACCCCGAAGCGGAAGGCACCGAGCGTCAGCACCACAACCGCGGCCCGGTGGTCGATCACTCTCACCCTCGCTTGCAGAGTCGTCTCCGAGGCTAACCGCCGGGATCACTGGAGTGTTCAACGCCGACGATCGGAGATGCAAGCCGCGGCACTTCACAAGGCTCTCGAAGGCGCTGGACTGTCGCACCACACGCCGCCATTGCCGTTGTCCGTGACCTGGGCGCGGATTGGCCGGCAGACGTTGGACGACGACAACTTGAGCCGAGCGTTCAAGAGCCTACGCGACCGCCTTGCAGATTGGATCGGGATTGATGACGGAGATGATCGAATCGATTGGCATTACCAGCAGCGCGCCGGGGAACCGGGCGTTGAACTCACCATCGGGAGCAGGACACCATGCAAGCAACCTTGACCGAGGCCGGAGCAACCGCGTTGTTCGAAAATCCACCCACAACCATGTTCATCGTTCACGGTCGCCAGAAGGGAACGCGCTGGATTGAGCTTGGACGAGCGAAAACGCGCCAGGGAGCGTTGGCGTTCATCACGGGCAAGGGGAAGTTTTGGGTTGAAGAACGACGCGCGGAAGGGGCCAAGGATCGAGAATGAAAGCCCGTTGGGGTTATGAGGATTGAAGCAACCACGACCGCGCGAGATTGCTTCCCCAAAAACACGGGTCCTCCGAGACCCCCCACCCCCTACAAGCCCTCCACAGGGAACAGCTGGGCTGGTTTGTACTCGTAGTTTCGTCACCATACCGAGGAGTTTACTCATGGATTCCGAAGCGGAACAAAGGCACGCCGAGCGTTTCAAAACTATGATGCGCGCTTGGCTTGCGACACTTCCGAAAACGGGTTGGTCTGGCTCGCCAACCGAATTGGCAGACACGATCTACCTCTTCGCCAAGTCCAACCAGCACTACGTCTACGTTCCCGAGGGCAAGGGGATCGCGCGAGCGTTGCAGCCGGCTACCGGGGCCATTTATGCAGCGGGCTGGCTGTGTACAGAACGACGCACGGGCCGCGGTCGCTTCATCGAGTTCAAGAGGGTTGCCGCTGTCCGATCGGGGAAGTGAGACCCACAACCGCACCACTGAGGAGCCCCATGAACATCACAACTCCAAAGCGCGGAATAGTTTGCCCACAGTGCTCGGGGGATGACCTCGTTACCCTTTCCCGCCGTCGTCCCCTCGCAGGTGTTCGCATCCGATACATCCGTTGCAAGTCATGCGATTGCAGGTTCCGCACAGTGGAGAGATTCGCCGCCGTCACGCGGTCGGGGAATAGTGTGCCGCCACCGGCACACGTTCCCGAGTGACAACGCATTGTCACTGGCACGGGCGCATGTCCGGGTGTACTGTTCTGCGGGTGGCACGTTTGTGATACCCGTAGAACTCTCGCCGGAGTCGCCGAGATGAGATGTGCGCAATGCCGCGGGCCAGACGGCCAACCGGTAAAGCTCGAAGTCGTCGGAACCCGGCAACGCGGGGTGTGCGCTACGAAGCGATACCGCCGGTGCCCGGTGTGCGGTCATAAGGTCACCACGATCGAACAACCGACCGCCGGCCAGCTCCCAACACTGACCGCCGCCGCAACCCCCAAGCTCCGCACCTGAGAGTACCGCCTTGCTTCGACCCGTTGCCGAGGACGTGGCCGATTACCTCGCGCGCGCCGAGTTGGGTGAAGTCGCGCCCGCAGCGCCGCCGGCAGCAAAGCCCACGAAGCGGAAACGCCGGTTGATCGACATTGAGGCTTTGCATGCTGCGGCCGTGGCCAACGAGGTGCAGGCCCGCCGATGGCAACGTGAATCACCAGCCGTGACAGGTTCCTTTTGGGACTGACCAGACCACAACCGCAACCGGCTTTCCCGCGCCCCGGTCGCATCGCCAGCGGGACAACGAAGAGGAAGAACGTGAACACGATTCAGGAAACACTCGCGGCCGTTGAGGCGGGTTCGGTCAAGAAGAACGCCGCCATTGCCAAGGAACGGCGCTCCTTTGTCGAGAAGGTAGCCAAGGGTTCAGCAGTGCCGGCGGAACTGCTTGTTGCAAAGCTCACCGAGTGGGGATGCACGGCAACCACTTTCCGCGCCGAAGTTGAAGCCCTAGCCCATCGTCTCAACCTCAAGGCCGAGGCGGATCAATTAGCGGATCGCCAAAGCCGCTTGGCCGTTCTCCAAAAGGAAGTAGCCGTTGCTCGCCAGGAGCACGCCGCCGCGGTTGCTGCGGCCGATGCGAAACTCAACGCGGCACTCGGAGAGCTTGCACCGATCGAGACCGAGTTGATGGCGGGCATTCGCCGGTCGGAAGACTCTGCAACCCGGCTATACCAAACCTGCCCATACGTCGAACTGCACGAGCAACGGAATGCGGCACAGGTGCGGTTGAACGCCGCTCAATCACGTCTCGCGGCGCTTCGCGAAAACGTCCAGACCGCTCGCGGTAAACAACTGCCAACGGCCGAAAGTGATTTGCTCTGGCAGAAGGGGACCGCCGGCGCCGGCACGCTCCTTGAACCAATGGCCATTGCCCATGCCGAGAAGGACAAGGCAGACCGCGTGAAGCGGGCCGCAGATCGGGTTGCCGACATCAAGGCCGAAATCGTCCGGCACGAAACCGCGAGCATCCCAGATGCGGAACGCGAACTGGCCGAGGCGCAAGCCGCGTTCGATGAGGTGCAAGCCGCGTTTAGCGAGCCGTGATTCTTCTGCCGATCGACCCGACCGCCGAGGCAATCGCAATGGAATCGACATCGCCACAGAACGACACCAGCACGCCGGCAGGCTACCCGAGCCGGCTTGCTGACCTTCAAGCCACGCTTGCTGAGAAGCAGGCACAGCTCGACATCGTGCGCGCCTCGCTCGAACAGTTCGAGGCCGACAAGTTGGCCGCGATTCGCGCCGCGAACAAAGCCTATTCGCTTGCCGTTTCAGCAGCAAATGCACAGTACGCCGCGGACACGGCACCGTTGATTTCGATCGAGTCAGAACTCGCTGCGGAAGTCGAGGCCACCGAGGGCGCGGCTATCGAAACCGAGCTGAACGAGGGCCGCGGTTATGTGGTCTGAACTCGCAACTTCGACCCCTTCATTCTGGACATCGCAGGCTATGCGCCTCACGCCGTCTGCGCGTGCCAGTCGCCAGACTACGCCATCATCAGCGAATCACACCACGAAGGGCACAACAACGCAGGCGCGAAAGCCCGCCACGACATCTTCGGAGTTGCTGACGGGAGTTGTGCTGAACTTCGACACACTCAGTTGCGAGCAGACGTTGCCGCGGGCATTAGCCAAAATTGCCGGCTTCGACATCTCGCAAATCATGATCGCGCCCGGTGCATTCGACAAGAGTTTGAAACGATGCCGAGCGGGGAGAGTCAACGGGAACGTGCGGTTCCAATTCGACCATAACGACCGCACGAAGACGTGTAGCACCATCAGCGGCGCGCTACGTTTGTTGGCTGACAGCCGCTCGTTGTACTTCATTGTCGGTGACGCTTCGCGGGATGGTGCAAAGTCAGTTCGAGAGGCCAAGAGGCGAACAGAGTGCCGCGAAGTATCTGCCGGCTTCTACGCTCACAAGTTCCACGTTATCCCCGGTGAGCCGGGTGAAGCCAACGTGATTTACGTTGCCGAGGCCGAGTTGTTCGAGGTCTCGCTTGTCGAGCTCGGGGCGTTCCCGCGAACGTCCGTTGAGTTCATTTAACCCAACGAGGATTGACCATGCCCGTTCGAGACGTTTGGGCCGGGGATGTGGCGTTGGTTGAGTTGGCACGTTCGGAGCGAACCGAGGCGCCCGCCGAAGTGCTCTCAGAGCTGGCGCGCCGCGGCCACGTCAAGCTATCCGGGAAGACTGCAAAACTCACGGGCGCTGGCCGCATCCGTGCAAACGCGCTGGCCAAGGCGGAAGGAAACATTCGCGCGATGGCCGCGAACACAAAAGCCGGCCTGTGCGCAATCATGACCGCAGCGGGGCCGCGCCTAACCAGTCGGTGACAACCCGTTGTCACAAACAACCACGAGGCCGCAGAAGTGTACGCCACCGATCCCACCGCCCCACAGTTCACGCCGACCGTAGCCGCGCCAATGGATCGGCCGCCAGTGATCGGTTTCACAGATGCCGCGGGCCGGTTCTTCCCGTTGGCCTTCACCGCCAAGCGGGTCGAGATAGCTCACGCGATCGGGATCGACTTGCCGCGAGTGATGGCATCCGAACGCGGGCCGTCTCGAATGTTCTCAAGGTCCGACCTCGCTTCCCTTGTCCGTGTGGTTCAGCTCGCCATCATCGCCGCTGGCGGGGACGACCAGGAGCCGCCCGGCGTGCAACTACCCGGCGCCTTTGTAAGCCCCGAAGACTTCGCCCGGTTGATGGCCGTTCCCAAGACCTTCGAGGCCGCGACACTCGCCATTCTCGAAGCGATGGCCGCGTACTTCCCCAACTCGCCGGGCTCAAAATCCATCCTCGCAGCACGCCCGCGGTTGCGGGTGAAAGGAAAGTAACATGGGTGTAAGTGGCCAAGCAATCCGCGCCGGTCGCGCCTTCGTGGAATTGTTCGCGGACGACACCAAGCTAACCCGCACCCTCACGGCCGCGGCTAATCGCGTGAAGCAGTTCGCCGGCAACGTCACGAGCATCGGCGCGAAGATGGGCGCCACGGGCGGAATCATCGCCGCGCCGCTTGGGAAGGCGTTCACAGACGCGATGAACAAGGGTGCCGAGATCAAACGGCTATCCGTCATCAGCGGGGAGACCACCGACACCATTTCCCAACTCGCCGGCGCCTTCTCGATCGCTGGCGCCGGGCTGGATGAATTCGGTGGCGCTCTCGACGGATTGCGAAGCCGGGTGATTGCCGCGGCCGACAGCAACTCAGAGTTGATCGACACAATGACCGGGTTGAATGGCCGATTCCTAATCACCAAAGGTGTAGATGAGCAGTTCAACCGCATCGCCGCTTCCTTTCAACGAATGGATAACGCAGTAGATCAGGCCAACCAAGCTCAACTGCTTTTCGGGGCCAGTGGCGCGAAACTACTGCCCTATCTCCGAAAGGGCGCGGCAGGCTTGGCCGAGCTGAAAGCGGAGGCGAACAAGGCCGGTGAGATTATGAGCGCCGAAGACATCGAGCGCAGTTCCCAAGTGTCGAAATCGTTTTCGCTCATCGTCACGGAACTGAAAAACACAATCGTCGCGCTGGGTTCCGCGATGCTTCCAACCAAGCAAGGAACGAAGGAGGTAACCGAGCAAATCCGGGAAGGGTTCGCCGCGGCACGCAGTTGGATCAGTGAGAACGGCGCCATGATCGTGGGGCTTGCGAAACTCGCAGCCGGCGCCGTGGCCGGTGGTGCCGCGTTGCTGGGTATCGGCTTCGCGCTCACCAAGGCCGCGGCCGGTATCGGCCTTGTGGTTGCCGGTGTGAAACTCGCCGCGACCGGTGTCGGCCTGTTGCTCTCGCCGATCGGCTTGGTAACCGCCGCAATCGCCGGACTCACGGCGCTGTTTTTAACGCAAACCGAGACGGGGCGGAAGATGACCGGGGACTTATCCGCCGGCTTCACGAACATGGGCCAGACGTTCAGCGAAGCATGGGGCGGCATCCTCGCCGCGGTGAAGGCCGGTGACATGGAAGGGGCGTTCAAGATTCTCACCTTGGGTATCAAGACCGTTTGGGCGCAAGCGATGCTGACGCTTCGCCAGGGTTGGAACGACTTCATGAATTGGACAATCACGACGCTTCGCGCGAACCCCTGGATTCTGCCCCTCATCGGCGGCATCGTTGGCGGGCTGACCGCGGGTCCGGGTGGCGCTGTTGTGGGAGCAGCGGCCGGGGCCGGTGGCGCTGTTGCTCTCGAAGCATTCGGGGACAAGATCACCGACGCACTGACTGCTGACCTGAAAGGAGCGCAGGATCGTTTGCAGCAGAACCAGGCCGAACTACGCGCACTCATCGCCAAGGGTCGGGGTGGCCCGATCGGTGGGCCAGAGATCGACGGCGCCGCGATCGACAAGGCGCGTTTTGATAGCTACGCGAAGAAACTCACCGAGGCCGCGAAGGAATTGCCGTTCGTCGGCAGTTCGACCAAGGGCGCGTTTGCGGGGCCGATCGGCCAACAACTCGGGTACGCGGACCAGACCGCGAAACGGCAACTTGACGCCACGAAGGAAGTAGCCAAGGGCGTGAACAAGGTGGCGCGGGCCGAGGAAAACACGCTCGCAGCGCTGGAGAAGTGGCACAACGAATTCATGTGGAAATGACGCCGGGCCGCACGATCGAGACGGTTCATATCTGGGCACGGTGGCCGACGCCGCGCCCGTTCTTCATCTCGTGGGGACTGCTGAATGGTGACCACCGCGCCGGACGCTTCGGAGCTCGTGACGAACTACTTCAACCTTGCTCGCAAGATTGCAGGCCGGTGGGCTTCGAGGTATCCGCACCTCGCCGCCGACTTCGAGAGCGCCGCCGTTTATGATCTTTGGCGCACAGCGACGGCATTCGACCCTGACCGCGGAACCAAGTTCGCCACGGTGTTCCATGCCCGCTGTCACTTCGCAATGCTCAAGGTGGTGAAGAAGGAATACGCCAAGTCGCCGCCGTCGTTCGGGGCGCAATTTGTCCCGTCCACTGAGCAGGACACGCACCCGCTTGACCGCGCGCCAGCTCACACACGGGGCCCGGCTGAGTTGGCGGAACTGGATGACGACGTGACCAACTTGCCCGCGTTGCTCGCCGTTCTCCCGGAAGGCCGGCGGGCGCTTGTCGTGCGACACATTGCCCACGGTGAGACGTATACGGACCTCGCCGCGGACTACGGCACCACGCGGAGCGACATCCGCGGCATGGTGGGGAAGGCGCTGAAGAAACTACGGGGGAACAGATCGCATCTTCGCTAGTTCTGACGCACGCAATTCAGTAACATGGCGCGCCTCGGCGTATAGGCGATCGACCTATATGTGTCCGAGTCGCTAACCGGGTAATGTTCTCCCCCGGCTTGGGCGGCTCGGGCCGCTGCCATTTGGAGAGCTACCATGCAGGAGTTTCTATGTCTCATAACAAGCATTCGCGGAAACTCGCCACCGCCACCGCGACCACCTCTCCCGCCCCCGCGCTCTCCAGTAATCCCACCTCGCCCGGTCAGAGCGGACCCGCCTCCATTACCGCTCAGAACGACTCCACCCGCGGGGCCGCCCAAGATGTACCAGATGACGTGAAAGAGGCCATACGTGACAACGATGAGTGCGCCGCAGCTCTCGAATTCAACAACAGTTTCAAGCCCGTCGAGGGGGCCGAATATGGATGGGCGGCGCGCCACGCACGCGAGCAATATGCACTCGCGGATAGTTGGTTCAAAGCCACTGACGAGAAAGCCGGCGCCTTGATTGGCTATCTAGGAAGTGTCACTGGTGTGATAGCAATTGGATCAGGAGCGGCCGTCACGAGCGGCCAGTTAAACCGATGGGTCGCGCTTGCCGCCGTTCCATCGTTTGTGTGTGCCGCAAGCGCAGTTATCACAGCCGCCATTGCTCGCCGACCCGCAACGGCCTGCACACCCCCGACCGGAAGAGAAGCCGCGAAAGCTGCCAACCACTATCACCACCAACCGGCCGACCTAGCTGAGGGCTCGCTCATCGGTCAGTGGCAATTAGCCACAGCGTTATTGTTTTGGGCAGGAGATCGAAAATCCCGCTGGTTGCGGCGAGCAACATGGTTGTTTGTCGCCGCCATCGCCACCCTGATTATTCCCTTGATCGTGGGCATCATCATCGGCCCCGTGAAGGCGTGTGGATAGCCTTGAAACGACGCCGCCCGCAACCAGAACCAAGTCGCGGGCGGTGTGCGTTTGGTCGAGACACCAACGAGGTTCCCGATTCCTTCTCCATCGTAGCGCGAGCCGTCTGGCCTGTCACTCATCAGCCGGCAGATACGTGGTAAACCACGTTCGCCTTGACCACGTTGCACACGCTTGGCATACCGCCCCGCGTTGGGCAAGCGGACTTCCTGGCCGCTGATGGCCGGGCGCGGGATGTGGCGGGGTGTCCCTCTCCCACATGCGCGCCCGGCTTGCCTGACATTCGCGGCCGGTCAATTCTGCGCAGCCTCCAACCACGCCAGCGCCAGCCAACTTCATCCCGCGTTTCTGAGTTGTTGGGTTTTGTAGTTTTTAGGTTGTTCAGTTGTTAAGTTATTAACGATTAAACACATTTTAGAATAGACGTGTTGACCGCGCTACGATGATTCCTTATTGTCTGAGAGTCCTGGCAGAATTGCCGGGGAACGAAGCGGGCGGATGTGCAAGTGTAACGTGTTTACTGTTGACAGTAAACAGTTGACAGTTACACAAGTTACAGAATATTCTTCTTGACCGATTTACGACGATCCGCTATCGTTTGGAACTCCTGGCAGATGTGCCCGGAAAATGAAGTTGGCCCCAGAAAAGTTGGCGCTCTTCTGGGGCCGGTGTCGAATGTCCCCACCCCGTAAAGCAGGAGAGCACCCGATGAAGCCCACAGTATCCGGAACCACAGCACGCAGCAAGGCCGCACCAAGCCGCAAACGCGCGCCCAAGCCACAGAATCCCGCCCAATCACTAATGCCCGTGTCCGTGACCCTGCCGACCGCATTCGCGAAGTGGGCGGAAGAAACGCGCGCCCTCGTGAAGACTGTCAACCCGTCGGCACGCTGGGCAAGTCTGGTTGTCAATCACGGAGACGGCAGGCCATCGAGCGTTATCGTGGTCATTCCCAACGCCGCCGACCAGTGAGCGGAACGGGGTCGCTGAACGTTACTCAGTTACCCCGTTACATCCGAACGGAAATACCTTTGTAGTTCAATTGACCACCCGTCAACGCACAGTTATCGTCTCGACACCCCAGCCAATTTGGGTTGGAAACCAACGCGACCGCGGGAGAGATTGCCCTCTCTCGCGGCCGGTGCCGAACGTCCACACAGGAGCAAACAGCATGGCCACGATCGCACGCAGCAAAGCCGCCCCCGGCCGCACGAGGAAGACGGCGCAGAGAAACACCCAGCCGACCGCCGGAACCGCGTTCCTGGCCGTTTCTGAGCGAATGGCGGCCACTCGCGTAATCGAGCGGGAACGCTACCGAGCAATTGCCCGTTCCGGTATGAACCGCGACCTTGCGGGGATCGTGAAAGCCGCCGAGCGCCTTCGGCAGATGATCGAGAGCTTCGAGGACAAGCACGGTGAAACGACCGCGCTCGACATCTTCGCCGAGGCCGGGTTGCCCGAGTGGGAAGAAGGCCAGGATCAGACACACCTGCATTGGGACTTGGAAACGCTGCGCGACGTGAAGGGTTTTGCGTGGGCGTTGGCCTACTTCACCGACGTGGTTCTACCTTACGGTGTGTGATCGCCAACCGAACTGGCCCGCAGGTGAGCGGGTGGCGAGTTGCGCCGCCCGTCAGCCGGACGTAAAGATTTTGGAGAAGGCACAACGCAAAAACGGACGGCGGAAGATGCGTTACAGTTTCGTATTCCGTAATCGTTGACGCATTGCTGTAATTTCGTCGATTAGCCAACAACCGCGGTGGTGCCGTTCCGCTGTACAGTGAAGCAAAATGTCTGAGTCTCCACACCCACGATCCTCAAGCCGCTCTCCAAGCCTTTCAATGCCTTCAAAATTGCTCGATTGGAACATCGTGAATGCACCATGCACCATGTCTTCGTCGAGCCATCCAGGTTCAAGACGAATCATGACATAGGGGCTTGCGATTATTTCCCGGATCGTGTCTGCCAGCAAGCGTCGGCAGTTAGTAAAGGTCTCTTTCCAAATTGACGGGCGGCCGTCAATTCCCCCTTCGAGATGGACAAATATCTCCCACGGGATCTCATTCGGCATCATCGGGCGAGACGGGCGCACACTGGGGCGAAAGAGTACGAGTCGACGTAGAAGATCGGACGCAATCTCCATCACCTCATTGAATCCAGTCCCGTGGGCTACCCACTGAGCAACCTCATGGCAAAGCTGCACCGACATCCCTTCAATTGAATGCCGAATTCGTGCCTCTCCAATTTCATCGCGTATACCTTTGATCACCGCAGCAGTCCCGGCGAAAACGGTTCGGTTGAGCTCCCCGTATGCGGCACGTTCTAGACGATCCATTGCCACATTAACGCCGATCCCCACCATCGTCGGATGTGTCCATACAGGACGAGTGTAGGCCGTGAGGATCAGCAGTCTTTCGCCATCGGTTAACTTGTCGTTAAGACACTCGATGAGTTCGAGTGGATCATGACACATTCGCCATTCGGAATCGGTGTTGATTGGCATTGTCTGCTCAATATCGCGAACGGCCCGGGGCGATTGCTCCGGGCGCTTCGCGTTCCGTGAAGCCACGTTAGGCGTTCGGATCAGTCGTCGTGATCACCGTGTTCAACGAGTCCAGCACGTCGAATACGCCCTTCTCGTTCCCACGGCGCACCAACGCTTGCCCGCATTCCGTCTTGTATTCAGTGATGCCGCCAGGCGCAGTCGCGATGATGATGTAGCGCCGCCCGTCGTTACCAGTCCCCTGACACTTGCCAGTTCCATCCGGCCTCAGCATGGCTGAACTCCTTTTTGCCGGTGACCGCAATTGCGGTACTTGATCCCGGTACCTAGTTATACGCACGCCACCGGCAGGAGGGGAACCATCACTCCTCAACTCGCACTTCCCACCAGCCCGCGACCACCACGCCATTCACCACGTCGCCGCGGTGCCAGAGCAGGCGCAACCGGCCGCGCACCGTCAACCGCTGGCCTTCCTTCACGTCGAGCCGGTGACCCAGCAGCACGGCCCCACGTTCGGCGCCGTCGTCGCGTTCCGCTGCGCCGACCATCGTCCGGCCGAGCAAGGTATACGGGGGAGTGGCGACCACTAACGACACGGTGACCGGCTTCCCATCCAGGCCGCGGGCGCGCTCAACCGTGAGCGATCCGAGATCGAGCGGACGCAGATCGAGAGCACAGACGACAAAGACGATGGCCAGCAGGTTGAAACTGATCACAGCAGATTGAGTGTTCCCCGAGTGACACCCAGTTGATTTAGTGCCCGGAGTTGACGCCACGTCTCGCGGCCATCGTCCTGCCCTGCGACGACGCGGGAATACCGGTCGAGAAGATGCTTCACCTGTTCGGGAGTCTCGCGGAGCAAGTCAACGCGGAACCGCGACAGGCCCAACTCTCGCATTCGCCCGACGTATTCGGCGCCGCTCTGTGGCAGACTGTTGAACACCGTGTTTCGGCACCCGGCATCAACCACCACAGCGAACAGCGACCCCACGCGGTCCTTTAAATCGATCTTGTGACGGTCGCACGGCCGCCCGCAATCGGTGTGATCCTTGCCATTACTTAGCGCACTTGCGTACAGGCAATATTCATTGTGAAACATTGGCATATGCTGGTGCAAAACGGTTTCATACCAATCTGGACAGGAACGCCGAACCATCGAAGCGAGTTGATCCCAGTTCAGGTCGTAACTCGGTACAAGGCACTCAAGTCCAGCACGGATGAGAACACCAGCAGTCAGTTCGTTCGCGACATTCAAACTGAAGTCGCCGACGAGTCTCGCGTTCGGCAGTTCCTGCTGGAAGTACGAGATCGAAGCCAGGTTACGGACAAGTACGATGTCGGGTTCGGCTCGCGCGACGAGCGACTGGAACGCATCCTCGCCGGGTTTAAGGACTCGCAATGGGGCCAATCCCACAGGAATCCCGGCTGTTCGTGCGCGGGCAACCGCATCCTTATACCGTCGTAGATCCTCGAAGTCGCAATACACCGCCGTGAGTCTCGGAAGGCTCTCAGTTGGTACCCAGGCTAACGCTGCGTCGAGTTGATCGAGATTGCGGACGAGAACCGTGAGTGTGGCCGGCTTGTGCTCGCGAGCCCCAAACGGCGACACCTTGGAACGCATTTGCTCGAGCGACGCGGGATTCGCGACGGGGTGCCGTTGTTTTGCTTCGCGGTTGGCAACGAGTTCATTTGCGGCCTGGCGGCGCAGATCATTCAGCACACTTCGGGGAACCAGAACTTGCGGAGGAAGGTTGACCGCGACGCAACTCAACTCGAATGGCGTATCACCCAATCGAGTCAGTTGTTCGCGGATGTCCTCGGCTGAGGTTGGCCGCTTGGTTGCAACTACGAGCGGACCGGGCCATGTCGCCGTGGCTGTGTGCCCCAGTGGATCACTGAAGGAAAGCGTCATGGAACCACCGAGATCGCCAGAGACGCGAGCGGTCACAGGGACACGACGAGAGGCTTTGTCCTGCGAATAGCTCTGTTCGAGCCGCTTACGAAGTGCCGGGTCGTCCGTGCGGTACAGTTCGCACCCGACAGGGATCGCCGCCAGTTCGAGCGACCCATCCGCGAACTCCAGATCGGCCGAAGCCGTTTGCGACCCCGCTAAACGGCGTACGCTCCAAACCCGGCCACCGGGTTCCTTCGCTTCCGGTGTGCCGATGTCGAACAACACACCGTCGCCGGGTTTCAGCAATTCAAGGTTGGGTTCCGCGAGTTGAACTCTCACGCCGCGTTTCGAGACTTCCGTCACAGTTCCGACTTTGATCCCGCGACTCTTCGGGAACCGGCCACGCACGAGCTTCTGGTGGTTGTTCCCCTCCAGGAATCCGGGAGTGAGTCCGCGGCTAAACGTTTGTGCAAGGTCAAGTTCCTCCTGCCGCGAAAGGCGAAAGTCGGTTTGCGACACAGCCGAGTCAATCGCTTTGCGGTAGGTCTGCGTAGTCGCCGCAACATACGGTCCGCCCTTCAGCCGCCCCTCGATCTTGAAGGAAATCACCCCTGCGTCAATGAGCGGCTTGATGTGATCGAATGCCGCGAGGTCTTGCGGGCTGAGCAGGTAGGCACGGTCGCCGAGGTTGCGGGTTTCGCCGTCGACGATCATCTCGTACGGAAGCCGGCACGCCTGGGCACACTGTCCCCGGTTCGCGCTTCGCCCGCCGAGCGCTTCGCTCGTGAGGCATTGACCGCTGTAAGCCACGCACAGCGCACCGTGAACGAAAACCTCCACCGGCGTATCGGTGCCTGCGGTCACTTTCTGAATGTCGGAGAGCGACAGTTCCCGCGCCAGCACAACTCGTTCGACGCCGAGGTTGCGGACGAAGGCAATGCCTCGTGGTTCCGTGAGGGTCATCTGTGTCGAGGCGTGGACCGGGAGGGTTGGAGCAATCGACTTGATGAGACTGACGAGGCCAAGATCCTGCACGATGACGGCATCGACACCAGCGTGGGCAATGGATTTCACGAACTCCGTGACCGCCGGGAGTTCATCCGAAAAGATGAGCGTGTTGAGCGTGACAAACCCACGCACGTTGCGAGTGTGAAGGAACTGCATCAGCGTGGGAAGTTCGCTCGGCTCGAAGTTCGCGGCACGCGCGCGAGCGTTGAAGTTCGACAGCCCGAAGTAGACGGCATCGGCTCCGTTCGCGACAGCGGCTCGAAGGGCTTCCCAGTCCCCCGCAGGGGCCAGCAGTTCGGGTGCGTGACGGGTCTTACTCATGTGATGATTGTAGCAGAAGCATAAAACGCGAGCGGCGACCACGTGGTCGCCGCTCGACGGTGGATGTTCCACTGGTTTCCGGAAAGTGCACGGTGGTTATTTGTGGAGCGAAATGCCATCCAAAATCACAAACGGTTTAGTTGCCGTGTGATGCGGCGAATGGCTTCATTCTGATATTCTTTCTTCCAGACAGGTCTATGCTTCCAGCATGGTTCCACGGATGGGTGGGAGAATCGCGTGGAATCAATTGAAAGCACATCCTGCCTTAAAAACCGGCTAACCTTTGGCTCCGGCGGTCAGTGGAACACCCCTCGACCGAATTCTCAGGGAACACCGGTCAACTATTCAGCGGTGTTGTGACGTTTCAGCGGGTTCGGCAACCCGAAGAACGAGCGAACACGCTGCACTTCAGGGATTGTCATCACACCCATCACGTCCGCGTAGTCGTCGGTCCAGGCCGGCACCTGGGCCATCGTTTCAAGCCGTCGGAACGCATGCCCATGGTCGCGAACCATCGCTTCCTGGAATGTGACGAAAGGGCTGTGCCGTTCCATCAGGTCGATGTACTGAGCGAGACGTTGCTTCATCGCTGGGTCGCTAGTTTTTTCCTGCCGCTCTTTTGCCCAGGCAATCCACGCTGCGTTCACCTTGTCTGCGGGCAGTTCATTCATCTCAATGTATTTCGCTTTCTTCACACCAGTTTCGCGAAGATCGTCGAACTCGTGGGCGAGCGCCTGGAATAGCTGATATTCCATCGAGACTTTCATCCGGTCATCCTTCCCGAGTTCCGCAGGTGGATTAAAGATTAGGTCACCAACTGGGGAATAGAGTTGGCCCAAGTGCTCCGGCTTCCGAGCCAACACAACCCAGCTGGATGCGGTCTTGCCGCGTCGCCCCTCAGAGTTGTCGTTCCACACGCGGGCGGTCAGTCCCAGCTCGCCCGCGATCCGCGACACGACCGGTTCCAGATTGAGCCATCGGTTTGAGATGTGCATGGCAAGCATGCCGTCATCAGTCATCCGTTCCAGGTACAACTTGACCGCCTCGACCGTCAACAGGTGAACGGGGATCGAGTCGGAGCTGAAAGCATCTACCAGGAGAAGGGAATACTTCTGGTCGGTCGCCTCCTTCAACTTCAAGCGGGCGTCGCCCATGCGTAAGTCGAGCTTGGCACCACGATCTTGGGCGTCAGTCACATAGGTGAAATACTTGTTGGTGTCCGCAACGATGTGTTTCACCGCTGGGTCAATCTCGTAATACGTGAGGTTCTGCCCCGGTCGGGCGTAGCACGAAACGCTGCCTGTTCCGAGCCCGACCATGGCGAAGTGGGCCTTCGCGTCGGTCCCACCTTTGCGACGCCAGAGTTCCGCGAACATCGCACCCACCGGGCCGGTCTGGTGGTAATAGGTCAGCGGTTCCTGGCGAATGTCGTAAGCCTGGATCGTCGCGGTCGTGGCGATCATTTCCCATGGAGTGATGTTCGGGCAAATAATCTGGAAGTCGTCGAGTACGTGGCGAGACCGCAGTTTGCCGCCCATCTTCATGGAGCCGTCCGCGTTCAACTCGTCCGGGAAGTAGGCGTACTGAGTGCCGTGCAGAGTCGTGCCGTGGTGAAGTTGACGCATCTTCACTTGCATTGCGATCATCTCTTTCCCAGCGTCTTCACCATTCTCATGCTTGAACACGAAGTCTTTGTTCCGAGGATTCCGCAGAGGCGAACCGTAATCGGATTCGCTGATCTTCAGGATCCCAAAGAAGCTCCGCTCGGAGTGAACTAACCCCTGCTCTGATTCGCGAATCGTCAGTGGCCCAAGAATCGCGGCTACGCACAGTGCAAACCGAAATGGGCGATCCACGAAGAAGAAGCACAACATTACTGGTACCGCGTAAATCATCACGACGTTCACGGTTTGGACCGACAAGTGGATCGTCTTGGCGATACTCACGCATGCTTCGCCATACCACTCTTTGCCCGGCAATTTCGCGAGGTAGTAAAAAGCAAAACCAACCACAACGGGAATCGCAACATCCAGCGCCAGGCCGATCTTGCGTCGCTTCTCGGTGACCGGGGGAGCATCTTTGTCTTCGAGTAGCTTCGGCACCATGAGGCAGGCGATAATCAACGCAATGGGGTACTCGTAGGGATGCGGGAAGACGAGCGGTGCAACCAGAGCGTTGAATACCCCACCGAGCACGCCACCTAGAGACATCAGCAGAAAGAAACCTGTCAGGTACTGCGGAGCTGGGCGGTCGCGCGCGAGTTCGTAGTGGCACATCAACGCGGCCGCGAAGAACGTGAGCATGTGAAGGATCAATTTCACACCGTGGCCTGGGTCTACCCCCGAAATCAGTACGAACACAAGCAGGAGAATCATGACCGGTGCGAAGTTGCCAATCACCATTCGGAACCAATCCGGGACACGGCCGAAAGCAATAATGAACGTGATGAGGTACAACGCTAGCGGGCCAACCCACAGCAACGGCACGCTCGCGATGTCCGTCGTCATGTGGAAAGTCACACCGAGCATCAATGTCGAAGGTACAAACGCCAGAAGGATCCACTTCAACTTTCGCGCGAGCGAAGGTGGCGTGGTATCCGCCAGGGTGGCGGGCACGGAAGTCTCTTTGTTCGCCTCGGGCTTCACTCCGTTCTTACCTGACTGTCCTGGTGCGGGGGGCACGCCAATTGGGTTCGCGGCAGACCGACCGCAGAAGTAGATCAACCCCACGAGCAACGCGAATCCACCCGCGAAGACCCACGCTTGAGCCGCAATCGTCATTCGTGGTTCGATCAGGAGCGGGTAACCCAGGAGCGAGATGAGGCTCCCGAAGTTGCTTGCGGAGTAGAGGAAGTACGGGTCGCGCGCCGACGGGTGACCGGTGAACACGAACCACTTCTGGAGCAGCGTTGCCGTCGTGGAGATAACGAAAAACGGTATGCCGATGGCAACGGTCAGGATCAATAACACGCTGACGATCGGACTTCGCTCGTCCGTCGGTGCGAGCGATTCCAGGATCGCGATTGGCGTATGCCGTGCCGAGAACACAGCCGCGAGTGCGAATACACCCAGGGGCAACGCCAACACGAGCAAGTGGATCATCCATTGCTTACGTGGGCTTTGAATATCGCTAAGTTTGTGTGCGTAAAGGTAACCGAGGAGCAGCAACGCCTGGAAGAACACCATACAAGCGTTCCAGACCGCGGGGCTACCGCCTAGCAGTGGCAACACCATCTTGCCAACCATCGGCTGAACCATGAACAAAAGCGACGCGCTGACGAACAGCGTGGCGGCAAACAGGAAGGGCACGAGACGGCTCCAAGATGCGGCGAGAAGGGCGTGAGTTACCCCGAAGTGTACTCGCGAAGGGTGTGGGAGGCAGGGGTGGGAGATGAGAAATGCAGGCAACCCACAGGGCGAGCGATCAACTCGCCCCGGAACTTGCACATTAATCTCCAATTCCCGCGCCGAATTCATCCTCTTCCGTCACTGGTTTAGGAGCCGGCTTGGGTACCGGCACAGCTTTGGTCACGGGCTTACGTTGCACCGGTGCTTCAACGGGAGGAACCTGCTTAGCGGGTGAAACTGGCTTTGGCTTCGCGGGTGTCTTCGGAGTGGGAACAGCCCTTTGCACAGGCTTCGGAGCAGGCGCTGCTTTTGCGACAGGTGCCGTTGGTTTCGCGACCGGCTTCCCTGGCGAATAGCTTGGGACATCGTCCAGATCGTCTAAATCATCCAAATCATCGACCAACGCCCGACCGAGTGTTCGACCTGGTGGCGAACTCGATGGCGGTGTTAAAGGAGTTGTTTGGCGCACTGCCGGCTTGATCGGCTGCGGAACAATCGCGGGCTTCACCGCCGATGCAGGAACCGCAACCGGCTTCACTGGGTTGACGGGAACGGGCGGCTTCGCTGGGGTGACTGAACGCTCGGGTCCACGAGAGCGCGGCGGTTCTGGCCTCTCTTCGCGTCTGTCGGGAAGCAATGCTGGCTTCACTACGACAAGAACTGGTGCAGTAGGTTTCGGAGCGACACTCGCCGTGGCTGAAGTTGGCAAAGCTGCGAGCTTCGGTGCCTCGACAGCGCGCCGGCCCTCATTGCCGTTGCGCACGACTGCTACCACGCTGGGGGCACCGGTTTGCATTTCCAGGCCGAACCGCGTGACAACGTACATTCCGCTCGACTTGTGTTTCTCAATCTCCAGTAATTCTTCCTTTTGAGCGTCTTCGAGCAACTCGCTGAAAGTCCGGTAGCCGTAGTACTCTTCGTTGAACGAGGGTTTCTTCCGCTTGATGGTGTCCTTCAACATCGACGAATAGATGACCTCCTTGTTCTCGCGACGGAGAGCAAGCAAGGAGTCGAGCAAGAGAGCGAAGACCTTGCGCTTCTTCTCGGGAATCTGATCGTTCACCGCGACGGGAATGATCGGTGCTCGGTCGAGGTCTTCGTAATAGATAAACTCGTCGCAATTATCACGCAACAGGTCGGAGGTGGCATCCGCCAGGCCCAGCCCGATTACGTGCTTGCCGAGTTCCTTGAGCTTGGAAACGAGCGGAGAGAAGTCACTGTCGCCGGAGACGATCACGAACGTATCGATGTGGTCCTTGCTATACGCGAGGTCGATGGCGTCCACGACAAGACGGATGTCAGCCGAGTTCTTGCCGCTCATCCCACGGCGCGGGATTTCGATCAACTCGATTGCGGCCTCATGCAACCCGCCGGTGTACATTCCGAACCTTGACCAGTCGGCATAGGCCTTCTTGCAGACGATCTTGCCCTTTTCGACGAGTCGTTCGAGAACCTTACTGATCTCGAAGCGATCCCGACGATTGTTGAACCCCAGTCCCATGTTCTCGAAATCGATGAACACGGCTAGCGACCGCTCGCCTTCCCCCACACGGTGAGGTTTCATCCCGCCCCCGACATTGGTTTACTTCGTGGCCTGCCCAGTATCTCTTGGGCAGCCCCATAAGCGTATTGTGCAAAAGTCTGCCCCAGATTGACAATCCGTTCTGGCCAGGAAGCATCGCTAAAACAACTTATGGGCTCAGAATCCGCAAAATCACCATTCATCGCGTCTTCACTTATCTGCTTCCGGCGTTCTTATCTTCCCGAGTGCCTGCATCCGGCTACAACGTAAGCCAACGACAAAAACTCTCTGGGGTGATTCAGATGTCAGCGAACTTCTTCCGGCTCGATGGCAAGGTAGCAGTGGTTACGGGTGGCGGTCAAGGCATCGGTGAGGCGATCTGCCGACGCTTGGCCGGCGCTGGTGCGAAAGTCGGTGTGTTTGACATGAACAGCGACAACGCAACACGGGTTGCTCGCGACATCGGCGGAGTCCCGATGGTCGGCGACCTCACGAAGGAAGCCGACCTTGAACGCGTGTTCGCTGAAGTGACGCATGCAGCAGGTCCAGTTGACGTGCTCGTCAACAACGCCGGCGTTGCAAGCCGGAAAGGCCGTGATGTCCCGATTTGGGAAAGCGTGCGGGAAGACTGGGAATTCGTGATGGGCATCAATGTGACCGGTTTGGTGCTGTGCTGTAAGGCGGTGTTACCTTCGATGATCGAACGCCGGTACGGCCGGATCGTGAACATCGCAAGCATCGCAGGGAAAGAGGGTAACCCCAAGATGGGACCTTACTCCGCAAGCAAAGCAGCCGTGATCGCACTGACGAAGTCGCTCTCGAAGGAACTCGTCGGCAAGGGGGACATCTGTGTGAACAGCGTTGCTCCGGCCGTGATTCAGACGCCCATTCTGGACCAGTTGAACCAGGACCAAATCAACATGATGCTGTCGAAGATCCCACTTGGTCGCACTGGCAAGCCGGACGAAGTAGCAGCGCTGGTTCATTTCCTGAGCAGTGCGGATTGCAGCTTCACGACGGGCTTTTGCTTTGATATTTCGGGTGGTCGCGCGACCTACTGAGTGCAAGAGCAATGCACTACTTACTGTTCTACGACGTGGTACCGGATTACGCGGAACGGCGATTGCCGTTCCGCGTGGCACATCTTGCACACGCCCGAGCTGCATTGAAGCGAGGCGAGCTAGTCCTCGGCGGTGCATTCGCCGATCCGGTGGACGGGGCGGTCCTGCTTTTCAAGTGCGATTCGAGCACACCTGTCGAAGCATTTGCCGCCACCGACCCTTACGTCGTCAATGGACTTGTTACGACGTGGCGGGTGAGAACCTGGACGACTGTCGTGGGCGAAGACGCAGCCGTCACGTTACCACCCGCCTGAAATCACTTGCCGCAGGACGAGCAGCCCGAGCTTTGAGCGCTCTTGCAGCCAGCGACGCCGCTGATGGTGAGGGCGGCGATGAACAGGCCAAGGATAAGCTTACGCATGAGAGATCCTTCCGTGGTTAGCAACTTTCAACCGCCCCATCATCAGGGGCGTACCCTTCATATCGACTCGCCACGTTCGATAACCGACTCAGAAGCACACTCACCGGCCTAAGACCCGGCAGTTTCGTTCCAGTCGTGTGGGAAAGTGCAGTCGTGAGGGCTGGGAAACTTCCAGATTCCCGCGAACGGTTCAACCTGGAGGCAACGGTAAGCCTCACCGACTTGGTGTCTTTTGGAAATCGGTTCCGGGCGAGTGGGGCACCCCTCTCTGGAAACGTTTAACTTGTCTGGAAGAAAGTTCATCAGAACAATTTCACGCTTCGCATGAGCAACGTAATTGATTCAGGAATTGCTGCTTCAGGAACTCATTTGCTGTCGCGAATACCTGTTCCTGTCCAAGTCCAAATCAGAATCATGTGAGACGCGAACCAACTTGGCTACTGACTGTGGATTTTATGGCTGACCTGCCCGGGGAAATGACAAAGACCGGTCGGTAACGGGTACGTCGGTTGGGCACGGTTCATCCGTACCTCTTCCCGACCCACTCGCTGCCGACCGGTCCGCGGTGCGGGTTCCGGTCCACACCGTGCCTCTTCTCGATTCCGGCCCCTGTGACCACTCACCTCGTAGCCGTTTGAGAACGAATAGAGATATAGCAACCCGTGTGCCAAAGGCCGTTTTGCGACCAGAGTGGTTGGACACTGACCCAGCCGGGCTGCGGAATCCCGTCAATAGGAAAAATTGGCAGTGCAGATATTTCCAAACAGGTAGCTTTTACAACCCGGTGGCTCAAAAGCGGCAAAAAGTTCACAAACCATGGATCAAAACTACGCGAATGTCCATGACGTTCGTACCCGTCAGGCCGGTTTTGAGTAAGCCCTGCACTTTCTCGAAGCACGAATAAGCATCGTGTCGTTCAAGATGCTCTTGAGGCGAAATACCACGCTCTTGGAATCTCAAGATCGTCTCGGCGTCCGCAACTGCCCCTGCCGCATCGGTCGGCCCATCCTCGCCATCGGTCCCGCCGCTGAGAACGGTCACACCCTTCATTCCATCGAGCCCCAGCTTCGCAATCATCGCGAGAACAAATTCCTGATTGCGACCACCCTTCCCCGGCTTCTCACCAAGTGACACGGTGGTTTCGCCACCAATTAGAATGCATGCCGGACTGGGAACGGGAGTGGCATCAACTCGGATACTTCGCACGACGCCCGCAACTGCTGTCGCGGTGTGGTGCGTCTCGCCTTCGATAAACGCTCCGAGGTCGAGCACGCGATAACCGAGTTCCTTGGCCTTTTGCGACGCGGCGTTCAGGGCAACGCGGTTACTCCCGATTACTTGGTTCACAATGTTCGCGGGAATGGCCTTGGGCGTTTCCGCAATCTTGCCTGCTCGTCCGCCTTCGAGATGACTCACGATCGAGGGCGGTGCGTTACTCAGCAAACCGTAACGCTTCAGAACGTCGAGGGCTTCAGCAAACGTCGTCGGATCGGGGGCAGTCGGTCCGGAAGCAATCACGTCGAGGGGGTCACCGACCACATCGGACATGATGAGCGAAACGAGCAGTTTCCCTTGGAACGCTTCCGCAAGTCTGCCGCCCTTGACCCGCGAAAGGTGTTTGCGAACGCAGTTCATCTCGTCGATTGTCGCCCCCGACCGGTGGAGCAACTTGGTTACTGCGAGTTTATCCGCGAGCGTAATGCCCGTTTCCGGAGCCGGGAGAAGTGCGGAGCCTCCCCCGGAGAGGAGACACACCGCGACATCCTCCGGACCTGAGGACGCGAGTAACCGGAGCATCTCTTCGGCACCGGCAACACCTTCAGCAGTGGGTTCATTCACACCCTGTGGTCGGGCGGGGTGCAATCGGATTCGCTTAAGGGGAGCGGTCATTCCCGCGGGGACATTCACCAAACCCTCAACGCAGCCGAGTTTTTCGGCGAGCGCTGCCTCAAGCCCGAATGCCATCCCCGCGCCGGCCTTGCCTGCACCGACAACCAAGACTCGTCGCGCATTCCGAATCTCTTCGATCAAACCCACAGCCGATTCCACCAGAGGCTCGGGCCGAACAACCGCAACCGCAGCCGACCAGATTGAATTCGCATGTTGACGAGATTGCGTGGGGGGAGACATTCTTCACCGCGTCACTTCAAGGTGTGTAAGAAAATTGTTTGCGTAACGTGAAATTTCCGTGTATCGTCCAACCATTCGACGCATTTCGGCGAGTTACGTCAGCAAGATCGTGTCCACACGTCATTGGGGAGTATCCATGAAGCAGCGTGGGTTCACACTCATCGAACTCTTGGTTGTGATTGCGATCATCGCCATCCTCATCGGCTTGTTGTTGCCTGCTGTGCAGAAGGTGCGTGAAGCCGCCGCACGATTGAAATGTACGAGCAACATGCGACAAGTCGCGATTGCCTTGCACAATCACCACGATGCAAAGGGGTACTTTCCCCATGCAACGTACAACTACATCGACGGCACGGGTTCGACCCCTGCCCCGTACAACGGAACGATGGACCGCCGGAGTTGGGGGCAAGACATTCTCCCGTATATCGAACAAAGTGCTCTCTACGCGAGGTTCGAGGCACACATGGCAACGGGTGCTTCCGCCCTCGATTTCGCCGATTACGAAACCGTCATCCCCACTCTGATGTGTCCGTCTGATCCCATCGGACCGAAACTCCACACATTTTGGGGCGGTGGCGGCGGCCCTACTCAGGGCTTCTCGGGCAACTTTGTGACCTGTGCCAGCAGCGGGTATTTTAACGATAGCAGTGCTGCAACCAGCGCGAACCTCGACGGCATCATGTTCGCGGTCTCGAAAACCCGAATGACCGATATCGGCGATGGTACATCAAACACGGCGTTCGTGAGTGAGTTGATTCTGGTTCCCGACAACGGCGCGCACGACATTCGTGGCCGCTACTACAACCCGGCTCACAGCGGCGTATCGTTTAGTACCGTCTACCCTCCCAACACTGCGATTCCGGATGTCTTCAACTGGTGCAACAGCGTCAATCCCCTCCCCCAGGCACCGTGCATTTACAGCGGCACGAACATGTTCGTGCTTGCACGGAGCTACCACACGGGCGGCGTGAACGTCACCTTCGCGGACGGAGCCACAAAGTTCGTGGCCAACGGCATCACGCCTTCAGTCTACAAGGCGATCGGGAGCCGAAATGGTGGCGAACCCTCAGGCAACTGGTGAGGGTTAGCCGATGTTTCGGACGTTCGCGTTTCTCATGCTTATCCTTGGTTTGGCTGGTTGCGCCGACACTGCACAACGACTCTACCGTGTCACCGGGAAGGTGATGTGGCAGGGGAAACCACTTGAGTCTGGTCAGATCAACTTTGTTGATATCGGAGGCCAAACAACCCCCGCATCGGCCAAGATTGTTGATGGACACTTCGAAATCCGCACAACGCAGGGGTTGAAGACGATCATGGTGTACAACCAGCGCGACCTTGGATTCAACAAGGCGATGAACCAGCACGTCTTCACTAACGATGTTCCTGCCGAGTACAACGCTCGCAGCAAGCTCCAGTTCGAGGTGCAGCCCAACGACAACAACGTCTACGAGGTCGGCTTGCCGCAGAAGAAGTGATCGGCCCGAATAGAATAATAACGCCTCGGCTTGAGCTGGGGCGTTCCGCGTTTTCGAGGCTGATCCCGATGAAGTTCGATCTGCACATGCACACTTGCCGGCACTCTCACGATGCAATCACCGACCCCTTCGACCTCATCAAGTCAGCCGTGGCTGCGGGCCTCGATGGAATCGTGATTACCGAGCACGATTACATGTGGCCTGAAAGTGAGTTGGAAGAACTCCGCGCGGCGGCACCTGGCCTCGTCATCCTGGGTGGAGTCGAAGTCACGGGCCGTGGGGGCGACATGCTCTGCTATGGTGTCACCGACCCATCCGTCTTGCCCCGAGGGATCTCCTGGGGAGAATTGTGCCGGGAGGTTCACAGACAAGGCGGAGCCGTGGTTGCGGCCCATCCGAACCGCTGGAACCAACCTTTCGAAAAGCTCGTCCGCGATCAGAACGCCGAACTGGATGGCATCGAAGTCATGTCGAACAACATGGACGACGACTTACGCAAGCAAGCCGCCAAATTGCTCGAAAAGTATCCGCAGTACGCCCAACTCGGGAACAGCGATTCGCACGATCCTCGGACGGTTGGATGTTGTTACACCGACTTCGACGCGGACATTCGCACCTCCGCCGACCTCGTTGCTGCCATCAAAGGAAGAAAAGGCAAGGCACTCGTGCGTGTATGACAGAGGGTTGTAATCGACTGCGCGTCAACCCCGTCAGAATGCCAACAGGTTAAGGCCACAATCTCTCAGCCGGTATCCACTTCAAGAATGTTGCGAGAATTCTGACCCACTTTTGTCTCGGCGACCATTCCTTGATGGTCGCTGACTTGACAACCTCGTGACTCTGACACGCTGTGATCAAGACCTGTTCCATACAGTTCCGGACCACGGACGAGATTTGTCCCATGCTTTTGAACCAAACGGATGCCGCGTCTGCTTCGGTCACCGAGGAACTCTCCGACCGCGAGTTGCTGCAACGATTTGAGGTCGAGCGTGATGAGGCCGCCTTCGCGGCCGTGATCCGGCGGCACGGCCCTATGGTTCTGCGTGTCGGTCAGCGTGTGTTGGACCGGCGAGAGGACGCGGAGGATGTCTTTCAGGCAACGTTCCTCGTACTGGCAAAAAAGGCTGGGACAGTTACCTGGCGTGAGTCGATCGGCACCTGGCTACACGAAGCGGCACAACGGCTGGCTCGTGAGGTTCGGCGGAACAGGGCGCGTCGTCAGGCGCGTGAGGCCCGTCGAGAGACCAGCCCTGAAGGAGACGCTCTTGCAGAAGTGACCAGCCGCGAGTTGCTCACCATTCTCGACGACGAAATGGCCAGCTTGCCCGAGGATCTTCGGGCACCCCTGCTCCTTTGCTGTCTGGAAGGGATGAGCAGCGACGAGGCAGCCAACCAACTTGGGTGTTCCCCGAGCACCGTGAAGCGACGGTTGCGTCAGGCACGTGAACTCCTCCAAGCTCGGCTCGCCCGCCGAGGGGTCGCACTCTCGGTCACGGCACTCGCGACCCTGCTCGCGCTCGGCACTGCCACGGCGAAGGTTCCCGCCGCGTTGGTGACAGCTACAACGCGGGCTGCGACTCAGTTTGTGTCGGGTATCCCTTTGGCGTCTGGGCTGGTATCGACCGCAGGTCTGGCTCTCACCCGCCATTTGCTTCCAATCATCGGCATCAAGGCGAAAATTCTCGTTGGCCTGCTCGTCATGGGCGGGTTGATTGGTGCGGGAGCCACGTTCTACGGGTTTGGGAAAGATGCGGATGCGGAATCGCCAGCCATCGCGGCTGCGCTTCCAGAAGAAGGTCGGGACGTTCGGGAGGTAGCACGTGTCGCGAAGCCAAGTGTACTGGCAACCGTTGAAACGACCCTCCGCACTTCCGGCCCACAAATTCGGCAGTATGCGTTCGATGGGAACCCGTTGTCGTGTTACGCGTCTGCGAACAACCCCAGCGCGGCAGACCATTTCACGCTCCTGTTCGACAAACCGGTTGCGGTGAAGTCCGTGGGAGTGCAGACGGGTTATCCGAACGATAGCTGGATTCTGACGGCAGGTCAGCTTGAAGTTTCGGCCGATGGAGTCGTGTTCGAACCGCTTGCCGGATTCAAGGGTGGGCTCGCGCGAGGGAACGCGGGCGGGCGAAAGCTGGTTGCGGTACGGGTGCATCCCGAAGCGCAAACGCATCCGCTCGTGATTCGCGAGTTCACAATTGACTCGGATCTCCCGGTGGCCGTGTTCCGCCAGCCCGTCGAATTCGCAGTGGATGTAACCGCGGCTCCCGAGATGGCAGCGTGGGCAAATCGCACTGCACAAACATGCGAGCGGGCTTACCCGATGATCTGCGATGAACTCGCGGCCGAGGGGTTTCGACCGCCCTCGCTAATCCCGTTCGTCATTCGCCGTGATGCTTCGGGATTGGTCGGCGTGAGCGGCGGGCGAATCATCGCTTCATCGGGATACTTCGAAGCGAACCCTCACGACGTAGGCGCAGTTGTCTACGCCACTTCGCATGTCGTGCAGGCGTATCGTGGGAAGAGTCGTCCCGGCTGGCTGGTGAATGGCATCGCCGACTACATCCGTTTCTTCAAGTTTGAGCCGGGTGCGATTGAGCCGCCCAACCCGCTTACAGCACGCTACGACGGCGACTCACGCGAGACAGCCGCGTTCCTCGCGTACCTCGTTGCGACCTACGACTCCTCTCTCGTTCGTCGGCTGAACGAGGCTCTCCGCAATGGGCAATACACCGACGATATCTGGGTATCTCTCACCAAAAAATCTCTCCGCGAGTTGGGTGACGAATGGCACCGCTCGCTTCGCCGTTGACTGGCTCTTTACATCATTCACACGCGGAGACCCGAATCATGATCTCGCTCCGCCGGTTCGTCCGGCCCGCATTCACGTTGATCGAATTGTTGGTCGTGATCGCGATCATCGCGATTCTGATCGGGCTGCTTTTGCCAGCCGTCCAGAAAGTTCGCGAAGCCGCGGCACGTGCAAAGTGCTCAAACAACCTCAAGCAGATCGGCCTTGCGCTCCACAGCTATCACGCTTCTCGATTGCAATTTCCAGGGGGCCGGGCCGTGTTCCCGACGGGGTTAAGCGCCAGCCTGGGCGGCGCTCAAATGCCGGCATTCATGGCCTATCAGTCCGCGAACCAACCCGGAATCGCTGCGGAAGAATTTGGCGGCTGGATGATCCGCATTCTGCCCCACGTCGAGCAAGACGCCGTACAAAAGTTGGCTGCCGGGAAGTCAGCCGCCAGCGACATTGACGCCGGTTTCGCCGCGATGGCCGCAACATCGATCCCCATCTATGTCTGTCCGTCGGCAGTTCCGCCTACTGGTGGAACACCTCCGGCATCGCCATTGGTCGCTGCGAGTTATGTCGGCGTGACCGGAAGCGATGAGAACACGGACCCTTCTACCGGTCCTATTGGGATGAATGCGAACAACGGCATGTTCCCAGTCAAGACTCCGTTCGGACCTGACCCGAGCATCCGCCCCCGGGTGCAAATGATGAGCATTACGGACGGTCTGAGCAACACAGTAGCGGTCGGTGAACGTCATGCCACACAACAGGGGATGACCTGGGTCGGGGCCGACTATCACACGCTGATGGCCTTCCCGAACCAGAACTCCTTTGGCGGAGTGGGTCCAGGCGGAGCATTCACATTCACCGCTTGCCCAGGTTCCCTGCCGGGACGGTACGCCCAATTTGTCGCAACCGATTCCTGCAGTCAGGACCGTTTCAACAGCCCGCACATCGGCGTGGGAACGTGGCTCCTCGCTGACGGCAGCGTCCGCACATTCAATTACTCGGCAGGAACGAGCGTGTTGCCAGCAATGGTGACCATCAACGGCGGAGAGGTGGTGCCGGAATGATCACCCAAACCAACCGCATTCGCCGTACGATCAGTCGGTTGTTTGTTGTGGCTGTGGTCTTGATGATGACCGGCTGCGGGCAGCAATCCACTGATGTAACCGGGATGGTCACATCTCGCGGTCGCCCGGTGGTCTGGGGCACGGTGAGCATAATTGGGTCGGATCAGATGACCTATTACGCACCCATCCAACTGGATGGAACCTTCACGGTCACAGGTGTTCCCGTCGGACAGGCGAAGGTTGGCGTGTACAGTCCCGACCCGTACTTCGAGTTGCCGGTGTCGCGGGCGGTCAAATTGCGGATTGAAGAGGCACGTCGTGCTTCTGGAGTCGTCACGCCCCCGAAGCCGCCAAAGGGGCAGTGGATAAAGCTTCCGACGAAGTATTCCGACCCGCTATCGTCCGGGATCGTCGCCGAGCTGACGGCCCCTACAATGCCGCTCGACATCCGGCTGGATTGAATCTTGAGTAGCTACAGTTCCCACTGTCAGAACATCGCTACATTGACGCGGGCCGAAGAGCGATCCTCGGCCCGCGTCGCAATTCGCGACGATGGAGTGGCCGTCGGCGACAAGATCATCTCACTCGTGCTGTCGCTTCCGCTTGACACTCGCTAGAATTTTCACACGCTAGTATGGAGGCCCGTTCCTTCCTGGCGAGGCGACGCCACATGGCCGACATCAGCACGCTGTATCCTCCGACCCCGGCGTCAGTGCCGGTAGACTTGACGAAACCGTCCGCGAACTACCGGTCCCGTGTGCTTCTGGTTCTGGCGTGTCTGCTACTCTTCGTCGGCATCTACCTCTGCCTTACCGCCGGCTCAGCGTATGCTTGCTACGCCTGCTTTGCCTGGCTCGCGGAAGACGAACCGAGGCCCACACCACTCCCCGCCCAGCAGATCAACCCGCGAACAGGTTATCGGACCGCACCAGCGCAGCAGGTCCGACAGCAGCGGAGCGAGAAGCCTGTTGTCTGGCTTTTCATCGGCGGGATCGCGTCTGGCTTGCTCTTCCTGTTTCTGGTGAAGGGTCTCTTCAAACGCTCCCAGTACGATCCGGGCGTGCGTGTGGAGGTCACCGAAATAGAGCAACCCACTCTGTTCGCGTTCATCAGGCAACTCTGTAAGGACACCGGCGCTCCTTTTCCGCACAAGGTGTTCCTCACGCCAGACGTCAACGCGGCCGTGTCGTTCCAGGAGTCGCTGCTAACGCTCGTCTTTCCGACGCGTAAGAACCTCATCATTGGGCTTGGTTTGGTCAACCGGTTGAACTTGAGCGAGTTCAAAGCGGTGCTCGCCCACGAATTTGGCCACTTCTCCCAGAACAGCATGGCGCTCGGCAGCTACGTCTACACCACGAACCGCGTTGTGGGCGACATCGTCTACGGGCGTGACTGGCTCGACGACCTACTTGCAGCCGCTGGGCGGATCGACCTCCGCATCTCGGTCTTCGTTTGGACGTTCGCAGGGGGACTTTGGGTTCTGCGTAAAGCTCTTGAGGCTCTCTTCCGCGGGATCAACTTCGCTCACACGTCTCTGTCGCGGGAGATGGAGTACAACGCCGACCTTGTGGCTGCGAGCGTGACCGGCAGTGATGCTCTCGTGTTCGCTTTGGCTCGGCTCGACCTCGCGGGCGACGCGCTCGGTCAAGCGTGGTCCGACCTCAGTGTTGCGGCCGATCACAAACGGTATTCGCGTGACCTGTATTTCCATCAAACGAAAGCCGCGGAGTATCTGAAACTTCGCCTCAACAACCCGATGCTCGGCGAGGTTCCACCCCTTCCAGACGACCCGACTCAAACGGTGCAGGTCTTCAAACCGGAGGACACCAGCGTTCCAAAGATGTGGGCCACTCACCCATCAAACCACGACCGTGAGGCGAACGTGAAGTCTCGCTACTTTCGTGGCCCAACGGACGAGCGTTCCCCGTGGGAGTTGTTCGCCGATCCTTCAAAGGTGCGAGAATTGGTAACGCGACGGGTCTACGAAGTCGCTCAAAAAGCAAAGCCGGAACAGCTTGAAGACCCCGAGGCCGTGCAAGAGTTCATAGACACTGAGCATGCCGAGACGACCTATCACCCGCGTTACCACGGGTTGTACGAGAACCGCTACGTCAAGCCCGGCGACATCGCGGAACTTTGCGTGCGGTCAAGCTGGGAAGAGTTCGAAGATCGGTCGCGACTCGCCGAGGCTCACGCACAACTCTACGGCGACGAACTCAAGACCCGCATGGAGGCACACAAGGCCCGGCAGGAAGAGTTGACCAAGCTGGCCCGCGTGACTCACGGCGCTGTGGAACTTACCGGCAAGGACTTCGAGCATCGCGGCCAGCGCTACCGATTGACCGACGCTCCACAGTTACTCAAGCAGGTCGAGGGGGAGGTGGACGCGGACTACGAGTGGATGCACGCCCTGGATCGACAGGCGTTCCGTGCCCACTACGCGATGGCGGCGCACCTTGGCAAGGAGGATCGGGCTTCGTTGGAAGAATGGTACCGTTTCCACACTGCTGCTCAGAACATCCACACCGTTCTTGTCGCACAGTCGCGTGAGATCGGTTACACCATTGCGGCACTCACCGGGCAACGTCAACTTGAACAGGCAGAATTTCAGAATGCACTGGGCGTGTTTCGGACTGCCGCCCGGACGCTGCGAGAGGTGATCGTTTCGGCACATTCACTCCGACTCCCGCCCTTGAAGAATCTCCCCGCCGGGGATCCGCTCGGTCAGTTCCTGTTGGCAGAGCCGCTGATCCGCGACCTCGCCGCGGACACCCAAACGCTGGACGGGGTGTGGATCAACGACCTGTCAAGACAGGTTGGGGAAGCTCGCGAGAAGCTCACCCGCATCTTGTTCAAGAGCCTCGGTGGCCTGCTCGCCTTGCAAGAGCAGATCGCCGAACGGTGGGCCGCCCCAGTGCCAGTGGCGGAGGAATCCACCCTCGCCACGCCGAAGGTGCCCGGCGATCCACAAACCGACAATGGGGTGGCCAATCCCGAGTGATCGTGAGAGTCAGACGGGTCAATAGCGCTGCGATACCTTGTGTTGCGTTGTCGCCGGCCGCAATGCCTCCCCGAGCGCATCGAGCTTTCGCGCAAGCGCCTCGCCCTCACCCGTCCCCGCCAGCGCACGGGCCGCCTCTCGTTCCTGGTGGAGCATCACGACCAACAGGTCCGTCACGACGACAGTCGTGAGCCACTTGCTTGCCAGCACTTTCGCCACCACGCCCAGTACCCAGATCGGATCAACCTGCCCAACCCACGACCGCAGCAGCGGGTGCTCCTCGACAAACGCGATGAGCAGCCCTGCCCCCATGCACGCAAGCACAAGTTGCACAACACCGATGTTCCGGGTGATACGAACTGCTTGTTCGGGTGTGTTGCGCAGCCGTAACCAGCGAACGGCCAGAAGTGAGACAACCGGCGAGCAGGTGAGGAGCAACAAGCCCAGGTAAGGTTTGATGTGAAATGCCAGATGCGTGAGCACTCCGAGCGGAATCAGGTACGCGGCGATGCAGGCTGGAGCCGCGAGGAGCGTGATCTGGCCGGGTGCTCGCGATTCTGGGAGAAACCGCTTGAGTACCAGGGCAGCCTTCAAGGCGCCCGGGAGCAGCGCAAAGAAGGCTGGAGCAGTCACCGTCACCAGATAGCGGACCTGGGAAGTGGACGTTCTGAGTGCGTCGCCAGCGTCCAGATTGAAGACGTGCGAAATTGGCAGAAGCAGAATCGGGAGCGGCCCGAGTACCCACACCACCCAAGCGGCACGTGCAAGTCGACTCGAACGCCCAAGCCGCCGCCACGAACGGAGACCGGCCAGGGCCAGGCAAGCACCCACCAACCCTGGGCTGAAAGTCCCGATCAGGACCAGCAACAACCCAATGACCAGCCAGGTTGAGGGCTGCTCGTCCTCGAACTGGACGTGGAGTTCAGCTGTCGAGCCGTGCACCACGAAGCCCACGGCGGTTGCGATGAGGGCAGCGGCCAGTGTTCGGTGACGCCACGCCGCATATGCCCCAGGGAGGGCGTCGGGGTCATGTGAGACGTGAACGGGCAAGCTTTACTCCCACGAAACGCAGGGTACCACGACAACCTGGAGGAAGATCATGTGGCGCTGGCTGTGATGGCGGCGAACTCCTCGTCGGAAAGCGGCATTCTTCCCGCTGCGATATTCGCTTCCAGGTGCGTAAGGGAGGTCGTACCCGGGATCACGATGATGTTCGGCGACCGCCGAAGGAGCCAGGCCAGCGCACCGTGTTTGCTTGCGAGTGGAGCCTCACGTGCGAAGGGTTTTGCCGCCAGCGGCCCCCAGGGCAAGTACGCGATTCCGTGTGTCGTGCAGTAATCAACTACGGGATCGTCGGCTCGCTCGATCAAGTTGTATCGGTTCTGCACGGATGCAATCGGGACGATGCCGCGTGCTTCCTCGATCTGTGCGAGTGTGACGTTCGAAAGGCCGACGTGCCGCACCTTCCCCTCGCCACGCAGTTCGGCAATCGCCCCCACGCTGTCAGCAAACGGTACGTTCGGATCGGGCCTGTGGAGCTGGTACAGGTCAATCCGTTCAACGCGAAGTAGTCGCAGACTTTCCTCACATCGCCGGCGAAGGTTTTCGGGGCGGCCATCCGTGAAGACCTTGTCAGGTGCCGTCTTTTCAACGCCACCCTTCGTGGCAATCACGACGCCGGCGGGGTACGGTGCGAGCGCTTCGCCGATGAGTTCCTCGTTACAAGATGGCCCGTACGCGTGGGCCGTGTCGATGAAGTTGACGCCCAGTTCGACGGCACGCCGTAACAAACGCTTACCCGCTTCCCAGTCCGTGAAGCGACCGAAGTTGCCCGGCTGAGCACACAACCGCATCGCGCCGTACCCGATGCGGTTGACTGAGAGATCGCCACCAAGAAGAAAGGTCAGACTCATTCCGACTCCAAACTGTTGGCCGCGCGCGACCAGATCATTGGTACTCATACCCGACGTGGAAGGTAATGCGGCCGTCGGGGAGTTTGCGGATATTCGTCACCCACACGGGCAGCCCACCGCCGAGTTGGCTCTTGCTCGATGGAATGGTCGAGGGCGTGAAACTGTGGTTCGCCACACTTGGAAATGGCACCGAAGTTGGGAACGAACCCGGCCCGCGTGCCCCTTCGATGCCGTGCGATTCCTCGAGGATCGGCTTGTTGTTCACCACCCGCCAGATAAGCAAACCCTCGCCCGGTAGCTTTGAGTCCCAGCCTGTGCGTTTGCGGTTCTCCAACAGGAAATACTCGCTGCCGTCGGCCCGCACCATGATCTTGAAGCACTGATTCGGGTCGTCTTCGATGGGCGACAGCACGAGCTTCTGCTTCACCCGAGGGTCGAGCACGACTGGCTTCACCCACCCGAGTTGCTCCTTGCTCCAGGCACAAAAGTGCTGCGGCCTTCCCTCCCCGATCTGGTTAGACATCGCACACCACTGCCACGCCCCCTCGCTTCCCGGTTGCTCCGGGCGAGCGTAGAGGTCCGGCAGGCCGAGCATGTGACCGAACTCGTGGCAGAACACGCTGATGTCGTTCATCCGGCTGCCGCCCTCCTGAACGATGAAGTAGGGTAGCGACCGCCCGCCATAGTTGATGCTCGCACGGTGCGGCCAGTACAACCCGCCGCGGGTCGTG
The DNA here is from genome assembly GCA_013823135.1 of Planctomycetaceae bacterium. Lineage (GTDB taxonomy): Bacteria > Planctomycetota > Planctomycetia > Gemmatales > Gemmataceae > Gemmata. Next base: position 69,287 of record PNLP01000008.1, read on the forward strand.
TTCACCCGGTCACCCGCATACAGGAAGAAAATGCCGTCGTACTCCTTCAGGGAATCCTTGCCGTTCTTTTTCGTGTACAAGTCCAGTGACTCGGTCAGCAGGGCGGTCTTCTCCTTCGTGCTTGTGCCACTGCCTGTGGAATAGTCGAGGCGTTTCTTCGAGACCTCCACCCAACCCAGGAAGCTGCCTTCAACCTTGAAGTTGCCGTAGCTCAACTCCTTGTAATAGTCGTTCATGCTCCCGTAGACTTTCTGCCCAGTCGCAGACTTGCCGGTGTACGTCCCCAGGCTGAACATCGACTCTTCCCAGTCCTTGTCGCTGATCTTCGCGTTGTGCTTCACATCCGGGTACTCAACACCAAGGATGGCGAGTCGGTACACTGGCTTCCGCCACGCTCGCGGGATGCGGTCGTCCCAGCTACCGCCCTTCCCCGCGGGTCGGTCTTCTGCAACGAGCACGGGCCGCAGTTCGAGTTTCTTCTCGCCGCGGAGCACGATCATTTCGAGGGGATCGCCGGCCACTTTGTTGCTGAGGTGATCGCGGAAACCAGCTTCACCATCAATGTCCTTGCCGTCGATCTTCAGCATGACGTCGCCGGACTTGAGACCAGCCTTGTCCGCGGGACCACCGGAGGTCACATCCATGAGCTTCACACCACCACCGGTGGCGTTACCGCCCAGGGTTACGCCGAGAATCGCGCGCCCGCCGGTGATGCTCAGCGGCTTGCTCATCGAAGTCAGACTCGCCGTCAGTTCGACCGGCTTGCTGCCTCGTCCAACGGTGAGCGAGACTTTCTCGCCGGCCAGCTTCGTGCGGAGGAGGTCGCGTACCACAAGTGCCGAGGCGACCGATTCCCCATCGACCTTCAGGATGTGGTCCCCTTCCTTCAAACCGGCCAACTCCCCGGGCGACTCAGGAGCAACAGCATCGACCACTGGCTTCCCGGCCTTCTCGGCAATCACGACCCCGAGATAGCCCGCCGCGACACTGGATCGGGTGCCGTTAAAGTTGAACTCTTTGGGATCTGCCTTGGCGGCTTCCGACACGGTCTTGTAACCTCGCAGGTCGATGCCGGCACGGGGCGGCGGCGCAATCTCAGGGGCCGTCCAGGCAACGGTCGTGATGAGAACGGTGGCCAGGATCGCGGCCGACATGCGGCGAGGATGTTTCATGGCATCAGGAGCGAGGGTGAGGATCGTCGGTGTTCCCAGGTGTACGTTGCCAGGGAACTGGGGAATTTCAACTGAACTTACCCCTGGGAAGGTCTACATGCAACGATGTTAAAGAACTGTGAATGTCTGCCGCAGAATATGATTGACCGCTCAGTTATCGACGGTACACTGTCGACAGTGGACAGTCCACCCAACCAGAATGTTTTGAAGGCTGCCGCATGCCGAACGCTGACCCAGCCGCACCCCTGACGCGGCTTAGCCTTGCCGAGCAAGTTCGGGACCGCGTTCGCGAGGCGATCATCTGCGGCGAGTTCTCGGAGGGGAGCACCCTGCCCGAGCCGGTGATCGCAACCCGCTATCGCGTGAGTCGGGCTCCCGTGCGTGAAGCCTTGATCGCACTCGAACGCGAAGGGCTTATCACGTTCAACGACCGTGGTCGAAGCCGGGTGATTGAACTGACACCGCGTGTGTTCGAGGAACTGGTTGCCGTCCGCGTTGCACTCGAAGGGCCTGCGGCACGACTCGCGGCCGTCGCGGGGGGTAGCAAACTCGCAGCGGCCCTCGAAGAGAACGTGCGCCAGCAGGGTGAGGCCGCGACGTACCGTGAACTCACGCAACTCGATGTAGCATTCCACGAATCGATTGTTCGGGCCGCGAAAAACGACCGCATCCTCGCCGCCTGGCTGACGGCGCGATCGGTGTTCGAGTTCTGGCTCGCCGCTGCATTTCGGGATGTCGAACTCGCCATCGCCCCGCGAACGCTGGCTGTCAACTCACACCGCCGGTTGCTGAAAGCCATTGTCGCCAGCGACCCGGACCAGGCTGAAAAGGCCGCGGTCGCACACATCAACCGCTGGCGGTCGTACCTCCCCTCGGCTGCCCGCACAACGACATCGGAGGCCACCAAGTGATTCGCTTCTCTCTCCCGGTATGGCTTCTCTTCCCAGCTTTCACGACTGCCGCGCCACCCGATTTCGCAAAAGATGTCGCCCCCATTCTGGAGCGGCACTGCGTGCGCTGCCACCAAGCGGGGAACGCGAAAGGAAAGGTCTCCGTCTCCACGCCGATGGACCTCGTCGAGAAGGAGTTCGTTGTTCCGGGGAAGCCCGACGACAGCGGGTTGTTCGAACTACTGACGCCTCAAGAACCGGGAAAACGACCGAGGATGCCGAAGGAAGGCAAGGCCCTGACGCCTGCGGAAATCGGCGTGCTCCGCGAGTGGATCGCCGCAGGGGCACCGTGGCCTAAAGACGTTGTCGTCAAGGAGCGGGCGAAGGCGGACAAGTCGTGGTGGTCGCTGAAGCCGCTCGCCGATCCGACTCCCCCGAATCCCCCTGGATTGCCCTCGGCGTGGGCAGCGAATCCGATTGATCGGTTCGTGTTTGCGAAGCTGAAGGAGAAGGGATTAACGCCATCGCTCCCCGCCGACCCCGTGGCCTTGATACGACGGGTCACGTTTGATCTCACAGGACTGCCCCCGACTCCGGAAGCAGTTGAAGCGTTCCGAAAAGACCCGTCCGAAACCGCATTCGCGAAGCTTGTCGAGGATCTGCTCGCGTCGCCGGCGTATGGCGAACGGTGGGGCCGGCACTGGCTCGATGTCGTGCGGTTCGGCGAATCGAACGGGTTCGAGCGGAACGTCATCATCGACAGTGCCTGGCCGTTTCGTGACTACGTCATCAAGAGCTTCAACGACGACAAGCCGTTCGATAGACTGGTCCGCGAGCACCTTGCCGGCGACGTGATTGCTCCCGGCGATCCGGCGGTCGAGGTGGGCACGGCGTTCCTTGTCACGGGACCATACGACGACGTTGGTAATCAAGATGCGGCCCAGGCCGCGATGATTCGTGCGAACACACTCGACGAGATCGTGCGGACGACGGGCGAGGCGTTCCTCGGGGTGACGGTGGGTTGCGCCCGTTGCCATAACCACAAGTTCGATCCGATCACGCAGCAAGACTACCACCGTCTCGCGGCGGCGGTCGCTGGCGTCTATCACGGCGATCGTGTGATTGCACCGGCAGAGGAGCGCCGGGCGTTCGAGGCCAACCAGGCTCGGTTGAAGGCGGCCAAGGACGTGCTCGTTGCGGAACGAACTGCCCTCCGGATCGCGAGCACCTCGGAGCGCGAGCATCGAATCCCGATGGTTGCCGTCGAGATCGCGGAACTCGACCGGCAACTCGCGCTGGCACCACCGAAATTCCCACGCTGGTGGATCGGTCAATTCCGGCCGGCTGCGGGTCCGTTCCAGGTGTTCGTCGGTGGCGACCCGCAGAAGAAAGGCGAACCTGTCGCGTTCGCAAGCCCGGCCTTTCTCTCCGAGGCAGGTAAGGGTTTCGATCTGCCAGCAACCACAACTGAGTCTGCGCGGCGAAAGGAACTCGCCGAGTGGATCGTCGCGGGGGACAACCCGTTGACACCCCGTGTACTGGCGAACCGCGTCTGGGGCTGGCACTTTGGAACCGGCATCGTGGAGACGCCAAGCGACTTCGGCTACATGGGTGGGAAGCCGACGCACCCGGAATTACTCGACTGGCTCGCCCATCGCATTCAAGCAGAAAACTGGAAGCTCAAGCCGATTCATCGTTTGATCGTGACTTCACAGGCGTATCGGCAGTCTTCCGCGTTTCGCGCCGATGCGGCGGGGATCGACGGCGATTCTCGTTTGCTCTGGCGGTTCCCGCCGCGGCGGCTCTCCGGGGAAGAGATTCGCGACAGTATGTTAAGTGTCTCAGGGAAGCTCGACCCCAAGCGAGGCGGGCCTGGGTTCCGACTCTACAGGTACGTGCAAGATAACGTGGCGACCTATCACCCGCTCGACGCCCCTGGGCCGGACACGTATCGGCGGTCGGTGTATCACCAGAACGCACGAGCCGCACGGATCGACGTACTGACCGACTTCGACTGCCCTGACCCGGCATCCGCTGCCCCGCGACGGGGGAGCACGACGACACCGATGCAGGCGCTCGCCTTGTTCAACCACAAGTTCACGCTCGACATGGCCGACGCTCTGGCAGCGCGAGCCAAAACAGATGCCGGTCCCGAATCGGACGCTCAATTACGGCGAATATTCGCGCTCGCTTACGGACGGCCACCGACGGCGGAAGAACTCTCCACGGCCGAGAAGGTGGTGCGGACGCACGGCCTGCGGGCACTCTGTCGCGCGGTGCTGAACTCGAACGAGTTTCTCTACGTGGATTGAGCAGTCGCGATCCGATTCACACAAGTAGCCAAGAGGAACCGGAAATGTCCCACGCTCTCCCTCCGGAACTGCTCAGTCGCCGCGGCCTGCTCTCTCGCATCCCAACCGGGTTCGCGGGGCTCGGCTTGTTATCTCTCCTCGCGGATGAAACCGGGGCAGCCGACGCAGCGGGCTGGCAACCGGGGAAAGGGATCACGCACCACCCGGCGAAGGCGAAAAGTGTTCTGCAAATCTTCTGCCCCGGAGCGGCTTCCCATGTCGATCTGTGGGACCACAAACCCGCCCTGGAAAAGCAGGACGGAAAGCCGCTACCCGGCGAAGAAAACCTTGTCAGCTTCCAGGGGAAGAATGGCAACCTGATGAAGAGTCCGTGGGCGTTCGCCCCCGCTGGCAAAAGTGGGAAGATGCTCTCGACCCTCCTTCCCAACATGTCCGCGTTTGCCGATGACATCGCGTTCCTCCACGGGATGACATCCAAGACGAACACCCACGGCCCCGGCTGCGTGTTCATGAACACCGGCCACGTGAACGAGGGGTTCCCGGGTGCCGGTGCGTGGGTCAGTTATGCCCTCGGGACGGCGAACGAGAACCTGCCCGCTTACGTCGCATTACCAGACGTGCGAGGCGAGCCACCGAACGGGAAAGCCAACTGGTCGAACGGGTTTCTGCCCGCGAAGTTTCAGGGCGTGGAGTTGTCCGCAGACCGTCCTGTGCGGAACCTCACGCCGCCAGCCGGAGTGTCGCCGCAAGAAGATACCGCAACGCGGGACGTACTCGGCTTCCTGAACGAGAGTCACGCCAAGTCGCGTGGTGGGGACACCGATCTCGCCGCTCGTGTGGCTTCGTATCAGCTTGCCGCGAAGATGCAGTTGTCGGCTCCCGAAGTCTCGGACCTCTCCCGCGAGACGGCCGCTTCACACAAGCGCTACGGCACCGACGACCCGAACAAGTTGAAGGCCGCGTATGCCCGGAACTGCTTGCTCGCACGGCGAATGCTGGATCGCGGGGTGCGGTACGTGAACCTGTACTGCGCGAGCCGGGCCAGTGGCGTCGATGGGTTGCTCAACTGGGACGCCCACAAGACGCTGAAAGCGGACTACGATCGCCACGCCCCGATCTTCGACCAGCCAACTGCGGCACTCCTCACCGACCTGAAACAATCCGGGTTACTGAAGGACACGCTGGTGATCTGGACGACCGAGTTCGGTCGGATGCCGACGCACCAGTCCGGCACGAAAGGGCGGGACCACAACCCGGATGCGTTCACGTGCTGGATGATGGGAGCCGGCGTGAAGGGCGGGGTGAGCTACGGGGCAACCGACGAGTTCGGGCGGCGGGCCGTCGAGAACGTCACGACCGTGTGGGACTTCTACGCCACTGTGCTCCACTTGCTCGGCTTCGACCACGAGAAACTGACGTGGTACCACAACGGACTCAGTCGCCGACTGACCGACGTTCACGGGCACTACATCAAGGAGGTTCTGGCGTAACTCAGGAAGTGCGAAATCGCTGGCGATACTCACGCGGCGTGAGCCCCGTGAGGGTCTTGAAGTGGTGGTTAAAGTGGCTTTGGTCGTAGAAGCCACACGTCAGCGCGATCTGCGATGCCAGCATGTCGCTGGTTTCGAGGAGGTGCCTCGCCATGCCGATCCGCACTTCGCGGATGTAGTTCGTCGGCGTGATGCCGAAGTGCTTCGAGAACTCACGCTGGAGTTGGCTCACGGAAAGGCCCGCGTGGGCAGCGAGGTCCGCGACCTCGATCGATTCGGCATAATGATCGGTCACAAACGCCACCACTTTCAACAACCGACTGTATCCCTCCAACAGCCCCGCCGAGTGTTCATAGGGCCGCTTCACGCCAGCGATCCCCACGACCTCGCCCTTCTTGCCGTGCAAGGGAATCTTGTTGCAGAGGTAGAGGTGAGGGATGCCATCGTTCCCGGGGACAAGCCAAACCTGATTCGTCAGCGGCCGATCGGCGGCGATGACACGGCGATCCTCAGCGACATACTGGGCGGCAATCGCCGGTGGGAAGTAATCGAAATCCGTTCGCCCCACGAGATCGGAAGGAGATACTGCACCAACAACATCGCACACGACCTGGTTCGCACGCACGAAGCGGCTCTCGACATCCTTGACGTAGAGGTAGATGCCTGGAAGCGGATCGAAGAGATCGAACAGTTCATCGGGGCGTGCCAGACCCGCGAAGAACTGCTGAGCCCATTCATGTGGCTTGTCTAAAATTCGTGCCATGCGGCAAATTTACAAATTCTCGCGGCCTATCGACAAGACAGACCTCGCCAACCGTGAAAGAATGTGACATGACGGCTGCTTCTCGAAAGAGCGGAGTGTCTCCTGGAGGCACTTCCCACCTGCCTGGGTAAAGCTCTACGCGGTAACGCAGTTCGTCGGTGCGGACGGAATGTACCACCACTGAGTGACACCCCCCACTTTCGCAGGACACCGAACGTGACCTTTCGACTCCTCTCCACGTTACTCGCAAGCGCTGCACTCGCGTCAGCCGCTTCGGCAGCCGACGCAAAGCCGGCTACCCCGAACCAACCGGTCAGCTTCAACAAACAGGTTCGCCCGATCTTGCAAGCCAAATGCCAGGGTTGTCACCAACCCGCGAAGGCCCAGGGTGGGTACGTGATGACCGAGTTCTCTAAGCTCGTCGCGGTCGGCGACTCCGGGAAGAAAGCGGTAGTTCCCGGCAAACCGAAGGAAAGCGAACTCGTCAACCATATTACCCCGGATGCCAAGACCCACAAGGCACTGATGCCCAAGAACGCCGACGCGCTTCACGAGAGCGAGATCGAGTTGATCGTTCGATGGGTGGCGGAGGGAGCCAAGGACGACACTCCGACCAATGCCAACGTTCATTTCGATGCCGAGCACCCACCCACCTACACGCGGCCGCCGGTGATCACCGCGCTGGACTACTCGCCGGACGGCAAGGTTCTGGCAGTCGCGGGGTTCCACGAAGTGCTCCTCACCGATCCGGACCAGGGCAAGCTGGTCGGGCGACTGGTCGGGTTGGCCGAGCGAGTTCAGTCGATCCGCTTCTCGCCGGACGGTAAGACGCTCGCCGTCGGTGGTGGGAACCCAGGGCGGATGGGTGAACTTCAGTTGTGGAGCATCGAGAAGGAGAAACTCAGGCTCTCGATCGCCGTGGGGTTCGACACGGTCTACGGCGTGAGTTGGTCCCCCGACAGCAAGTTCGTTGCGGTCGGCTGCCCGGATAACACCGTGCGAGCGTTCGATGCCACCACCGGTAAGCAAATTCTTCAGCAGGGGGCGCACAACGACTGGGTGCTGGGCACGGCCTTCTCGGCGGATGGATCACATCTCGTGTCGATCGGCCGAGACATGACCGCGAAGTTGACAGAAATCGCCACCCAGAGATTCGTAGACAACGTGACCAGCATCACACCGGGTGCGCTCAAGGGTGGCATTCAAGCCATCGACCGACACCCGACGCGCGACGAGATCGTGGTCGGCGGGTCCGACGGCATCCCGAAGGTGTACCGGATCTACCGCACGACCGCCCGCAAGATCGGCGACGACGCCAACCTGATCCGCCCCCTTCCCGCACTCACCGGCCGAGTGTTCGACGTTGCCGTCAGCAAAGATGGCTTGCTCGTGGCAGCGGCGAGCGCCCTGGATACGAACGGGCAAGTGCTCATCGCCGCCTTCCCTGCCGAGTTAGACAAGAAGACAGCGGATCGGATCAAGGAACTGGAATCGATCCCGATCAAGCAGCGGGACAAGGAGATCCGTACCAAGGCGCAGCAGGCCGAGTTGGATCGCCTCCGCGCCGGGGTGGATATCAAGCCGGTGACTACGAACATCCCCGCAGGGCAATACGCGGTTACGTTCCGACCCGATGGCAAAGTTGTCGCGGCCGCGGGTGCCGATGGCGTTGTCCGACTGGTTGATGTCGCGACGGGTGATCTGGCGAAGTCCTACTCCCCTGCCCCGGTCACGAAGCCAGCTGCTGGCAATCAAGAAGCGAACACGCCCGACTTCGTTCGCGATATCAATCCCGTTCTCTCACGCCTCGGCTGCAACCAAGGAACTTGCCACGGTGCCCAGGCCGGGAAGAACGGCTTCAAGCTGTCGCTGCGTGGCTACGACCCGCTGTTCGACATCCGCGCCCTCACCGACGACCTCGCTGGCCGCCGGGTGAACGTCGCGGCCCCAGATGACAGCCTGATGCTGCTCAAGACGACGGGCGCGACACCGCACGTCGGTGGCGGGCTCATCACCACCGACGACCCCTACTACAGGCTGCTTCGGGCCTGGGTCGCGGGCGGTGCGAAGCTCGACCTCAACACGCCCCGGGTCACGAAGATCGAATTAACTCCCACCAACCCCGTCGTGCAGAAGGACGGCGAAACTCAGCAATTCACCGTCATCGCGACCTACGCCGACGGTAAGACCCGCAACGTGACCAAGGAGGCGTTCGTCGAGACCGGCAACGCCGAGGTCGCTACCGCCTCGCCACGTGGCGGGTTGCTCACGGCCGTTCGTCGCGGTGAAGCTCCGATCCTGGCCCGATACGAGGGGGCTTACGCGGCTACCACGCTCACTGTGATGGGCGACCGCACCGGCTTCAAATGGACCGAACCGCCCGCCTACAACCGGATCGACGAACTCGCCGCGGCGAAGTGGAAGCGGTTGCAAATCCAGCCATCCGGCGTTTGCACGGATGAGGAGTTCGTTCGCAAGGTGTACATCGACCTCACTGGCCTGCCCCCAACCGCTGACGATGTGCGTGCGTTCCTGGCTGACAAACGCGATGGCCGAGCCAAGCGTGATGAACTCGTCGACAAGCTCGTGGGCAGCAAGGAATATGTCGAATACTGGACGAACAAGTGGGCCGACCTGCTTCAGGTGAACCGCAAGTTCCTGGGAGTGGAAGGGGCCGCCGCGTTCCGCAAGTGGATTCGCCAGGAGGTGGACTCCAACACACCCTACGACCAGTTCGCACGCAAGGTGCTGACCGCGAAGGGCTCGAACAAGGACAACCCGGCCGCGGCATACTTCAAGATTCTGCGTAACCCGCAGGACACAATGGAGAACACCACCCACCTGTTCCTGGCCGTGCGGTTCAACTGCAACAAGTGCCACGACCACCCGTTCGAGCGCTGGACCCAGGACCAGTACTACCAGATGGCAGCGTTCTTCGCGCGTACCGGGCTGAAAACCGATCCAGCGTCGGGCGACAAGAAGATCGGTGGCACGGCCGTCGAGGGTGCCAAGCCTCTGTACGAGATCGTTGAAGACTTGCCCGCAGGTGAAGTGAAGCACGACCGCACCGGTGCCGTGACTCCGCCGAAGTTCCCGTACACAGCGAAGCACGCCGACGACGAGAAGGCACCACGCCGCACCGAACTTGCTGAGTGGATCACGTCTGCCGACAACCCGTACTTCGCTCGCAGTTTCGTGAACCGCCAGTGGGGGTACTTGTTCGGGGTCGGCATCATCGAGCCGATCGACGATATCCGTGCGGGCAACCCCGCGACGAACCCGGAACTGCTCGACTACCTCACCGCCGAGTTCGTGAAGAGCGGGTTCGATGTGCGGCACGTCCAGAAGCTGATCTGCAAGTCGCGGACGTATCAGCTCAGCTTCGAGACGAACAAATGGAACGCCGACGACAAGACAAACTTCTCGCACGCCTTCGCACGTCGCCTCCCTGCCGAGGTGCTCTACGACGCTGTTCACCGTGCGGTCGGAGCGAAGTCGGCGATCCCCGGTGTACCACCTGGCACACGGGCTGCCGAACTGCCCGATGTCGGAGTCGAGTTGCCCACGGGGTTCCTCGCTGCGTTCGGCCGGCCGGTTCGCGAGAGCGCCTGTGAGTGCGAGCGAACCGGTGGTTTGCAACTCGGCCCCGTGATGGCCCTGATTAACGGGCAGACAGTTGCCGACGCCATCAACGACCCGAAGAACGAGTTGGCCGCACTCGTTGCCCGCGAGAAGGACGACGACAAACTGATCGACGAGATCTTCCTCCGCGTTCTGAACCGACACGCAAGCAAGGCCGAGATCGAGAAGTGCCGCGAAGCACTGACCGCCGCGGTCGGGGATAACCAATCTCTCGCCGATGCGCTGAAGGCGCGTGAACCCGAGGTCGCAGCCGCGCGAGCCAAGAAGGAAACCGAGCGCCTCGCGGCAATGAATCTGGCGAAGACCACACTCGGCGACTATGAGAAGTCCGTGGCCCCCAAGGTCGCCGCCGACGAGAAGGCTCGTCAGGAACGGATCGCGGCCGCCGATGCCGAGTTGAAGAAGTACGACGCGGACCTGCCCAAGAAGATCGCCGCGGCAGAGAAGCGACTGCAAGCCGGGCCGGAGTGGACGGTTCTCAACCCCGATGCCAAGTCGCTGAAGGCACCCGCCGGCACGAAGTTGGAAGTTCAGGCAGACGGGTCGATCCTGGCGACCGGCAAGCCGGACAAGGGGAACTACACCTTCACCGTTGCCACCGACCTGACGGGGATCACCGCGATCCGGCTCGAAGCCATCGCTGACCCCAAGCTACCCAAGGGCGGACCCGGTCGGGCACAGAACGGCAACTTCGTCCTCACCGAGTTCAAACTCGCAGCCGCTCCAAAGGACGGCGGCGCTCCAAAGCCAATCACGTTCGGCAAGGCACAGGCCGACTTCGCGCAGACGACTTTCGACGTGAAGGCTGCATTCGACGGGTCGCCCAACGGCGGCAAGGGTTGGGCGGTCTCACCGGAAACGGGCATCACACACTGGGCCGTGGTAGAATTGAAGGAAACCGCCGGCTTCAAGGGCGGCACCGTGTTCACCGTCACGATGTCGCATCAGTTTGCTCAGGCCGACCACAGCCTCGGCCGGTTCCGAGTGTCGGTGACGACCGCGAAGCCACCCGTGCCGCTCGGTCTCGCTGAGGAGTACCGCACGATTCTTGCGACACCCGCTGAGAAACGTGATGACAAGCAGACCGTGGTACTCGGCAAACTGGTGAAGGCGACGGATCCCGCGTATGCCGCACTGCAGAAGACAGCAGCCGACGCTCGAGCCCCGTTGCCGATCGACCCGAAGCTCAAGGAACTGAAGGACGCTGTCACCGCGCTGTCAGTTCCGACTCCAGAAGACCCCGCGATTGTGCAACTCCGCAAGGACGCTGAAACCAGTGCTCGCCAAGCGGCGAACAGCCGCCTGACCGGGGCGCAAGACATCGCGTGGGCACTCATCAACAGCCCAGCCTTCCTGTTCAACCGCTAACACACCCAAGCCCACGGAGAACTCTCCGTGGGCGTTTACCAATCACCCTCCCTGGAGATTGATCTCATGCTCGTGATACCCGGACGACAAGGCAGCGACACCTGCGACCAGAAACTGAACCTCTCGCGCCGCGACATCCTACGGGTCGGCGGTTCGAGCCTGTTCGGCCTCAGTCTTGGCTCGATGCTCGAAATGCAAGCGAAGGCCGCGGAAGAGAAGAAACCCGCTGGCGGCCCCGGCTGGGGCAAGGCCAAGAGCATCATCCTCGTGTACCTCCAGGGTGGCCCGAGCCACCTCGACCTGTGGGACCCGAAGGAGAACGTGCCGGACAACGTGAAGAGTGCCTTCGGCAACATTGCTACCAAGGTTCCCGGCGTGAAGTACACCGAGATCCTGCCGAAGCTCGCGCAGGTGAACGACAAATTCACCACATTGCGGTCAATGAGCTACACCCCGAACGGGCTGTTCAACCACACCGCTGCCATCTACCAGATGATGACCGGGTACACGACCGACAAGGTCAGCCCTTCAGGCCAACTGGAGCCACCCGATCCCAAGGACTACCCGAACTTCGGCTCGCAACTCATCCGCCTGAAGCCGGTGGATGTGCCGATGCTCCCGTTCGTGATGCTCCCGCGACCACTTCAGGAATCGAACGTGATCGGCAAGGGCGGCACGGCTGGCTTCCTCGGCAAAGCCTACGATCCGTACACACTGTACCCCGCCGGCGACGACCTTGACCTGAACAAGATGGACAAGATACAGACCGACGATCTGAAACTGCGGCCCGAAGTCTTCGCAGGGCGACTCGAACGGAGAGCCAAGCTGCGGGATACGCTGAACGCCGGGATGCCCGCGATGGACAAGGCCGTCGCCGAGTACAACCTGGGCGGCTACTACGAGCGAGCACTGAACCTCGTGCTGTCTGGCCGTGCTCGCGAAGCGTTCGACATCAGCCGTGAAGACGACAAGACGCGGGCGATGTATGGGAAGAATACCTTTGGCCAGAGCTGTCTGCTCGCCCGCCGGTTGGTGGAAGCGGGAACTCGCGTGGTCGAAGTGATCTGGCCGAAGGTCGCGAACTCCGACAACCACTCCTGGGACCATCACGTCGGGCTCACGAAGCGGATGAAGGACCAGTCCGGGCCGATGCTCGACGCGGGCCTTTCAGGTCTGTTCACAGACCTGGACCGCAGTGGCTTGTTGAAGGAGACGCTGGTTGTGGCTGTGGGTGAGTTCGGCCGCAGCCCGCAAAAGGGCGTCAGCACGTCGGGGAACGGGAACTCAGCCGACGGGCGTGACCACTGGCCATACTGCTACACGGCGGTTGTCGGCGGAGCGGGGATCAAGGCCGGTCACGTTCACGGCGAGTCGGACAAGACCGGCAGTAGTCCAAAGACCGACCCTGTTCACCCTGGCGAGTTGCTGGCGACCATCTACCACGCATTCGGCATCGACCCGCGTTCACTGGCGTACAACCACCTGAACCAACCGCGAGAATTAGTCCCATACGACCCGGTAACCAAGCTGTTCGGTTGAGCAAGTGTGGCAAACGGATCGTGTGGCAAACTGCACACGATCCGCATTCGACAACATGACCTATTCGTCGCAGGTACATCACCTTATCCGCCTGTGAAGAGCATCGCGACGGAACGCGCCCCAGCGCGGTAGGTAGTTCCAGTTATCGCCGGGGCGGCCTTCCAATCCACAATATCTTCAGGTGAAACGAGTGACGTATCAATCCACCGCCGCCATCCACCCGCGGCGGGAGGCAACTCAAACTCCAGCGGCTCCCAGTAGCCGTTCATAATGAGGTGGATGAACAACTTCTCACTGCGCACTTCCGCGCTGAATGCAATACTGTGCGAGTGCGGTCCCCAGTCAGGTTGATTGAGCTTCACACCGTGCCATGCCTTGTTTGCCTTATCGATGAGGTCCGTCAGGCTTATCCGCTGTTCCTCATGGGACACATCTCGAAGCAACCGGCGGGCGAGAAGATGCTTCACAAAGCGATGCACGTCCGTGTGCTTTTGCACCAGAGTCCAGTCGAACCAGTTTGCCTCATTGTCGTGGCAATATGCGTTGTTGTTGCCACCCTGAGTTCGCCGCACCTCGTCCCCCATCACGATCATGGGCACACCGAGCGATAAGGCTGTGACCGTCAGGAAGTTCTTGACCTGCTGGTTTCGCATCGCCTCAATTCCGGGATCGCCCGTCGGCCCCTCGACACCGCAGTTCCAACTCTTGTTGTCGTTGGCACCATCGCGATTCTCCTCGCGGTTGGCCTCGTTGTGCTTATCGTTGTAAGAGACGAGATCGTTGAGGGTGAAGCCGTCGTGGCACGTCACGAAGTTGACACTTTGCTCCGCCTCACGGGCCTTGTGGCCGTATACCTCATGACTGCCGAGCATCCTGTCCGCAAAACGACCGACAGAACCAGCCTCGCCACGGAAGAAGTCGCGGGCGTCGTCGCGGAAGCGGCCGTTCCATTCCTTCCACGTGTCTCCGACGAAACTGCCCACTTGGTACAGTCCGGCCGCGTCCCACGCCTCGGCGATGAGTTTCGTGCCCGCGAGTTCCGGGTCCGACTCTATGTCCCACAGCACCGGTGGGTTCGGGAGTGGGTGGCCGGTCGAGTCCCGCGAGAGGATCGACGCGAGGTCGAACCGGAACCCGTCCACATGCATCTCGGTGACCCAGTACCGCAAGCTGTCTACGATCATCCGCCGGACCACGGGGTGGTTCGCGTTCACGGTGTTCCCACAACCGGAGTAGTCCGCATAGCGCACGCCGCCGTGTTCGAGCATGTAATAAGTCGGGTTGTCGATGCCGCGGTAGCAGAGCGTCGGGCCGTCGTGGCCGCCTTCTGCGGTGTGGTTATAGACCACGTCGAGTATGACCTCGATACCCGCCCGGTGGAGTGCCTTCACCATGTCGCGAAACTCATTCACCGGCCCCAGCGGGTCTCGGCGTGAACTGTACTGCGGATGTGGCGCGAAGTACGAGACTGTCTGGTACCCCCAATAGTTCACCAACCCGGCTGGGCAGGCGTGCGTATCGAACGCATGAATCGGAAGCAACTCCACGGCAGTGATGCCGAGATCCTTGAGGTAGGGAATCTTCTCAATGAGCCCGGCATAGGTACCGCGGGTCTGCTCCTTGACACCGGAACTGGGGTGCCGGGTGAAACCACGGACGTGCATCTCGTAGATGCACGTCCGCGATGACGGCAGCCGCAGGGGGGTGTCGCCTTCCCAGTCGTATGCGCTCGGTTCCACGACCACACTTTTCATCGCGGTCGCGGCGTTGTCACCCGGTTTGCGTGCGGCATCCGGGGTGTAGTTCTTGGGCACCACAACGCCGTACCCGTACGGGTCGATCAGCACCTTTGTCGGGTCGAACCGCAGCCCCTTCGCGGGCTCGTTCGGCCCGTGGACTCGGTAGGCGTAGAGTTGCCCCGGCTTCGCCCCGGGGACGAACGTGTGCCAGTAGTGGTACGTCCGGTTCTTCACGGGATTGAGCGTGACGACGCTCGACGGCCGTGCGTCGTCCTCCCGAGCGAAGAACAGTAGTTCCACGCCGGTCGCGGTGCGTGAGAAGAGACTGAAGTTGACCCCACCATCCAGTACCGTTGCCCCGAGGGGCGAGGGGTGGCCGGCGATCACGGGATTCATGGCGATGCACCTGGGGAGTTGCGTTCGGGGAGGGACGACGTTTGACCTGGGTGAACGGGTTCACCGTTCGGGAGTGCGGCCGGGGTTTGCGCGCCTTGCGGTGCCACCGCCTCGGTTTTCGGTACGCCCGCGCCGGCAATCCTCTCCATCAGGTAGTAGAAGACTGGGGTGAGGAAGATGCCGAAGACGGTGACCCCGAGCATGCCGCTGAACACGGCGACGCCCAGCGCCCGCCGCATCTCGGCACCGGCACCCGCGGCCAGCACCAGCGGCACCACGCCGAGGATAAACGCAAACGATGTCATCAGGATGGGCCGCAACCGGAGTCGGCACGCCTTCACTGCCGCGTCGAAGGCCGACATCCCTTTGGTCCTCTCTTCCTTGGCAAACTCGACGATGAGGATGGCGTTCTTGGCGGCCAGTCCGACCAGCACCACGAACCCGATCTGCACGAAGATGTTCACGTCCATCTTCGCGATCGCCACCCCAATGACCGAGCACAGCAGGCACATCGGCACCACCAGGATGACCGCGAACGGCAACCGGATGCTCTCGTACTGCGCGGCGAGGAGCAGGTACACCAGCACGACCGCGATCGCGAACACCACGATGGCCGTGTTCCCGGCGCGGATTTGGAGCAGCGTCAATTCCGTCCACTGGTAGTCCATGCCCTGCGGGAGCGTCTTGGTCGAGATCACGTCGATCGAGCTGATGATTTGTCCGGAACTCACCCCCGGCAGTGAGGCGCCGTTGATCGCCGCCGCCGTCACCCCGTCGTAGCGGGTGACCATCACCGGCCCACCAACCGGTTGGACGTCCGCGATGCTGCCGAGCGGCACCATGCTCCCTTCGCTGTTTCGCACCTTGAGTTGCTTCACGTCGTCCGGGGTGAGCCGCCGCCCGGGGTCGGCCTGGAGGTTCACCTGCCACGTCCGGCCGAACTCGTTGAAGTCGTTCGTGTAGTAGCCGCCGAGGTAGACTTGCAGAGTCAGAAACACGTCGTTGATCGGCACGCCCATCGACATGCACTTTGTGCGGTCCACGTTCACGTACATCTGCGGCGTGTTCGACCGGAACGGAGTGAAGAGCCCGACGAGGCCCGGTGTCTGGTTTCCGTCGGCGACCACAGTGTCGGTGGCGGCTTGCAAGGGGGCCAGCCCTTGCGCGCCCAAGTCCCGGATCATGACCTTGAAGCCCCCCGCACTGCCGAGCCCGTCCACCGGGGGCGGGGGGAACACCGCGAGCGACGCCCGCTCCACCCGCCGGAACAGTTCAGCCCGCAGCTTCCCCATGACCGCCGGCCCTTGCAACTCAGCCGCGTGCCGGTTGTGGAACTCGTCGAGGACCACGAACATCGTCCCGAAGTTCGACCCGTTCGCGTTCTGCACGACCGACGTGCCGGGGATGGTGATCGTGTGACTCACGCCGGGGATTCCCGGGTACTTCTCCTTGTCCTTCGGGTCGCCGCGGGCGATCCGCTCCGCCTCTGCCATCACGGCCGCCGTCCGTTCCAGCGACGCCGCGTCCGGGAGCTGCACGTTCACGACGAGGTAGCCCTTGTCTTGCGTGGGGATGAAGCCCGTCGGCACCGTGGTGAACGCCTTGTACGTCAGGAACAGCAACCCGCCGTACACGACGAGCACGATCAGCGACAACCGCATCAGCCAGCCGACGGCCTTCGCGTAGGCCGACGAGCCGCGGTCGAACCCGGTGTTGAAGAGCTTGAAGAACCAGCCGAGAGATGCGTTCAGCAACTTCGTGAGGCGGTCGGTCTGTTCAGCCTTCGGCTTCAGGAGGAGGGCACAGAGTGCCGGGCTCAGTGTGAGCGAGTTGAGCGCAGAGAAGAACGTCGAGACAGCGATGGTGACCGCGAACTGCTTGAAGAACTGACCGGTAATCCCGCTGATGAAGGCACACGGGATGAACACGGCCATCAGCACCATCGAGATCGCCACGATGGGCGACGCCACCTCGTCCATGGCGGCCCGCGCGGCCTCCCTCGGAGAGAAGCCGTGTGCAAGCTTGTGCTCCACCGCCTCGACGACCACGATCGCGTCGTCGACCACGATGCCGATGGCGAGTACCAGCCCGAGCAGCGACAGGTTGTTCAGGCTGAAGCCGATCGCCGACATGGCCGCGAAGGTGCCGATGATCGCGACCGGCACGGCGATGAGCGGGATCAGCGTCGCCCGCCAACTCTGGAGGAAGACCAGTACCACGATCGCCACGAGAATGATCGCGTCGCGGAGGGCGTTGAACACCTCGGCGATCGACTCCTCGACGAACGGCGTCGTGTCGTACACGATGGCGTAGTCGACGCCGCCCTTGAACTCCTTCTTCAGCTCCTCCATCCGCTTCTTGATGCGCTCGGCCGTTTCGATCGCGTTCGAGCCCGGGAGCTGGTAGACGGGCAGGCCGACCGACGGCTTACCGTCGAGGGTGCACCCGGTGTCCTCGTTCTTCGCGCCGCGCTGGATGCCACCAATTTCCCGCTCGACGCCGGCCTCGTCCTTGATCTTCCGCTTGTCCGAGACCACGTCCCGGAGACGGGTGACGGCCCCCTTGTCGCTGATGTTGAGGACGATGTCCCCGAACTCCGCGTCCGTGATCAACCGCCCCTGGGTACTGAGGGTGTACTGGAACGCCTGTCCGGTCGGCACCGGCGGCCGCCCCAGGCTCCCGGCGGCCACCTGCACGTTCTGCGCCTTCAGGGCGTTGACGACGTCCGGGGCGGTCAGGTTCCGCGAGGCGACCTTGTCCGGGTCGAGCCAGATCCGCATGCTGTAGTCGAGTTGGCCGAACATCGTCACGTCGCCGACGCCGGGGAGCTTCTTCAGTTCGTCGACGACCCGAATCGTGGCGTAGTTGCTCAGGTACAGTTGGTCGCGCGAGTTGTCCGGGGACAGCAGGTTGACGACGAGCAGGATGTTGGGGGACTTCTTCTTGACGCTCACGCCGGTCTGCTTCACCTCGTTCGGGAGCGTCGGCAGGGCGAGGTTGACCCGGTTTTGCACCTGGACCTGCGCGATGTCCACGTCCGTCCCGACTTCGAACGTGACGGTCAGGACGTAGGTGCCGTCGTTGGTACACTGCGACGACATGTACAGCATCTTCTCGACGCCGATCACCTGTTGTTCGATTGGGGCGGCGACCGTCTCGGCCACGACCGTCGAGCTGGCCCCGGTGTAGGTGCAGCGGACCTCAACGCTCGGCGGCGCGATCTCGGGGTACTGGGCGATCGGTAGGCCGCGGACCGAGATGAGGCCCGCAATCACGATGACGATCGAGATCACGGCGGCGAAGATTGGCCGATCGATAAAGACCTTGGAAAACCCGGACACGGTGCATCCTCGCAGGGTAATTGAGAGACCTGGCGGCCGGGCTTATTTCTTCGCGGGCTTCGGATCGACGACCATGCCGGGGCGAACCCGCTGGATGCCGCTCACGATGATTTTGTCATCCGGGGTGAGCGGCCGCGGCTTCCCCTCGCCGGGAATCACAACCGACTCCACGACACGCAGGTCCCCCTCCTGGGCGCCGGTCACGGCGTCCATCCGAATCGCCTTGTTCTCAGGGCCGACGATGTAAAGGTGGCGAATCCCCTGGTCGGACCCGAACGCCGAGTCGGGGACGAGCATGGCCTTGAGCGGTTCGCCGATCGGCACGCGGATGCGGGCGTACATGCCGGCGGCGAGAAGCCGTTGGCCCTTCTCGGGCTTGGGGTTGTCGAACCGAGCCTTCATGCGGATCGTCCCGGTCTTGGCGTCCACGCGGTTGTCGGAGAAGTTGATGAGACCCTTTAGCGGGTAGCTCGTCCCGTGGACGGCCACGCCGGCCTCAGCAGGAATCTCGCCCGCCGCGGGAGCCTTGATCTTGCCCTCCCGCACCGCCATCTGGATGCGCTGGAGCGTGTTCTCGTCCACGTCGAAGGCGACGTCCATCTTCTCGTCCGCGACAACGGTGGTGAGCAGAGTCGTTGAGCCCACGCCCCCGGTGACGAGGTTCCCCGCGGTCACGAGCCGGTCACCGATCTTGCCGCTGATCGGCGACACGATCGTGCAGTAGCCCAGGTTCAGTTCCGTGTTCCGAATGTTGGCCTTGGCCTCCTCGATCTTCGCGTTCCCCTGCTTGACCTTGGCGGCGGTGGCCTTGACCACCGCCACTGCCTCGTCGAACGCCCCCTTGGCCACGTCCCGTGTCGCCTCGGCACCAACCCCCTTCTTCAGCGCGGTCTCCTCCCGGTCGTAGGAAATCTTGGTCGTCGCCTCGCGACTCTTCGCGCGGATCAGGTCGGCCTCAGTGGACGCCAGGTCGGCCTCGGCCGTCGCGTAATTTGCCTTCGCACGGGCCAGGTCGGCCTTGAACGGCTCCGGATCGATCTCGAACAGGGGCTTGTCCTTCGCCACCTCCGTGCCCGGTTCGAACTTCACGGCCATCAGGTAGCCGCTCACACGCGCGCGGATCTCGACCTGTTCGAGCGGTTCCGCCCGGCCGGTGGCCAGTTCGTACCGGGTGACCGTTTGTTCCACCGGTGCGGCAACGGTCACGATCGGGGGCGGTAGGTCGGCCTTGCCGTCGGAACCGGACTTGCTGCACCCGATGACCAGGGCGAGCAACAGGAACCCGAGTCCGAAATGAACGGGGACCCGCGACATCGCGATTCTGGAACTACTCACGATCGACACTCCTCATATCCGAGTTGGTCACTCTCGCGGGGGGCGAGTGCGGCAACGGCTCAAAACCTGAAAACCCGCTCGCAACAAAATTCGGTCATCGCACAACCCGCAAACGCCGATTAATCAATACCGCGTTCCTGGTCGCCCACCGGGGCGACTTCCTCGGATCGGTTGCCCAATCAATTGCCCGAGTTATGAACTCACGCCCACTCTCGCTGGCTCTCCTGGTAGCCGCACTCGGCCTCGCGGGGGCGGGGTGTCGGCACTTCGGCCCCGGCTCGATCGTGGCCGACCGCCTTCCTTACAACGAGGCGATCGCCCGTTCGTGGAAAGAACAGGCTCTGCTGAACATCGTAAAGATGCGGTACGTGGACGCGCCGTTCTTCGTCGACGTTCCACAGATCACCAGCGGCTACACAGTGCAAGGGACTGCAACAGCCAACGCCGGCATCTTCCCGCCCGTGAGCCCCCTGGCCGTGTTCTCGCAACAGCTCGCGGCCGGGTTAAACCTACAAGGTGGGTACCAGGACCGCCCCACAATCTCCTACACCCCCCAGACCGGGGCACAGTTTATCCGCAACCTAACGAACCCGATCAACCCGGGTTCCGTCCTGTTCCTGATCCAGTCAGGGTATCCGGCCGACGTCGTGTTCGATCTCATGGTCGATTCGATCAACGGGGTCCGAAACCGCTCCGTCTCGGGCGGCCAACTTCGGGCGGCCGACCCCGAGTTCATCCAGATCACCCGCTCGATCAGGAAGGCCCAACTCGCCGGGCACGTCGGCATCCGGGTCCAGACCGACAAGGACAAGAGGGACGCGGTCGCATTCTTCTTCCACGACAAGGACGCGGACCCCGAACTCGCCCGGGAGTTGGCCGAGGTTCGCAAGATCCTCAAGGTCGATCCGAAACAGTCGGACTTCCGGGTCACGTTCGGGGCCACGGCTTCGAGTACCCAGGAGATCGCGATCCTGTCCCGGTCCGTTCTTCGGGTCCTCCAGGAACTCTCCACTGGGGTGGACGTCCCGGCAGAGCACCTCGCCCGCGGCATCGCCCCGCCCCTCGACGAGGTCGGGGGCGGACCGCCGCTGTTCCGCGTGTGCAGCGGACCAAAGAGGCCGTGCGACCCGTTCGTTGCTGTGTGCTACGAGGGCCGCTGGTTCTGGGTCGAGAAAGACGACCTCGTCACCAAGCGGACCCTGGGGACCATGCTGATCCTGCTCGCCCTGGCAGACAGCGGGGCCAAGGAAGCGCTCCCGGTGATCACGATTCAGGCTAACTGATGCGGATCAACGAGTTGCACTCACGGGCACACCCGCAGCCACCTCGGCCAGTTTCTGTACTTCGATGATCCCGGCCTTATGGCCGAGTTGGAGCATCTGTTCGGCCGTGGTAGTGGCGAACAGGTGCATGATGCGTGCGATGACACCAGTCCAGCCGGTTTGGTGACTGGCCCCAAGCCCGGCCCCATTGTCGCCGTGGAAGTATTCGTAGAAGAGGATGAGATCCTTCCAGTGCGGGTCGTTCTGGAACTTTTCGGTGCCGCCGTAAACTGGTCGGTGGCCGTGCTTGTCCTTCAGGAAAATGCTGGACAGTCGCCGGCCGATCTCCTCGGCGATCTGATACAGGTTCATTTGTCGCCCAGAACCCGTGGGGCACTCCACAGTGAAATCGTTGCCGTAATAGGTGTAGTATTGCAGCAAAGCCCGGATAATCAGGGCGTTCACGGGCATCCACATCGGGCCGCGCCAGTTCGAGTTTCCGCCGAACATGCCAGTGTCGGACTCGGCCGGCAGGTAGCCGACTCTGTATTCCTGACCGCCCACGTGCATCACGAACGGGTGCTTCTCGTGGTATCGCGACAGCGAGCGAATGCCGATCGGACTGAGGAACTCATTCTCATCAAGCAGCTTTCCTAGCACACGGCGGAGCTTGGCCTCATCGAGGATTGACGCGAGCTTGCGACCAGCGACGCCAGGCTTGCTCGGGTCATGGATGGACGAGCGAAGTTCGGGGCGAGAGTTTAAGAACCACTGGAGTCGCTCACCGAGTTCGGGGTACTGGGCGAGGATGTGTCCATCGAACACCGTGGCGGCACACAGGGGTAGCAAGCCGACCATCGACCGCACCTTCAACCGCTCGGCACGACCGTCTGGCAACCGCAGCACGTCGTAGAAGAAACCGTCTTCTTCGTCCCACATGCCGGTGTCGCCACCCATGTGCGTCATCGACGAGGCAATCCACAAGAAGTGCTCCACGAACTTGAGAGCCATGTCGGCATATTCCGGGTCGCTGATCGCCAGCTCTGCAGAGATCTGGAGCATGTTCTGGGAGAAGAGCGCCATCCAGGCCGTGCCGTCTGCCTGCTCCAAATAGCCACCGGTTGGCAAAGGTGAACTGCGGTCGAAGACTCCGATGTTATCCAACCCCAGAAACCCACCCTCGAACACGTTTCGCCCGGTGCGGTCCTTGCGGTTCACCCACCAGGTAAAATTCAGCAGCAACTTCTGGAAGCTGGCCTTGAGCCAGTCCTTGTCGCCTTCGCCAGTCTTCACCTTTTCTAGGCTGTAAGTGAAGATCGTGGCCCATGCGTGGACCGGCGGGTTCACGTCGCCGAAATTCCACTCGTAGGCTGGGATCTGCCCGTTCGGGTGCATGTACCGTTCGCGGAGCATCAGCTTGAGTTGCTGCTTGCCGAAGTCCGGATCGACGAGCGTGAGTGAGAGCACGTGGAACGCGAGATCCCAAGCGGCGTACCACGGGTACTCCCACTTGTCCGGCATCGAGATGATGTCGCCGTTGTACATGTGGTGCCAGTGCTCATTCCGCGGTGCCTGCTTTCGGTTGTGCTTGAACGGATCGGAACCGCGTTCTTCGAGCCACTTGTCCACGTCGTAGTGGTAGAACTGCTTGCTCCACATCATGCCCGCGAGCGCCTGACGCATCACGTTGGCACCATCTACCCCAACGGCAGCAGGAATAACCCCCGCATAGAACTCGTCGGCTTCCTTCCGTCGGGTTTCCATTACGCTATCGAAGGCGTCGCCAAACGGACTCCCCTTCGACCCATTCCCCTGAGCCAGAGCGGCCGGAGCAACGTCCGTCAATCGCACACGGATCGCGCGAGACTCTCCCGGGGGTACGGTAATCTGGTAATGAGCCGCGACCTTTGTGCCCGTCTTCTCGGGATTCACGGCACCCTGTTGGCCATTGACCACAAAGTGATTGATGCTGTCCTTCACATATGGCGTTCGGTTTGGGATGCCGAAGACTCGTTGGGTGTTGGTCTCGTTCTCGGTAAAGAGCAGCGGTGTGTCGCCTTCGCAATAGAAGTACCGTTCCCCCAGTACCGTGTGGGTTGCCTGGGCAACACTGCGAGACGTGGTGCCGGCAACTTGGCGAATGTTTGGACGCTCGGGACCGGTGAGCCACGACCACTCGTTCCGGAACCACAGTGTCGGTAGGACGTGCAGAGTTGCGGTTTCGGGTCCACGATTATGCACTGTGATTCGCACCAGCATGTCTTCGGGCGAACCCTTGGCGTATTCGACAAAGACATCGAAATAGCGGTTCTGATCGAACAGTCCAGTGTCGAGCAGTTCGTACTCGAGTTCTGTTCGACTCCGCGTCTTGCTGGTCTGTACAAGTTTGTCGTAGGGGAACTCCGCTTGCGGGTACTTGTACAGATACTTCATGTACGAGTGCGTGGGTGTGCTATCGAGGTAGAAGTAATACTCCTTCACATCCTCGCCGTGATTACTCTCGCTATTTGTCAGTCCGAAGAGACGTTCCTTCAGGATCGCATCCTTCCCGTTCCATAATGCCAGCGAAAAGCAGAGATGTTGTTTGTCATCAGATACGCCAGCAAGCCCATCCTCGCCCCATCGGTACGCACGCGAGCGAGCCTGATCGTGCGTGAAATAATCCCAGGCGTTGCCGCCCTCGCTGTAGTCCTCGCGGACGGTTCCCCACTGCCGCTCGCTGAGGTACGGTCCCCACTTCTTCCAAGGGGTCTGTGGCTCCCTCGCTTCCTGCAGCCGGGTTTGTTCCGCGTTCATCGAAGCACTCGTTCCGGTTGGTATAAGATTGTTGGAGACACCTGTTCCACCTTGCGAGTAACCAGGGTTTGCACGTGCGAGAGGCATTCCACTGAACTGTTGACGTGGCAGTTTACCTGTGCCGTTACCATTCGGCACAGGCCACACTTCTGGAATTCCCTTGGTAAAGTCTGTTTACAGTTCTGCTTATGCGGGCGCTCCGTTCATGTCTGGGGCAGTCACTCACGCGGCAGCCGAAGCATGTAGCGGTAATGCCCCGGGACCGGTTCCAACTCTGTCTCTTCGCCAGGGTAGAAGGGTTGCCTGTCGTCCCAGGGGGTATCGGAAGGGGGGAGCGTCCAAAAGTTCCCATCGGAATCACGGATGATCCACTGCCCGCTCGCCCGGTCAACGTAAATGGCAACTTGCTTCCTGGTTGTAAGCATCATTCACTCCTTTGGGGTCAACGAATCGGGAGCGGAGAGGAGTTTACTTTTTGTCACCCATTGGTTGCTCACCTTCGGGTGGTGGAAGCCGGACCAATGTGAACTGTTGACGGTTTTCCTTGCTGAAGTGGACCAGCATGGTCGTCTCGTCTTGCGTGAGGTTTGCAATCCCGGCCTCGTAGACCGGGGTTTTGCGATCTGCCACCGTCCACGCCGCACGCTGTGTTTTCTTGTCCACTGAACCGTAAACAGGTTCCGTAGTATCAGTCAGAGCATTGTAGTATTCCCCGCGGATAACTCCCTCCTTGTTCACGGCAAGTTGGAAGATATTCGTGGACTTCTCCTCGCCTTGTCCCACCATCGCGAACACACCCAATGGTTGCCATTCGCCCATCTTCGGATCAGCCTTTGCCTCCTTCCCGGTCGTCGCGATATCGGTGGCTTGCTGGGCGTATTGCTCAGCAGGAATCTCCGTCTCGCCGTTGACAGTGACGGTGTTGTCCGAATACACGACGGTCTCGCCGTAGTCGTAGTATGCCGGCTCAGCAGGATAACTTCCGTAACCCGAGAGCGCAGCCCAGGTGATCGGCCGCCACGTCGGTCCCAGCCAACGGGCCGTGAGCGCGGGATACTGATATGCGAAGGATCGGAAGTTAGTCCGCACTGCGGTACCTGTTGCCGCGAGTGTTGTTCGCGAGGCGTAATAGGTGCCGTAGGCCGATCTCCCCGCTACCGTGCGAGAGCCAGCGACAGCAGTACCCCCGGCGCCTGTTGCGACCTTTGCACCACCCGCAACGGCTCCGTATGGACCAACTGCAGCGCCGCCGCGAGCGGCACCACTGACAGTCTGGCCGGCAGCGTTAGTTGCCGTGCCGACGCGGCTTCCCGCTGCGGCGGCCCCTTGTGGACCGACAGCGACCCCGCCCTTGTAAGCAGAAGCGGTCGAGCCATTCGGACCACTCGCTGCCGTCACACCGCTCCTGCCAGCGACCGCATTCCCACCGGGCCCCGCGGCCCCACCAGCGGTACCGGCCTTTGTCACGGTCTGACCGCCTGGTGTGGTTACTTGTACCGCACCGGCACCTTTGCCGTAGTTCACTCCGCCAGCCGTGGTTCCGCCTTTACCTGCGCCAGCGTAATTGATTGTCGAGCCGCCGGCAGTGGTATAAGATCCGCTACCCGAGCCAGCGGATTTGGTCCCACCTGCGGGTGTTGTCACGGACCCAGTTGAACGACTACTCACCCCGGCCCCGCCGTACGCTCCGGCTGCCGCTCCGGCACCTCCTCCACCGCCGGGACTAACTCCCATCGCCCCTCCTCGGGCACCGCCGCCACCTCCACCTCCACCACCTCCCCTGCCGCCGCCACCTCGTTGAGCCTGTGACTCGTGCCCTGCGGCGAGTAAGATGACAGCCACCGCCCCAATCACGAAAGTTGTTCGTCGCATGATCGATTCCTCCTGGTGCGGTTGGGTAGTCACTTCTTGGCTTTCACACGAGTGACCTTGATCGGCGGCAGGTCGGGCAACTCCTCATCATCAATGGTCCGCTCGGTCACTTGCCAGGTGAACGAGTCGGCGTCTAGTGGAGTCATGATGTTCACGGAGGTCACGACGCGACCATCGGTCGTAACGGCTCGGGCCGTGTGAATCCACTTCTTCCCGTCGCGGGCAATGTCGGTGCCGCCGATTCCACCCTCATCTTCGAACGTCCAGGTGTGAAGCAACCCAGTAGCAGGGTCTTTCCCGATCATCTGCATTCCCGTGAAACTCTTGCTGTCCTGTGAGATGGTGAAATGGGATCGGATGAACGACTTGTTCGCTGTCCATTCGTACTTGGTGCTAACCGTCATTCCATCACGCTTTGCCTCCCACGTTCCAATGAGCCACTCCAGATCTCGAAGTGAGAGTCCATCGCCTGGCCATTCGCGGGCGATGGCGATGAGCCACTTCCCGTCTTCGCGGGCGTAAAGAAAGCTGCACTTACTGACGATCAACTCCTTCTTCTTCCCCTTGTGTAGCTTGAAGTGCCCCTCGACCACGGCGTTGTCGCGAGATGGGAACTTGATTGAATCTACCTCGATTTCCATGGCGTTCTCCGGATTCTTGGCGAAGAACTCGGTGTATGCCTTCTCAAGTGCCATGCGGCCGCTGATGGTCGTGCCATCTTCACTGACATAATCCCCTTCGGTAGTCCAGAGGGCGGCTATGGACTTTGCATCACCCTTCTGGAATGCCCCGGCGAAAGCATCGAGTGCCTTCTGGATGCCGGCCTTATCCGCTTTCCGGTCCTCTGGCGCCGCTGCGGAAACTACCGGAATCGTCGTAGGATTTCCAGGTACAACTGGATGTTGGCCTGCTTTGCCTGTGTGATTCCCGCCGAGGGCGAGCCATCCCAACGCAAGGCCGAAGCCTCCGAGCAGAGCGACCCGAGAAAGCGAGAGACGTTGCGAACTCATAGTTGAACTCCTGATGAGGCACGAAACCACACGACTTCCAACATGTGGATCAAGGGACGCCATTACAGCTCACTCAGCGTCGAGTTGCTTCCGGGCTTCCACAAGACGGTTCTTCTGCTCTGTTGTCACCTCCGGGTACTTCAGATCGAGCCCCCGGATCGTCGTCGTCACGATATCTGCAACCACTGCTCGAGTGATCCATTTGTAATCGGCGGGGATCACATACCACGGGGCCGCTTCGGTACTCGTGGCCGAGAGCGCATCCTCGTAGGCTTTCATGTAGTCGTCCCAGTAACCCCGCTCAGCCATATCTGAGGCCGAGAATTTCCAGTTCTTCTCCGGTCGGTCGAGCCGTTCCAGAAACCGTCGCTTCTGCTCATCCTTCGAGACATTCAGGAAGAACTTCAGAATCACAGTTCCGTTGCGGACCAGGTGTTGTTCGAAGGCGTTGATGTCCTCATAGCGTTCCTCCCAAAACTTCTTTCCCAACTTGTCCTTGTCACGGGGGAGTTGTCGTCCGAGGAGTTCCGGATGGACCTTCACAACTAAAACATCCTCGTAGTAGGACCGGTTGAAGATGCCGATTCGTCCACGTTCTGGCAGGGACTTCATGTAACGCCAGAGGTAGTTGTGATCGAGTTCCTCAGTTGATGGCTTTTTGAAACTAAATACCTGACAGCCCTGCGGGTTCACGCCACTCATCACATGCTTGATTGTGCCGTCCTTGCCAGCCGCGTCCATCGCCTGGAGTACGATCAGAAGCGAGTAGCGATCGTCTGCATAAAGCAGATTCTGTGCCTCGGCTAACTCAGCGAGGCTTTTTGTGAGGACCTCCTGGGCACGCTCCTTGACGGCGTCCTTACCGAACTCCTCGAATTCAGCGCTTTGCTTCCAGCCGGGGTTGTGATCTTTGAGTTTCAACTTCTTGCCAACTGGAACCCGGAATAGGTCAATGATGTCTTTGCGAATCATGGTTATCTCCTCGGTTGTGTACTCGCTGTGCGATTTTGACCCGGCAGATGTGCGGGCTCTTACTCGAAGCATCGCACCAAGCGCGGTTCATTATTGAGCAGTTGTTCCACCTCGGGGAACACATCGCGACTTGACAAGATGGTGTAATACCCTTCCTTGATGGACGGCGCAATCTTCACCGCGTTTAACCACTCGACACGTGAGAACGGGTCACTGGAAACGACCTCCCAGAAGCCCGTCGCATCGAATAAACCTGCAATTCTTTCCGTATTCGCTCCCTGAAGGATGCTCATGAGGTATGTTGCGACACCCACTTGCAAACCATGCAATCGAGGCCGTGCGGAAGTTGCATCAAGTGCATGCGAGATCAGGTGCTCACTCCCACTCGCGGGGCGCGACGAACCGCAAATCTCCATCGCGACTCCATTCAACATCAGCGCTGTGGCCAGAAGTCGAATCCCCTCGATGTCGATCGCAGGATGGCTCATATAAGAGAAAATCGTGCCATCCGACATCAATGCCGAAAAGTCGTTGACCGATTCACCAACAGCGTGAAATGCCAGCTTCCAATCCCGCACGGCGGTGAACTTCGCGACCAGATCACCGACTCCCGAAAGCGTCAAGATTCGTGGAGCGTCCCGACAGACAGCGGAATCGACGATGACCCCGAATGGTAACGCCGCGGAGAGCGAGCGACGTTTGCCGCGTATCGTGAGGCTCGACTGCGGGCTACAAAATCCGTCGTTCGATAATGACGTAGGAACTGCATAATACGGCAATCGGGTCAGGAACCCGACATATTTCGCCACGTCGAGCGCCTTGCCACCGCCCACTCCCACGATGGCAGACACACCCTTTGGCAGATCCGCGAACAACCTTGCCGTGGATTCCAGGTCGTTGTCAGCCACTTCCACCCAGGCAACTGGGTCGATTGCATCGTCCTTCAGACTCTGCTTCACTCGCTCAGGCAAAGGTGACGCGAGACCATTGCTCAGCAGTACAGCTACCTTGCGGTGGTTGCTGCGCTTGAGGTAAACACCCAGTCGATCCAGCGCGCCCTCCTTGACGCGGACAAGTGTTGGGATCGCGATCTGAGTCGGGCGAATCATGTCAGCTTTTCCGTTCGAGGAGTACGTTAGTGATGTCGGACCACGCATCGAAAGGCTGGAAGTCTAACCCTTCGCGTTCCAGGACATCTGCGAGATCGCCCTTCGCGAATCGCCAATCAGCGGGTACCAGTCGGGCTGATTCCGCATCCGGGAAACCATCACCAGCGAAAGCGACGGTGCGACCCGCGTCCAGATGCGAACGGACGACCCGGGCCTTATCAATGCCCAGTGTCGGCGAAAGGAACTGCGAGCCTGTCGGCATCTCCAGCAGCAAACCTTTACCGGCTTCGAACCGTCCCGGATTGGAGTGAACCTCGATCTCGACTCCCGCAGCACCAAGCAAACGGCGGATATACCACTCACAACCGGCCGACGTGACGACCACGCTCCAGCCGGCCCGCCCCAACTCGGCAATCGCAGCCGGCAACCTCGGGTCGAGTTCCATTCGATCGACAACAGCCGTTACCTCGGCCTCGCTCGCACGGATAGATGCGAAGTATCGCCGGAGGCACTCGAAGTGGGTGATTTCGCCGGTGCGATATTCAGTCCAGTGATCTGGCGTTCCAGGGGGTAACAACGACTCAAGAACAAGCTTGTAGAAGTCGTGCCGGGTCATGGTCCCGTCGAAATCGCTGACCAGAACACCACCGTGCGTGGCCCGGGGGGCGTCCGCCTTCATCGTTTCAACTCCTCGGGAATCACGCCGACTTCTGCCGCACAACGCCACATTCAGGAATCGGACCCGCCGACGCCCTGATAATCGCCGATGCCGGCTCGCTTGCGATCATCCTCGTCCGGGAACTTACGTGCAACCGCGTTGTTGAGCATCGCAAGTTCCTGTTGAAGCGACGGCCACCGGGCCTCGGGCAAGTTTGCAATCAGGTGCTCCAACATGGCCCGCAAACGGCGAATCACCTGCAAACTCCCTTCCCCATACTGACGAATCTCGCTTACCGCGAGTGTCACATAATCGGGCCAGTCTGGCGTTCCGTACACGACCCGGAGTTTCCCGTCGCAATCATACGCCAACCCCTCATCGAGTCGCCGCCGTCCAAGGCTTAACAGCAGGTTGTTGATCTGATCAATCGCGAGAACACCCGTGGTGGGATCGTTAATTGCGGGGGATAATGCCTTGTTTGCAATATCCACCAAGATGCGGAATGCGAACCGTGGATCCTGGTCCAGGGTCCGTTCCGTTCCGACCGCCACGCAGGCCCGGAGTGAATGTGACGGGAGAGGTCGTGTTCCACCATAGACCCGGAAAAGCGGCTCACCGCGTGTGACCGAATCTCCCACCTGTGGTAACATTTCGATGGTTGAGTCGGTTGACTGAGCCAGCCGGATGAGGTGCTCCAAGCCGAACGCCATCACCACTCCGGACCGCCCGGTAAATTCGATGACATGTGCCCCCGCGACTGGGCACGCACCACTAGCCCCCTGTTCCGGCGTTTTTGGATCGAAGATGACCGGGTAGACCTGTTCGATCACATCCTGAGCACGATCCGACACCAATAGCATCAGGGATGCTGGCCGTAAACCGGTCGAGAGTTGTTGAACAAACTCGAAGAAGACGATGATGCAGAT
The DNA here is from genome assembly GCA_013823135.1 of Planctomycetaceae bacterium. Taxonomy (GTDB): domain Bacteria; phylum Planctomycetota; class Planctomycetia; order Gemmatales; family Gemmataceae; genus Gemmata. The sequence continues at coordinate 99,879 of PNLP01000008.1, forward strand.
CAGGTTCAGAATGACTGCGACACTCACAAGCAAATCCGGAACACGATCCTCGACCCTAGCAAGTGCAGCCAGCGTGAACGTAAACGTGAAAGTCAACACACCAAGAGAGACTTTTACCCCGGGCGAGGCGAGAACGAGTGCGATCACGCGAGGGGTCAACTGGCCGCTTGCGAGTTGCACCACGATGAGCGTAGCCGAGAGCACGAACACGATGAAGGTAAGCATCGAGCCGGCGAGCGTCCCAAGTAGGCTTCGTGCCCCATCGGGTGTGTAATTGAATATCGTCCAGCCGGTTTGCAGGTCGATGAACCGAACGATCGGAGCACACACCATGGCCGCCAGGAGCGCGAGTACACCCCACAGCACCAACGACGTGCGGGCGGTTTGAACCATTCGGTAGCGTTGCTCCCAGTTCATCACGTTACCCTTTATCCCTGTCGAGCCTTCCATTGCTTGTGGTGTTCGCGAATGGCGTTCACGATCGAAGGACCATCCGGCAGAATCTGCGGAATTTTCAAATCCTCTGGGCTGATGAGTGGAGAATCGGGCTTCAGCATTGCAGCCTTAGCCCAGTCAAGGAGGCCATCCCAGAAGTGTCCGGCCAAGATTAGCGGCACGTCATGGAGATGCCGCACCTGGAGGAGTTGCCAGACCATCAGTGTTTCCAGCACAGTCCCGATACCGCCCGGTGTGACGATAAACGCGTCCGACACCAGCACGAAGTGCTGCAATCGCGTGAAGAAGGTCTTATGTTCGAATGCCTCCGTTACGAAGGCATTCACGTCCTGCTCAAACGGCAACTCCACTCGGATGCCAACCGACTTCTGATGTGTGCCGTCTGGGTCGGCGAGTTTCACACCCTCGTTCGCTGCCTGCATCAGGCCAGGGCCACCGCCGGTCACGATGTCACAACCCAGTCGCGTGAGTTCGGCCGCAGTGTCACGCACTGCACCGTACACCCAGTGGGTTGGCTCGACGCGAGCCGAGCCAAAAATGGTCACGCGGTACCGTTCCCGCTTCGTGGGGCGAAGACGAGTGAGGTTGTTGACCGTATCCCACAGCCCCAGTATTGATTTCCCCAAGATGTCGATGACCGCTCGTTCGTCCGAGAGAAGTACGACCGGTTCACCGGAGGTTGGATTGCCAGTAGTCATCAAGAAACTCCCTTCAGACCCAGAACTCGCCGGGTATGGTTGGCAATCATCACTTCTTCGTTCGTCGGGATCACGTGAATGTTGATCGCCCCGAGCCAGGCAGCATCACGGCAAACCCGCTCCCGGATTACGGCCGAATTCTCGCCAATCCCACCTGTGAACACGAGCGCATCGAGCCCACCGAGTGCAGCCGCAAGCGAGCCAAGTTCACGACCGATGCGGTAGACGAATAGGTCGATGGCCTCGACAGCGTTCGGGTTGGCGCTACTCAGCAACACACGCATGTCGCTCGATCGACCGGAAACGCCAAGCAATCCCGATTCGTGGTAGATCAGATGTTCTACAGCGTCCCCGGACATGCTGTGCCGAGTCATCAGGTAGAGTAACACACCGGGGTCGAGTGATCCGCACCGAGTGCCCATCATGAGGCCGTCAGCGGGCGTGAAACTCATCGTCGTTGCAATGCTTTTGCCACCCCGCATGGCACACATACTCGCGCCGTTCCCGAGGTGTGCGACGACAGTCCGCCCCTCCGCAGCACGCCGGTCGTGGCCCTCCAGCACCGACGCAATGTACTCATAGGAGAGTCCATGGAAGCCATATCGGCGCACGCCTTCCTCGGTGAACCGACGAGGCAATCCGAATTGCTGAGCAACCTCGGGCTGCGTGCGGTGGAACGCGGTATCGAAACACGCGACCTGCGGTAAGTGAGGTACCCGCCGGCTCATTGCACGGATGGCCGCGAGGTTATGGGGTTGGTGAAGCGGTGCGAGCGGCACGAGTTGTTCAAGTTCCGCAAGCACCACGCCATCGATCTGAACGGGGGATGCGTACTTGACGCCCCCGTGGACGACTCGATGACCGACCGCGACAAGACGGTTCTCTCCGAGTTCGGATGTGCACCGTTCCAGGACGGAAGTGAGTGCCTGATCGTGGCTATCAGGCGTGGTCAGTGATTCGAGTTGCCCGTGAATGAATAACGTCGCAGCCTCGGATTCAAGTCGGAAGACCGAGAACTTGAGGCTCGAGGAACCCGCGTTCAGAACGAGAATGGCGTCTTGCATGTGAACCGAGGGGTCAGGTGTCGGGAGCCAGGGGCCAGAAGTCGGAACATTGGTGTCTTTCCGACTCCTGATTCCTGACTCCCAACTCCTGTTAGTATGGCCACTTCCAGTTCGCGGCTTCAGGTTGATCGACACCGTATTCGTGTGCGTAGTTCGCGCACTCGATTTGCTTGTTGCGGAACTTCTCTTTGGCGTGCGCGCCTGCAACTTTCAACTTCGGCACGCGGTCGATCACATCCATCGCGAGAGTGAAGCGGTCGAGTTGATTCTGGATCGCGAGTTCCAGCGGGGTATTGATGTTGCCCTTCTCCTTGTAGCCGCGAACGTGCAAGTTCGGATGGTTCTTGCGGCGGTACGCCAGGCGGTGGATGAGCCAGGGGTATCCGTGGAACGCGAAGATGATCGGCTTATCGACCGTGAACATGCTGTCAAAGTCTTTATCGCTTAGCCCGTGGGGGTGCTCAGTGTCGGGTTGTAACCGGAAGAGGTCGACCACGTTCACGAACCGCAGTTTCAGGTCCGGGAACTCTTTTCGCAACATATCCACAGCCGCGAGTGCTTCCTTCGTCGGAATGTCACCTGCGGACGCGATCACAGCATCGGGTTCCTGCCCCCGATCGGTACTCGCTTTCTCCCAGATGCTGATTCCCTTCGTGCAGTGAATCACCGCAGACTCCATGTCCAGATATTGCAGATGGTTCTGCTTGTCGGACACGATGACGTTGATGTAGCCCTCGCTCCGCAGGCAGTGGTCGGCGACAGACAACAGGCAATTCACGTCTGGTGGTAGATAGATGCGGGTAACCGCAGCACTCTTGTTCACCACCACGTCGAGGAATCCCGGGTCCTGGTGTGTGAAACCGTTGTGATCCTGTCGCCACACGGTGCTGGTGATGAGCAGGTTCAGCGAGGCGATCTTCGCACGCCACGGGAGGTGATTACAGATCGTCAACCATTTCGCGTGCTGATTGAACATCGAGTCGATAACGTGTGCGAAGGCTTCGTAGGTGCTAAAGAAACCGTGGCGGCCGGTGAGAAGGTAGCCTTCAAGCATCCCTTCAAGAGTGTGTTCGCTGAGCATCTCGATGACGCGGCCATCTGTGGCCAGTTCGGTGCCGTCGGCATCCTCTGGGAAGTACTCCTCCAACCACAGTTTCTTGGACACCTCATAGATCGCGTTCAGTTTGTTCGAGGTGTTCTCATCCGGGCCGAACACCCGGAAGTTTTGCATGTTCGCTTTCATCACGTCACGTAGGAACACGCCGAGCGGGCGGCAGTTCTCGGCCTCCGCCGTGCCCGGTTTCTCGACTTTGATCCCGTACTTCCGGAAGTCAGGCATCCGAAGTGCTTTCTTCAGAAACCCACCGTTCGCATGCGGATTGGAACCAATACGACGTGTACCCGTCGGAGCAATTGCTTTGAGTTCTGCCTGGAACGTCCCCTTCGAATCGAACAATTCTTGCGGCTTGTAGCCCCGCATCCAGTCTTCGAGTTGTTTGAGTCGTGCTGGGTCCTTTTTGACATCAGCCATCGGAACCTGGTGGGCGCGCCAGCTTCCCTCGAGTTTGTGCCCACCGACTTCCGCAGGACTCGTCCATCCCTTCGGAGTTCGGAGCACAATCATCGGCCAGCGAGGACGGAACGCCTTGCCTGTGCTCCGTGCCTGTTGCTGCGCTGCCCGGATGTCTGCGATGCACTTATCGACCGTCGCTGCCATTGCCTGGTGCATCGTCTCGGGGTCTGAGCCTTCGACGAAATAGGGCGTCCACCCGGTGCCGCGGAAGAACGCTTCGATTTCCTCATGGGGAACTCGTGCCCAGATCGTGGGGTTGTTGATCTTGTACCCGTTGAGGTGGAGGATTGGTAGCACGGCCCCATCGCGTATGGGGTTCAAGAACTTGTTGATGTGCCAGCTTGTCGCGAGCGGACCAGTTTCGGATTCGCCGTCGCCCACCATTGCCGCGACAATCATGTCGGGATTATCGAACACAGCTCCACATGCGTGCGAGAGGCAATAACCGAGTTCACCACCTTCGTGAATCGACCCTGGCGTTTCGGGTGTGCAGTGGCTGCCGATCCCACCCGGGAACGAGAACTGTTTGAAGAACTGCAGCAACCCCTCCTCGTCCTCGCTGCAGTCGGGGTAGACCTCGCTGTACGATCCTTCCAGGTAACACGGTGCGAGAACACCCGGCGCACCGTGCCCGGGTCCGGCCATGAACACCACATCAAGGTTCCGCGCCTTGATCGCGCGGCTCATGTGGATGTAGCCAAACGCCAACCCCGGGCTCGCCCCCCAGTGCCCGAGCAACCGGTCTTTGACGTGCTCGGGCTTTAGCGGTTCTTTGAGCAACGGGTTTGCTTTCAGATAGGTCATACCCAGCGCGAGGTAGTTGCTCGCCCGCCAGAAGGCGTCGATCTTTCGCAGTTCATCTGGTGAGAGCGGTGTGCCGGGAACCGTGGACCTCGCCTTGCCAAAGGCGCTGATGGAAGGCGTCGTCGCTGGTGTCATCTCGTGTTACCTGTCGGGTTACGAAGATCAAACTGTCGGTTGTCTGACTTTTGGCCAAGGACAATGTCGCTGCAACTCAACAACAGTACGGACTGGGATAGTAAAGGCCTGAAGCTTAGCTTGCCGATGCCGGCGCCTGTCCTGCCGGAGGGATGTCTTCCGAGCCATTCTCGCTCACCGAGGCCCCGCATTCGCTGGGCTTCGTGCTGTCCCACAAGCGAAAGCCGCCGAGGAACGCAAAGGAGTTGTCTCCCAGTCGAGTGCCCGGGGGCAACGGGTCGAGTTTCTTGGCGTTGCCGCCACCGAGGACCACATCGGTGGGTTTAAGGGCATGAACGAGGCGTTCAACTACTTGCTCAACCTGCCGCTGCCACTTCTTGCGTCCCTGTCGCTTGAAGCCGCGAGCCCCAAGGTAGTATTCCAAAGTGTGTTTCTTGTAATGGAACCGCCCGAGTTCCAGCGGTTCAAGCATACCGTCCATGACCACTGCGGTTCCCACACCCGTCCCTAATCCCAGGAAGAGCATCTTCCCGCCGTGATAGCTTCCCAGTGCCTGCATTGCAGCGTCGTTGATGACCTTGACCGGACACCCAAAAGCTGCTGCGAAGTCGAACCCCATCCAGCCGGGACCGAGATTTACCGGCTCCGTCATCGGCTGGCCACACAACACGGGGCCGGGAAAGCCCATCGAGATCACATCGTATTGCCAGTCTTTCGCAGCATCGAGTACTCCCGCCACCATCTGTTCTGGCGTCATTTCTGGACCAGAAGCAAACTTCCGCGGGTCCGTTTGTCCAGTGGCAAGGAACTTGACATTGGTGCCGCCGATGTCGATCACCAGGATATTCACGATCGTTGTCTCCGAGGCAGAGTGCTGATATCGGATTCGCTCGAAGATCGTCAGCGGCCACTGCCATCCACCTGGAGTTCGTTCCGCACGAGCTTAACTCCTGGCACAGCCAAAACAGTTACCTGTGCGAGTTGTTTCAGGTAAAAGCTTGGTACTGTTCCCTGCAGGAGAACGACACCGTGCGTTGTTCCAACCGAAACCCCGCGGAGCCAAGCATACCCGGTCTTGTCGAGAGCGATCCGAACAGCATCCCCAAGAGTGCACAGAATGGGAGATTCCGTCGTCATGATCACACCTTGGGAAGTTCCAGTTCATCGAGAGCCAGCCGGATCACGCTGGCGCTTGCACGGAGCAAACTTTGCTCGCTCTCACTCAGCGGAAGCGGAAATGTCTCAATGACACCTGCACCGCCGACCAGTCGTGGCAGAGCAACAGTGACATCTTGGATACCCGCAACATCGGCCGTCGGAGCACACACCGTCAAAATCGAACGCTGATCGTGCAGCACCGCGTTCACAATCCGAGCCAGTGCACACCCTATGCCGTAGTAGGTTGCACCCTTCCCGCCGATGATCGTGTAGGCAGCACGCCGAACCTTCTCGTCAATTTCACGTCGAACACTTTCCGAAAGGTCCACACCCCTCAGGCGGGCGAATGCCTCCAGCGGCATCCCACCGATCGAGGCCAGCGACCACGTGAGTACCTCGGAGTCGCCATGTTCCCCGATGACGTATGCATGGACGTGATGTGAATCGACTCCGCAGTGCGTACCGAGAAGAGTCCGAAATCGTGCGGTATCCAGCGTCGTGCCGGAACCGAATACCCGCCCTGCAGGAACGCCAATTTCGGCTGCAAATCGCGCGGCAATGTGCGTCATCACATCGACGGGATTCGTGGCGACAATGATGACTGCTTTGGGTGCGTGTTTCAGAACGGCAGGCACTACTTCGTGGAATACATCAGCATTTCGCCGGAGGAGTTGGAGTCGGGTTTCACCGGGTTTCTGGCCGACACCCGCGCACAAGACGACAGCCCTGCAGCCCACAAGGTCCGAGTAGTTTCCAGCTCGAACCTCGAGCGGATGCGCGAAAGGTACCGCATGGCGAAGGTCATCCGCTTCAGCTACTGCCCGTGCTTCGTTTTTGTCCACGAGAACGATTTCACGGCCCACGCCCCGCATGACGAGAGCGTAGGCTGCAGTCGCACCCACAAGGCCACTGCCAACGATACCGACTTTCATTCATGCTCCACTTCAGCAAGAGGGGCAGTCGCGGAACATTGCTCAAACAATACCCTTCTGCTTCGCGAAGTCGGCTTTCGTGCTGTTGTCGATAAAGAAGTAGGTCTGGCCCGCGTGGTCGAGCGTCGCACCTGCCGCGAACTTCGGGAACTTCACCTTGGCGACGGGATCCTCGACATACTCGGCCTTGTCGTAGATTTCACTTTCGTTGATGTGGATGTAGAGTTCGACGAACTCAATGATCCGGTCGTCAAGCCACTTTGTCAGTGCGGCGTAGTCTGGCGTGCTGATCGGTGTGCTGAATTCGGCGTGGGAATTGAACTTCCAGACCACCGGCACAACCTTGAGGTTGTATTCCAGAACCACGTTCTTGAGTTCCTGGTCGGGTGCAACCGAGAACGAAAGCGTGATGTAGGCCTTTGGAGAGCGAAACTCAAATTGTGCCGACCGGCGAGTCTCCGAGAACGACGGCGTGATTGACACACGATCGCCGCTCCGCTTGGCAAACGCCTCCAGGCGTGGCTTGGTGATCTCAACAATCTTGGCCTGAACCTTCTCGTACTCCTTCAGCAACTTCCCACGTTCGAGATATTCCTGCAGTTGTTGTTGTTGCGTTCGCTGTGCCTTTTCCTTGACAGCCGCAAGTGCACCGTCGATGCGGCTCAGAAGATCGTTGATGTCGCTCATGGCGCTCTCCTTCATGGGATACAGGCAATTCAACCGACAAGTGATCGAGAACTTACCTTACGCACGCGACATGCCGGATCGCTCGCAAGGCAAGAATTTCCAAATCCGGCACGAGATACTGAGTTCAGTTCGCTCGACTTTGCACGATTTCGACACTCTGGACCGAAGGTGATACACTCATCGGCGCGATTTCGCACACAGTTTGTCGCTATCGCACAGGATGACAACTTGACCTCTGGTGATCGTGTTCCGCGAGTTCGCTTACTTCAGCCAAATTGGTTGGACTCGCGTTCTGTCGCTTCCCTGACCCGTGGCGAATCGCGAACGCTCACAGTCAATTCGGGATCCCGGTAACCTTCAGGAACTCATGAAAACAAATATACACACCTGCGGTTGCAGGTGTTCTGGGATTAATTCGAAATTCACGGAAGATGTTGTCTACGCAATCGACATCTGAGACTTGCTGCTGTGAGTCCACAACCGAGGTGATTCGAAATTATCTGGCGTGAACAATAATGTTTGGCCGTGAACGATGTTCCGTCACACGGCCCAGATCACTGATCAGAGAGCTCACTTACTCGCGGGTCGCAGGTCAATCTTCTTGGTCTTCTTCAGCAACGCAGGATCACAGAAGATTACGACCCGGAAAGCATCTCCAGCGACACCAGTGATCTCGCCTTCGATGCTCCAGGGCTCGAATTTCTTGAGGACCACGCCATCACCGTCAAGTAACCAGAGTTGGGTCTGTGGTTCTTTCAGGGCGAGTTCGCCCACCTTGGGCATGTTGGCTTCAGTCACGAACCGGCGGCGAATCTCTTTCGCTGAGCCAGGTTCCTTGGTGAATTCGAGTGTGACGTGAACTTCGTTGAAGGCTTTTGGTGGGTTGAACTTTGTCTCGCCGAGCCGCTCAAGTAGAGTCTCCTTCACCGCCATCGACTTAACGCTCAGGTTCCAGGATTTATCAAGGTGTTCGGCGCTGCACGCAATCTCCGCGTCTTTCTTCTTGTCTGCACCGCTCGTTTGTTGAGCCAAATTCACGGTCAGCAGCATGGCTCCGACAAGCATGCTCACGCGCATGGGCGAACTCCTTCAGATGGTTTGGGTGGTAAGAAGGATTATCAGGGAACAGAATGCCAAAGCAAGGGCATACCCGGTCGGTGTCAGGCCCCAATAGAAATGTCCGCAATTTGGCCCCGATAGAAATGTCCTCTCCTCGGGGCTGTCTTTGAAGATCATATCACACGCTTGCGCCAGGGGTGATTCGCTGGTGAATTGAACGGTCGTGAGGTCGGCTGTGCCCGTTTGTCGCTGGTCTTCTTCGCGGCACAATCGCCACCACTGCGTTGCGTCGCGACGATCTCCTTGTACTCCAAGTAACGCTTCCGAAACCGGATCGCCATCGTTCCATCCCCACGCTCTTCGGTCACCACACAACCACCACGGTCACACGGATGCACCGGCGGAAGGAGTTGGTAGAACCGATTGGCCCATCGCACCACATAATCGTTCGCCACCACACGCTCGATGTGGATCGATGCGTCTCACCGCGGTCTTCGAGCCAGTCATGAATCTTGCCAACCGACCGCAGTTCAAGGGGTTTGCTTGGCCGGTATCATGACGCTCGGAGCATTCGTCCGTTTCAACTCCGCGGCAAGTGCACCACGGAGCAAGCTCAATCGTTCCGCATGTTTCGGGTCGGCGACCAAGTTCTTCAACTCATCCTTGTCGTTCTGAAGATCGTAGAGTTCCTCGGGCACCCCGGGTTTCAAGTATCGGATGAGCTTCCACCCATCTTGAACGACGGCGGTATACCACGGCACTTTCTGGTAGATCGCGTTCTTGGCGTCATCCTTTAGCAGTTTTGCCACATTATCGCCGTAGTCGTGCCCAGTGTACTCATAAAGGCAGGGATGTTGCCAATCGGCACTCGGGTTTTTGAACAGTGGAGATAGGTCGCGACCATGCAGATTGGTAGTTGGTTTCACACCTGCGAAGGCAAAAAAGGTTGCGACAAGATCGGGTGCGTTCACCACCTGCGTGCAGACCTTTCCCGCAGCAACAGTGCCGGGCATGGAGACGATGAGTGGTGAACGATAATTGGCGTCGTATGGAGCGATCTTCATTCGCATACCATGCTCGCCCATCGCGAAACCCTGGTCTGCGGTGTAGATCACCAGGGTATTCTCCAATTGCCCGGTTTCCTTGAGTGCGGCCATTAACTCACCCACGCCCTCGTCGATGGCGGGAACGCACTCGTTCACCTGCCGAACCCAGTCTGCGAACTCCGTCCCCTTGCCGCCCGCCTCATCGCCGACCTTCTCGCCGTTGCTTCCGGCAACAATCTTTCCCTCGGAGGTCTTTCGCCAGGCAAGTGTGTCCTTCAGGTACTCGGGCATGCCTGGCCACGGGCCGAGGAGATCGGTTGGTTCTGGAACCTTGGCGTCCTTGTATGTACCCTTGTGCCTCGCTGCAGGCTTTGACGGTCCATGCACGCTACCGTGGCAAAGCCAAAGGAACCATGGCTTGTTCTTATCGCGGTTAGCACCTTTGACATAATCGACGGCCCACTTTGTATAATTGTCCGCCGGATAGCCGTCCTGCCACTTCTCCTCGCCATTGAAGGCAAGCAACTGCTTTTCGTAGTATGCCCCCGCGTTGTCCGGGTGTTTGGGTCGGTTCCAGACGATTTGATAATCCCAGTCGCGACCGAACCCTGCATCAGTTCCAGTATGCCACTTTCCGATTTGAGCCGTGTGGTATCCACTCGAACGAAACTGCGCAGGCCAGAATGGGCATTGCTTCGGGTCGTAGGTGCTGGCGGGATACGGACCCTCCATTCGCATGGATTGAATTCCATGTGGATGGTGGCCGGTGAGGATCGATGCTCGTGATGGCATACACCAGCCGCCAAGGTATGCACCATGGAATCGCACCCCCGACTTCGCCAGGGCATCGATGTTCGGAGTCTTCACCCACGGCCACGACTCGGGGTAACAGCCAACCGTCTTGTAGGACTGGTCATCGGCATAGATGAGGAGGATATTCGGCTTCTTCGGAGGCTCCACGGCATGTGCCGCCGATATCGGAAACGCGAGCACCACCAACGCAAGGGAGAGGAAGCTGCGCATTGTTGTGATTACCTTCTGGCGGTGTAGCGTGTCCGAAAACCTGAGGTGTGGCCGCGAGTCCTCGACGCGTGGGTTCCAGAACGAATTCAGGCGTCACTTGCCCTCGCTCGCCCATTTCTTGTTGAGTTCGATATTCCGCTTAAGTTCGTCGTTGGCCTTCTTTCCGCCGCCCAGATAAACCTTCATGTCGGAATCGTAGATCGCAATTGGCTCGGGTTTACGGCCCTTGTCATCGGTGCGCTCTTCCCACTCAGCGAGTTGTTTCTTCATCACATCGAGTGTGGCTTTGTGATTCGGATCGGTCGCAAGATTGTTGACCTCGAAAGGATCAACGGAGAGGTCATAGAGTTCCTCGGCTGGGCGCTTGTCCGCGAAGAGGAGTTTCTCGGTGAGTTCATCGAGCTTTTTTGCGGTGTGAAGTTCGCGAAGTTTCTGCACGATGGCCTTATCGTCCTTGTATCGGCACGGCTGAAGGTGAGGCCGTTCGTTCATGTAGTTGCGGATATACTTGAAGCGTTCCGTGCGGACGCTTCTGAGGTGCTCCATTGTTTCGTCGCACCGGTCGCGGGCAGCAAACACAGCGTCCCGCTTCGCGTAGTAGTCCTTGGCAAATACGTTTCGCCCCTGCATCCATTTCGGAGGTTCGATCCCGGCCAGGGCGAGCGAGGTGGCGGTAAGGTCAATGTGCTCGATCAAGTCATTCCTTACCGCGCCTTTTGGAATGCCCGGCCCGCGAACGACGAACGGAACGTGGGTGCCCTCGTCGTAGAGGAACTGCTTCCCGCGTGCGTGACTGATCCCGTGGTCCGTCATGAAGAAGACCAGCGTCTTGTCGAGTAACTTCTCCTTCGCCAACCGGGCGATGATGTCCCCAACCTCCTTGTCTGTGTAGCGGCAGCAGTCGAGGTAGTCGGCCCAGTCCTGAAGGATCACGGGGTCGCGGGGGTAGTACGGGGGCAGTTTCACGTCATCGGTTTTGGTATTCGATCCGAGTTCTTTCAGTACCCGTGTCTGCCAGTTCTTGTTCGGTCCTTGCCCCCGGTGCTTCCCACCGTGGAGTTGCACTTGCATGAAGAACGGCTGGTCTGGTTTGCGGCCGGCCCAGTCGTTGCTGTCGTACATGTCGCGCGGCCACTCGAAGTTGTAGTCTGTCTTTCCCAGTTTCTCCCCGGTCGCACCGAATCCGCCAATGCAGGTGTAGTACCCGGCCTTTCGGAAGAGAACTGGAGCCGGCACCACGTCTCCTGGCAGGTTAATCTTCAATTCGCCGCGACCGCTACGATGATGGTGTGCTCCGATTGTGGTCTGATAACACCCCGTGATGAGGGCAGAACGGCACGGCGAGCAGACTGGCGCAGTCACGAACGCCTTGTTGAACTGAGCACCCTCTGTGGCGAGTTGATCAACGTGCGGGGTGCGGATGGTCTTCTCGCCATAGCAGGAGAAGTTCGCCGACATATCGTCGACGATGATCCACACGATATTGGGACAATCTGCCGCGTTGACTGGACAGGCGGCCAACACCACCGCAACAACTGCAAAAGTCTGCGAGACGTGCATGGTGGCTCTCCGTCGGCTCAAATTACGGTACGAGATTATCACTTAAAAGAAGAAACCCCGCCAGAACCAATGTGTTCTGGCGGGGCTTCTTTATTGTGCCGAGGAGAGGACTTGAACCTCCACGCCCTTGCGAGCGCTAGAACCTGAATCTAGTGCGTCTGCCAATTCCGCCACCTCGGCCTGCTGCGATTGCGTGGGTATCTTAATACCCCCGCGCGGATCGTCAAGCGTTCCGCATGGGGGTGGTGGCAGGAAGTCCGGATTTAGTTGTCACGATTGCCCGGATTCATTCCCATGGGGTTCATTGGGTTCATCCCCGGCGTTCCTGGCTTGGGATCGACGAGCGGGATGTCGATCCCGACGGGGGGCACTGTGCGAATGTACTCCAACCAGGCATCCGCGAACTTCGCAAGCGATTCAGGAGTTCCTGCCAGACCAAACGACCGGTAAAACGCAGCCGTGATTGTGGCACTATCGAGCGGAAGATCTCGGGGGAGCGAAGCGAGTTCCGCAAGGAATTTTCGCAACTCGTCGGGCCGATCCTTTGCGAGGTAGTAATACAACGCCCACGAAGTGGACTGTGCCTTGACACCTAGAACCTCCCGCTTCTTGCGGAGAATGCCAACCACGTCCTCTCGCGGAGTTGTCGGATCGTTGCCAGCCTCCGGTCCGCCCATTGGGGGCTTCCCGCCTGGGCCCGGTCGAGGGTTTGGACCTGGGTTCGGGTTTGGATTCGGAGTGGTCCCCCCAGAATTCAACGCGACACCAGATTTGTCTTGTTTGATTGGGTCCGGATCGTTCACATCTTTCGGGTCACGAAGGCCGAGGAAGTAGGCATCCGCCAGGACATTCTTCAGAAGCCCAACGCGCTGGGCACGTTGTTCGGGAATTTCCTTCTTGTCCTTGCGGTCATCAAGGAGGGGAGCATACAGATCCCGGAATTGCCTCTGGAGTACATAGTTTGGCACACCATACCCAGGCGTGGGAGCGACCGTCATCCACTGCTTTCCATCGGGACCGGTGATGAAAGCGGGATCTTTCGGCCTCGTGAAGAAGTTGACGGCCCCGTTCGTCACCCATTCCGGCAACGCGACATACTGGGGAATTTGATCGGTCGCGTAAAGCAACTGGAGTGAACCCTCACGGCTGATCGCGCAGATCGCAGCCTGTTCGTCTACCATCCGCTCGATCAATGCAACAGTTTGAAGGCGTGCAACATCATCAGGTTTCTTCATGCCGTTCTGGCCGTTGATATCAATGTCTGGCCCGCGACCCGCGAGAAGTTCTTTCCGGCTCACCCCGTCGCGGTACATATCCCGTGTCTGAGCAGTGAAGGTTTGCCCAAGCGAGTCGAGTCGCTCGGGTGAAAGCACCAGAATGCCGTGTTCCGCCGAATAGAAACCGTCAGCAATCAACCGGGGTGGAGCATCGAGTGCTGCTGCGAGTTGCTTCACATCCCGGCCCTGTTTCGCAAGCGCGACGAGCAGTGGCGTCTCCGGGACCTTCAACGTGATCCCGCGAGTCGCGTGCCAAAGGAAGAACGCCTTGAAGTTCTCCTCCAGAAGCGTGATTCGGCGACGCACTTCCTCTTCAGTCGCATCCCAGGACATGATCGCGTAGTGCGGAGAGGGTGTGAGGTTCGCGGCTTCGAGTTTCGCCTGCCACGATTCTGTGGCTGCACGTTTTGGCGCGGCCGCCTTCAATTTGGCCTGAATCGGCTCATAGGCTCGCACAAAGCTGGCGACTTCTGGTGGCAACCCGTCTTTCTTCCCCTGCACGGTTGAGAGGAGGTCATCGGAATACTGGACGGCGTCATCGACCATCGCATACCCGAGAGCCTCGACAATCAGGTTGTACCCAACTTTGAGATCTGTTTTGGTCTTTGCCCACTTCGCATATCGTTCCCGAACATCAAGAACGTGGCTTCGCTTCAAAGCCGGCGTTTCTTTCAGAGTGGTGTACCACTGAATGGCATCGCCATCGGTGAAAAGATTGGTGACGATCTTTTCGTTGTGCAAAGTCAGGTGTAATTTCGGCTGCCAGATTGGGTTGCGAAACTGGTGAGCGGGTTTAGCGTAAAAGGGCGTACCGCGGGTGAGATCTTCCTCGACTGGCAGGACAATCACCAATGACCTGGTGGGATCATGGCTTGGCTGAGCCGTAAGTGGGCCACCTGGATTTGGAATTGGTGGCTGCGGAACACCGCCCACGGGTGGTCGAATCCCCCCTTCCCCCCCCACTGGAGGTCGAACTGGCGGACCACCCGGTTGGATACCGCCCGGATCCATCGGGTGGGCTCCACCAGTCCCTTCGAGCACGATTCGAATGATGAGGTAGCCCGCGTTCACGGGTGATGCAACAGCGATGGCAAGCAAAGCGAGCACGGCCGCGGGCAAGAATCGCCTCATCGACGCCCCTCCAAGAAGTAGTATGTCTTGATTCTCTGCGACGTGCCTTAGCGCGACAACCAGAATCTCAACTCAAAGCCCGTCAGATAAATCGTGTGGTGACAGCAAGGGTTGAGGCAAGCAACTCTGGCTATCGCCTCAACCCCAATTGCGAATCGGTCAGTTCCCAGACGTTTTCGGCAACGCTGTCGCGGGCACGCCCGTAATCAGCAAGCCACTGCGCTTGGGTTTGCTCTGAAGTTGCTTCAGGAACGCCTTGAGCCCCTCGATGTCCACCCGAGCCGCAAGATCGGGCTTGCCACTCACATCCACCTTCTCGATCGGGACCAGTACCGCAGTCTGAGCTCGAGTGATCAGATCGCTGATGTCTTTGGGAACGGTCCCAGCGTCAAACTTGGTGGGTTGGGTGGGGTCGTAGAGCGGGTCGAACAGTGGCCGCCAAGCTTTGAATGCATCGGCCATTCGCATGGCGTAACCACGCCAGGGAAGTGAGCGGTCAAGCGGGTTGGATGCTCTTGGCCCAGCAAACGTAATCAGGCCCGTGGTGATTGCTTCAGCAACGGCATCGGCGTTAAACCCCTTCAATGGGGTTGTGTTGCGGCTAGGGGCCATGTTGCATAGCCCGATAATTGCCTCGGCACACTCCGCTGGTGCAGGTGCGGGCACGAGGGCAGGATCGGACATGCAGACCCGCACGAGCGTGAATGCGGGGTAGATCATCACCCCAGCCGGGCCAGGGACTTCGACGAACCGGACCCGCCCCAGCGTCTTGATGGCTTGTTTGCGAACGAATCCCACGACCGCGAGTTGATCGGGTGTTGCATTCTCCACCTTGCCGTCGGGGATTGCGATGATCGCATTGGGATTCACCACGCAATCCTGAACCGCGGCGATCAGTTGCCCGATCTTCTTCTCAGCTCCACTTCGGGGGTTCTCGTCAAAGGCGTGGCGGCGACCCTTGTAATCGAACACGTCGCCCGCTTCGAGCAGGTTGGCTGCTGCCTGGAGTGCGTAATACTTGATCTCGGTGGGTGTGTTCGGGTTACTCACCCACGCGGTAACAGTAGGCCAGTGAGCATTTGCACCGCTCGAACAGACCGCAGCATAGAGGCGGGCCGCATTGATGCGGACGACTCGCTCCGGGTGGGTCTCAACAATCGGCTTCAGCGCTGCATCCAAAGCGAAACCGAGTTCCCGAATGTAGTCGGCATTGTGGATGTTGACCTTCGGATTGGGATTATCCGAAGCGGTTCGCACGCTCGCGTTCGGTTCGAGGATGAACCGATCCAAGCTCTTGATGATGCCATCGACAGTCGGGATATCGCGACCGGTCGCATCGACCTTCAAACCGGGATCTTGCGCGGCCTTGTGCACGAGAGGGTGCGAAATGACATCCGCGTAGTACTTGGCGAAGTTCTGGAACTGACCTTGAGCGGTTTTGAGTTCCTCTTTTGCAATGCCACGCTGGTCCCGTCTCTCAGAAATCAGGTTGAACCCCGTTGGTTGTGGCAGCTTGGTTGCATCCTGTCCGGAGACGGGGCCAGCGGTCAATCCGACAGTGAGAATCGTGAACAAGCCGAGAAATCGGAGCAGGGTCATCGGTTTCCCCGGTGGGTGTCGAAGTGGCGGATACCGGTTCAACGCCAATCTGGCTGTAATCGTTTGCCAGACTGAGTCGAACGCGCGGTTAGCCGACAACTTGAGCCTACCGGTCTGCGATGAGAACCGCAAGGGAATCAGGTTCCCAGTCGAGGGGTAATCGGAGGTTGAAGTTTGTTAGGGTGGGTCGAGACCGGCTTTGCGGTCGAGCCCCACCATCAACTTGCGAAATAGTGATTGCTCGTCGAGAAACGCGTCCAGACGAGTCCCACCCGACCAACACCAACTCAGCACAGCCCGTCAAAATCGGATTCCAGCCGTCAACAAGACATTGATGTTGTGGAGGTTACCTTGAAGCGGCGGGATAAGGTTCATCCAGTCGTAGCTCCATTCCGTCCGCAGGCCGCCGAAAAGGATCCACGCCCCCATCGGCACTTCGACCGTGGCGTGCGACTCAAGGAACAAGCCGTGGGTAACCCCCTGTCGCCGGGCATAATCGCCGTTCGCAGCGATATCCTGCGGCACCAGGTCAATGTGTGCCGTTCCCCAACGGCCACCGACTGTGCCACCAAGCCTGAAGTTCATGCCATTCTCGAGCCCGACCGTGCCCGGACCTCGATACCACCAATCGCGACCAACGCCGTAGTTGAAGTTCGTTCGGCTCAACCCCCGAATTGCCAACGGAGCCAGAATATCCGGCCGTGGGATTTGCGTGTTGCCAATTGTTATGGGAACCTGACGCAGTTCGAGAGTGGTGAAGTTACCCACCGAACCTCGGTTAAACTGGTAACTCAAGCCCAAATCGACCGCCCACGCTGCGTCGTGTTCAGGATTGAAAAACAGGCTCCGACCGCCCCCGCCGACCATCCAGCCCGTCTGGAGTTGGCGGGCCAGTCGTCCTTCGCCCAGCGCGAATGTCGGACCTGTATAGGAGTAGAGGTCATACGCAATTCGACCGTTCCGCCCGAGCGGTCCGGCACACCCCGGGCCATCCGTGTAAAAGGGGCTGGGATACGAACCGGCGGGCAACCCTGGCGTGGACTGTGCAACGGGTAGACCAGTGAGCGTGCCATAAGGATCTGGTGTCTGCTCGGACGCAAGCCTCACCTGACCGCTGACACGATCCACCGCGCCTTGACCGATTGCAGCAGTTGGCCGACCATTGGGAAACGCATTCGCGTCACTCAATGGTGCGACAGATGGAACCACTCCGGAAGACTGCCCTGTTGGTGGCGGATACTGTGCAGATCCAGGTTGAGCTGCCGCTGATCCTGCGGTCGCCACCGCCAGCAGCAACACGCCGGAGAGTCGTCGGGTGTTGATCGTCATGCGCCCCTCGCCCGGCCGATCGCGTCATCGCGTTCTCGGCCATGAACCGAACGGAACCCCGTCTCGTCATCGTGTATCGGCGAACGGACTTTGCCGACTTTAACGGTTTGTTGGGATATCCGGTTCGACAAAAACGCTGGGTTGAAGCTACCGCCTCGCATGATTCTGACATGGACTCGGAGATGAACTGCGGTTCGGGATCGCAACCCGACTGCACAAGTTATTGCTGATATGCAACTTGATGAGATTCTACGGGGCGTGAAATTGTTCTGATGAACTTTCTTCCAGACAAGTCAATGGTTCCAGAACGGTTCCAGAGAAGGGTGTGCATCTCGCCCGGAATCAAAATCCCTCACACCTGTTACTTGACATTTCACGATGTCGCACCCGTTCAGGAATGTCGGGCGTGGGAACCGAGTTTGGTATCAGCGTAAACACCGGGTATAAACAGATTAGTGAAAATGGGGAATTCAAAGGCGGCACGATGGAATCGCACGAACTCCGCGATCTGGATGCGGCGAAAAGGTACATCCTTGAGGGTTTGTGGCTGCAACGGGCTGTCAAGCCAACGGCGGCGACAGTCCGTCCCACGTTGGAATGGGCAATGGAGATTGCCTCAAGTGGGCACCCTCTCCCACCAGTTGGGTTTGTCGCGGACATAGGCCATATCGCATTCGGTGCCGATGCGGAATACCGGCTGAAGGATCCCCTTCACGTTCCGGGTTGGCCGCCGACACTAGCTCGCACCTACGAGGACCACGTCCTCGGCAAACTCTACGCCGATTGGATGTTCGAGCGGGCGGGCGATGCACTCCGCAAGTACCAGGGGAAGGACCGCGTCAAGGGGATTGCTTACGTCATTAACCAGATCCGCGAGCGTGTGAAGTTCACCGGTGTGTTGCTACCGCCTGCCGTGATCCGCGGGCTACTCACCTCGAACCCGGACGATGTCTTGTCGTCAGGGTGGGACGGGCTCATGCGAGATGGGCCGTCCGAAATCCAGATTAGCCTCTACGAGGAATTGGTTGCATCTGCCCGTCGAACGAACGAAGTCCTTGCGAAAGAAGATGTCGACGCCCTCGAGGACAAGTCCGCGCTTGGGGACATGGGTCAGTACGTCGCCCTGCGACAAATTCGGCAGACCACAGCGAGGATCGAGTCGCGTCTCCCTGTTCGACCCGTGAAACCGCTCGTTGGTCGGAAAGAGGTTCCCACTCGGGTACTGGATGAGGATCAGTATCCAGTTGGTGGGTACACGTCTATCTCGAACCGCGGTTCAATCGAAAGTTTGCTGCACTCGCAACTCGCGTACATGGAAGATGAAAGTCCGGACCTGTTTGACATCAAGTTCGTGCGAGACGAATTGTTCTACTACTCACGGGATGAGAACCAGTTTCTTCGCCGTCGGCGGGCGTTCGTGTTCGTCCTGTTCCCGGACCTGTTCGCCGCCCGGTTCAAAGACCCCGAGTTGCCGCACCAGCGGATCGTGATGCTCATGTCGTCGATCCTAGCGCTGTTCCGGCGAATCACCGAGTGGCTGAGCACCGACGCCATCCGCTTCGAGGTTCTGTTCGTTCAGGACGGCGGGAAGAAGCCGCTCGCCGAGGAAGCAACACTGATGGAATTGCTCCTCCGCGAACCGATCGAGCGTGGCGACGGACTGGTCACCTGGGTGCCGGACAAGGAGGCCGTGGTCACTCACTTGAATCGGCTGGCTCGCCTGTCGCAGGTTCACTGCCTGGCCGCGGCGACCGAACCGTTCGAGATGGACATGGAAAACGCCGTCGTGACGGAGGTCATCATCGACGGAGCGCGGCCAGAGGTCGGCAACGGCGATGGCATGGTAACGGGGCTCGAAGGCGAGGACGCATTCGACGTGTGGCAGGAAACCGTCCTGCGTGTCCTCCAACTGTGGGTGTGAGGACATGAACTGCGATTCTGAAGCCGTCGTGGGTTGTCTTCTCGGCCTCGCCGTCGGCGACGCACTGGGAGTGCCACGCGAAGGCATGTCGCGACGACGCGGCGAGCGATTGTTCCCCAACCTTGACCGTCATCACTTCCTGTTTCGCGGCGGGATGTTCTCAGACGACACGGAACACGCCTGCATGACTGCCCAGTCACTCCTCACATCCGGCGGTGATCTCGATCGCTTCAAGCGTGCACTTGGTCGCAGAATCCGTTGGTGGTTTGCATGCATCCCGGCCGGAATTGGGCACGCAACACTGAAAGCGTGTTTGAAGTTGTGGTGTGGGTTCTCACCAGACCGAAGTGGCGTGTTCTCGGCTGGGAACGGACCCGCGATGCGGAGCCCCATTCTCGGCGTGTGTTTCGGTGCCGACCGCGAACAACTCAGGGCGTTCATTCGTGCAACGACCCGTGTCACGCATACCGACCCGAAAGCGGGATGCGGCGCACTAGCCACAGCCTGGGCCGCACATCGTGCTGCCGAAACCCGGCTGGGTTCCCCTCCGACACCCGCTGTGTTCGTGGGCGAGATCCGTGAACTCATCGGGAACGAGCCCGCGTCCACGGACTTGCTGAAATCGCTGGAGATCCTGATAACGAGCCTCGATGCGGGTCAAACCGTCACTGAGTACGCCGAAGCACTTGGCTTGCAGAACGGTGTCAGCGGCTACATCTACCACACCGTTCCCGTTGCGCTGTATGCCTGGCTTCGGCACCCCGACGATTACCGTGCGGCAGTGCAGGCCACGATCCGTTGCGGAGGCGACACGGACACGGTGGCAGCGGTCGCCGGCGCGATCGTCGGAGCACGGGTGGGAAAGGCTGGAATCCCACCCGACTTGTTGTCGGGAATTATCGACTGGCCACGTTCTGCGGGTTGGATCGAATCGCTCGCAACCCGGCTCGCGGAAGATCGTTGGCGGACCGCGACGCAAGCCGCCCAACCCCTGGCAGTGTGGGCATTGCCACTGCGGAATTTGGTTTTCTTGGCGGGCGTGATGCGGCACGTCGTTCGTCGCCTGCTCCCGCCGTATTGACCGAGTTGTAAAAAGATCGGCATCCGCCAGCGAATCCCCTTCTGACACGGTAATTCCGTTGCAAGGAACCGCGCCGTCAGCACAATGGTTTTCACTCGGCATAGATTCACCGGAGGCACGTCATGGGACTCGGCAGTTGGATTGGCGGGCAGTTCATCGACATCATCGAGTGGACCGAGCCGAGCCAGAACGAAATTCTGGCTCATCGGTTCACCCGTCACAAGAACGAGATCAAGAACGGCGCGAAGCTCATCGTCCGTGAGGGGCAAGCGGCGGGCTTCGTCAAGGAAGGCTCGCTCGCGGACGTGAAGTTGCCGGGGATGTACACCCTCGACACCAAGAACATGCCGATCTTATCCACCATTCTGGGGTGGAAGTACGGTTTCGAGTCGCCCTTCAAGTGCGAAGTCTACTTCATCGCGACGCGGCAATGGACCGACCAGAAGTGGGGTACCCAGAACCCCATCATGTACCGCGACCCCGAGTTCGGCCCCGTCCGCTTGCGCGCGTTCGGCAACTACGCCTTCAAGATCACCGACCCTGGCACGTTCCTGAAGGAACTCGTCGCGACCGACCCGTCATTCGAGCTGTACGAAATCTCTGCCCAGTTCCGCAATGTGATTGTCTCGCGGTTCATCGACGCCCTCGGCGGCGCGAAGATCCCGATGCTCGACCTCGCTGGGAACTACGAGAAGGTGAGCAACCTCGCGAAGGAGCGGATAGCCCCCGAACTCGCGAAGATGGGCGTTTCGTTGACGCAATTCTTCGTCGAGAACATCTCGCTCCCACCCGAAGTGGAAGCCGCACTCGACAAGCGTTCGCAGATGTCCGTACTCGGGAACCTCGATCAGTATGCGAAGTTGCAGACTGCTGACGCGATCCGCGATGCCGCCCAGAACCCTGGTGGGCTTGCTGGCCTCGGCGCAAACCTCGGGGCCGGCCTCGCAGTCGGCAACGCGATGGGTGGCGCATTTGCGGGCGCCGCAAGCGCACCCGGCGTGGTGACACCGTCGCACACTTCTTCTCCGGCAGCGGCCGGACCACCGCCGTTACCCACTGCAGTCGCGTTCCACGCTTCAATCGACGGAGTCGCCGCGGGGCCGTTCGACATGGCCACACTCGCAACACACGCACGGTCCGGGAAGCTCACGCGCTCGTCGCTCGTCTGGAAATCGGGGATGGCGTCGTGGAGCGCTGCCGAGACCGTCCCGGAACTTCGAGGACTGTTCGCGGACGTTCCGCCGCCCCTGCCGATGTGAGGTTCGCGTTGCCACGACCCACGGAAAAGATTCCGCCATGTCCGACATGCCGCCCCCGCTGCCGACAGCGAACGCTCCCCCCGTGGCCCGCGAGCCTTCGATGACGAAGGCACCACCCACGGGGAAGTTGTTTCCTTGTGTGAAGTGCGGGGCGAAGGTCGAGTTCGATCCGCGGACCCGCTCGCTCAAGTGCCCCTTCTGTGGGCACGAAAGCACCGTTGCCGACCCTGGCGAGGGCGAAGAAGTTGCTGAGCGGGACTTCGACCAGTACGTGTTCAACCTCGCACGAAGCGGAGGTGCCGGAATTGCTGGTCGGTCGTCGCAGGTTCGCTGCACGGGGTGCGGGGCCATGGTGCTCCTCGAAGACAAAGTGGTTACCGAGAAGTGCCCGTTTTGCAGCACCCACCTGGAGAACAAGCCCGAGTCCACGGAAGGGATGATCCCACCCGAATCGGTCGTCGCATTCGGTGTCGATCTCCGCGGCGCACGGGAATCGTTCGACAAATGGCTCAAGGGTCTTTGGTTCGCCCCGACGGAACTCAAGAACGTCGCGAACCTCGGCCAACTCGTCGGGGTTTACATACCGTACTGGACCTACGACGCGATGACCTACACCCGCTATCACGGGATGCGGGGCGACAACTATTTCGTTGAGGAAACCTATACCGAGCGCGACGCACAGGGGAACGATGTCAGGAAGACCCGCACGGTCACCCGAACAAACTGGTATCCGGTGTCGGGCGAGGTTCAACACTTCTTCGACGACGTGCTGGTGTGTGGCTCGAAGAGTGTGCCTGGTCACCTCGTGCGAGGCATGGAGCCCTGGCAACTGGAACAGTTAGAACCCTTCAAGCCCGAGTTCCTTGCGGGGTTGAAGACGGAACGTTACGCCGTCGATCTGAAGGAGGGACTCACCGTCGCGAAGGGGATGATGGAACCGACCATCGACCAACTCATTCGCCAGGACATCGGCGGCGACCACCAAACGATCGCGGACAAGAGCACCAGCTACCTGGGGGTGACGTTCAAGCACTGCCTGCTACCGGTGTGGGTGGCGAACTACCACTACCACGAAAAGCTGTTTCAAATCCTCGTCAACGGCCACTCAGGGAAAGTCTCCGGCGAGCGGCCATATAGTTGGATGAAGATCCTGCGACTCGCGGCGATCATCGCACTCGTGGTGGGCCTCATCATCGCTCTCGTCATGTCGATGAAGTCAAAGCCAGTTGCCCAAGGTAACCGGCCCGCACCATCACGGCGACAATCGGTCTCGCGTCCAACTCGCCCCCGAACCAAGCGAAAATCGAATGCGATCGTGGAGCCGGCTGGGCCGGCCTTGCCAGAACTCGAACACCGCGGGGAGCACACGATAGCCACCCCAGTTTGGCGGTCGGGGCACGTTCCCGTCCGGGTACTGGGCGGTCAACTCGGCGTGCCGTTGTTCGAGGAACTCGCGGCCAGGGATGATCGCACTCTGTGCTGAAGCCCACGCACCGAGCCGGCTACCGATTGGGCGGTTGACGAAATAGTCGTCCGATTCGGCGGCCGTGACGACCTCGACCAGACCTTCAACTCTCACCTGGCGTTCGAGAGCGTGCCAGGGGAAGACGAGCGAAACGCAGGGGTTCTCGGCCATTTCACGACCCTTGCGGCTGTCGTAGTTTGTGAAGAATGTGAACCCCCGATCATCGAGCGCCTTGAGGAGCACGATACGAGCAGACGGAAAGCCATCTGCTGAGCAGGTCGCGAGGATCATCGCGTTTGGCTCGTGCAGTTGAGCCGACACAGCTTGATCGAACCAACGACGAAAGAGTGCAAACGGGTCATCGCCCGCATCCACTTCGGAGAGCCCATCCGCCGAATATTCCTTCCGCATGTCGGCGAGAGATCGCGTAGTCACTTCTTCTCCAGTTTGGATCACCCCCGGAATCGGTCGTCGTAGACGTGCAACCCGAATGGGGGCTTGTAAGCGTGAAGTTCGTTCGTCCCCTGAAACGGGGTACAGGTCAGGAACATCCGGCGGTTCGCTGTCTTGAGCCGTGGCTTGCCATCTGGTGTCGGGCTTGCCATAGCCCGAATCCCGTCACGCGATCCACGCAGCACCTCACGGCATAACCGCAATCGCCAGCGCCAGCCTAACCGACCGGGCACGTCGGGTGGATCCAGAAATGAACAGCCAACTTCCGAGAAGTAAGCCGCACGCACGAGTTGGCGGTAGCCATCCGGGTGGGGCAGGAACTCGCAGTTGTGGTCGGCGAAGTTGTAGAGCACTTCTTGCGAACCGAGGTCGGTTGCAACAGACCCTTCCATCAAGACGAATGTGTTCGGGTGGCAGCAGTGCCGAAGCTGCGTCAATGCGAAGAAAGGATCGAATAGGTGATACCAGACACCCAGAAACAGAATGATGTCGAACTGTTCGTTCAATCCCGCAAGTTGATAAACCGAAACATCCTGCTTGATCTGGATGGATGACCCAAGCATTTCCTTTGCGACGTGGATCCCCTGCCCTTCGGCCCAATTCTGTGAGCAATCGTCGGTGGCCAGCACCCGCTTCGCCCCACGACGCTCCGCGAGGAAGCTCCAGTAGCCATCCCAGCAACCGATGTCGAGAACGCTCTTGCCGCTGAAGTCGATCCGACCGAGTTGATCCTCGATGAAGGCCCAGATGCGCCGATGGCCGGAATCCACGGGCGTCTTTGGAACCGCCCGCAACCCGTTGCCAAAATCGAACTCGTGGTACCACGAAACCGCGTCGATCTTTTGCTGCGCGGTCGTTCCCATGGCTTCTTCTCAGGCGCAACTACGGTCGTCTTCGATTGGGCACGTGTGCGTGTTGTACGGTAGATTTGACGAGGTGGCCGGAGTCAATGAAAAAGCTCAGTCCCAACTCACCTCTTTACAGTGAGTCGGAACTGAGCTTGAGAAATTACCGTCAGGTCATGGCAAGGTCGCGAGGAACATTACTTCCGGCGTTCGACGTAGACTGGATCCTTCGGGTCGTCACTCACAAACCAAGGCAGGCCGTTACGCAAGTACATCTTCCGCTGCTCCTCGCCATTGAGCGGCCGAGCGCCCACTCGCCCGAACACACCGATCTGGTGGCCGCTCTCGTCCACCGCTCGGTCGCGGTCTAGCCCACGGGCAATCGACAGAATCTCACCACCGTGCGGTAACCGGTACGTCGCAATCAGTCGCGGCGTCGGTCGCGGGCTGAAGCCCTCGAACCCCGGCGTTTCCGGCGAAGTGAGTTGCACGACTCGCATCCCGTTCTTGCCGTCCGCGATGTACGCGATCAGCGAGTTGTACGTGATGCCAAGCTTCACATCGTGAACGTCGTTCATGTGCCCGCCGGCGTTGTAGATCTGATCGACCTTCGGCTCCTCGGCCTTCGTCATGTCGAGGATCACCAACCCCTTCGACTTGGCCGCGACGTAAGCGTGCGTGCGTGCCAGGTAGATGGAATGTGCTTCGGGGAGCCGAAGCATCGACTTCACGACTGGCTTGGCCAGGTCGGTGATGTCCAGCACTTTCACACCCTCTTCGTCACACACGTAGCAGTAGCGGAACTGCACTGCGGACATGTGCGGGTGCTTGATCGCCTTCTCACCGATGATCGACGTGATCTTCGGCTTCAACGGATCGTCGATGTCAATCACCACCAACCCGGCGGCACACGACACGTAGGCGTAGTGGCCTACGATGTTGACGTGCTTGGCATCGTAGAGGATGCCGTCCGGGTTGAACGTGAGTTCCCGCTTGAGGAAGTTGTTGACCGGATTGCCGTCCAGCAGGGTTCCAGCCCCTGTGAGGATCAATCCCTCGTACTTGTCGCAAATGTAGAGGTAACCGAACAGCGGATGGATCGGTCCCTCCTTGTTCGCTGGCATGCGGGTTCGTGTTGGATCGACTGCAACAGTCGTTGGGGCAGCGATGTAGGTCGCGTACCGCGACGGCAGGTAGAACTTCTGCCCAACGGGCGATACCGGAGCCGTGGTGATCCGTTCGGCAAAGCCCTTGTGGTCGATGAACGCAATATCGAACACGCGAACACCGGCCTCGCCACACGCGGCGTACAGATACTCACCTCGGTTCTGCACCATCAGAACTTCCGACTTCTTGAACGGCCTACCCAGTCCAGCTGTAATGTCGCGACCGGGGTGCTCGTGAGCATCCTTCAGCAAACCGCCACGTTCCGCGTGCTTCTTGTAGTCGTCGGGGTACGCGAACCGGTGAAGGTCGCTGCCGAACACGGCTTGCGGCTCTGATGTCTCGGTCACGATCACACCGAACAAGCCTTCCTCACCCGCGGCAGCCCAGGCGTACTTCCCGACGAAGTTCGTGAAGCCGGTCCCGTGCATGAGCAACTGGCTCAACCACGCGTTGTTGTCGTTCGCCTTCGAAAGGTGACAGTCGGTACACTGCTTGGTTTCACGAACACCGCGACCGCGAACGGTGTGCGGGACGTTCGTGCTGAACGCGATCCCGCCAAAACCTTCAGCCGAGATCGTCTGTTGCTGCGGGTAGATCGACTCGCGGTTCCCGTTGGAACTGCTTACGTGGATCGCACAGCTTGAACGAGCGGGGTTGATCTTGTTCTGCGTCACGTCGCCGTCACGGGCGAGCATGAACACGTCGTCGCGGAGAGTCTGGAAGTTGTACGCGGTGTAGTTTCGCTGCACGTCGCCGTCGCCGTGAAGCATCGGCATCTTGAGGTTCGCCCTCTGCGGCAAGTGGCACCCGAAGCAACTCGGGTTCCACGCGGAGTGGCATGAGATGCACGACATGTTGTCGTTGCGGTGGGCGGTGCACTTCTCGCCCCCCGCGGGGAGATCACCCCACACAGTCTTGCCGTCTTCGACACGCACGGTCTTCGCGAGCGCCGACTTCTCGTTGTAACGAGCGTGGCCCTTCGTGATGGTGTCGCGGGTCTGGACAACTTCCCAGCGGAGTCCCTTCTCGACGCACGAGTTCTGGAAGTACCGCTTCCCGCCGTTCGGCAAATCCTGAACCTCGAATCGCGGCGTTCCGAACGGGGTCTTCAGTGCCATCAGGTTCCGCCCCTGACCGTCCGGTGCCGAGGTGTACGCGGCTGGGCCAGAGGTGCGGAGTGTCGCCGATTTCTCGATCGTGCCGTGGCAGTCGATGCAACCAATCTCAGTCGCGGCTCGTGTCTCCATGTGAAGTCGGTTGTTGCCGTGCATGTCCTGCGTGAAGTGGCAGTCGATGCAGTGCATCCCCTTCTCCATGTGGATGTCCATGAGGTGGACCGGCGCGCCGGATCGGCAGCCGTCGAGTTTCGTCTCGGCGTCGCGTGCCGCCTTCGGCCCCGTGACGGGGTCTTCGAACTTCTTGGTCTCTTCGTGGAACTTGCGGGCGAGGTTCGGCCACTCCATACCGGCCGCGAGTTTCACGGGGTCAGGCGGCCCGACGAACCCGCCCTGGTGGTCGATGAAGTTCCCCTTGAGGTCCTTCTTGAACACCGCACGGAAGGCCCAGCCGTGACTGTGGAAGTCGCCGAACTGGATCTTTGACAACTGCGGGTTGAGCAGCGACAGGTCGTTCAAGAACGCCTGGTTCGACAGGTTACTCCGTGCCGCCGACTCGTTCGGGTTGAGCATCAGCGACCGAACCAGTTCTTCCGCCGTGGGGTTCTTTTGCTTCGCCGGGTAAACGTGGCGAGCTTCCGTTTCCTCGTCGTACCACATGTACCCGATGTAGCTGTTCATGACCGTGGTGCCGGGGTGAACGTGGCAGATCATGCACTGGCTCGTCGGAATCGAGTTCGTGAACTTGTGCTCGATCGGGTGGCCACTCTCGTTGTTGGGAATGGTTGGGTCTTTGCTGAAGCTCATACCGCGGTTGCCGTACTGTGCATAAGGGCCGGAGTGGATGCGCGAACGGTCGTTGGCGTAGATGACGTGACAGGCTGTGCAACCGCTCTGACGGTAGTCACCTGGGTGGTCGTTCGTTCCCATCATGTTCAACGTCGGGTCGAACAATCGGGTCTTGTTCGCACTCACGAGCACGGGATCTGTTCGGTTGCTAGTACCGAAACCCCGAACGCTCAACCGCGTGCGAGGTCGGCCCGGTTCTTCGGTTCGCTCGGGGATGCCGATTTCGGGCAGGAACCGACCGCCGGCTTCGAAGATTCGCAGCACGTTCGATGGCTGACTCATCTCGTACCGGGGGAGAGGGTCGAGCTGAACGAGCACCCCCTTCTTGTCTTGCTCTTCCTGGGTGGGTGGCGGGAACGTCTTGAGGCGCAGCCCGGCCCCGTTCATGCCGTAGGCTTCGCCGAGCACGGCGCGTTTCACGGGAAGCGTGCCGTTGTTGTAAGCCGCAGCGCCCCACAGCATGCACCCGGTGCTCATGATCTGCTTGCGGTTCGTCTGCACTTCCTTGGGGTGGCAGCCCGAGGTGCCGCAACTGATGTGCGCAATGCGGAAGTCGCCCGGGTTCACGAAGCGGACATACGCCGGCGACTCGTTGTTCAGCAATGTGTAGCTACGGACGGGGTTCGCGGAAGCGGGCCACAGGTGCGGATTGCGTGACGCAACGTGCCCTTTCTCTTTCGTGGGTTGCGAGGCGTCACCGCCGTGGCAATCGGTACAGCCAATGCGGAGCGTGGGCTTGCAGTGTGGGTCGCCCGTGTTCTGGTGACACACGACGCAGAACCCGGACTTCGCCTGAGCCTGCTCGGCTGTCTGTTTCATCAGCTCGACATTCGCCAGTTCGGGCGGCATCGGGAACGGGTCGGATGGATCAGTGGACCATTCCGGGTTCAGCGGGTCGCGGGTGCCGTCGCCAAGTGGCAGAAGCGGTGACGGTTTCGACACGCTGGAAGCGGGAACGATGTTCCCTTTCTGCCCCGGTTGGGCCGCGTAGGCAGCGATCCCGATCAGGAAGGGCACAGCAACGGCAACGGCACGTACCGTGAATCCGGTGCGACCGTGGCGACTAAGAGCTGGCACATTGGCCGCGTCCATACGGCTCCCTCCCGATCCTGCGGATAGTTTCTGAACCTGTGCATATACCGGGAGCTTCAGGGGCGTCAAGACGAGGACCGCACTGTGAGGGGCTTGCGCAGTGCGGTTCAAAGGTCGAGGCTTGGTGGTTTAGGGTGGCTGCTTTTCAATTCCCATGACCACAAGTTAACCAAAGGCGCTCGTTCGAGCGGATTTGCTCAAGGTAGATCCCTGACCAGCTCCAACGATCGGGGAATGTCAAGCAAAGAGGGTGAGGGACAACGGTTCCACGCGATATGCACACCCACGTCTGGAACCGTTTGACTTGTCCGGAAGAAAGTTCATGAGAACAATTTTAGATCCAGAAGTAAATCGTAAGTGGTTCAAATGGAGTCAGTTGCGTAATCTGGACCCATTTTGGAATGGAAGTTCATCTCCGGGTCCGTGTCAGAATCTTGCGAGACCAGAACGGACCAGTGGAGTTAACGCACGACAACATCTTTGCCAACGCACGTTACCCCGCTATCGCTTAACACGAACCCTCGGGCTCGGTCCTCCTCCGGGTTGCAGCCAACCCGGGCGCCGGGAAGCACCTTAACGCTCTTATCGAGAATGGCACGACGCACCTCTGCACCCTTCCCCACCGAGACCCGATTGAACAGGATACTGTCCTCGACGATCGCACCGGCCTCGATGCGGCAGTCGAAGCCGATCACTGATCCTCGTGACCAGCCAGCGGCAACCGTTCCGTTCGCGAAGATGTTGTTTCGGGCTCCCCCAGGTGGACGGCCAGGCGGTTCGGGCACGACTGCGACCCTCGGTGGTGGGAAACTTGGCTGGAAGCTGTAGAAGGGCCACGATTTGTCGTACAAATCGAGCCCTGGTGGGTCCGCGAGCAGATCCATGTTTGCCTGGTAAAACGCATCGATTGTGCCCACATCCCGCCAGTAAAGTTGCTTGCCCGCACCGCGAGCCGAGAACGGAAATGCGTGGATCCGTTCTCGCCCCAGGATTTTCGGCAGGATGTGTTGCCCGAAGTCGTGACCGTGGTCTGACGACTCGGCGTTGCGTTTGAGTTCATCGATCAGGAACCGCGTGCTGAAGACGTAGATCCCCATCGAAGCCAGACAATTCGCCCGGTCACCTGGTATGTGTGAGGGGTGCTTTGGCTTCTCCTGAAAACCCGTCACTTGGCCACCGGCATCAACTTCAACGACCCCGAACTGCCTGGCCGCCTCTCCGACAGGCAAACGGAGCGTTGCAACCGTGGCGGGGCCACCGTGGCCCCGATGGAACGTCAGGATCTCCCGGTAATCCATCTTGTACACATGGTCCGCGGCAAGGACGAGAATCATGTCGGCCCTGGACATCTGGACCGAGTAAAGGTTTTGATACACCGCGTCTGCGGTCCCCTGATACCAGTCCTCGCTGATGCGTTGCTGAGGGGAGGCAACGGTCATCCACTGACCGAACTCGGAGTGGAAGAACCGGCCCCACCCCTGTGCGATGTGGTGTTCCAAACTCAATGACTTGTACTGCGTCAGCGCCAGGATGTTGAACAGTCTGCTGTTGATGCAGTTCGACAGTGCGAAGTCGACGATCCGGTACATCCCGCCGAACGGAACCGCCGGCTTGGCACGATCGCGTGTCAAAGGGTCCAATCGCGTCCCTTTACCACCGGCCAGCAAGATAGTCAGGACACCATCCACGGCGAATCTCCTAACAACTCACCGGAAGCCAGGCTTCCGAGCGATTTTGGCGATCTTGGGGCGAACACGAACGTCGGGCGTCAGGTAACCTCAAATTCTCGCTTCTATGGAATTCCAGAACTACCGAATGAGATGAAAAACTGTCAATCTTTCCCACCACAATCCGACTCCGTGTAGGATTTTACTTGACTACAAAGAAGAATAGAGGAAAAATATGTCCAGATGTCCTCAATTGTGCTAAGTTAGGCCAAGCACTGCTCGACTGAACGGCATTCCTTCTGTCGGACAACAACAACCTGGTGGCTCCTGCTTGAAAACTGAGGTTTCCCGGTTGGATTGAGTATCCTTCCCAGGGTGACCCGTCTTCGAGGCTGCAATGCAAAACACTCTCCGTATCCTGTTTGTGTTTGGAATCGTGGCTGAGTTCGCGAGTTCGCTTCGGGCTGCCGATCTGGATAGTGCCCCGATCAACTACACGACGGCCACAGCCGACGATGTTATCGTACCACTCATCAGGAACATTCGGACAGGGAAGATCACACTCCGCCACGACGACAACCACGGCTACCTCACCTCGCTCCTGAAGGAACTCAACGTACCACAATCGTCGCAAGTTCTTGTCTATTCGAAGACGAGTCTGCAGCGTAGTCGCATCGGCCCAAAGACCCCTCGCGCCATCTACTTCAACGACGACGTGACGATTGGCTTCTGCCAGCGTGGGGACGTGCTGGAGGTGGCCGCGGCTGATCCGAATCTCGGAACGGTGTTCTACACCCTCGATCAGAACCCCAAGAAAGAGGCGGCGTTCACCCGGCAAACCGAAATGTGCCTGATCTGCCACGGTTCCTCGGGGAATCAGGGATTCCCGGGCCACTTGATTCGCTCCGTGTCACCGGACCGGTCTGGCGAGTTGGTGTTGTCCCGTGGCTCAAAGCGAGTCGATCATTCGACACCCTTTGAAGATCGCTGGGGTGGGTGGTATGTCACGGGAAAGAGCGGTAAGCAAACTCACCTCGGGAACCAGATCGTGGGTTCTGCGTTGTCCGGCGATGAGGACGACCCCACCACGAACGTGACCGACCTAAAGCCGTACTTCACAGTCGCGAACTACCTGACACCACATAGTGATCTCGTTGCCCTGATGGTTCTGGAGCACCAGGGCGAGACTCATAACCGGGTGTCTCGTGCGAACTTCCTGGTCCGGCTCGCCCTGGCCGAACAAGAATCACTTAACAAGGCGTTCAAGCAACCCAACGGTGAGCGAACAGAGGGAATCACTCGCCGCATCAACTCAGCGTGCGAGTCGGCCGTGAAGTACTTACTGTTCTGCGAGGAAGCTCCACTCAAGGAACCAGTTGAGGGAACATCGGGGTTCACGAAGGAATTCGCGGCTCGTGGGCCATTCGATTCGAAGGGTCGCTCACTTCGCGCCTTCGACCTCAAAACGCGTATGTTCCGGTACCCCCTGAGTTACGTCGTGTATTCCCGGATGTTCAACGGCTTGCACCCGGAGGCCAAGGAACGGATCTACCTACGGTTGTGGGAAGTCTTGACGGGCAAGGATCAGTCGAAGGAGTTTGCCCACCTTTCGGCGACAGATCGCCAGTCGGTGTTGGAGATCCTCCGCGAGACAAAAGCCGACCTGCCCGCTTACTGGAAAAAATGAGACCGCGATCGCATTCTGCTCAGGGATTCGGTTTGGTATCGAGTCGAAAATCGAACTGATTGGCCGCGCCGGGGGTGATCTCGGCTTCCAGAGTCGTCTGGTCGTTGTACCGCGGCGGGACATAACTTTGGTAAACGAAGTCTTCCCCCATCGCACCCTTCCCGGGGACTTTTCGCGACGCAGCGATCCTGACCTTCTTCTTGCCCGCAGGCATTTTCAAGTGGTAGGTGCCATTCTGAATTTTACTCGCTCCAGGCGTGCTACCGTTATCGACCGCGATGAAGACGATTTCGCCCTCTTCAATCGGCTTCCCGTCGCAGGTCACGTTTCCCGTGACATCGTAGAAGGTCGTTCCCGAGTTGCAGCCAAGCCCACCGGCCAACGCCCAAAGCAACGCCGTTGCGAACGCGCGTGAAACCATTTCGTTCAACTTTCCTTGGATTCAGTAATCGCCTACGACTTCGCCGCCGGCACGCGTGCCGAGCGCCTGGTAAACGGCTGGCACAACCCCATTGCTGACGAACCTGACCGCACCATCGCCGAGGCTCACGTTGGCACCACCAAGGTGATAGCTGCGGGCGAGTGAAAAGCAGTTGGTAGTCCCGGGGGCTCCCGTGCAAGGAGCCCTGGGCAGTGGCACGCAGTACCCCTGTGGGTTGTCGCCCACTGTGCTGTTGGGCGGGTAAATTGTCGAAAACATGACACCGCAGTGGATGGCGTTGTAATATCGACCGCGAATGTCGGCCGTGCCCGTATCAGCAACAAGAATCAACTCGCTGGCGAACAGAGTGTTCGAGGTACCATCCGAGATGTCGGTGAGGCGAGTCTTTGACTTGGCGTAGAAGACCCCGTTGAGAGCAGTACCATCGGTCCCGCCAGTGGGAGTGAAGTAGGTGTCTCCCCCACATACCACAACGTTGCCGTGGAACCCTTGAGATGCAACCGGGGTTGCAGCACCAGCCGTCATGACCTTCGGGTTGGCAGGATCGGAAGGACACATGAGGGTCGGGACAACGGATTCATGGCCTGGGAGAAAAGTCGTGTGGCTGCCGGTTCCCAGCGCGGCTTGCATCTTGGAGTAAAGCGGCCCTTGCTCTAGAAAAGGCAAGATAAAGTACATCCAACTTCGGCGTTCGTACCCTGGATCAGGCGGGTACATCGGCGAGACCACTCCGGGGGGGAACGTCCCCTGGGCATCGTGATGGCTGTGTAATGCCAGCACCACTTGCTTGAGGTTGTTACCACATTTCGCACGCGCAGCCGCCTCGCGGACCTTTTGCACAGCAGGCAGAAGCAGGCCAATCAAAATGGCGATGATCGCGATCACCACCAAAAGTTCGATCAGGGTGAAGCCGTTGCGAGGACGGTACAAAGTGGCACCCTCTGAAATGGACACACGAGGCGATTGACGGTGAGTGTAGAGCGAGTGTGCAACTGGGGCGTGTTTCGACTGTTGTGGTTTTACTATCTACTTCCTCAAGAGATGAGTCAACAACGTTCCATGCGGTTTTGCTTCGACCCCGATTGGGCCGAAGCTTCGTATGAGAATCGCGCACCATTCGCTATTTCGTACTCCTTGGCATGATTGGTTGTGGTGGCGTCACTCCGAACTTCACCGCGTAAGTTTGGAGTGATTCCATGATTCCAGGGTAGAGCGCGACGCCCTCGGCCAGGGCTCGCCGCTTGCGATCGAGCCCACGCTGACCGGGCAAGCGAACGGCATCGACCCCCGGAAGCGGTGGGGTTTCGCGGCAAGCACCAGCAAGCCAACCCGTCTCGCGTTGAAACGCCACAGCCCCGCCGAATGCCGCGGGGTCGAGTACCTGCACAAAGACCGAAGCACCCAGACCTGTTGGTGACTCTGCACGTCCATAGCCGCTCAAACCCTGCGTCAACGCCTCGACCATCAACGCAAGGCCAAACCCCTTGTGACCGTGATCCATTCCCCCAACTGGCAATAGCGCGCCGGGCGACTCACCAACGAGAGCGGTTGGATCATCTGTGGGCACTCCAGAATCATCCACCGCCCACTCGCCAGGAAAGCGTTTCCCCTCTCGCCGAAGGCGGCCCGCCATACCGTTCGTGGTGATCGATGCGCTGATGTCGATCAGTATGGGATCGCCGTCGGTGGGGATGCCAACTGCGAGCGGGTTCGGCGTGAACACGGCCTTGCGACCACCAAACGGAGCAACACTTGCCGCTGCTGGGTCCGAACTGGCAATCGTGACCATGAAACCGCGATCAGTCGCACGTTGGAGGAAGACCGCAAGGCAGCCGATGTGATGGCTCTTGCGGATCGCCACCGTCCCGACGCCGAGCACCGCAGCGCGTTCCACAGCCAGATCGACCGCACGGGTGGCAAGCCAGATGCCGGGCAACCGCCGACCATCCCAGGTCACGGTCGCCCCACGGTCGGCAACCACCTCCGGTTCGCCGCGCGCGAGCATTCCACCGGTTTCCAGTTCACTGAGATAGACGGAAGCCAACTGAAGGCCGTGCGTTGTATGGCCCAACAAGTCGGCCTCAACCAACCCTTTGGCAATCGCCTGAGGCTTGTCGCCATCGCATCCCGCAACAGCAAACAGAGCCGCCGCATAGTCGATCATCGCTGCGACGGAATAACGGATATCTTCAGTGGCATTCGACATCGACAAGCGTCCCATTTGAAGGGGTTATCAACCACTACTACTTTGGATTGGAGTTCGACACGCCGCAACTCGGGTGGAATCACTTCCCACGAACCAGTGCGGCGATCTGCGATACGGTCACGGCGTCGAGCGACTCAACGACCAGATCGGCCCCAGCTTCACACAATTTCTCAGCAGAGTGATGCCCAACGAACGTCACCGCAACGCACCGCATTCCGCCGGCTTTCGCGGCTTCCACTCCCGCGACAGCGTCCTCGAACACAACGCACTGTTCGGGTCGACTCCCCAGTTTCGTGGCTGCGGTCAAGAACACTTCGGGGTCGGGTTTGCCTCGTCGTACATCATCACCTGTCACGACTGCACCGAAGAAGCGTCGAATGTTTGTCAGTCCGAGGAGCAAGTCGAGATTCCCAGTTGGTGCTGACGAGCCGACCGCTTGCAAAAATCCTGCAGCTTCGAATCCTGCCAGTAGAGCGGCCACACCGGGCAAAAGCATCGTCCCTTGCTCCCGTACCGATGCCCGGTAGAGATCTTCTTTGCGCTCACCAAGCACGCGGCACTGCTCGTCGTCAGCAAGTGGGAAAAACAACTGCCGAAGGATTTCTGGGTTCCGCATCCCGAATGTGGCTGCGAAGTCCGCTCGTGTAAATGGTTGGTTCAGTTCAGTCGCTAACCTCGCCCACGCGCGAAAATGCTGCTCCGCCGTATCGACCAGCGTGCCATCAACATCCCAGATGATCGCGGGAGTATCCATTGAGCCTTTGTACGCTCCCAGGTTCTCCGAACAGAGTGGCGAAGCGTAACGGTGTGAAAATCGCGTGAAGGTTGTGAGCTACGGCACGAACACCTGGGGGTGACGATTCCACACGCTGTTGCGATCATAGTGAACGTCCGGTAGTGTGGTGTGCGCTTCCCCTTCAAGGAGATCACAGATGCGAATGAGATTATGGACGATTGCAGCGCTCTTGGTTCTACCTGCGACAGCAACCGCGGCCGACCCACCGATTGTGTTTCAAACTCAACCCGTCGGCCGGATTCTCGGCGACGTGCGGGCCGTGATCAAAATGGTCGGCGGCGAAGCGGCCGTCACCGGGTTCACAGACGGCCTCAAGGAGAAGCTCGGAGACAAAGGGTTCGATGGTCTGGACCTGGACCGTCCGATCCTGGGATATGTCACCCTCGCCGAGAAACTCGAAGAATCCGTCGGCGTGATCGTCATCCCTGTAACGGGCGAAAAGGAATTCCTCGCTCTCATCGAGAGAGTGGGCGGGGAGAAACTCAAGGCCGGGGATAACGGCATCTACGACATCCCAACGATGGACGAGGGCGTGAAGGTTCAGATGCGGTTCGAGGCGAGAAATGTCTACATCGCCATCGGCAAGGCACCCACGGCAGCACTCGACCCCAAATCCCTCGTTGCCCCAGCAAAACTTCACGACCCCGCCGAGAAGGCGCTGGCGTCGGTGAAGGTGTACTTCGATCGGATGCCAAAAGAGCTTCGCAACCAGATTGGAGCCGCGTTGGGTGAACTCAAGAACCAACTCAAGGAGTTGAAGCTCCCAGCTGATGCGAGTGAACCAGCCCGAAAGGCCGTTGATGAGTTGATCAAACTCGGTACCCGATACACCGACATGCTTCAAGATGCGGAATCGGCTGGGGCCAAGGTCATCCTCGACGTGAACACCGGAGAAGCTGCCATCGAGGTCGCGCTTGCGGGCAAGGCAGGCACTCCTCTTGCAAAGGTCATCGCCGAACGCCAGCCGAGCACCAACAAGTTCGCTGGACTCATCACTCCGGATACAGTTGCAGGCATGAAACTGCAACTGCCGTTCTTCGCCAAGGAAATCCAGAGCGCTGCGGTCATTGGTCTGGAAGCCGGACAGAAGCAACTGGCGGAGGCGGCACCTGCCGAGTTCAAGCCACTCATTGAGGAAGTGTTCAAGGGACTCGTCCGAACGGTGAACGACGGCGAGGTCGATCTCGCGATCTCGTTCCGTGGGCCAGACAAGGACGGGTTGTACACCGTTGTCGGTGCGGTTGCGTTTGAAGACTCTTCGGGGATCGAAAAAGAACTCCGGGCGTTGTTCAAGAAAGAACTTCCCCCGATGTATCGCGGTATCTTTAACCTGGATGTCGCCACGGTTGACAAGACGAACATTCACCAGGCCAAGGTCGGCGGATTCCTGCCACCCGAGGCCCAAAAGATTTTTGGTGAAGAAGCATCGTTGACCTTCGCGTTCGCACCGAAGGGAATCTACATCGCGTTCGGCCCTGATGCAGTGAACACGATGAAGGCTGCCTTGGCCGTCAAGAAGGCCCCTTCCCCACCCTTCGAGATCGTCATCAACCCCTCGAAGGTCGCGAAGTTGATCTCAGACCTCGGGCAAGAAGTTCCGAAGGGCTTCGGCACGCAGGACAAGGTTGTCTCCGTGGTGGCCCTTTCGATCGAAGGCGGCAAGGAACTCCGCATCAAGTTGGGTACTAACCTGAAGTGGATCGAGGGTGCTGGCGGGGCTTTGTTGCCGGGCGGAGCCAAGCCGCCCGTTAAGGATTGACGCAATGCCAACAGACATGGGTTAGTCTTTGACAATCTTCAAAACCCGACCTCCGCTGGCATCGGAAATGTACAGTTCGCCGGTCTTCGGGTGCGCGATCACGCCGTGTGGCTGATTGAACTCAGCCTTCAAGGGATCGCCACCCACGCCGGCGGAACCTTTCTTCCCTGTACCGGCGATAGCCGTCAAAGTCTCATCCTTGGGACTATAACGAACGATCCGATGGTTCTCGGTGTCGGCGATCAGAACCGAGCCATCGCGGTCGATCGAGAGGTGCTTGGGGCCGTTCATCGCGGCCTCAAGAGCTTTCCCCATCCCCATCCCAGCCTTACCCGTTCCTGCCACGGTCCGAATCACTCCCTTTGCATCGACAACACGCAAGGCGTTGCCACCGCGTTCCAGAACCCACAGGTTCCCGTCTTTGTCCACAGCGTGGGCTCGCGGGTCGGCCAGAGGTTGTTTCGTCGCTGCCTCGCCATCTTTGGGAACGCCACGCTGACCGTTCCCGGCAACCGTGGTAACGATCCCGGTTTTCATGTCCACCTTGCGGATGCGGCGATTGTCGAGATCGGTGATGAACAGGTTCTTTTTCTCGGGGTCAAAGCTCACACAGAACACCCCACTGAACTTGGCCTTATCAGCGGGGCCATCGTCGCCAGAGAAGCCCTTCTCTCCTGTACCCGCAAAAGCTGTCACCTTGTCTGCTTTGGGGTCATACTTCCGAACGCAGTTATTCCAGGTATCCGCGAGGTAGACGCAATTGTCAGCGCCAACTGCCAGGCTGTGCATCCCGTTGAAGGTGGCCTTGGAGCCAGGACCGCCGTCACCAGCGTGGCCCTTCACGCCTGCGGTTCCGGCGAGGGTCGTCAGTTCGCCCTTGGCGTTGATCGTTCGTAGCCGTTCGCCTTTCACCATCTCGACGATGAAGATCTCATCGTGAATGAAGTCGACGCCAAACGGTTGAATGAGCTTGGCTTTCGTGGCTTCGGTTCCATCGGCCCCGTCGCCACCGCCAGCGACGAGAACGAGTTTGTCCGCATTTGCCACGGATGGCAGGGCAGCAAGCAAGAAGAGGATCGCTAGCTGACGCATGTTGACTTCCTTTGGGTGGGTGTGGAGCGAGAGCAGACGGTGTAGGACGATCCCGTCTCTGCAGGTATGTTTAGCAGTCCGAAGCGTCATGAGGGAGTGAACCGTGTTCCACCCAGTCGAGTTGCTGCTCTCGCTCTTGGGGGTTGCCGTCGCCATCGGCGTGTTAGCACGCTACATCGGTGTACCATATCCGATCCTCCTCACAGTCGGAGGGTTGCTACTCGGGCTCCAACCCTGGACGCCTCCCCTTACTATCGACCCACAAGTCGTTTTTTTGCTATTCCTTCCCCCGTTGCTTTATGGCGCAGCGTATCGAACTGAGTGGCCGGATTTTCGGGGTCAACTACGGGCGATCACTCTGCTTGCCGTGGGGCTTGTTCTCTTCACCACGGTCCTGGTCGCGGCAGCCGCTCACTACTGGTTCGGAATGCCCTGGGCGGCGGCGTTCATCCTCGGAGCGATCGTGTCCCCACCGGATGCTGTCGCTGCGATGGCCATTACAGAAAAGATCCGCGTGCCAAAAACCATCACGATCATTCTCGAGGGTGAGAGTCTTGTGAACGATGCATCCGCACTGGTCGCACTTCGATTGGCGGTCGGAGCGCTTGGTGCTGGTGCATTTTCGTTGTCAGATGCCGGGATGCAATTCGCTGTGGTGAGTGTGGGAGGAATCGGCATCGGCCTGATCGGCGGTTGGCTCATCGTTCGTTTACATTCGTGGCTCGATCGACACCAACTCGCGGACAACAAGCTGACAATCACGATCACTTTGCTTTCGCCTTACGCGGTTTGCTTGCCGGCTGAACATTTGCATGTTTCGGGCGTGTTAGCCGCAGTGACGGCGGGTCTCTGGGTCGGCACACGATGCGAGCAAATCTTTTCGTGTGAGTTCTACCAGGAAGCTCGCGCGGTCTGGGAGTGGGTTGAGTTTCTGTTGAACAGCCTCATATTCATCTTGATCGGTCTTGCCATCCGCCCTGTGCTCGAGAGCATCGACGGACATCACAGCTTCGATGAGGTGGCGCTGGCGACGGCCACAATCTCCGCAGTGGTGATCTTCACGCGATTGGTTTGGATGTATCCTGCGGCGTACATCCCGCGTTGGTTGGATCGGCGGTTTCTTAGTTCACATGATGCTTATCCACCGTGGCGTTCCGTAACCGTAGTAGGGTGGACAGGGATGCGCGGAGTCGTGTCGCTTGCGGCTGCTCTCGCTCTTCCCCGAACCTGCGTGAATGGATCGCCATTCCCTGAACGCGAGATGATTCAGTTCCTGACGTTTGGCGTTATCTTCGTAACTCTCGTCGGCCAGGGGTTGACGCTCCCACTCGTAATCCGTGTCCTTGGTGTCACGGCACCACAGGAAGCTGACCCGGACGCGAGAAACGAGCATGACAACCCGCACTGTGCCGGGTAACGTGATGCGATTCCAGTTCCATTCGGAGAAATGCAATGCGTGTTGTTTTGGGATGTGCCACCGTGATGGCGCTGGCATGCGGAGCGACTTTCGCAGGCCAGGCGAAGCTTGACGGCAAGCTGCTCGGTGGGAAATGGGAGCCCGTTCCGGAAAAGGCGACCGACAAGGATAAGAAAGACAAACCGGCGGCTGGCCCTGCCATCGTCGTCGAGTTCACGCCAGATGCAAAAGTGGCTTCCGAGGGCAAAATGACCCTGACCGTGACGGACGCAGGAAAGGATTTGCGTGTCGAAGGGAAATACAAGTTGGAGGCGAACAAACTCCTGGTTGAAATGAAAATGGGAGACAAGGATGTCAAGGAAACCCTCACGATCAAAAAGTTGAACGAAACGGAGTTGGTCACGGAAGATTCGAAGCAGAAGACCGAGACCCTGCGCCGGAAGAAATGACTCGATTCGCCATCTGTGAGAGAAAGAAGGTTGGAAGAAAACCATTGACCATTGCCACCGTGGCGCTTTAACTATCTATGCCTGCCTTCTCTCGCTCCACGGTGATTCGCAACACCCAACGAACCTTTTCCCGGAAGGCGTGAATAGTTCGGAATGCCGAACCGTCTCCGTTGTGGGCGGCGTATCAGATTCGCTGCCCCTCGTTCGTGAATCCCGTGGTACGAGTGGTTTTCTTTTCCTGGGCTCTCGCCGCTGACGGAACTGGTCCGGACGCGGCTCAACGTAGGAGTGCATCATGCGTCTGTTCCGCAACATCGCTTTGGCTCTCGTCGTCGCTCTGCTCGCGACCCCAGTCGTCAACGCCGACGACCTGAAGTCCGGCCCTGGCGAAAAGATCGCCGGAGCTTTCCAGGTGAAGGCAATCACCGGTGAGAAGAAAGACAGCACCCTTTGCTACATCTGCAAGTTCGGCGCTGAAGAACGTCCTGCAGTCGTTCTGATCTTCACGCAGAAGGCTGACGAAAACCTTGCCACCCTGGTCAAGGCTGTTGATGAAGTGCAGAAGAACAACGCCAAGCTCGGCACGGTCGTTGTCGGCGTCAGCGGCGTCGAAGCAGCTGACTTCAACAAACTCCAGGAAACCCACAAGCTCATCACCCCGCTGACCGTCGCTGAAGACAAGGACGGCCCGGCGAAGTACAAGCTGAACAAGGACGCCGCAGTCACTGTTCTCGTGTACAAGAAGGGTGGTGCTATCAGCAAGACCTTCGCGTTCAAGGACACAAAGGCTGCTGCTGAGAAGGCCAAGGACGTCGCCACCGCCGCCACCGACGTCGTGAAGTGACTTGAAGAGTTGGTGAACGGTTGAACCCTCGTTCCGTGTAGCTGCGACGCAAGGCGGAACGCTCCGCTTCGCGTCGCGGCTAAACTGGAACGAGGGTTTTCTGATGTCCCTCCGCTTCGCGTTGCTCCCGTTTCTTCCCGTTCTTGGCTTCACGCTCGCTGTCGCCCAACAGCCCGCGGACACCACACCAATCAACGTCAGTCCGAAGCACTTCTCGACCGATGCTTCAGTGAAACTGGATTACGACATCGTTTACGTTCGCGCTCCGCGAAAGGGGGACGCTATCGGCACCAACTGGCCCGAGATCGCCAACCCCGTATTCATGGACGCGGGCGCAGACCTGATGCTCCTTCACCCAGACGGCAAAGAGGAGGTGTTGGTTGCGGGCGGTCTGGGTTCCGTCACCGATCCGATGGTGTCGTTCGATGGCGAATGGGTCTACTACTCGCAGTTCCATGACCTCAAGGGCGCTTCCACGGCGCAGGGACCACCAGCAGGGGCGGACATCTTCAAGATTCACGTGAAATCGCGGAGGATTGTCCGTCTCACAACTCAGCAGTTCACGCCAAACACGGGGGCGGGTAACTGGTCGAAAGACTTCCACACCCCCGAACCTGGCAAGAACGCGATCGCTTACGGCGTATTCAACATGGGGCCGTGCCCCCTCCCCGGCGGAAAGCTGATCTTCGCCAGTAACCGCAACGGCTACAAACCACCCAAGCGACTGCCGCACGTCCTGCAACTGTTCGTCATGGACGACGACGGCGCGAACGTCGAGTGCATCGGCCACCTGAACTTGGGTATGGCTTTGCACCCTGTGGTTCTCCGCGACGGCCGCGTGATGTTCTCGTCGCTGGAATCGCAAGGGTTGCGAACCTCGACCCTCTGGGGGCTGTGGAGCATCAACCCCGACGGTACGGGTTGGGGGCCACTCGCCAGCGCGTTCGCACTCGGCGGCAACCCCAGTGCCTGGCACTTCCAGACGCAACTCTCCGACGGCAACATCGTCGCCGAGGAGTATTACAGCCAGACCAGCAGCGGCTTCGGCGGTTATGTGAAGTTCCCTCCCGCGGTCCCTGCGGGTGAAACCGCGTTCGGCTCTGGTTACGTCGGCGATCCGCGAAACCCGCCAATGCAGCACGGTCGTCTCGATAACGGGCAACCGCGAGTGCGGCGATTTCCATTCAGCCCGTTCGGCCTGGAAAACATCACACTATTTGCACGTACCGACGAAGGCCCGGCCGACTTCTCGGTGCGGGGCCAGCGTAACTCCACCCGCGTCGGGAAGGTCACGCATCCGTCGGCAGCGCCAGATAACCACCTGCTAACGGTGTGGTCGCCAGGGCCGGTGAACGGAGGGTACACCGTCCACCAGCCCGCAGTTGATGGCGGGCTGTACTTGATCAAGAGCGGCAAGGCTGTGGACGAGCCCGGCCAGATGCT
Source organism: Planctomycetaceae bacterium (assembly GCA_013823135.1). Classification (GTDB taxonomy): domain Bacteria; phylum Planctomycetota; class Planctomycetia; order Gemmatales; family Gemmataceae; genus Gemmata. The sequence continues at coordinate 142,459 of PNLP01000008.1, forward strand.
CCTCATCAAGAATGACCCGAAGTTCAACGAGCAGTGGCCGCGGGCACTGGTGCCCTACAAGCGCGTTCACGGCATCGACGAACCGAAGACGCTCACGCCACTCGCGAATGACGGCAAGCTCTCGCCTCACTTGCCAGCGGGTACCCCCTTCGGATTGGTCGGCACATCGAGTTTCTACAAACGGGAGAGCTACCCGAACGGCGTAGTAAAGCCCGGCACCGTGACGGCGACATTCGCGGGTGGCCCCGACCTAACGGGCACGGAAGGGCTCGACCCATTCAACACCACTGCCGAAGCTGCGTCCGCGAACTGGTTCAACCAGGGTGCCGACGCTGGCCGGTACACGAACGAGGACGTCCACGCGGTTCGCATCCTGGCGATGGAGCCGACGACCGACCGCAACACGGGGCCGAAGTCGGGCCGCACCTTCCGCAGTCACGCGAACGAACGACTCCGAATCCTGGGTGAGATCCCGCTGCGGAAGTTCACTGGCAACAACCAGCCAACCGACCCGGACGGCAACCCAGACACGAGCTTCCTGGCCAAGATCCCCGCCGATGTCGGCTTCACGTTCCAGACGCTCGACCGACATGGCATGGTGTTGAACATGGCACAGACCTGGCACCAGGTGCGCCCTGGCGAGATCCGCCACGATTGCGGCGGTTGCCACGCACATAGCCAGAAGCCGACCGAGTTCAAACTCACAGCGGCTGCAAAGCCAGAATACACCGTCTTCGACCTCACGGAGAAATCACCATTGTTGACGAGCAAGGTGCACGATGAGTCGAAGCAAAAGTGGGATGACAAGGACACAACAGGTGTGCGGTTCGAGAAGGGCGTGAAGAACGTGGAGTTCTATCGCGATGTGAAGCCGATCCTCGATCGGAGTTGTGCCGCGTGTCACACAGGCAAAGACAGTAAACCGGCCGGTAACCTCGTCCTCGACGACAGCAAGATTGTGAACCTCCCAGACTCAGACGACGTGCCAGGCACGTACTACCGGCTCGCTATGGACTTCGCCGGTCGCTTCGGCCACAAGCCACTCATCGGAGCATGGCGAAACCAGAACGCATCCCGGTATATCCGGATGTTCCAATCACGCCGCAGCCTGCTCATCTGGAAAGTCTTTGGCGAACGTCTCGACGGTTGGAATAACGACGACTTCCCCACCGAGACGACACCCGGAAATCCGGCAACGCTTCAGCACAAGGGCCAACCCATCGCGAACACGCCTGCAAACCGCAACCGCGCGGACCTCGACTTCACGGCGAGTGTAATGCCACCAACTGAGGCGGTGAAGACCGGGAAGGTGCAGGCGCTGAGTGACGAGGACAAGCTGACGCTCGTTCGCTGGATCGACCTCGGGTGCCCGATTGATTTGGATCACGACGCCAAACAAACTACCAAGTCTGGGTTCGGCTGGGCTCTCGATGACCAGCGACCAACTCTGACTGTGGCAGTACCAAAGGCAGGCACGAACTCGCCCCTCAATCGCATTCTGATCGGCACACACGACTACGGCAGTGGGCTGGACGCCAGCAGTTTTGAGGTGATCGCCGACTTCGCGGTTGGCGGCACCCCTGCCGGCCAAAATCTGGCGAGCAAGTTCAAGGTTGTCGCCAGGGGAGTACACGAGTTGGCTTTGGATGCTCCCCTCAATATCGCGAAAGGCAGGTTGAGTGTGAGCGTGAAAGACCGACAGGGTAACATCACCCGGGTCGATCGGACATTCTCGACCACCAAGTGATCTTCAACTCACGCGGCCCGACGAACAACCAAGCCACGTGAGTAATTGGCTCATCACGTTCTGGGTTCAGACCACCGGAGCAATGACCGCATTCTGGACGGCGGCATCCACCTCATCGACAGAGGGAAGCGTTTCTTCAGTCCGTTGGATCACCGGAACACCATCAACGAATACTGCGAACTCTCCCTCGACACCGTCCTCCACGATCACCGAGAGTCCGAGGTCATCGCTGAGCGCCATCACAACCAGAGACGTGTGACTTTGAATGTGGAAACAAGACGAACACCGCTTGATCGTAACCTGACTCATGATCCGCTCCTTCTGGGCGACATTCTCAGGTACTCACTGAGCATATCCTGTGCCGGCGTACGGCGAACCACAATTCCGTGGGTTGGGCAAATTCCAAAACAAGTGCCAGAAAATGAACAATAGGAACGATTCGGCTCCTGTGACTGTTTGTTTTGGTTCACGTCGTCGAACCCGCTCGTTGACAGCACCCCATCCCACCGCGTAGAACGGATCTATCGCCAGGGGTGCCTACGCCGGGTGCGTGGGCTGAGAGTACACCCTCGAACCTGCCCGGGTTATGCCGCGCAGGAAGGCGACATGTTTAGTTCGGAAGGCAAAGGGCGGAGTGTGGAAAATTAGCAGCCAGCACACGACGGCTGTTATTCCCGCCCTCCGCCTTCCCACTTCCGCCTTTCACCGAGTTCTCGATGACACAAATGGAATCTGCCCGAAAGGGCATCGTTACCCCTGCGATGGAGTTTGTCGCCCAGCGTGAAGACCTCGACCCCGAGTTGGTTCGCTCTGAAGTCGCGCGGGGGCGAATGGTCATTCCCGCGAACATCGTCCACCTTGCCAAGAGCCTCGAACCGATGTGCATCGGCGTGGCCTCGAAGTGCAAGATCAACGCGAACATTGGCAACTCAGCCGTCACGGGTAAGGTCGAAGACGAGTTGGAGAAACTCCACACCGCCGTTCACCTCGGCTCCGATACGGTGATGGATCTTTCGACTGGCGGAAACATCGACGGCATCCGCCAGGCCATCATCGACGCTTCGCCCGTGCCGATTGGCACCGTCCCCGCGTACCAAATCATCCAGAACGTTAAGGATCCGAAGGACATCACCCCGCAGATGCTCCTCGACATGGTGGAGCATCAGGCGAAGCAGGGCGTGGACTACATGACCATCCACGCGGGCGTACTACTCGAATACGTCGCCCTGACCTCGGACCGAGTGACCGGCATTGTCAGCCGTGGCGGCTCGCTGATGGCGGGTTGGATGGTCGCGCACCACAAACAGAACCCGTGGTACACGCACTTCGACGAGTTGTGCGAAATCATGCGAGCCTACGACGTGACCTTCTCGCTCGGTGACGGGATGCGTCCCGGTTGCCTTGCAGATGCGAACGACAAGGCTCAGTTCGCGGAATTGAAAACCCTCGGTGAACTCACGCTCAAGGCATGGGAACACGGCTGCCAGGTCATGATCGAAGGACCTGGCCACATACCGATGCACCTTGTGAAAATGAACATCGAGAAGGAGCGAGAGTTGTGTCACGACGCCCCGTTCTATGTGCTGGGGCCGCTGGTCACTGACGTTGCGCCGGGGTACGACCACATCACGAGCGCGATCGGTGCGGCACTCGCGGCGGAAGCGGGCGCTTCCATGCTGTGCTACGTGACGCCGAAGGAACACCTTGGGTTGCCGAACAAGGAAGATGTGCGGCAAGGTGTGATTGCTTACAAGATCGCGGCACACGCCGGCGACATCGCTCGTGGGCGCAAGAACGTCCGCAAGCGAGACGACGAGCTTTCGAAGGCCCGCTTTGAGTTCGACTGGAACCGTCAGTTCGAGTTGAGCCTAGACCCCGAGACAGCCCGCAGGATGCACGACGAAACGCTGCCTCAAGACGTGTTCAAGAGCGCAAAGTTCTGTTCAATGTGCGGCCCCAAGTTCTGCTCGATGCGAATCACGCAAGACGTTCGCAAGCTCGCCGATGAAGCGAAGAAACTGAGCCTTGAACTAACGACGGTATGACCATCAAGGTGGAGCCGAATTCACTTTGGCTCCACCTTCATTTCTCCGCGGCACAAAAACCAGTCAGAATATCCTTGCTCACTGGTCGCCGGAGTGGTTGGATACACAAATCTTTCGGCAGATCTCTCCAATCCCAATCCACTCAGGAGAGCAGTCCATGTCCAGAGCCAGATCATTTCCGTGCGTCGATCGCCGAGCCTTCACGCTCATCGAATTGTTGGTCGTAATCGCGATTATCGCGATCTTGATTGGTTTGTTGCTCCCCGCAGTGCAAAAAGTCCGCGTTGCAGCAGCTCGCATGAAGTGCGGGAACAACTTGAAGCAGATCGCGATCGGCTTCCACAACTACCACTCGACGCAGTCTCGTTTTCCAGCCGCGACCCTCTACGCCGGAGGTTCGTTTGGTGCTGGCTTCAATGTCAGTAGTAACGAAACAACCTGGGTAACGTTCCTCCTGCCGTACATCGAACAACAAACACTCTACGACAGGGTCGATTGGAACCAGAATATGGGAGGCCCATCTGGTCCCAACGGCGCGGTCGATAACTCACTCGTTGCGAGATCGTTGATCCCCACAATGGTGTGCCCGTCCGATATCCCGGAGACCGCGATGTTCTGGAGTTCCTGGACACGCGGGAACTACGCCGCGAACTACGGAATTGGGCCTTACGTGAGTGTCCACACCGACCCCAACCCAGCGAACTCCATGCCGAACGGACTCGGTCCGGTTGGTGTCAACTCGAGGTGGACGGTCGAACAAATCTCGGACGGATCGAGCAACACTGCTTTGCTCTCGGAACTGGTTCGCAGCCCATCTTATGGCGACGTGCGGGGAGTGATGCACTATCCGGAAGGGCCGCTGTACATGCACAACTACACCCCGAACGACCCGACCCCCGACCTCTCACGAAACGGGTGCGTGAGCATACCCGAAGCCCCCTGCACTGCCGGGCACAACAACTGGGCGGATCGAAACATCATTCTCACGGCACGTAGCCGTCACTTCGGTGGAGCGAACATTGCCCTCTGCGATGGCAGTGTGCGTTTCGTCACGAACAGTGTTCAGTCGGGAACATGGCGGGCTCTGGGTACCATCCAAGCCATTTCCGGCGAAGCAATCCCCACGAACTATTGACACGCCTGCACGGTGCCCCCCATGTTGAATTGCGATCGCTCCCTCTGCATCGCGGTGTGCGGGGGATTACTGTTGGTTGCTCTGCCGGGGTGCGCCAACTCCACCCCGGTCGTGCGCGGTGTAGTCACGGTTAACGGTGAAGCTCTTTCCGATGGGAGTGTGACCTTCGAGCCGCTCGACGGCGCGAGTGCCTCCGTTGGCGCGAAGATCACGGAGGGGAACTTCGAGGTTCCGGCGACATCGCGGATGACGCCAGGGATGAAGAAAGTGACCATCCGCGGTTCGATCAAGACGGGTAAACTCGTTCAGGCCGCACCACCCGCCCCGATTGGGGTTATGGTTGAGGAGTTGACGTTCTACCCTCCGCCTGGTGGCCAACCCGAGATTCGCGAAGTCGAGATCCGGGAGGGTGACAACGAACTTCGCTTTGAGATGACCGTCAAGAAAACCGCCAAGAAGAAGTGAGCCATTCGCGTCAAGGCGGAACGCCACCGTCATACACTACGACGGCATCTTCTGCTGTGCGAGCGGCAAGCCAGCGTCCGTCCTTGCTGAACTTCACCCCGACGGCTCGACCCGGAGCGGCGGGAAGGTGAAGCAATACCCTCCGGTCCTGATCGTAAAGCACAAGCTGACCAGTCGCGTCGATCACGACCCGCCGTCGGCCATCAGCACTGAGTGTCTCGGTGTTAGGGTGCAACTTCACGTCGTCGAACCCGTGGCGGTCTGCGTCCGAGAGCCGCAAGTCGATACGAGCCGGGCCGAGCAAGCGGTTTGAAAGGTAGTACCACTCCCAGCCGCGTTGGTCCGGGTCGCCTGCCACCGGAAGACACGCGGTGAGAAGCGACTTGGCACCTGTGGTGTTCCCCGCTGCGAGCGCTCGAGTCACGAGGTCGATCCTCGTCGCGTAGAGTTCGCGTGTCGTGTGCTCGTGCCGCTGGCTCATTTGCTCGTACTGCGCGGCCGCCTCAGCAAGCGCGACACTCGCCGCGTGACGCTCCCAGGCTCCCCATCCCAAAGTGCCCAATAGAGCTACCACAATGAGAAGCCAACCAATCGCAGTGAGTGGATTCCGACGGACGGCCGCCGCAACTCGACCAGCCCACGAGCGCGGTAAAGCAGAAACCGTTCGGCCAGCCAGGAACTGATCCAGGTCGTCTCGCAAGTCGGCGGCGGCGCGGTAACGCCGTTGGGGCGGTTTCTCAAGGCACTTCATGCAAATCGCGGCAAGCTCGCGTCGCACTCCGGGTCGAAGGAGTTCGGGTGAAGCCGGGGTACCATCCTTGACCAACTCAAGTGTGTCATGTGCGGTCTCGCCGGTGAACGGCACGCGGCCCGTCAGCAGCTCATAGAGAATCACGCCGAGCGCCCAGACATCTGTTTCGGGGCCAACCTTGCGGTGATCACCCCGTGCCTGTTCCGGTGCCATGAACTCGGGAGTCCCGAACACATCGCCGGTGCGCGTCTGGTGATCGACTGCATTCAGGAACCTCGCGAGGCCGAAGTCGGCGATCTTGGGTCTCGTCGTGGATTTGCCATCCGGTGTAAGTTGGTCGTCCGAAGCCATCAGGACGTTGCCGGGCTTGAGGTCGCGGTGGATCACGCCAATCTTATGGACAGCCGCGGTTGCGTCCGCGAGGGTGCGAATGAATCGCGCAGCGACCGCGGGTTCCCAGGGATCACCCTTCATCGCGTGCCGGAGTGTCCCACCGGGAACATACTCCATCACGATGTAGGGTTGGCCCCCGGATTCACCGACGTGGAACAGTTGCACCACGTTCGGGTGTTGGAGTGCGGCGAGTGCCTTCGCCTCACCAACAAAACGTGCGAGTTGCGCGGTGTTCGCCGCGAACTCTTGCCTGAGTGCCTTGATCGCCACCACACGGCCGAGGGCTGTATCCTTCGCCCGATAGACGACCCCCATGCCCCCGCGAGCGATCTCAGCCTCGACGGTGTGCCCTGGAACCTTTGGCCCGACTTCGTCTCGTTCCGTTGGCTCCCCCACGGTGTACCGAACTGCCGCTTTCAAGCGATCGAGGAACCGCGTCTTGGGTTCGTGCTTCGGCTCCGTGTCGTTCAACCAATTCCAGTTCACAGGCGATTCGACGCGATCGAGAAGTTGGCGGCAGCGGGCACACACCGCGATGTGTTCCAGAACCTCCGGGGGTGCGGCATCGGGGTCCACGGCCGCCTGGGCGATCGCATCGGCAGAGGGACACGGCATCATTCGGCCCCTCCTGTTGGTGAGTTCATCTTCGCAAGTTCTTCGCGGATCATCCGTGCCACCTTCGACCGGGCGACGATTGCCGCCCCGACTGCCATGCCAAGCCGCTCGGCCACTTCCTTCCCCGCAAGACCCTCGACGGCAAGGAGTCGGAACGCTTCCCACGTGTGCGGCATAACCCGAGCGCGAACGCGAACCGCCGCCCGCTCCAGCAACTCACGGTCAGCTTCTTCCTCGATACGCCGGACGAACTCATCGCGTGCCGGTGCCGATTCAAGAAGCTGCCAGACCGCGCTGTCGCCGGTTCCGCCTCCCGGCCGCTTCCGGGTTTCGAGGAAACGAACCCACGCACGATACGCGATGGTGCGAAGCCAGGCACGAAAGCGACCGTCCGGGTCGTACTGGAACCCTCGCATCTGGCGGGCGAGTTGCAAAAGCACTCCCTGCGTCACGTCCTCGGCGTCGGCATCTTGCAAGTTCCAACGACGGCACCAACGGAACACCATGCGACCGTAGCGATCGACGAAGGAGTCCCACGCGGCATCATCCTTCGGGTTGGCGGCAACTCGTCGGAGGAGTGTGGTACTCGTGCTAATTTCGTCGTCCAGGTCGCTCATGCCGGGCGCGGGTTTTGAGGTGGGGACGCGGGGATTATACGGCAGGTAGAGATATTTCTCAGTGCGCTGTTATGTCCACAGCACTACCCCGCAAGAACGTGTGCGTCTTCACGGTTTTTCACCATGTCTTTTCGAGAGCAGTCATGTCTCGCACACGCCTCGCGGTTACACAACTCGACGATCGGATTATGCCTACCGGAATCGACCTCACCCCGGCGGCCAGCTACACCGTCACGAACGACTGGGGTTCGGGTTATCAGGCAGAGATCGCCCTCGTGAACGACCAAACAACTAGCTTGAAGGACTGGCGGTTGTCGTTCGACTTCGGCCGCGACATCGGCCAAATCTGGAATGCCACGGTAGTAAGTAAGGTCGGCACTCGCTACGACATCGGGCCAGCAGCTTACAACTCGACACTTGCCGCTGGGGCATCGGTATCGATCGGCTTCCTCGGCACAGGCGGAACCACGGCCAGCAAGCCCACGAGTTTCAAGCTCATGTGGGACGACGGTATTGTTGTTTCGCCACCCGTGACCCCGCCCCCGCCTCCTGCCTCGCCACCACCAACACCCGTGACGACACCAACACCCACGACCACGAGCAGCACCGCAGTCAGTTTCACCGTGGATAGCAAATGGAATGGTGGCTTCACAGCAACCGTCAGCATCAAGAACACCGGGACCACTGCCGTGTCAGGGTGGACACTTGGGTTCGACTCCGGTTACACGATCACGAACGTCTGGAACGCGAGTGTGACCAGCCACACTGGAACGCGATACGCGATTCACGACGCGGGTTACAACAGCAAGATCGCCCCAGGGCAAACCGTCACGTTCGGGTTTCAGGCCAGCGGCACTCCAACTACTCCCACGAACTACACCCTGAACGGCACTGCCCTCGGAGGCACAACACCAACACCCACTCCGACACCAGCACCCAGCATTACCGTTGGAAACGTCACGGTCAGCGAACCTTCGCAAAGCACGGTCGCGAGCGGTTGGCTGCACACCGAAGGAAACCAGATCGTGGACGCATCGGGAACACCGGTTCGCCTCGCGGGGGTGAACTGGTTTGGCATGGAGAGTAACACGTATGCCCCGCACGGACTCTGGACACGCGGCTACAAGAGCATGATGGATCAGATGAAGGCGGAAGGGTTCAACACCATCCGGCTGCCGTTCTCCAACCAACTCTTCGATGCGAACAGCACCCCGAACGGAATTGATTTCTCCAAGAACCCCGATCTGGTTGGCCTGAACGGACTGCAGATCATGGACAAGATCGTCGCGTATGCCGGGCAGATTGGCATGCGAATTCTGCTCGACCATCACCGGTCGGACGCGGGCGCTGGCGCCGAAACCTCGGGTCTGTGGTACACGGCTGCGTATTCCGAAAGCAGGTGGATCGCCGACTGGACGATGCTCGCCACACGCTATGCGAACAATCCCACGGTCGTGGGTGCCGACCTGCATAACGAGCCGCACGGGCCCGCGACGTGGGGCACGGGCGGGGCAAACGACTGGCGACTCGCGGCCGAGCGTGCGGGGAACGCGATCCTCGCGGCAAACCCGAACTGGTTGATCGTCGTGGAGGGTGTCGAGAGCGGGCCGAGCGGAAACTACTGGTGGGGCGGCAACCTGTCCGCAGCCGGAACATACCCGGTGCGTTTGAACACGCCGGGCCACCTCGTGTATTCCCCCCACGACTACCCAAGCTCGATTTACCCGCAGTCGTGGTTCGCGGCGGCAAACTACCCGAACAACCTAGAAGCCGTCTGGGATGCGAACTGGGGTTACCTCTACAAGCAGAACATCGCGCCGGTTCTGCTCGGCGAGTTCGGCACGAAGTATCAGACCGCGAGCGATCAAACCTGGCTGGCCTCGCTGGTCAACTACCTGGGAGCAACTGCATCCACCGGGCAACCACAAGGACCAAGCTGGACCTACTGGAGTTGGAACCCCAACAGCGGCGACACGGGCGGCATCCTCGCCGACGACTGGCAGACCGTGAACAGGGCAAAGGTGAACGCCGTCAAACCGATCGAGTTCGGGACGATTCCTGCCACCGGAGGCACACAACCCGCCACAGTGCAAGCAACCTTCGTAATTCAACTCTCCGCCCCAAGCAGCACCACGGTGACGGTCAACTTTGCAACAGCTAACGGCACTGCCACCGCCGGCACAGACTATGTCGCGACGAGTGGCACGGTCACCTTTATGCCAGGGCAGACCACCGCATCCGTAACCGTGACCATCAACGCGGACTCTATGTCGGAGCCGGACGAATTGTTCTACCTCCAGCTTTCCGAGCCACTTGGCGGAACGCTAGGAACGAGCCGCGGGACAGGAACGATTCGGAACATCTAGAAGCGCGATCGAGAATCGAGTGACCTCACAGGCACAGTGAGCCTCTCCCTGCCACGGCCAACACCCTGGGATGCATCACGATGTATCCCGGATCATCTCAACGGCTCAAGAGGTCGATGTTGAAAGTGATGGATTTTGAATCGGGCTCGACGGTGAGAGTGAGATCGCTCTTGGCAGCGTTTTGATACCGATCTGGGATAAAACTGACGACCGGCTTACCATCCATATTCGGGGCTGTCTTCCAGCAATCCACTCGAATGACGTATTTTCCGGGCAACAACCCATCTCCGGGGATGTAGGTCTTGGCCGTGTAGTTTCCGTCAGCGTCGAACTCGGCCGTGCCAGGTCGAGAACTGCCCCCAGTGCCTGAATCCGTGTTGAAGTAGATGAAGCCTGGTCCTGGCACCTTCCCACCATCGAGCGATACCCGACCGGAAACGGGCACACACTTAGGCCCGTCAGGACCGCAGCCAGTCAATGGGAATACTAGGCCCATAACAAATATGAAACACCAAAACGCCGATCGCATGCGATTCGCAGTGGTCATCATGGTCTCGTGAGCTTGTGGAGGTGGCTGTACCATTTGATGTCGAGCGACACCGCGAACCGAGTGCTCCTCAATGTATTCACGGGACAGACGCGACCTCACCCCCGGCTCGAGAACCGAGACCGTTATAAACCACAAAGTCGATGGTGGTCCCCACGAAGCGAACACTGCCATCGGCCATTGCAAAGTTCGCCCCGCCGGCATGCTTGCTCTTGAATCCACACGTCCGATACCAGTTCGAATCGACGGCAGATTCCATGTGGTTCAGCGGAATCGACGTTGCTGAAAGCGGAAAGTTCTGGCTGAACACACCAAGGAATGTGCAATCGCCGGGGAGCGTCTCACCAACCAAGAAGGTGCCAGACAGCCCATCCGACACACTCGCAAATCGGACCGTCGTGACCGAAGTGCGGCCGAAGATGCCTGCGAATGTCCCCGCAGGAGAACCACCTCCGGCAGTTGTCCCAAAGTTGTAGCCTTGGCAGCAAAAATTCGTCGCTGAAGGAGTGCCATCGGGGCAGAATGGGCATGCGTCCATGTGTGTTGGCCCCATGCTCGCAGGATACCACAACGCGAGCGCTGGCGATGCATTGTGCGCGGCGAACCGTGGCATAACTGGTGAGTTCGACAACGGGTCGCTGGGGCAGATGAACATTGGGATGATCTGTTTGACAGCCGTCGCGTTAACAGCGTTCTGCATGCCATTCGCTATTGTCAGATTCAGAGAATCCACAACATTTTTCTGTTCCGCGAAGGGCATGATATCGACGGCCCAGTTGGGGCCTGTGGGAGTACAGCACACACCGGACCCGAACGGAAACCTCCCATAAATCGACTCGAAACTATGCATCGCAATAGCGATCTGCTTGAGGTTGTTTTGACATTTCATCCGGGCCGCCGCTTCACGCACTTTTTGCACTGCGGGAAGTAGTAATCCGATCAGGATCGCGATGATTGCAATAACGACAAGGAGTTCAATAAGTGTGAAACCAGATCGTTTCATGTTTCACCCGCGGGGAAAGTGGCGAGCCGATGATTATGACGAGGAACTATAGTGTCACCACTTCATCACAAAAATGCAAGTAATCTCGGTGTGTCGTAATTTCCACTGGGTTCCAATATTACGCTCAGAATGACATGTTTATTGGGGAAGTAAACAAATCGGGCCATGCGAAACCAGATAGTGGTACGCATGGCCCGATTCGACGGGATACTGAGGAGTCAACATTCCCCTCCGAATCTCACGAATCACTTCACGGATTCGCTACCCAGCGGCACGATCTTAACCGCAAGGGGTTCGATCCAGTGCTTGTGATCCGCGTTGTAGTAGAGGTAGCCGCGGCTTGCTGGCCCGCGGTAAACTCCGGGCATGTCGCACACGAGTTCTACGGTCAACGCGATCTTCTGTTCGGGAGCCATCTCCCGCCAGTAAAGAACCAGTTCACGGCCGCGAAGTTCGAAGAAGCTGATCTGTCCCTTTTCGCGCAGGTCGGTCAACTGCTTCATGTCGGTCGGCACCTTCAAGCCCGCCGGCAGGCCGATGATGGCAACCGACATCCCCTGCCCTTGCTTCTGGAGGTTCTCGAAGTTCACGGCGAGCGGTACTGTATCGCCTTCGTTCGCCTCAGCCTTGCCCAACTTCGTTGCGATTTTCACTGCACACTGCGGAGCGCTCACGGGTGTGAGCGTGGTGTACGTGTAGCTCAGGGCGAACGGATATGCTTGCTTTGCGTCCGTCACGATCTCGACCTCGGATTTCTCGCCGGCCTTGAAGATCGCGTCCGGATTCTCGATGTCGAGGCCGATCACTTCCACATCCTTATCCGAGAACTTGTGCACGCCAGCCACCTTGCCTCCGACGGAGACAGTGATCGCGCCACTTTCCGCGGGGTGGGCAGCTTTCTTGGCGTGAAGCGTGAGTGCCTTGAGAGCCATGATCGTTGATTGCGTCGAGCCGAACCCGCCGTATCCCCCTCGCTGCTGGCTGATCCACTTGGTGCATTCCTTCACCGCCGTGGCGTACTTCGGGTCGTTCGCACGCAGCCAGCCGAGCAGCGTGATGGCTGTAGTTTCTATCTGAAGGTCACGACCACCTGAGCGCGTGATGCTCGTGACGGCACCCGTCACCGCACCGTTCTTCGTGTTCTTCTCTTGCAAGCGATCGAACAGCTTATGGGCAGTCTCGCGGTCGCCCCGCAGCAAGAGCACGTTCGCGGTGAGTGCGACGAAGTACGAATCCTTGCCACCCACAGAAGCCTCGTTCAGAGCCTCGGCCTTCAACGCCGCAATCTCTTTCTTGAGGTCTAGTTTCTCGGCGTCGTCGGGGTCGCTCTCAACCAGTGCCCAGACGATGTACGCATCGGTCGTGTGCTTCGGAGCACCACCGAACGAGTCCAGAGCACGAGCGTTACGCTTGAAGCCACCGTTCCCATCGCGGCGCGACAGCAAGAACTCCTGGGTCCGCTTGATCATCATCGGATCAACGGGATGAACGCGGGCCATATCCTTGAACTGGAGCAATCCGTAGGCGGTGAGTGCTTCGTGTTGCATGTCGGCACCGCCGAACCACTCGAAGCCTTGCTTCTGCTTCAACGGCGTGTCCGGGCACTCGAACGAGACGAGCTTCGAGTACCCGTTCACGAGCAACCCCTTCGCACGCGCTGCGGCCTGCGGGTTGACCTGATTCGTCTGGTTCATGTAGTCGAGGATCAACGTGTTGGGGTAGTTCGAGGTCGAGGTTTGCTCGAAGCAACCACACGGTTCGCGGAGCAACCCTTCGAGCCCTTTCACGAGGTCGGACATGGAAGTTGGATAGACTTCCAGCCGAACCTTGAGCGAACCTGGCACGATGTCCTTCGGCAGCGTGATCGTGCTGCGGGCTCGGCCTTCGATCATGTCGCTGAAGGAACCGACACCAGGGAAGCCGTCCGGCACGATCTTGATCGAGCGAGCGATGGTGTCGTTGTCGGCCCCGCTGCTGACGCCCGTGAGAAGCACGCTCGCATCTCCCTGGAGCTTATTGGCCGTCATGCGGACGATGCGCCGTCCCTTGCCGTTGCCCGCGAGGTCGAAGATGTCCGACGACTTGCCTTCAACCTTCAGGCCGCTGGTTGCGAGAGTGTACGCCACCGATCGGCGATCGTCGCTGTCGTTGGTCACGCGAACGGGGACATCAATCTTGTCGGTGTGGGACACTTCCAGTGGTAGCTTCGGATCGAGGCTGAACGGTTTGCGGGCTTCGATGGTCTTTGTAATCGCCCCAATGCGGCCGTCGATGGTGTGACCGGCGACAAGAACTTGGTAGCGAGCGACGTCGTCCGAGAGTTGGAACTCGACCGTCGTCTTGCCGCTGTTCGGCAACACGAGCACGGGGTTCCAGTAAACGGTTTCGGTGAAATCGGAACGCACTTCGCCAAGCGACGGATCTCGCTGGTGAGCGTATTCGCGGACCACGAACGGCATCGCGAATCCTTGACCGAACTGAGGATCAGGCTCATGAGCCATCTCATCTCGGGGCATACCTCTGCCGGGCCCCCGGCCTGGGCGTCCCTGGAAGTCTTTGGCTCGCCCGTTTACCTGTTGGGCATCCTTTGCGAACTTCTCGGCAGCTTCCTGTTTGAATTCCTTACGATTGGCATCGAGGCCGGGTTTCCCATCCGCACGCTCGTTTACACGGTTGCGCTCGATCGCCCACACGGGTGGTGCGGCGGGCCGCATTGGTGCAGGACGCGGTCCGGCAGCAGGCACGGGTTTGTTAACAGGATCAAACCCTGGGGGAGGCATTCCACCAATCGGGCCAGCCATGGGTGCCGCCTGGAAATCCATCGCGGCTTCTCGCTCCATCGGTGCCCGTCCTGCGCGGGCGAAGTTTTCTCCACCTCCATCGATCGCACTGCCGATTTTCGAGAAGGTCGTGTTCGCGTTCTTCCCCATGCTGGTGACCATGACCATCATCAACGCGCAGACGGCGACGGTTGCTCCGCCGGCGATGTAGGGGCGGCCCCAGCCAGCGGATTTCGTGGCGGAGGATTTCAGCACGCTCAGAATCAAGAAGAAGACCAGTCCGACGAGCAGACCACGGGTGATCCACCACTCGGCCCCCTCGGCGAAGCGAGTCTCGTATCGTTTGAACTCGGCCGAGGCAAGCCGTGATTGTTGCTCCGCGACCTGCAACGCCATCTGTGCTGCGGCAACTTGACCAGCAATGCCACCGCCATTCGCGTTCTGGGATTGCTGCAAATCTCGCTGAGCGATCTCTCGCCGGAGGGTGGCCACTTCCATCGCGGGTCGGAACTCAGCATTCAGCCGTTGTGTTTCAAGGCGGTACAGTTCGAGGGGAGCGGTAGTTACCTGCCCGTGGGCGACGAGCATCCGATTCACGTCCTCACGATCAGCGGGGTTGATCGGATCGCCATTCTGCTCCGCGAATCGACGCCAGCCCTGCGTGGCGAGAAGAAGATCGAGCGAGACCCCGGCCTTCGGGTGATCCGTCAGCAGGAAGTCGGCATGTTCCAATTCGGCGGGGTTCTTCACTTCGCCCGACAGCAGGAAGTGCGTCGGCAACAGCCGATCCGTCTTGTTGTCGGCCATCGTGATGACGCTCTGATTCACGACTCCCACGAGCAAGATCGCGGGCGTCGGCGTTTCCTTCTCGTTGAACGCGGAGAGTTCTAGCCGCACTTTGCCCCCCGGCGAGTAACGTGCCTTATCCGGGTTGATGTTGAGCATCAGTTGCTCGCCGGGTTTCCGGTACACGAGGCGTTCGGCACGCGGGATGAGTTGGGCGCGGCCGGCTTCCTCACCCTTGGGTTCCTCGAAAACCGTGACGCGAGTGACGCCACCGACGGCCTGATCGCCCTGGAGTTTCACCTCCGCGGGTTTGCCGGCTTGGACCACGATTTTCTGGTGACCGATAAGCCGACCGCGAGCATACGCCCCAACGTGGAGCGTCTTCGGCCCCTGGCTCACCTGGAGTTGTACGCGGATCGCACCACCGCGATCGGTCACGGCATCGGGGGTCGTCATCACCACGCCGTCCGCTTTCGCGACCGGCAGCGGGAAGCCGTCCTTCGTCGGGGTCGTGATTCCGATGGGTGAAGCGAGCTTGAGGAAGTACTGCACGCCGGCTTTCGGCGTCAGAGTGAACACGCCCTGGCCGCGGCTCACGCCGGGGTTCTCGGCATCGGTCAGCGTGGCAGCCTCGCCAACGGTATTGGTGCCGTCTGTGATGACGCCATTGATGTCGGCCGGCTTGCCGAGTGGCGTGCGAACCTGGAAGTAGACGCGGCCCGGAAGCCCTTCGACCATGTCCCCACCTTCGGGGAAGAACTCGACGCTCAGGTTCTTGGTCACGAGCGGGATGGGCCGCACGATCGGTTCGGCATCGCTGCCATCCTGAATGTTGACACTCAGCGTCGTACTCGGGGGCACATCTGGTTTGGCAGCCTTTGCGAAAATGTCGGCGGGAATCTGGAAGCGCACGTTCAGCACGGCCTTCGTGGTGCCGCCTTCATTGACGATCGCGAACCGCGCGGCATCTTGCTTGTGAAACTCACGCCCATCAACAGTCGCGACGACGTTCGCGGTCGCGTCTTTCATGGGGCCGCCAGCCGTGCGACTCACCTCGATGCGTGCCTGCACGAACTCACCGGGTCCGTAGGACTTGCCGTCGAATTCGAGCTTCTTCTCGAAGGTATCCGGCACGTAGCGGTTCACGATAAACTTGCGGGTTTCCAGCAGCACTTGTCGGCCGCTGACGATCTCGAACAGATCGAGTTTGTACTCGCCACCGGGGGCGTCCGAAGCGAGGGCGTACTCACCGACCCCGATACCACGGAGTGGCTTGCTGTCTGGCCCAATAACGGGTTCCAGGTTGTTGATGAGTCGGCCGTTGCCGTCGCCGAGGGGCACCACAGAGTCGCTCGGATCGCGGAGACGGAAGCTGAGGTGAACGTCGGTCGCGGGCGGCTTCAGGCTCGACCGATCGAGCGTCAGCGACCGGAAGCGGATCGTTTCGCCCGGCTTGTAGAGGGGCTTGTCGGTCGCAAGATGCGTGACGAACACTGGCCGCGACAGGGCGATTCGCTCTATCAATCCGCTCTTACGATCGTCGTCGGTAAAGGCGACCACTTCCAGGAACAGCTCGGTTCCAGGTTTCACCTGATTCCAGAAAGCCGTGCCGAGTTCGAGCGTGGCCGCGCCGTTCGGCTTGTCGTGTGTCTGCTTGAAGAGTTCGTTATTCTGCGAATCCTTGACGATGACATCGAGTTGCTTGGGCCGGCGGACGGCACCGTGGCGAAGCGTTTCAATCTGCCACTTGTTCGGCGCGCCGGGTTGGATGTGGTCCGGGCCAGTCAAGCGGACAACGAACTCTTTCGCCTCGATGGCCTTGCGGGCCTCCTCGAGAGCCAACTGATACTTCTTTGCGGTATCCTGTTCGCGTGCCGTCGCCTCGTCGAGCGATTTCCTCGCCGCTTGCTGTGCGGCCTGTTGCTGTGCCGCGAGTTGGGCGAGTTCGGCACGGCTCTTTTCTGCGTTGAGCTTCGCGCTATCAGCCTCACGCGACTTCTCGTTCCAGTTGGAAGCGTTGTAGGCAACGACAGTGCCGAGCCCGCCGAGGACGACGAGCACAGATGCCGCCACTTTCCATTGTGACCGCGAGATTTTCATGGGTTTCTCCCGCCCGTTGGGGGTCGATTGGGGTGAGGTCTTCGAATCGAGGTGTGAGAATGCCTTCTCGGGTTGAGTTGGCTTTACGCGATCGCGAACAACTGGTTCGGGCAATCCTGAGACGTGATGAATCAGGTCTGCATAGAAGCTAATGAACTGGATGTAATGTGTCTCGGCCTCGGGGTGATTGAGGACGAGTTCTTCGAGGCGTTGCACTTCTTCCGGGCTGATCGACTCCTCACACAACTTGTCGAGGAGGGTTTGCAACTCGGCGATCACGGGTGACGCGGGGTTCATGCCTGGCCCTCCTGGGCGAGCGATTTCTGGACGCAGTTGAATAGCACTTGGCGGAGTTTCGCCAGTGCCTTGTAGACCGCGTCCACCGAGCGGCCGAGCTGTTCCGATGTTGATTGCGTGGTGGCTCCGTCGGCGAACCGGCGTGCCAGGAGGTCGCGATCACGCTGGCTGAGCTTTTCAAGACACGAGGCCAGTGCCTCTCGCCGATCATCGAGTTGCTGGCCTTCGGGTTGCCCGGCGGCTTCCGACATGCGATCAAGAAAAACCTGACTCAACCGCACGCGGGCACGGTTCGACTTCTTGTAGAAATCGAGCACCTTGTTGTAAGCCACTCGGCGGCCCCACGCGAGGAACTCGGTCGGCGGGGCGTTCGCATCGAATTTGTCCCACATCACGATGCTCGTTTCTTGAAGCACGTCGTCCGCGTCCGCCCGGTGTGGCAACAGCGTGAGGACGTACGCATACAGCCTCCGCTCGTTCTGGAGGAACATGCGGAGGAACAACTTGTGCTTATCCGCCGGCGACGGGAGCGGGTCAGGCTGATTGTCGGCGTCCATTCCCATGAAAGGCACCCGGAGAGTGACAGGCTCCCCGGCCGCGGCCGGGAACGAGCACGCTACCACTTAGTTGACGCCGACGCCGGGAATTGGAAGAAAAAATCGGATCTCCGCCATTCTTGTGGATGTTTGGTAATGGTGGGGCAGGCATTCTTGCCTGCCCAAGCGATAAATGGCAGGCAAGAATGCCTGCCCCACCAAACTAACATTGATTTCCCAAACATTCGCGGAGAGTCAGAAAAACGAAATGTCGCAAACACCGCGGCAAGTTCTGGAAACGTGAACCGCCGGATCAGAGCACAAACCGGAACAGCACAGCCACGATCAGTGAGAAGATCACGATGTAAATTGTGAGCCGAATGGAGTCGTCCAGGGTGCGTCGTGCGAGCAAGCGCCGCAACGCGGCACGGTCGCCCGACTCGATCGCGATCTGGAGGTTCAGCTCGTAATTGCTCGACGGGTAATCCCGAACCGCCTCCTCGGTCAACGGCTTCGACGCAACCGCCGATGCAACCTGCACCGGTCCCGCGACCAGGTGCAGGCCGAGTTCATCTGAAAACGCAAACGACGCCGGCCAGCACTCGGCCCGCGTTTTGTCGGGAAGCAGTTGCCAGAGGTCGCGGATCAGCCTTTCCTCGGGGGCGTCTCGCCGTATGACCACGCGATTTCCGTCCACGATTGCCTGCGCTGCGCCGAGCAGCAAGGGGCCATCCCCAACCTTCAAGATGCCGTCGAGTTGCTCGATGGTCCGTTCGGGCAGCACCTCGACTGGCCACGCGAGTTCCGGGAGTGTGCCCGTCGCGTTCCAGTTCACGGGGTAGCGGTCGGAGATGGCGAAGGGGTCGCCGAGGTGCCGATACAGGTCGCGCGACAACAACAGGAACCGGAAGCCGATCACATCGCCGGAACCGGGGCGATCCTCCGCACGCACGACCGCGACGTGGGCTTTGCCGAAGGGACATGCGAAGTGAGCGAGCTGGCAACGCACGCCCGGGGGCCGGATACCAAACAGCGTTGCGATCCGTTCCGCCTCGGCCGTGTCGAACTCGGGCGTGCTACCGACGATTTTCACCCCGCGTGCGTCGGCCAGTGCGATAGCTTGTTGAATCCGGAGGTCGGGTGTCATGCCAGGAATTCTTTCATGGTCGTCACGCGGTGTTCCGTTGCGCCCGCGAACACAGCCGCACACAGCGCGACCGTTTCGATGTTGTCCCGCCCCGAGATTTCGGGCTCGGTGCCGTCTTCCACCGCGACGAGTAACTGAGCCATGGTCCCCACGAACGCATCGGGGAACCACACATCATCCCAGCGGGGGCGGAACCACATTCCGGGTTGGCGTCGCGTGCTGAAGTCGAGCGTGCTCGGCTCCCGTGCCGGATACTTCGGCCAGCCGATGGTGCCCTGCATCAAGCCTTCGGTCCCTTCGATCCGCCAGCGAATACCAGTCTCACCCGCGACGCCTTCCTTGCACGGCCCGGCCCATACGTCATCCCAGGAACTCGCACGCACGCCGCTGTCGTACTCCAGAATGTACAGGTTGATGCCGTCCTGGTGCGGGAACTGCGTGCGTGGGTCGGGGCGTGTGCTGGCTAGAACGCGGTCGGGGGTGCCGAGCCAGTAGCGGAATGTGTCGAGGTGGTGAATCGACATGATGAACGTGGACAGGCTCGCCATGCCCTCGGCCCACGGCATCCAGTGCGGCACGGCTCGCATGTCGATCGTGGCGAGCACGGGTTCGCCGATCCAACCGCGATTGAGCACATCCTTCGCGGCTCGCACCGACTGATCGAATCGCATGTTCTGATTAACCGCGAGCACGATGCCGGCATCGGCACACAACTTGACCAACTCTTTCGCTTCGGCCACGGATAGTGCGAGGGGCTTCTGGGCCAGGATGCCGCGCAGCCGACCAATCCCGAACCCAACGGCACGTCGAATCAGATCGGGTTGCTGTTCGGGCGGTACCGCGACATCAAGGATTTCGATCTGCGAATCGGCGAGTAGAGCGTCAATTGAGTCATGAACGAGCGGAACGGCGTGTCGGGCCGCGACCTTCTGAGCCGTGGCGGGGTTGCGTGATGCAATCGCAACCGGGTTGAAACCAGCGTTGCGATACGCGACCAGGTGGCAATCCGCGATGATGAACCCCGCACCTGCGCAACCGATCCGCCAGTCCTTGCGGCGCGGCAACTGCGGGTGAATGTTCAGGTTCAACTCGGTCCCGAAGGCGTGCGACATCACAATTTCCCCAGGACGAGATGGACGAGCCAACAAGCATTAACCCGAAAGTCTAATTGGGTGCACCACCGATCATGACCACAACGAGGAGACAGAAGATGATTGGGAGGACCAATACGAAGCACCAACCAAGGACTTGAAAGCACAGAGTAACGAGTGGAGGTAATCCGAAACCCTCCGAGTGCGCTGCGCGTTCTTGCATCGCTAGGTTCCTCGACACGGTTTGGAAGTGCGAACCAACATTTCGGAGTGTGGTTATTGGCGATTCTTGTGCCAGTGGTCAATGTTGATTGCGTTGTCACTTCCGTGGGTTGATGAGGAGTTCGAATCCGGGGAGTAGCTTCGACGTGAACGTCGAACCGAACGCGAAGGATCGCACAACCCACCGCTTGCCGTATCGACGATGCTGAATCAGCGTCGGTTCGTCTGGGTTGTCGCGGCCATCGAGCACCCAGAATTCGCTGATCGAGGGTACATCGAAATACAACTCGAGGTTTCGCACCAAATCCTTCTCGGGCTTACCATCCACCAACACCTCGACGACGAGAACAGGAGAGAGGGTTCGCCAATCCAATTCGCGGAGCGAGGTCTCCCTAGGAAAGTCCTGATATGCCGCGATGTCGGGTTCGGGAACGGTTGCGCTCTTCCGCGAATGGACGAAGACACGCGGTTCGGAAGTTACGAGATTGATCACCGACGGATTGTGCGCGGAGTACATGAAAAGTTTCATGTGAAGCCAGTTTTCGAGGAGGTTCTCAGGCGCGTTGGGCGCGGTGGACACGTACAGCCTCCCGTCGATGATTTCGTACTTGAAACCAGGCTCGAAATCCGCCTCATCGTATTCATCGAGAGTGAGGCGGTGGCCGTGATCCTTCGGGCCGAGCTTCAGTTGCACCGTTGACATGACGGGTCTCCTTCGGTTCAGGCGTTCCCCAACACACGCAGTTCGCGGGGCAGCGGGAAGTTCACGTGTTCCTCGCGTACCACGCGCGATTCCACAGTCGCACCGAACTTCGTTCGCAGGTACTCGACGCAATCCTGAACGTGGTCTTCCGGCGCGCTCGCCCCTGCCGTGATGAGCACCGTGTCGGTCGGCTTGAACCAGTCGTCGTGCAGTTCCGAAGCACGGTCGATGAGGTACGCCGAGCGGCCGACGGAGCGTGCGAGTTCCGCGAGCCGCTGGCTGTTGGAACTGTTCTGGCTGCCGAGAACCAAGACGACATCGGCCTCGGGCACAAGATCGCGAACGGCTTCCTGCCGATTCTGCGTCGCGTAGCAAATGTCGTCTTTGTGTGGGCCAACGATCTGCGGGTACTTCTCTCGCAGGGCGTCGATCACGACCTTCGCCTCGTCCACGCTCAGAGTTGTTTGCGTGAGGAATGCGAGTTTCGCGTCAGCGGGCAGCGTCAGCGCCGCGACATCGTCAACGTCTTCAACCAGCACCATATTCGCGGGGGCTTCGCCCATTGTGCCGATCACTTCGTCGTGCCCCTCGTGGCCGACGAGCACGATGGTGAAGCCATCCTTCGCGAACCGGACGGCCTCGTTGTGAACCTTGGTCACAAGTGGGCACGTCGCGTCGATCGCTCGCAGGTTCCGCTCGGCCGAGTGTTTCCGAATGACGGGGGAAACGCCGTGCGCGCTGAAGAGAACCGTCCCGCCGTTGGGCACTTCCGAAATGTCGTCGACAAACACAACCCCGCGACCACGGAACCTTTCGACAATCGGTCGGTTGTGAACGATCTCGTGGTAGACGTAAAGGGGGCTGCCGAACAAGCTGAGTGCCCGCTCCAGGCTCTCAATGGCCATGTTCACGCCCGCACAGAAACCGCGTGGATTCGCCAGAATAATCTTCATCGTTGCCTCCGGTGACGGCGTTATGGTACGCCCCGAACCGACACCGTGCCAACCGCAAGCGGTCGGCGAAGGCAACTCACCCCAAAATTACGCAACATCGAACAGGTTCGGCTGCACCCACTTTGGCTTCGCCGGCTCGGGCACGGGAAGTAATAACGAAGGCTCGTCGGCATTGACCGCGTTCACGCGATCACTCACTGGCCAGCGTTCCATTCGCTCCATTGGGTAAGGTAACAGGAGCGGCACCAGTTTCTCGGCCCGCGATTCCTTGGGGTTGAGCCACTCGGCGAAGTGCTCTTCGGACATGATCGCAGGCATCCGATCGTGAAGAGGCTCTACTAGGGGGTTCGCGGGAACCGTGAGAACCGCAACCGTCTCGATCGGCCCATCGGGACCATTCCAGGTCTCCCACACGCCAGCGTAAGCCAGCACACCCCCACCAGCCTTGCGGAAGAAATACGGCTGCTTCTTTTTGCCGATGTGCTTCCACTCGAAAAATCCGTCCGCAGGGACGAGACACCGGCGATAGCGGAACGCATCGCGAAATGCAGGCTTCTCGGTCACGGTCTCAACCCGTGCATTCACATACCCGCCGGGCTTCGGTTCCTTGGCCCAGTGTGGTATGAATCCCCAGCGAAGATTGGCGAGTTCACGGTGTCCGTTGCTGAAGCGAACAACGGGAATGCTCTGGGATGGGGCGATGTTGTAGCGCTGGCGTGGCGGTTGGCTGAGATCGTAAGCCAGTCCGAAGAGGTCAGCAATTTCGGTTGTGGTAGTGGTGAGGGTGATGCGGGCGCACATGCCTGAAGGCTCCCCGATGGTGTGGGGAAGTATACCACACGACCGAGTGACACCCCGATGTCAGTGACCACGAAAAAGCCCACCCGCGCAGCGGATGGGCTTCGGTAGAAAGAGTCATTTCACTCAAGACTTACTTGATTTTGAACTGTTCCAGACTTGTTAGCAGGCGAATGCCTTTACCCTTGAGGCTGCCCTTAACGGTTAACTGGTCGCCACCGGTAATCGTGATGCTCAGGGTGTCTTTCCCGACTGGCGAGCCATCCCCGAAGGCATCCTTCAACAGCGCCTTCACTTCGTCAGGCTTGAGATCTTTCCCGACAAGTGGCACAAGTTTGGCGAATGCGACATCGACTGACAGCACAGTGGCCGGTGCCGGTTTCGCCTTCAATCCCGCTTTCAAAGCTGCACCGTCTGGCTCGATGCTCAACGCGATATGATCTTCCGAGGTCGCCAGCCAAATCTTCTTCGTACCGAACAACTTCTCGACCTCTGGCGGCAGCGCCTCGATTGTGACCGTGTGCAATTTGAATGCTCCAATCGTTTCGACATCGAAGTCGAACTTGGCAGCATCGCCCAGGAATGGGCCAAAGTCCTTGACGAGATCCTTCACCAACTTCTCGATCTCCTTGCCATTCTTCACACCAATCGCCGCGATGAGCGTGTGCTGGCCCTTACTGTCAGGGCCGTTGAGGGCAGCCGCAACGTCCAGTTCCCCGGCCTTCAGTGTTGGTGCGAGAGTCTTCAGAATCCGCTCCAGGATTGGCTTCTGCTCCTCGGGAACATCCTTGAGGATCTCCACGAACGCAGCATCGACGACCTTACCGAGTTCCTTCTTGACGCCGTCAGGGAGGCCCGCCTTGGCCGCGAATCGGCCAACAGAATCCTTTCCGGCCCCAACGATAGCTGCGGGGAGGCTGGTCTTCCCGCCGAGGCTGGCAATGTTCTTCGCGAGCGTGCTACCAGACTTGGAGGTGAAGGTGATTTCGCCGGAGAGATTGTCCGCTTTCTCGTCGATGAACACGCGGACCTGGAGTTCCTTTGCGTCATCGAGGAAGGTCTTCAGCGCGCTGGTGGCGTTGTCGCCGACCCAGTCCACGAAAGCCTTCTGGGCTGGGGATTCCATCTCGCCGTTCTTCTTGCGTTGTTCGGAGATCCCCAGTTCAAATTGTCCAAGGACGAAAGCCTTCAAGTCAGCAGGGATACCGTCGAAGCGGACGAGCACAGAGCCAACCGCACCGTCGTCTTTCGCAAAGAACGTCTTGGGAGTGGCCAGAACTTTCGGGTCGAGATCCTTTACCGAGCGGCCGATGTAGACGTAATCGTTCGAAAACCGCAGATAGACTTCGTTGATGATCGGAACGAACGCTTTGAGTGCACCACCCTCGACCTTCTCCGGGACGATTTCGAGACGATCCTTGAGCAACTTGAGAAAGCGATCTTGGTCCGCGATCGGAATCATCACGATGAGCGGACTGCTGATCACGTCGCCACTGAGGGTCGCGGTGAGGCCGAACGGCCGTTTCGGGTCGATCCCCTCGATCCCCTTGCCGTCGGCGCTCATTTGTTTAAGCATGTCGCGAACTTGCTTGATCGCTTGCTCTTGCCCCGCCAAACCAGCGATGTACTCCGCTTTGTCGATCAGGTCGTTGACTGAGCGTAAACGGACCTCGAGCGTTGGTTCTGCCTTTGCGGGCTGTGCATTTGCAGCGCCGCCAATGAGAAACATCGCCGTCAGTGCTGCCATCCACCGGATTCGCATGGTTTCTCCCACCATTGTGTGCCGGGTCAGAGCCCGGGGTTCATGTTATACCCGCCGGGCCGCTTCCGGGTGTCAGCGTGGGTCGAAAATCGTACAAACCACGGGTAGCCACGAATCGAGCCGTGGCGAGTTTTGGGGTACACTGATGAGCCAAAAGACGTGGGGCGGCCGCTTTGAAGGCGGGACCGACGCGCAGGTCGAGAAGTTTACCGAGTCGATCACCTTCGACCGTCGGTTGTTCCGGCACGACATCCGGGCCAGTCGTGCCCACGCCGCAATGCTTGCCGAAGTCGGTCTCATCTCCGCAGGCGAGGCCGACTCTATCC
Source organism: Planctomycetaceae bacterium (assembly GCA_013823135.1). Lineage (GTDB taxonomy): Bacteria > Planctomycetota > Planctomycetia > Gemmatales > Gemmataceae > Gemmata. The sequence continues at coordinate 167,644 of PNLP01000008.1, forward strand.
GCAGTGCTCTCGACGAGATTGGCACCGAAATCGAAGCGGGGAAGATGGAATTCCGGACCTCGCTCGAAGACATCCACACGCACATCGAAAGCGCCCTGATTGCCCGGCTCGGGGACGTGGGCCGCAAACTTCACACGGCCCGCAGCCGCAACGATCAGATCGTCACGGACGTGAAACTCTGGGTCCGCGACGCCATCGACGATCTCGATGGCTTGCTCGTGGAATTGCAGCGTGCATTTGTGGCGTCGGCGGAGCGTGAACACGGCGTCGTGCTGCCGGGGTACACTCACCTCCAGCGGGCTCAACCCGTGCTGGCTGCGCACTACTACCTCGCGTACGTCGAGAAACTTCAGCGTGACCGCGAACGGCTTGCCGACTGCCGCAAGCGCGTGAACATCCTCGCACTTGGGGCAGCGGCACTCGCGGGCAGTTCGCTCCCCATCGATCGCGAATCCGTGCGACAAAAACTCGGCTTCGATTCGGTTGCACGGAACAGCCTTGATGTCTCCAGCGATCGAGACTTCCTGCTCGAATTCGTATTTGTCCTGTCGATGATCGCAACCCACCTCAGTGGGTGGGCCGAGGAATGGGTGATCTGGAGTACGACCGAGTTTAACTTCCTCGACTTGCCGGACGGGTTCTGCACCGGGTCGAGCATCATGCCGCACAAGAAAAACCCCGACGTACTCGAACTGACCCGAGGGAAAACCGGCCGTGTGATTGGTGCTCTACAAGGGCTGTTTGTGCTCGTGAAGGGTTTGCCGCTCGCGTACAACCGCGATCTGCAAGAAGACAAGCAAGCCGTGTTCGATGCCTTCGATACCGTGGGCGGCTGTCTTGCGGTTGCAGCACCGCTCGTCCGACAAACGAAGTTGCGGCGTGAGGTGATCGCCTCGCGACTCGAAGACGGCTTCCTCGACGCGACGACCTTGATGGAGGGGCTCATCTCGCGTGGCGTGCCCATGCGTTCGGCTCACGAGATCGTCGGCAAGTTGGTGCGGTTGTGCGAGCAGAAGAAGTGCCGGCTCGCAGACCTACAAGATGCGGAATTCGATCAGCCGGGCGTGAGCGGAGCCGACATCAAGAAGACGCTCGGCGTGGCGAACTCGCTGGCAGCGTTCAAGAGCTACGGCTCAACGGCTCCTGCCGAAGTTGCGAAACAACTGAACGAGTGGAAGAACAAACTGGGAATGTGAGGAAGCGAAACGTGTTCAAGACTCCGGTTGGTTGGGTGCGAGGCGTCGGGTCGATCGAGGGCGTGTCGGCGTTGATCCTCTTCTTCATCGCAATGCCCCTCAAGTACATCGCGAAGATCCCCGAGGGCGGGGCGATCGTCTACTGGGTTGGCCTTGTCCACGGCGTACTGTTCACGATCTACGCGGGTGTCACCTTCTACGTGTGGGGCAAAGGGCACCTCACGGCGAAACTGGTGGGTTATGCCGCACTCGCTTCGATCGTTCCGTTTGGACCGTTCGTGATCGATCGGAAACTCAAGGCTTACGAGCTTGCGACGGACACTGCGACAGCCGCCGGGTAGAATTGTAGGGAACCGTCTCTAACCCACGGACCCCGCAATGGATCATTTCGAGTATCGCGACCGCAAGTTGTTCTGCGAGGATGTGCCGGTCAGCGAACTGGCAGAAACCTACGGCACGCCGCTGTACGTTTACTCCGAGAAAACACTCCTCCACCACCTGAAGCAGATCCAGACCGCGTTCGAACCCGCGAACCCCATCATCTGCTACTCCGTAAAAGCCAACGGCAACGTCAGCATTTGCCGGCTCATGGGCCAGCACGGGGCCGGGTTCGATGTCACCAGCGGGGGCGAGTTCTTCCGCGCGGTTCAGGCCGGGCCTGCCGGATCGAAGATCGTGTTCGCTGGGGTCGGCAAGACCGACGCCGAGATCCGCTCCGCGCTCGAACAGAACGTCTTTATGTTCGATGTTGAGAGCGAACAAGAACTGCTGACCATCGGCGAGATCGCCAAGGGGATGGGCCGCAAAGCGTCCGTCGCGTTGCGGGTGAATCCGGACCTGCCGCCGAAGACGCACGTCAAAACCGATACATCCGTCAAGGGCGTCAAATTCGGCCTCGACATCGAGACGGTCGTGGATGTTGCACGCAGCGTCGTTGGGCACCCCGGACTGTCCGTCGTCGGGTTACACATGCACCTCGGCTCACCAATCTTGAAGGTCGAGCCGTACAGACAGGGCTGTGCAAAGGCGGTCACGCTCATCAATGCGTTCCGCGAACTGGGCCACGATATCCGCTTCCTGAACATGGGTGGTGGCTTTGGGATCAACTATCGCAAGGATGAAGCGCAACCCGCGAGCGAATTCGCGAAAGTGATCCTCCCCGCGGTGAAGGAAGTTGGCTGCCAGTTGGTGCTGGAACCTGGGCGGTTCATCGTTGGGAATGCCGCGATTCTCGTGAGTCGTGTCGTGTTCACCAAGTCCACGGGTGGGAAGCACTACGTGATTCAGGATGCCGCGATGAACGACCTCATCCGGCCTACGCTGTACGGCTCGTTCCACCGCCTATGGCCAGTTCACCCCGCTGCCGACGTTCCTGAGCGGCCCGACGTGAACGGCGACCCTGAAGACCCCAATCCGTTCCGCGCGATGGCGAACTGCTTCAATCAGGACGTCGTGGGTCCAGTATGCGAGTCGGGCGACTTCATCGCCAAAGACCGCCCGCTGCCGACCCTGAAGCGGGGCGACTTGCTCGCGACGTTCTCAGCGGGTGCATATGGAATGTCGATGGCCTCGAACTACAACTCGCGGCTGCGGGCGGCCGAAGTGCTCGTTACAGGCCGCACACACCGATTGATCCGCCGTCGGGAGACATTCAAAGACCTCGTTGCGTGCGAGGAGGATTGCTTAATCTGATCCGCGCCGTCAGAATCAGTGGTGGTGGGCGATGGGCGTTATCTACCGGCACGAACACGCCCACATCACTTCGAACGCTTGGAGGAGTACCCTGTGAGAATCGCTCCGTTGCTCGTCCTCGCGTTCGCCATCACCGAATTGATCGCTTTCCGTCCAGCCGTCACTGCCCAGGAACCTCCCAAGGGGGCTCCCAAGCCACAACTCATCTACGGCCAGTTTCGCGAACTGATGACCGAGGGCAAGTTCGACATTGCCGCGAACTACTTGCAGGCATTCCTCGACTCCAATCCGACCGATGCTGACCTTTTAGAGATCGAACGCAAGTACGGTACGACCGCATTCAGCGGCCTCCGCACAGTGCCTCGCTGGTCAGATGATCCTACAAGCGAAAAGAAGACCCGAGCCAACATCGAGGAGGCTCTTAAGCGTGCCCGTGCGGCAGGTGACAAACTGTTGCGTGACCCCGCACGAGTTCAGAAGTACATCCGCAATCTCGGTGCGACCTACGAGGAGCGAGTCTTCGCCGAGCAAGAGTTAAAGCGGACCGGCGATTACGCAATCCCCTTCCTCGTGGACGAACTCCGAAACACCCGCGATAAGGATCTGCGAGACGGCATTCTGGGAACAATACCCAAGCTCGAAGCACAGACGATGGGCGGTTGGGTCGCGGCGCTCGACGGCCTCACGCCTGATTTGCAATACGGTGTACTCCGCTCCCTCGCATTACGTGAGGACATTCTCGGGCTCCAAACCGCCGCCCAGACGGACCTCACGGGGTATCTCTGGAGAATCCTGTCCCAACCGCCGGAACAATCTCCTACGCTGCGGCCTTACGCCGAGGTTCTAATCAACACGCTTCGCCCTGGTGCGAAAGCGGCGTCTCGTGTTCCCGAGGCAGAACTGGTTGCATTGGCTCGCACGTTTTACGACCACACCGCTCGCTACACGGGTGCCAAGACCAACCCGGATGGAACCCCTGTCACCGTGCCGATGTGGCTCTGGATCACGACCGATCCCCAGAACCCCCGACTGATGAAAGTCGATGATGTGCCCGTGGGCCAGGCCGATGAATATTACGGCTTGCGCTACGCACGTTGGGCACTCGAGCGGAAACCCGATTACGAACTCGCCCAGGGATTGATCCTCGCCGTCGCGGCGGAACGTGCCATCGAGCGGGCGAAACTCGGTTCGCTCGCAAAGTTGGAACCCGCAGTCTTCAAACTTCTGTCGGATACCCCTTCACCCGTGCTAGCTGACCTGCTCAGTCGTGGGCTGAATCAGAAGAAAACTGGCCTCGCCGTGGCGATGATCCAGGTTCTGGGTGATCGTGCCGACAAGACCGTGTCGACACTGCTGGTGAAAGCACTCACTTACCCAGACCCGACCGTGCAGATTGTTGCTGCGGATGCCCTACTCCGCTCGCCAGTGCCGGTGGCTCCCGAAGTGAGAGGGAAGATCGTGGAGATTCTTCGCCGTGCAGCCGCCGGGGCCGACGCCAGCACACCGCCCGCCAAGGGAACCGCCCTGATCGCCGACCCCAGCAAGTTCCGGGCGGACGCGACTGGCGTGCTTTTCAGGGGGCTCGGCTACGACGTAGAAATTTTCACAACCGGCCGCGACCTGCTTCGCCGCGTTGCTCGCTCATCCGACTTCGATGTGCTGTTCATCGACTATCACACACCAAACCCCGAGTTGATCGACCTCATCGGCCAACTCCAGGGGAATCCTAAGACGGGAAACCGCCCCACGTTCGTGGTCGCCTCGCCCGACCAACTCCGGGTTCCGACTTTCGACCAACTCGTTGTCCGGTTCTCGGCACTGATCGCGGCCACCGAGAATCAGGTCGTGCCGATGCCGCCGCCGCACGTTCCGGACCCCCGGTTCACCCAGGAAGAGAATGCCGTAGCCAAGAAGCGGAATCAGGAAAACCGTGACAACCAGTTCCGCACCACAGCGGCGTCACGAATCGCCCGACTGAACCGAGTGATTGAATCAACAGGCATCAATCTGACTTCCACACAACGACTACTGCTCGATCTGCGAATCGAGGTGATCGCCTATGCCTTGCTGGAAGGGGAATTCCCGTACTCTGCAGAATCCGCCCCCAACACCGTGGCTCACGTGACCTCACTCCGTAAGCGGCTTGAGATTCAACCCCCTAGCCCACGTTACGGATCAGGCACCCCAACTACGGACATGCTGAAACTCATGGAACGGTTCGAGGCTGATCTGGCACGTGTCCCTTCGACAAAGAAACGCTTTGAGGATCTCTATTCCAAAGTCGATCCCGCGGATCTGGGCTTACCCGTGGAAACTTTCCGCGACCCAGCCCTGGAAGCCAAACTCGTTCGCTCATTCAAGAACTACCCGGCAGTGCGAATTGTTCCGGAACCGTTCGGGCGTGCGTCGCTTGCGGCAGACTTGCTTGCTGCCCAGGGAGACGCCGGCCAGGCTCCTCGCGAATCGGGCGATAAGAAGGCTGCCCAGAAGACTGCAATCGACTGGCTGCGGCGGATGGCAATCGGCGAGACGCCCGGCTATGACCTGAAGACAGTCGAACCTGAACTGCGAGAAGCGGTGCGAGTCGATGAACTTGCTTCCGAAGCCATCGAGGCGCTCGCCAAGTTCGGCTCCGCTGATGCTCAGCAATCGCTCCTTTCACTCGCGTTAAACACGGGTAAGCCTCTACCCCTCCGAACGAAGGCAGCCGATGCAGTGATCCGCCACATTCAGGTGAACGGCAAGGCTATCGCCAAGTCGCTCATCGACCCGTTGATCGAGCTTTCCGACAAGGAAGCAGACCCGGTTCTGCGAAGTAAACTGCTCACACTCAAGGGATTACTCGCCTTCAATTCCGAGGAGTTTGTGGGTCAAGTGAAGGGGTACAACCCACCACTGCTCCCCCCAGCACCGAAAGAGCCGAAGGACATGGAGCCCAAAAAAGACCCTGAACCAAAGAAAGAGTAAAGCCACGCTAGGTTCAGTCTGAGAAAGTAACGGGTCCGGGAGCACTGACTACATTTGTTGTCAGCGCTGCCGGACTTGTTCTTTTGATATTCCAGTTCGATCGACGGAACATGTTTGCTATGCTGGCTTTTGTTGCGTTTCCAGGTGCGGCGATTTTTCTCCGACCAATTCCGCGCAAGTCTTCCCCATCTGGCCGTTCCTGAGGCGAACCCGGCGGGAGTGCCCGGGACAAGAGGAAGCAGCCATGACGACCCCGAACACCACCAAACCGACCGACCAGCCAACTATCCATGATCTCATGGTGCGCTTCCTTGCAAACCGCTCAGACGCCGCCACCGCGGCAGTCGAGTCTGGCGAGGGAGAGGTTGAGCCTCACGAGGTCGCGGCCGGATTTCGGGTGGACCCGCGGGCGGCATGGACTGACGCAACATTGAACAACACAGCCGCTGCGGTTCCACTCCCGCCAGAATGGGGAACCCTGGTGAACCAGCCTTCGGCCGCTTTCGCGGTGTCGATGGCCGCGGGCAACTTCCCGCAACGAGTTCGCGACCTCCACCCGCTCCTCAAGAAATTCAACCCCGCCGAGTTGCGGCCTACAGGGGCGCAACACCCGACGCCGGGTCTGAACGCCTTGCGGGGGTGGATCGCCAAGAACTCCGTCTCGCACCCCGTGCTCGCAGCAGGCGTCGCCAGGCTGATCGCTGACTTCGACACAGCCGAGAAGATTCTCCCAGCCGATGCGACAAATGAACGGGCCGCCCTGCTCTGGCACCGTGGCAAGTGCGAGGAAGCGCTCGCCGCCTGGAACGCGATGCCTGATTCGCCCTCTGTTGTGTTCAACCGCGGCATGGCTTTGCTGTTCCTGGGCAAGATCGCCGAAGCGAAGCCCGTGTTGACGGTGGCGGTTGCCACGATCTCCGAGGCGAGTGGCTGGAACGCGCTCTCTCGCTTGTATCTCGCGGTTGCCGAAATACATGGCTAACCTTCCGAGCCATCAGGCGGAAAGTCGTCGTTCACGCGTGTGAACGACGACTTTCCGCCTGAAGACTTGCGACTCCCCGTGACTCCGGTAAGCTTGAGCCGACCCGCCCTGCGGGCTCCCGCCTCAAATTCTCTTCCGGAGACTCCCACATGCGAACACCTGTCCGTCTTCTCCCCGCACTCGCGTTCGGCATCCTTGCCGTCGGAATCTGGCCAGCACTCCATGCTGATGAGCCAAAGCCACCCAAGGACTTCACGGCCATCTTCAATGGCAAGAACCTCGACGGCTGGCAAGGCAACATCGACATGAAGCAGCGAGTCACGCTGCCCAAGGAAAAGCAGGAAGAACTGATCAAAACTCGCTCCAAGACCGCAGCGGAACACTGGACTGTCAAGGACGGCGTGATTCACTGCGATGGCAAGGGCGGCGTCAGTCTTCAGACTGTGAAGGATTACGGGAACTTCGAGTTGTTGCTCGATTGGAAGATTGAGAAGAACGGCGACAGCGGCCTTTACCTCCGTGGCCAGCCACAAGTGCAAATCTGGGACTCCGAGAACACCCCAGGCGCTCGTGGCGTGGACAAGAACTCCGGCTCCGGCGGTCTGTGGAACAACCCGCTTCCGAAGGACGCAGACCCGAAGAGCATCGGCAAGGTACCGCTCAAGAAGGCTGATAAGCCCGTGGGAGAGTGGAACACCTTCCACATCGTGATGGTTGGCGACGTGGTCACTGTGAAATTGAACGGCGAGCTCGTGGTTGATAAAGCGAAATTGCCGAACTATTTCGAGAAGGGGAAGCCGCTCCCCGAGAAGGGGCCGATCGAACTCCAGTTCCACGGCGACCCACTGTGGTTCAAGAACATCTACGTCAAGGAACTGCCGTAATGGTCATCACGCGGGAATGGCCGCGCTGGAATCGAGTGCTCGCCGAAGCGGGCACTCGGTGACAGGAACAGCCTCACCTCGTCGGTAGCGTTGAAGCATCTCCTGCGAACGTTTCGCCAGCATCCGCCGCACTTCGCGGCGCTTCCCCTTCACGCGGGGTATCACCATCGAGTCGTAGCCCGTGGTCTGGTGACGTAGCCACGCGATCACCGCAGCCTCTGCTCGCGCCTCGATGGGTATCCGCTCCGTTCTCGCGACGGTGCCACTCCCCACCGGGGTAGCGTGGGCGGTGACAGCGGTCGCCAGGCGTTCCGCCAACTCGGCGTAAGTTGGATGGAAATCGAGACTCGCAAGCACAGCGGATCGGAACTCCTCGACGTATTCAGTCTGCGCAACATCGCGACGACGGGCGTCGGCTGCCTTGCGCTTCGCGTGTTGTTCCGTCGAGCGCTCAACGATAAGTTCAGCCTTGATCCGCTCGACTGTTTCGGCAGCAGTCCAGACACCTTGGGAGAACAGTTTTCGCCCCCTCCTCTGCTGCACGGTCCACGAGGGGCCGGCAGCCTTCACACGTCGCGTCAAACCGGGGTCGCCCGGCGGAACCAGCACCCATCCTTCGGGAACGCGAAGAACTTTGCCACCTGTTGTGCGAACCGACCGCTCGTCTGGGCCGGGCGAGGCGATGAGAGTCTCAGTGCTCATGGCTTCAGATACGCTCGCGTTGTGGAGAGTGGTCGTGCCACATTATCGGTTCGCGGCCGTGTGATTCCGCAACCGATCAGTCCGCACCCAATACACGGGCGAAGAAGTCCGCCGCCAAACTCATACCCTGCCTCGCGACGGCAGGATCGTACCGCTCGCCCTCATCACGCATGAACGCATGAGCGGCGTTGAACTCATGCCACGTGAACCAAACTCCGGCGGCATCGAGAGCATCGTAAATCTGTCGCCGACCGGCGGCCGGAACGTGCGGATCTTGCCGGCCGAACACCATCAGCAGTTCACCCTGGATGTCGCGCGCCCTGGCGAGCGAGTCGGCAGCGCCCCCGCGACCGAGCGTCCCAGTGTGGAGGTCCGTGGGGTAGAAGCACGCCGTGGCTCGTACTTCCGGTAGAAGCGCAGCACGGAAGGCGAGGTGCCCGCCCAGGCAGATACCGACCGCTCCTACACTCTTGTTGCAAGCGGGGTGTTTCTGGAGAGCATCCACGACGACACGAGCATCGGCGTCGAACTCGCTCATGGGAATGATTCCCTTGAGTGCGTTCCCGCGATTCTTCCCCGCGTCGTCGTAACCGAGCACGCATCCGCCCGGTTCGTGGGCGTGGTACACCTCCGGCACGGCAACCAGATACCCCAGCGACGCGAACTGAACCGCCAGCCGTCGCACAGGCTCGGTTTGCTGAAAGATCTCGGAGTACAGTGCCAACCCAGGTCGCAAGCGCGTCGGCCGCCCGGCTTCGCACGGTGCGTAGAAGTAAGTGCGCATCGGACCTGTCGGGGTCGATAAATCTGCGAACGAGTCAGTGACAGTCACGTGTTGCACTCCGCTTGAACCCGCTCGACGCGAACGCGGCGAAGCCGGGGAAGTTCGTTTTACTTGGACGTGGGGCTGAACGCGAGGAAACTGCCACCGCGTCTTGCTGAGTAAGCCGTGGTGGTATAAAATCACTTTGGGTTTTACGAAGTTATCCCGGACCGGTGCGATCATGGTCAAGCAACCTCTGAGGTATCGCGTCGTAGCAGGCTTTCTCACCCTCTTATCGATCGGTTTCGGGTGCCTGTTCTCGGTCTCAGGTTGCAGCACGCCGGACGACGGCTGGCCGAACGATCGGCCAACGGCTCCCAAGGTCGTGGTGTCGTTTGCTCCGCTCTATTGCTTCGCTGTGAACGTCGCGGGGGACGACGCCATCGTTCGCAACTTGCTGACGACCACGGGGCCACACCACTTCAACCCGACCGACAAGGACGCGCGACTGCTGCGTCGGGCCGACATGCTACTCGTGAATGGCCTCGGCCTTGAGGGTGACAAGCCCGAGAAGATGAAGAAAGGAAGCGGGAACAAGTCTCTCAAGATCATTGAACTGGCTGGCAAAATCCCCGCCGATCGCCTGTACGAAGGGAGTTGCCATCACGACCACGGTGACGGAGACGACCACCACGACCACGACCATGGCAAAGACCCGCACGTGTGGCTCAGCCCAGACTACGCCATCACCATGGTCGAGGCGATCCGCGACGAGTTGAAGGCAGCCGATGCAGGCCACGCAGCGGACTACGATCGCCGCGCTGCAGAGTACATCGTGAAGCTCCGGAAGTTGAAGGAAGACGGCATCGCCCTCCTCAAGGACAAGAAGGACCGCAAGCTGGTCACATTCCACGATTCAATGACGTACTTCGCGAAGACCTTCAACATGAACATTGTTGGAGTTGTGGAAAAGAACCCAGGGAGCGAGCCGAACGATCAACAGCTCAAGAAGCTGCTCGCGATTTGCACGAACCCGGAAAGCCCCGTGCGCGTGTTGTGCACCGAACCGCAATACAGCAATTCGAACGCGGGCCAGCAGTTGGTGAATATCCTCAAGCAAAAGGGTGTACCCGATCCGGTTCTGGTCGAACTCGACCCGCTGGAAACGGTACCGCAGGATCAACTCAACGCGGGTTGGTATGAGGCCAAGATGCGAGCGAACCTGGCAGCGCTTGCGGAGAAGATGAAATGAGCCAAGCTCTCTCCTCAGCAGCCAGCGGTGGTGGAATAGCGTTGCCGATGGTCCCCCCGCCACCGCTCGTGGCAATCCGCGATCTCTCCGTCAACCTCGGCGGCCATACCATTCTCCGAAGGGTGACGGCCGACATCGCTCGTGGGAAGGTTACCGCACTGATCGGACTGAACGGCTCCGGGAAGACGACCCTGCTTCGCGCGGTCGTCGGCGAGTACCCCTATCGTGGTAAGATCACTTACCACTGCGGCCACGACCACTCACACCCCACCCCCGAATACGTCGGCTACGTTCCCCAGCGACTGGCGGTCGATGCCCGGTTGCCCCTGACCATTCGCGATCTCTTCGCGCTGGCACTTTCGAGCCGGCCGTTGTTTCTGGGAATCCCGCGATGGGTGTCCGAGCGTGCCGAGCACTTGATGGAGCGAGTGGGCATGGCCACGCTGCTCGATCACCCGATTGATGGGCTGTCGGGCGGTCAGTTGCAGCGGGTGCTGCTGGCTCTGGCCCTGGAGCCTTCGCCCGAGCTCCTATTGCTCGACGAACCCGCAGCGGGGATCGACTTCAAGGATCAAAAGAAGTTCTACGATTTGATTTCTCGCATCAATCAGGAGATGGGGCTGACCGTGGTACTCGTGTCGCACGACCTGAGTATGGTGAATGCTCACTCTCACCATGTTCTCTGCTTGAAAAATGGTGAGATCGCTTGCCAGGGTCCGCCACAGGAGATCCTTTCCCCGATGAACCTGTCGCTCACTTTTGGCGCGGAAACGCAACTGTTCCCACACCGTGCGGGTTAGCACAAAGCCCGACCTCGGGCTTTACATCCACGGCAGCCAATCCTTGTCCAACCCTTCCTTCTCGATCAAATCCAACTGCTCGCGTGAGATGTGAAACTCGGCAGCGACCGACTTCTTGGAGTCGGCCACTGCCACACCCTTGTCCTGAGTTTCAACTAACGCGTGGAAAATCGACTGACGCTGCTTTACAGTCAGTGTCTTGGTTGCCATCGGTACGTCTCCAGGTTGAAATTTCTAGGTGGTGGAACCGCACGCTAGCGATTCTTGACTTTCCAGTAAATGCACCGTTATCCCTGGAATGAAGGAGAGGACCACGGAAGGTAACGGCGCAGCTATTTCAATATACGCCCGAGCACATGACTAAATTTGCGGTGAAATTCCGCGTTTTCGACTTTCTTTCCAGTTCCCCACAACGACGCATCTCGAAAGAACCATATGTCGCTACGCAACTTATCTCTATTCGGAATATTTGCTTGCGTTACTCTCGGGTGCGGCGCAGAGCCCACAGTTTCGCCAGTTCCACTTGTCGAGGGGGACGCGAAAGAACCACAGCCCACTGCTGGCTGGGTCAAGGATCGGCTTGTAAGCGTGGACAAGAAACTCGACGGCGACATCAAAAACCTCGTGACCCTGTACCAGCACTTGCACGCGAATCCTGAACTCTCTCTGATGGAGACAAAGACTGCGGCACACCTCGCTGAAGAAATGCGAAAACTCGGCTACACCGTTACCGAGAAAGTCGGCGGGAATGGCATCGTCGCGGTGCTGAAGAATGGCCCCGGTCCCGTCGTGCTCGTCCGTACGGACCTCGACGCCTTACCCATTGTGGAACAAACCGGCGTTCCCTACGCGAGCAAGGTGAAGGTGAAGGACAAGGCCGGCGTTGAGGTCGGCGTCATGCACGCGTGCGGACACGACATCCACATGGCGAGCTGGGTTGGAACGGCAAGCGTGTTGGCGTCATTGAAGGACAAGTGGTCCGGAACCCTGGTGTTCGTGGGGCAGCCCGCAGAGGAAGTGATCGCCGGCGCGCGAATGATGCTCGAAGATGGGCTCTACAAGCGGTTCCCCAAGCCCGACTTCGCACTTGCCCTGCACTCCGACCCGTTAAACCCGGTCGGAACGGTCTCCTTTTCGGAGGGGCTTTCGCTCGCGGCCTCGGACACCATCGACATCACAGTAAAGGGCAAGGGCGGTCACGGTGCAGCTCCGCACATGACCGTGGACCCCATCGTACTCGCCGCGAGGATCGTTCTGGATTTGCAGACGATCGTGAGTCGGGAGGTGAACCCGCAAGACCCGTGCGTCATCACCGTGGGTTCGATCCACGGCGGCACAAAGCACAACATCATCCCCAATGAAGTGGTGCTTCAACTCACCGTCCGCACGACAAAGACAGAAGTGCGGGATCACGTTCTGAAGGCCATCGACAGGATGGCCAAGGCCGCAGCGGTGGCGGCTCGTGCACCGGAGCCCGATATCCGCGTGAACCTGGAGCAGTACACGCCAGCAACATTCAACGATGTCGCGCTCGCCCGGAAGTGCGCGGGCGTGTTCCGCGAAGTGCTGGGTGTGAACGGCGTCCGCGAGCGCCGCCCGGTGATGGGTGCCGAGGATTTCGGTCGCTTCTCTGAGGGGAAAACGCCGATCTTCATGTACTTTGTGGGCACAATCTCAAGGGAGAAGTTCGAGGCGAGTCAGAAAGCTGGCGGCCAACCGCTTCCGGGGATGCACACCGACGATTACGCCCCGCTTCCTGAGCCAAGCATCCGCGTCGGAGTCCGCACGATGAGCATGGCCGTGCTGAACATCCTGACGAAACCATGACCCTGCCTCAGCGATAGCCGATGATGAGGCCGGCAATCACGCCGATGACTATCGCGGATAGAACGACCCACCAAGGGCCACCGGTAACGGCTTCGGTGGAACCCACTTCATCCTGCTTCGTCGATCGCAGTGCGGACCACCACGCAGCAGCCTCCGCTCCGGCAGCGGCTGCTCGGACTGTTTCCAACTCCCGTGCCCGCTCTTCCTGCCCAAGTCGATAGAGTTCGACAAGTCCTGCGACGGCCCGGGCATCCATTGGTCGTGCCAACGGGTCGGGCGATAGGCACCATTTTGCCAACTTCACCAGATCCTCTGCGGCACTACAGCCATCGAGTCGGGCGAAAGTCTCGGCGAGGTCGCCATTCATTGCTCGGGCGACAACAGCCTGCACGTTCCAGCCGCTGTACGGAGGAGAACCGGTGAGCAAAGTACAAAGGACGCCGCCAAGCGCAAACACGTCGGCTCGGGCATCGACGGTATCCCATTCTCCACGTGCCTGTTCCGGTGGCATGTATGAAGGCGTTCCCTTCGCAGAACCGATTTGCGTGCTGGCAGAGTGCGGAGTGCGGAGACCAGTCGTCGTGATCGCGTTCAAAGGGACTGGTTCGTTATCTACGAAGAACGATCCGATTTCCTCATTCCGCGTTTCTTTCGCCAGCCCCCAGTCCATGACCTGCACTTCCCCAAACGGCCCCACCATGATGTTCTGGGGCTTGAGGTCGCGGTGAATGATCCCCTGCGAGTGTGCGAACGCGACCGCCTGACAGATCTGCTCGAAAACGAGCAACAACCCGGGTGCGTCGGGCGTGGTAAGGTCCAGGTCCGAAGTCGATTCCGTCGACTTACGTTGTGAGCGAGCCGTGAGGATTGCCGCCAGCGTGCGACCTCGGATCAACTTCATGACCAGATACGGGCGGCCGTCAGGTAGCATCCCCAGCGCGTGAACTGGCGGCACGCCTGGGTGTGGTAGCCGCGCTGTGATCCGCGCTTCGCGGTCGAACTGCTCGACAAAATGGTGGTGACCAGCGAGCGCTGGCAAAAGCGTCTTGATTGCCACCTCGCGTGCCAGCGTCGTCTCTCGTGCAGCATAAACGATGCCCATGCCACCGCGAGCGATCTCTTCGACCAGTTCGTATCCCGGCACATCGGGGAACCCAGGAATACTTGAGGGACACGATTGACCGGGGTGAGTTGCCGAACTTGATGTCGGCAATCCGGGCAACTGGGGTGCTGTGAGTTCGCCCGGCGCGGGCGTTTCCATTGGGTCTGCGGCCCTCGTCGGTTCAGGCATCGTGAACGGCGTATCCAAATCCGGCGTTGATCCCGGTGGAACTGGGAGAGTCATCAGGAACCCTTACAAGTACGCCCCAGCGGTTGGGGCCGGACTCAGACGACACAAGCTGATTGATTCGCGAGCAGCGTTCGTAAGAATCCAGGGACTCCCCAGGTTCTTCATTCACGAGCCCACAGGGCGACAACGTCTGACGTGATACTGGTATCTTGGCAGCGCCTCTTGGCACAAGCAACCGCCCATTCTGCCTCATTGGAGAGATGGTGAAATTGGCCGACTGGTTTTCAGTCATTTGTGCAGGATGGCGTGAATTTTCTGATCCCAGATTCGATAAATCGGGCTTGTTCCTATCCCGATGCCATGCTAATCGGCCCCTAACCAAGAGTTTGATGTTCACGGGGGGATACCCATGCCGCGGGGGAGCTGGCTCGGGTTGGTCATGTGTGTTGCGACAGTCACGCCGGCCGCGGGGCAAGGGCCGCCACGCACATTGCCTGCGTATCCTTCGGCGCCACCGGCCGCCGCAAACGTCACACCCTTACCGGCAGAACCACCGGTTAAGGATCTCACGCCGTCAGAGTTTTCGGACCTGATTCCGCCGCCGGAACCCCACGCGAGTGGGCACGGCCTTCCGGGCAGTCTCACACCAACTGTGCCAGCCCACTCGGGGTTCTATGGCACGGCGGAATACCTGTTGTTCCGGCCGCGGTCGGGTTCCTTCGATTATGCCCTGGTGAACTCCACGGGTGGCCTCGCAACCGTCGGGCCGATCCGATCGCTTAGCTACGATCTGGCAAGCGGCTTTCGTGTCGAGGGTGGTTACCACTTCGACACAGGGTGGGACGCTGCCTTCGCCTACACCTACCTCCAGGCAGACGGAGGCAGCAGCGCCGCCGCTGCTCCCGGTCAGGTACTTCTCCCGACACTCACACGTCCGGGTCTGACCGACAACGCACTGACGGCACTCGCGGAGGCTAACCTGAATTACAGCCTCTACGACATGGTGATCGGGAAGAGGCTCGCGCTCGACAACCACTTCGCGGTGCGGGCCTTCGGTGGTTTCCGGTTCGCCGAAATCAATCAACGGTTCAACACGCTCTATAACGGGCTAGATGCTCAACTTGCGGCCGTGAATACGAGCTCGCGATACAGTGGCTTCGGCCCCATCGTTGGGGGTGAGGCGATCCTGACAGCGTGCCGCGGGTTCCACGGTTATGCTCGCGCCTCGGGTGGGTTGCTCACCGGTCGCTCCCGCAACTCACTGTTAGAGACGAACAGTGCCGGTGCCACAACCTATGTGGACTCGGATAATAACGTGCGAAAGGTCGTGCCCGTCGCAAGCATCGCGATCGGCGGCGGCTGGCAGTACCGCACCGTGTCGATCCGTGCCGGCTACGAGGTCACACAGTGGTTCGGGCTCACTGAGCCAACTCGATACGTGGACGATGTGGGTCAGGGGAAGATCAGCACTCGACCCTCGAACCTCTCGCTCGAAGGCTTCTTTATTCAGTTTGGCCTGACTTTTTGATGAAAATTGAGCCCAATCGGTGTGCGGCCATCCCAATCGGGGTGGCCGCTCGCAGTTCTCATTCGAACTGCCGCCAAACGGTTCCCATTCATGACTCCCACTCCCGGTCCGTTCCGGCTACAATTGTGGAGTAGCTTGTCAGGAGATCGGCAACCGAAGCCCACCGCAGGTGGGCATTGGTGCCGGGCAATGGAGCCCGCGCCTCATGGCAGAGTTGGAAGCACTGGCTGAAATCAAGGCCGCGACCGGTGGTAATACGGTCGCTCCCGGCCAATACACCTGGCGGTATCCGCTCCCCGAAAACAAGGTCATCCGGCTCGGAAGCGATGCCGCCAAGTGCGACTGGGTCGTGCCCGAGGACAAGATGATCTCCAGGTTTCACGCCACAATCGAGTGGAATGGAACCACCCTCACGGTCCTCAAGCGACCGATCACACCTGACTTTCCCAAGCCTCCGCAGAACCACATCTGGTTCCGGAACAACGCCGTTGAGAAATGCGACGTTAAACCCGGCGAGTGGTTCGTCATCGGACAAACGCGGTTCGCGCTTCGGGGCGACCAGGACGCCGCGCCCCCGAGCCCGGTCGACGCAACCATGGTTCAGCAGCGGGTGGAATACACCCGTCAAGAACTTGAAAACCTCTCGTTCGCCGACCCGGTGACCATCCTCAAGGCGATGGAACAGATTCCGAACGTGCTGAAGATGGTGGCGAACGAACCGGGCTTGTTCCGCCAGATGCTGAAGATCGCGCTCACGGGGCTACCAAAAGCCGACGCAGCCGCCATCGTTCGGATTCCGCCGGATAGCCTGCCGACGGATCTGCGAGTCGCGGTCGTTGAGCAGAACGTTCGCGGTGCGCAGTCCGCGATGGCCGGGGAATTTGTCCCCTCTCGTAAGCTCGTCCGTCAGGCTTTCCGAGAGCGGAAAAGCTGCCTGCACATCTGGTCGACCAACCCCAACGACATCGACCCTGGCGCGGGAACCGACCACACGTTAACACTTGGGGCCATGTTCCAAAGTGGGGCAACGCCGTGGGCGGTCTGCACGCCGTTCCAGGATGGCTCGCCATTCGCGATGTACATCAGCGGCCGTGCTCGACCCGACAGTGGTAGTAAGGTCGAATCGAAGTCCCTCACGGACTACCAGAAGTTCGGCGAAATCCTTGTGGGGTTGATCGAGACAACCCGGCGGACGCTGAAGGTCGTGCGGCAAAATCAATTGCTTCAGGGAGCCTGGCCGACCTCGTTGCGAAAGTACCTCGAAGACCCCGACAAGATGGAGGTCATGCTCCGCCCGAAGGAAACCAACGTGACCGTGCTGTTTTGCGATCTCCGGAACTATTCCGGATATGCAGAAGAACACGGCTCCGACCTGATGGCAGCGCAGCGAGACATTCAGTTCGCACTCGACACGATGAGTGGCGGCGTGACCCAGAAGGGCGGGATTGTTGCCGGGTTCCGTGGGGATGCCGTGCTCGGCTTCTGGGGTTGGCCCGACGGCGGCGACGCCCAGGTTGAAGCGGCGATGTCAGCGGCCCTGCTGATTCGTGAGCGCCTCACAGGATCGATGTTCCAGAAACGTTGCGGCCTCGGAGTGACTCACGGGCGAGCGATTGCGGGCCGACTCGGTGCCCACGACCTGGGTGTCGTCGATCTCTACGGACCGGTCGTGAACCTTGCTTTCCGCCTGGAAGAAATGACCAAGGCGTTCGGTGTTGGAATCGTGCTGAACGATGTTGTCGCGAACAAGATCACGGAGAAGGATCCCACCGGGCGGATGTGGCGCACGCGACTTCTGGGTTTGGTGCGTCCCCGAGGAATGAAGGTGCCGCTACGGGCCTACGAGCTTTCGCCAACGAACGGAAGTACCTGGCTCACAGGCGAGTGGTATCAGTCACAACTCGCACAGTGGAATGAGGCCGTTGAGTGGTTCATCGCCGGAGAATGGGCATCGGCCCGCGAACGGCTCGGTGATCTGTTCGAGAGCGATCCAGTCGCTCAGTGCATCATCCGGCACATGGACCGCACGCGGGGCAAACCACCTGTCGATTGGGATGGTGCGTTCCTTCCCACACCGCCACCATCGTGACGAATGACCAAAGGCGACCCGTTGCAACGGGTCGCCTTTGCGGTAATCCTATCTCTATTCCATTTCTCACACCACGACGGAACCCGCATGAACGCGGTCAAAGGATTCTTCCTCGATGAGTGGTACTTTGCGTTGCCGCTCGTTGTCATGTCGCTCGTTTCGGCTGCACTCGTCATCTGGCGGATTCTGCTGAACAAGAACGCCAACACCGACATGGACGACTTTCTGCCGGTGTTCCAGCAAACGCTCCGCAAGAACGGCATCAAGGGTGCCGTTGCCTTGTGCAAAGAAGAGAAAGGCTTGATCCCGAATCGGCTCTTCATCGCGGGATTGGAGGCAGCCGACCAGGGCGCGGCGGCGATGCGGCGGAGCATGGCAAACGAAACCGAACTGGAGATTGTGCCTCGACTGCACTTCCTCCTCGCTCCGATTTTGGCGATCGCGAAAATCGCCACTATGGTTGGTCTTTTCTTCACCGTCATCTCGATGATCCAGACCTTCGACGCGATCGGCCAGCAAACCAAGCAGGGCAACGTCAAGGGCGTGGCGGGCGGTGCGGACAAGATCGGCCTCGCACTCTTCGCAACCGCACTGGGGTTGTTCACCGCGATCCCGCTCGTGTTCGGGCACGTGCTCTTCAAAGACTGGATCGCCAACTTCGAGATCCGCATCAAGTCCGCAGGCCAGAAGCTCATCACGCTGGTCACGAACTACAAGAAGGATCCGAAACTGCTCGATCAGATTGAGGAGTTGGACTCGGACGGCGACGACGCGGACGACCGGAAGAAGAAAGCGAAGGGGGCACGACGTGGCTAAGCCCCCCAAGGCGTTTGATGTGTGGTTCGTCACCGCGAACACAGTCTACAAGGGTGTGCCGTATCACGTTGTTGCGGACTGGACTCAACAGGGGCGGCTTGGTGCCACGGACATGGTCCGCCCCGCGGGCACCTCAATCGCATGGGCAACCGTCGCGGAACAGGAGGGGTTAGGCGATTACCTGCCGCAACCCACGGGGGCACGAGCCGTCTCCGCAACTGCCCTCACCGCAGCCGGCCTGGAAACCACGGGCGAAGCTCAACCCGTGACCGAGGGCGAGGCCGCCGAGTTACCTGAGCCCGAACCCCTCCCCGGCAAGCCACGCATCGAGGAAGACGACGAAGTGGACATGATCCCGCTGATCGACATCAGCATGGTGCTGCTGGTGTTCTTCATCATCATCCGGGCCGCCGGGGCACTGGCTCCGGTCGATGTGCCCGAGATGAAGTACGCGGGCGAACTCTCCACCGACCCGAACGCGATCACGATCAACATTGATAAGGCCGACGAGTTCACCGTCATCTATTCCGTGCGAAAAGGCCAATCACCCGCGAGGCCCGAGCACGACCGACTCGCGACGCCGGAAGCGGCTATTACCGCGCTCGATTCGCTGCTCTCCGAGGCACAAGAACCACCCGAGGTTCGGATCGCGTGCCGGAAGGATTTGCCGAACGACCGGGTGACGGAAATTCAGCTCGAACTCGAGCCGCGGTACAGCAAGAAACGCACGATCAACTCCTACGTCGCAACCGTGGTCGAGGCACCCAAGAAATGAGTGCGTGGTTTGTCCGCCAACAAGGCTCCCCGGCGGCCGTCAGCGTTCCCACTGCTGGCTCTGTCGTGGAAGGACTGCGCGACGGGAACTGGCTTCCAACCGACGAGGTTCGTGGCCCCGCCGACACCACCTGGCGCTCGATTGAGAGTCACCCGACGTTCGCGGAAGTCGCGGAGGAAGTCGAACCGCACCGCGAGATGAGCGGCAGCGACGACCACCTCGACATGAATCCGCTCATCGACGTGTGTCTCGTGCTACTGATCTTCTTCATCCTCACGATCACGTATGCCTCGCTGGAACGGGCCATCGACGTGCCGCCGGTCAACCCCGACGAGAAGGGGCCGTCGAACAAGGTTCAACTCAAGGACATCCGCGACAAGGTGTTCATCGTCACGGCCAACATGGATGGCGAGAAAGCGGTTGTGAAGATCGAGCAGAAAGAAGTCGCTGTGGATCAGATTGTGAACGAGATGAAGCAGGTCATCAGCACAACGGGCCGACGGGAGATGGTTCTAGACGTGGACAAGGATGTGCCGTGGGGCGTTCTGACCGCGATCCTCGACGCCGCCAAGGGGAACGGCGTCCACAACATCATCCGGAACAAGCGCAAATGAGGCGAAGGTCGTAAAGTCAGATCCCAAAAGGCCAGGATTGTGACTTTACGACCTTCGACTTTACGACGTTCGACTAAGTCATCGTTTCGCCTTCTGCTCATCGACAATCAAATCCGGAACGCCGCCGCGGATGGTCACCTTGAAGATCGTCTCCTCGATATCCTCAGCACGGCGGTTGCGGTAACTCGTCTCCATCTTCGCGAGCTTCGCCTCCATCTCCTTTGAGAACACTGCACAGAACGACCGCGAATTCACTTCTAGGCCGAGCGCCCCGATCACGCCGTTGACCGCTTCAGCACGCGAATCGACGAACTTCAATAGGTCGCCAAATTCGGCCGGATCGACAGTCTTTTGCATCGTGGGGTTATTCAGATCGGCAATGAGGAGGCACTTCTCGGTCCCCGGAATGGGGATGAGCAGTTTCGCGTCCATGGCTTTGAGTTGATCGAGATAGTCTCGCCCGCTGCTGACTTTGAAGCGGAGCGTCCACCGCATGTTTCGGCCAAGTGTCGAGTTTGACCCCGTGCCGCCGGGGCCAGTTCCCTTCGAACCGTCGGTCCCCTTCCCCGCCTCATTCCCCGCACCCTTCTGCGCGCCCAGTAACTTGTCGCGGATGGCTTTGTCGAGCCCGGCGTAGGCCGCAGCGTTCGCGCTGCTGACGGGTAGGTTCCCAGTGGGGTCGATGAGCTTGATCGTCTTCTGGATGTCTTCCTGAATCTGCGGCAACTTGCTCGGGTCGGCGAGCGACTCGACCGCCGCTGTCGCAGGGTCCGCGTTCATCTTCTCGATGAGCGGGTCTTCCTTGCCGCCCGAACCAGATGAACCTTCGCCGAAGTCGTCCATGCCACCCACGGCCATCGTCTTCACACCCACGGGGGATTTATCCTCCCCCTTCCCCATCAAAACGAGGATTAGGTACGCGAGAACTGCGGCGATCAGTACGTGGATCAGGATCGACCCGACCAGCGAGAGGGGGAACTCGAGCCTCTGGTTGTACTTCTCTTCGAAGCTCTCGTCGGGCGGCCCCTCAATGCGTGGTGATTCAGCCTGCTTGGGTTTCGCGGGACTTTCAGCCATGGGGCACCTCACGATGTAGTCGTGAATCTAACGTACCCGCGAATTGGAGAGTTGGGAACAAGAAATGGAGAATCAGAGTTGCCGGGTGCCGAGGTCGTCCCGGCATTCCTAACTGGGTAGAGAAGCACCCACTGTCTAACGTTTGATTCCGGACGTGGTCGCGTTTCATGTTCCAGACGAATTGGTCGCAACTGCTTTTATCATCTGATCTTGATAACGATATGATATATGTCATTCCGGATAGATGAAACGGTTCCGGGCTGATAATGTCATTCCGGTCGTGGTGTCCCATGATTCACCCAGAATGAGCGTGCCAACTGGCTGATAGCCAGGGGCGAGCCACTGGTTTCCGGGGTGTGCTTGGCGGTTTTGCGCGGCATGAATTGCAGCGGCAAGTCGCAAACGATTAGAATGTCGTGTGATGCGGCGAATGCAATAATTCTGATATTCTTTCTTCCGGACAGGTCTATGCTTCCAGAATGGTTCCGCGGACGGGTGGGCATATCGCCCGGAATCAATGAGAGGCACTAACCTCGACTGATGCCAATTTTTGGACACTGATAACGCTGAGATTTCCAGGGGACCGTGAGAACCGAGTGGGTTTCAGGGTTTTCAAAACCGCCTATGAGGAGGGCCATCAACCGTCACAAATCGTAGCTTTCTTCAAAAACAAGCGGTTTTTTCGCTCTCAAAATTGGCATCAGTCGAGTTGAGAGGTTGCGACCGTTGGTTTCCCACTCCGCAATGACTCGCAGATATTCCTGGCGGCTCTCCGATGAGCCGTACCGACCCAAGAGAATATCTGACACTTATCGC
>PNLP01000009.1 GCA_013823135.1 Planctomycetaceae bacterium
CTATGCGAACGTGCCACAGATTCCGGCGATCACGCGGTTCCTGGCACGCGGCGACCTCGCCCTCCCCGGCGCGATCGTCGCTCCCGCTGGCCTGAGTGCGGTGACGGGCGTGAAAGCGGACTTCGGCCTCGCCCCGAACACGCCCGACGCGGAGCGTCGCAAGAAACTCGCGGAGTGGATCACCGCTCCGACGAATCCGCTGTTTGCTCGCGTGATCGTGAACCGCGTTTGGCACTACCACTTCGGTACGGGGTTCGTGGAAACGCCAAGCGACTTCGGCTTCAACGGCGGTCGCGCGAGTCACCCGGAACTGCTCGATTGGCTGGCGGCTGAATTGGCAGATCGCAAGTTTAGCCTGAAGGCGTTGCACAAGCTCATCGTCTCTTCCGCGACCTATCGTCAGGCTTCCGCACCCCGAAAGGAACCACTTGCCACAGACGCGGGTAATCGGTTGCTGTGGCGATTCAAGCCACACCGTCTCGAAGGCGAAGCGGTTCGCGACGCGCTGTTGTCGGTCTCTGGGCTGTTGAATCCAGAGGTCGGCGGCAAGGGGTTCAGCGACTACAAGGTGCGTGACTTCAACGGCACGGCGTACTTCGACCCGTTCGACCCGGTTGGCCCGGAGTTTCAACGACGAAGCGTGTATCGCTTCACGCCACGGGGCGCGAACCAAGGCTTGCTCGATGCGTTCGATTGTCCCGATCCCGCCGCTGCGGCTCCTCGTCGCGGCGTGACAACAACACCACTGCAAGCGCTGACGCTGTGGAACAACGGGTTCGCGTTACGTGCCGCCGACGCCTTCGCGTCGCGGGTGATGAAGGAGGCCGACGGCGTCGACAAGCAGGTGGTGCGCACGTGGCAGTTGGCCTACCAACGAAACCCCACGCCCACCGAGGTGAAACTCGCAGAGCAGTTGGTGACCGACTACGGCCTGAAGGCGTTGTGTCGAGCGTTGCTCAACAGCAACGAATTCGTGACCGTCGAATAACGCGGCTTAGCCGCGACGCGGAGTCTTAGGAGCGGAGCGCGACCCATGACCGAAGTGGAATGGCAGACGTGCGGCGATCCGCAACGGATGATTCAGTGGTTGATGTATCCGCAGTTCTCAGCGCGACGCGCCCGGCTCTATACGGTTGAATGTTGCAGGAGATTGCGGGGTCTACCCGATCCCCGGCTCACGACGGTCATTGACGAAGCCGAACGGTTTGCTGATGACAGCACACGCGCGTCCGAGTTAGGTGCTGCACATTTACTGGCGCAAGAAATTGTTGAACGTGAAGCGCGTCTTGATATGGGCTCTTGGCAGTATCATTCGGCACAGTTGATTCTCAGCGCGGTGATGCCCCATGCAGAAGAGGATTGCGCGATCAGTGAGTTCTGCGACTGGGCGGCGACCGAACCCGGAGCAGTCGGGGATCCGCGGTTGATCGATGTACGGACGCTCAGAAACCTCGCTGATCTTGTTCGGGAATTTGTGTGCAATCCCGTTCGGCAGGTGACGTTCGATGCGGCGTGGCGCACTGACACCGCGTTGTCACTTGCCCGGCATATGTACGAGTCACGCGATTTCTCCGCGATGCCGATTCTCGCGGATGCGCTCCAGGATGCCGGTTGCGAGAACGACGACACCCTGAACCACTGTCGCGATACCAACGGCGTCCATGTTCGCGGGTGTTGGGTTGTCGATCTTGTGTTGGGAAAAGTGTAGGCTCGCGCTCCGCTCCGAAGACTCCGCGTCGCGGCTAACCGGGCGTGGTTGGAGATTCATCATGGGCAGTTTCATTCATCGTCGCGATTTCTTGGCGAGCACCGCGTCGATCTCGCTGCTGATCCGCGATGGGGTTGTGTCTGCGATGCCGCAAGCGGCAGCGGGGGCGAAGGCGAAGCGTGCGGTGCAGATCTCGCTCGTCGGCGGGATGAGCCACATCGATAGCTTCGACTTCAAGCCCGAACTCACCAAACGCCACGGCCAGCCGCTCGGATCCGACAGCAAGCCCGACGTGTTCTTCGGACAGGTCGGACTGCTGCGAAAGCCCGACTGGGAGTTCAAACAACGCGGCAAGTCCGGGTTGTGGGTGTCGGAACTGTTCCCGCACATCGCGGGGGTCGCGGACGCCCTCACCGTAATTAGATCCATGACCGCCGACAGCGCGAACCACACGCCAGCTCTGTTCGTGCAAAACAGTGGGTTCCAGTTCAACGGCTACCCCGCACTCGGCTCGTGGCTCAGCTACGGACTCGGCAGCATCGCCGACGATCTGCCCGCGTTCGTGGTGCTGCCCGATGGTCGCGGCGAGGCGAACGGCGCTGCGTCGAACTGGTCGAGCGGGTTCCTGCCAGCACAGCATCAGGGCGTCGTGTTCCGTGGCGGCGACTCGCCCGTTCGCGACTTGTTCCCCGAGAAGGCGATTCCCCCACAAGAGGAGAAGGACGCGCGTGCGTTCCTGGAGAAATTGAACGCAACACACCTCGAACGCTCCAGCAACGAGGCCGACCTCGCGGCACGCATCAAGAGCTACGAATTGGCCGCGAAGATGCAGCTTGCGGTGCCAGTCGTTGCCGATCTCTCGAAGGAAACCGCGAAGACGAAGACGATGTATGGCATCGACGAGCCGACCACCGCCGACTGCGGCAAGCGCTGTCTGTTGGCTCGGCGACTGCTCGAAAAGGGCGTGCGGTTCGTGCAGATTTACAGCGGCGGCCCGATTGCGGGCTCACCGCGAACGAGCTGGGACGCACACGAAAACGTGAAGGAGAACCACGGGGCGGAGGCGGTGAGGATCGACAAGCCGATTGCGGCGCTCGTCGCTGACCTGAAGCAGCGCGGAATGCTCGACGACACGCTCGTGATCTTCACGACGGAGTTCGGTCGCACGCCGTTCACGCAGTCGGCGGGGAACGTGGTGGGCACGGGTCGCGACCACAACAAGTACGGCTTCTCGTGCTGGCTCGCGGGGGCAGGACTGAAGCCCGGCACCGCGTTCGGCGCAACCGACGAGATCGGCTGGAAGGCGGCCGAGCATCCGGTGGCGTGGTACGACTTCCACGCCACCGTGCTGCACCTGCTCGGCATCGACCACGAGAAACTGACGTACTACCACAACGGCATCAAACGCCGCCTGACCAACGTTCACGGCGAAGTCGTGAAGGAAGTGCTGGCGTGACAAGCCGCTTGCGGCTTCGCAGGAATGCCTGCGAAGCCGCAAGCGGCTATCCGATCGGATACATCGGCCGTTTGATTCGCGAGTACGTGAAGCGGGCGGGGTTGATCGCCGTGAGGCCGGGTGTATCCACGGGGATGATCTCGCCGGCAATCGGGGCGTATGCCGCCTTGTACGCTACTGCTGCTTTCACCACGATCACGCGAGCCGCCCTCGGGTCGATCCCCAGGCTCGTGAGCTGTCCCAAACTGAACGGTGGCGTGCGAAGCGAGTTCAGCACGAGCGCGTTGCCATCGCCCAGGTCGATGACCGCGGTATGGCCTTGATCATTCAACCGGCGCCCGCCGTGCCGGGCTTCCCCTTCGATCCACTTGCCATCGTGCAGCGAGCGTACCGTACCGCGAACGGCAACTGGATCACCGTGGAGCCGATCCACAGCGCCACCGACATCTCCTTCGAATACCCCGCCGATGCCCGCACGCTTCGCAACCACAACCGCGTTCGGTGCGTGAAGCACCACCACGAAGCCCTTCGCCTTCTGTGCGAGTAATTCCGCGAGTAAGACGGTACCATCGCCGGCCGATCCGCCACCAATGTTGTCGCCGAGGTCAATCAGCAGCACAGGCGTACTGGTCGCTGCAATCGCCTGTTTCACCGCTTCCGCGGGTTCGGGGCACAGCACGTTCAGTTGTTCGCGCACGGCCCACATCGCCGCCGCGAGTTCATCGGCAACGGCCTTCGCGAGTTGCGCGTTCCCATCGGCAACGACGATGACACTCGCCCCCGCGTCTGGTACATCCGCGTAAGGGAATCCGGCCATGATGCTGACCGACAACACTCCGAGGCGTTTCTCCGCGGCACGGGCACTTTCCATGAGCGTCGTCATCGGAACGCGTGCTGTGTCTTGCCCAAGCAAGTTGATGAACAGCGGCAGCGATACGGCGACACTCACCGGGCGAATTTCCTTCTTCACGGCGCGTGCCAGGAGTTCGCCGGCCACAACGCCACGTTGTCGTTGATCGACGTGTGGGTACGTTTGGTAGCCGACGATGATATTGGCGTAATCGGCCATTGCTGGGCAGACATTCCCGTGGAAGTCGAGAGTGACGGCGAGCGGTTTATCTGGACCGATGGCTTCACGCAAGCGACGGGTGATCTCAGTGTCGGCTGCGGGATACTTCGGCGTCACCATAGCGCCATGTAACGCGATCAGAACGCCATCAGGGTTTGCGATCCGTACCCCCGTAACCAGCGCATCGCAGAAATGCTCGAAGAATTCGTCCGTCACGGGGCCAGATGGCGTGGCCCAGGCCATCCCGAGCGGCACGAGTTCGAACCCGAACTTCCCGGCGGCTTCGATGAACCCACCGACTTCGTGATGGGCTTCGCGCCAGATCGGCACCATGGCCTGGCCGTATGTGAGGCTGCCTTCGAGGAAACGCTCGCGGTTCGCCGGCAACGGAGCGAACGTGTTCGACTCGTGCATGAATCCGCCGATGGCAATCCGCATGGCTTTCTCAATTGATGAGTGACGATGGTGAGGCAAACCGGACAACGGTGGGTAACTAAGTGATTATTCATTACGGAACCGTGTCAACGAGAATTCTGTATGATTTCTCTGGGTGGGCATTCCACCCGTTCCCCAATCTGGAGGTATTCCCGTGTCCGTGAACGTGGCGGTTGTTGGTGCGACAGGTGCAGTGGGTGATCTGATCCGGAAGGTGCTCGTCGAGCGAGCTTTCCCGGTGAAAACGATCAAATTCCTGGCATCGGAGAAAAGCGCCGGCAAAACCGTCGAGTTCGCAGGGAAACCTCACACGGTCGAGCTCATTCGCCCCGAGGCTTTCACGGGGGTGCAGATCGTTCTCAGCAGCACGCCGAGTTCCGTGAGCAAGCAATACTCGCCGATCGCCGCGAAGGCCGGTGCCATCGTCGTCGATAATTCGTCGGCGTGGCGTATGGACCCCGACTGCCCGCTCGTGGTCCCCGAGGTGAACGGCGACGAGCTCCACAATATCAAGAAGGGAATCGTCGCGAACCCGAACTGCGTCGCGATTCCGCTCTGCGTCGCGCTCAAGCCGCTCCACGACATTGGCAAGGTGAAACGAATCGTCGTTTCGACTTACCAATCCTCGTCGGGCAAGGGCGCTACGGGCCTGCTGGACTTTGATGCTCAGCTCAAGGCGTTCGCCGCGGGTGGCCCGGTGCCGGCTCCCACAGCACACCGGGCACAGCTCGCCGGGAACGTCATCACCCTTGACTGGACACTCGACCCGAACGGGTTCACGGAAGAAGAGAACAAGGTCATCAACGAGACGCGGAAAATCATGGGCGACGCCACGATTGGCGTGTGCCCGACGTGCGTGCGTGTACCGGTGCGAGTCGCACACTCCGAGGCTATCACCGTCGAGTTCCACACTCCCGTTTCCGTGGAAGCGGCCAAAGCGGCACTCGCGAAAGCTCCTGGCGTTGTGTTCATGGACGAAAAGACGGGCCAGTTCCCGCAGCCAATCCACGCCGAGGGGACGGATCACACCTACGTCGGCCGCGTGCGGCAAGACCCGAGCAATCCGAACGCCCTGTGCCTGTGGGTCGTCGCGGACAACCTTCGCAAAGGTGCCGCGAGCAACGCCGTTCAGTGCGCAGAGGAGCTAGTTCGGAGAGGCATTGTGAAGTAAGAAAGAGATCCACAGATTACTCAGAAGACACAGATTTGAAGACAGATGAGGAACACGCAGTAATTCGAACTCTGCCTCTCTGAATCTGTCTTCAAATCTGTGTCTTCTGAGTAATCTGTGGATCAATCTTCTTATGAGGAATTTGAAACTCATCATCCGCTACGACGGCACCGACTTCTTCGGCTGGCAGACGCAGCCCGGCAAGCGTACGGTGCAGGAGACCATCGAGAAGGCTATCACCGAGATCACCCGCGACGCGCGGCCGCGACTGAATTGCAGTGGTCGCACCGATTCGGGTGTTCACGCGGTCGGGCAAGTGGCGAATGTGTACACCGCGTCGAAGTTGCCCTGCGAAGTGCTACTGAAAGCCATCAACGCGAAGTTGCCTGACGATGTGTGCGTGCGAGAACTGGTCGAGGCATCGCAGAGCTTCTGTGCGAACAAAGATGCCGTGCGGAAGATGTACCGGTACGTCATCCAGGACGGCCGCATTCAAGACCCGTTCATGCGGAAGTACGCGTGGTTCGTGCGGCAATCGCTGAACGTCGAAGCGATGTCGCGAGCGGGCCAGTGCCTCGTCGGCCGTCACGATTTCCGCTGCTTCGAAACGGAGTGGCCGAACCGGCTGACCAGCGTGCGAACCATCACGCATCTCGCGGTGAATCGTTTCGGCGAGTTTATCTGGATCGACGTGGAAGCGGACGGCTTCCTGTACAACATGGTCCGTGCGATCGCGGGCAGTCTGGTGCAGGTGGGTCGCGGCTTCTGGCCCGAAACGCAGATCGCCGACGTGCTACACGCCCTGGACCGCCGGCTCGCCGGTCCGACCGCCCCGAGTGAGGGGCTGTTTTTGATGCGTGTGACTTACCCATAACGCTTTGTTTAGCCGCGACCCGGAGTCCGCGGAGGGGAGCGTGGCAGGCGCCCGTCGCGCTCCGCTTCGAAGACTCCGCGTCGCGGGTAACCTGTTGACGAAACCATGTCCATCAACTACCCCGCAGAACTCGAAATCACCCCGCTGTCACACGCCCCGTCCGCGACCGTGACCGTTCCCGGCAGCAAGAGCATCACCAACCGCGCTCTGGTGCTGGCGGCGCTTACCGCTGTGGATCGGGAGTGTTATCTCGGGAACGTGTTGGGGAGCGAAGACACGGAGGTCATGCTCAGTGCGCTCGGTGCCCTCGGGTTCCACCTGTTCGGAGAACCGATTACCGGCGGCGTCCGTATTGTGCGGAACTACGGGAAGGAGCGATCGGACCTCCCGATACCGGCGACTGCGGCCAACCTTGATGTGGCAAACTCTGGCACATCGATGCGATTCCTGACGGCTATGCTGAGTCTCGGGCAGGGTCGCTACCGACTGGATGGAATCCCCCGGATGCGGGAGCGGCCCATCCGTGACTTGTTAGAAGCCCTCCGGCAACTCGGAGCTAATACAGTCAGTGAACTGGATACGGGTTGTCCTCCTGTGGTCGTTGAGGCGAACGGGCTACGCGGGGGCCGCGTCCGAATGCGAGCCGACATCAGCAGTCAGTACCTGAGCGCGGTCCTCATGGCGGCACCCTTCGCTGACAGGGATGTTGAGATCGAGTTAGACGGCACGCTCGTGTCCGAACCATACATCGAGATGACCCTCCGGATGATGCGTTCGTTCGGCTTACAGGTCGAACAGAATTCACCCGGACGCTTTCACGTTCAACACCACAACGGCGAGCAAAGTCTCACGAATTATTACATCGAACCTGACGCCTCGGCCGCGTCGTACTTCTGGGCGGCGGCAGCCGTCGCGGGCGGGCGGGTCACGGTGTCGGGGTTGAATCGCAAGTCGCTGCAAGGCGATGTGCGGTTCGTGGATGTGCTTGAACAGATGGGCTGTCGCGTCGAGGAGTGCGACGCGGGGATCACGGTTCACGGCGGCAAGCTGCGGGGCGTTGATGTCGATATGAACGACATCAGTGACACCGTGATGACACTCGGTGCGGTTGCGTGCTTCGCCGAAGGGCCGACCACCATCCGCAATGTCGGCCACATTCGACACAAAGAAACGGATCGCATCGCGGCACTTGCCACGGAACTTCGGAAGCTCGGGGCCGAGGTCGAGGAGCGCGACGACGGGCTCACTATCACGCCGCGACCGCTCACGGGATGTGCCGTCGATACGTACAACGATCACCGCATGGCCATGAGCCTCGCGCTGGTTGGCCTGAAGGTGCCGGGGGTCGTGATCCGAAATCCCGGTTGCGTTGCAAAGACCTATCCCGGATTCTGGCAAGATCTGCAAGCACTACATCGCGACGCGGTGTAACTCCTCTCCCCTACAGGCACGCCCATGAAACGTCTCGCCGCTCTGCTGCTCGGCCTCGCGATCATTTTGCCGCTGTTCGCTGCAGGGCCAGTCATCGACCCCAGCACCGCAAAGGTCGATGCGGCCACGGGGATTCACTGGTACGACATCCGCACGCTTGGCGTCGAAGGCCAGGGCTGGACCGACACAAAGGCTCCGTTCGACCGACTCCCCGCGAAGGCCGAGAAGACCGCTCGGCCACCCGTGTGGGGCCTGAGCCGAAACTCGGCCGGGTTGTGCGTGCGTTTCGTCACGGATGCGACCACGATTCATGCTCGCTGGACCGTCACGAGTAAGAACCTCGCGATGCCGCACATGCCCGCAACCGGCGTCAGTGGGCTTGATCTGTATGTGAAAACCGCAGGCGGGAAGTGGCAGTGGGTTGCGGTCGGGCGACCATCCGCCGAGACGACGACGGCACAACTCGCTTCCGGACTCGCGGCGGGCGAGAAGGAATATCTGCTGTACCTTCCGCTGTACAACGGTGTGTCGTCGGTCGAGATTGGCTTGCCGAAGGGCAGCACGCTGAAGAAGGCGGACGCACGCCCCGTGGACAAACTAGCCCCGATCATCTTCTACGGTACGTCGATCACGCAGGGTGGGTGCGCCTCGCGGCCGGGGATGGTTCACACCGCGATTCTCGGTCGTCGGCTCGATCGCCCCGTCATCAACCTCGGCTTCTCCGGCAACGGCACACTCGACATGGATATCGCCGCCCTGTTGGGTGAGGTCGATGCGGCG
Source organism: Planctomycetaceae bacterium (assembly GCA_013823135.1). Classification (GTDB taxonomy): domain Bacteria; phylum Planctomycetota; class Planctomycetia; order Gemmatales; family Gemmataceae; genus Gemmata. Next base: position 8,925 of record PNLP01000009.1, read on the forward strand.
GTATACGTCCTCGACTGCTTGCCGAATCTGAACGCAGCGCAAGTGGCGGAGCGAACCGAGCCGTTCGTGAAGGCGTTGCGGAAGGCAAAGCCGACCACGCCTATCCTGCTTGTCGAGGACCGAACCTATGCGAACGCCCCTGCCCTGCCCGCTCTGTTGAAACGAAACACTGAGAGCCGGGTTGTGTACAAGAAGGCGTTCGACTCGCTCATCGCGGACGGTGACAAGAACCTGTTCTACCTGACCGGCGACAAGTTGATCGGGGACGATGGCGAAGGGACCGTAGATGGTTCGCACCCGACGGACCTCGGATTCATGCGTCAAGCGGATGCCTTCGCGGAAGCCTTGGGTCCAATCCTCGCCCCCAAGAAGTGAACCATCCTCGCGTCAACCGCGTCACACTCAACGCCAAATGGGAATTGAGTGTATGCTCAAACTGAGAGGGATTGCACGACCGGAATGCGGATGAGATGATAGAGGGAAGAACTGAAGGAACGTAGATGCCGTCCGATGAGCAGACAAGCGATGGCCCCTCGGGGCCAGATATCGAAGAGCCCACCCACCCGGGTGGGCGTAGGCTTGTTGCCGTTGCCCAACCGCACAATGCGCCAACTCCCTCCAGCGCGTCGATTGATGGAACAGTCATGCAACCGGGCTGGCAAGTCGCCCGAGCTAGCAGCGCATTCCCCACCATTCCCGGATACGAGGTCGTCGCTGAACTCGCTCGGGGCGGCATGGGGGTCGTGTTCACGGCCCAGGATGTCAGCCTCGATCGCGAAGTGGCCATCAAGACCTTGCTCCCAGAACTCGCAACCCGGAGCGACCTGGCCGCGCAGTTCGATCGCGAAGCCCGCATCACGGCTCGCCTCCAACACCCAGGAGTGCCCCCGGTTCACGCTCTCGGTTCACTCACCGATGGTCGCCCCTTCCTGGTAATGAAGCTTATCCGCGGCCGGACACTCCACGAAGAAATCGAGGCCTGTGATCGCGACACCGATCTGCCACGGTTGATCGGCGTGTTCGAGCAAATCTGTCAGACGGTCGGTTACGCCCACAGCCTCGGCATCATTCACCGCGACCTGAAGCCGCTCAACGTGATGGTGGGAGCCTTCGGCGAAGTGCAAGTGATGGACTGGGGGCTTGCGAAAGAAGTCGAGAGCACAGACCTCCGCAATTACGCCGAGGACGAGCCTGCCACCGATCCTGCCCGAAGGCCCATCACCCAATCGAGCCCTTCCTCCGGCGCAACACGAATGGGCCGGGCCAAGGGTACGTCGTCGTACATGCCGCCGGAACAGGCTCGCGGCGAATGGGAGCAAGTGGATACCCGAGCCGATGTATTCACGCTTGGCGGCATCCTCTGCACGATCCTCACGGGAAAGCCGCCGTACACCGGTCCGAATGGCCGGGCGATCCTGTCGCTCGCGATTGAGGCCAATCTGGACGGCGCAATGGAACGGCTCGACGCGTGCGGCGCAGACCCGGAGTTAATCTCGCTGGCGAAACGGTGCCTGAGTCCGGAATCGGCCGACCGGCCTGGGAGCGGGAAGGTCGTCGCCGAAGCCGTGGCAGCGTATCGCGCCGGGGTCGAACAGCGAGCACGACGGGCCGAGACGGAATGGGCCGTCTCCGAGGCGAGGGCCGAGGAAGCTGCGCACGGGCACGCGCTGGCGTACTGCACCCTCGGCAGCGCGTTGCAGGACAAGAACGACATTCCTGGAGCGATCGAAGCCTACAACGAGGCTATCCGGCTGGCGCCGCACTTCGCTGCGGCGTATGCCAATCTGGGCGTTGCCTTGCACGATTGCGGCGACCTGCCTGGGGCAATAGCTGCGTACCGTGAGGCCATGCGGCTCGATCCCTCAGATCCAAAAGTCCTCTCCAATCTCGGGATTGCCCTGAAGGAGTCAGGCGACGTGGCGGGGGCAATCACCGCGTTGAAGCAAGTCATCGAAGTTGACCCGGAAAATCCCGCAGTCCATTTCGACCTCGGGAACATCCTGCAGTCCATCGGGAACCTCGACGGCGCGATCGACTCGTTCGAAGAAGCGGTCCATCTCGATCCCGAGAACGCCCTCCTCCACATTCACCTTGCGGTGGTGTACCTCTTGCGGAAACGAAACGACGAGGCAATTGCGTCCGCGAAGGAAGCGATCTGGCGGAACCCGCTCGACCCGAACGCGGATACGGCACACGGAATCATTCAACTCGCACTTGGCGACACGGCGGGTGGCCGCGCCGCGATGGCCGAGGCCGTCCGCCACGACCCGGATCGCTGGGAATCGACCTTCCGACAGCTATTCCCCTCAGCACCCATGCCATCACACCCACTGGATCAGTAGACCCACTGACAGCCTGACATCATTTCGTGGGGCAGGCGTCTCGCCCCACGAAGGCGACTCATTCCAACTACTTCTTCACTTCGATCGGACGATACAAGAATGGGCGACGGAACATCCCACCAAAGTGATGTGGGTTGTTGATTCGCACCGCGATAGTGTTCACTCCTGGCTTCAGATCAGCCGTGATGTCCACGTCCCACTCGAACTTGTAGTCCGACTGCCACCACGGTTCCGAGAACGGGCGGTGCTTCACGAGGTGGCCGTTCACATAGAGCCACGCTTCGTTGAACATCCCCGGGAAGCGGATGTGTACCTTCCCCTTCTCCGCGCCGGCCGGCAACTCGAAGTCGGTGCGATACCACGCGCTACCCGTGTAGCTGTGGTAATCGTGACTCACGACACCTTGTGCCTGCATGTAAAGGTCGGTGCGGAGCATCGCCCAGTGGCCGGGATTCTCGCGATGGCTATCGACTGAACCGGCATCCTTGCGGGCCTTCCACCAAGTCAAGTCGATTGGCTTGCGTGCCCACGCGCTCACAACTCCGGTGTCGTGCGGGTCACGGCGGAACGCCCACTCCAGCGGTAATTTCGCAATGAGTGTGCCCTTGGTGCCGTCTGTGAGCGAACCGAGCGCACGGTAGTGCTCCACTTCCCCGGGGAACCACGCGGGGCCGTTGTCCTTGCTTTCAGCGGCAACTCCCACGACCCGCGTCGTGAACGTCGGGTTCATCTTCGCCAGCTCGATTCGCGCCACGAGAGCACGCTCGCCGGCCGCGACTGCTGCCTTGTAGTCGATGTCGGTCGCGGCGGCTTTCACCATCGCGGTGTACTCTTCAAGCAGGTTGAAGCCGAGCCGTGAGAACTTTATCCGGTCCACGTACTGCTTGTCCTGCCGGCTAGTCTTGTCCTTGAGCGACGCGACGAGTTTCTCAGCCTCGACGAGCTGTTCCTTCAACTTGGCGAGCAACTCAGGCGTGTAGATCGCGGGGATCACGTAATGCTCGTGTTCCGTGACGATGCTGTCTTCCCACGCCTTGATGATTGCCGTCCAGTAGGCTGCCATCGGCTGCGCGGCCGGGCCGTAGAACGTCGTGTAGAATTCGGCGAGCAGCGCATCGACGTCGGCATCCGGGTTCCAGTAAAGCTGCCCGCGAACGTGCAGGTTCAAGAACACGGTGGCAATCGCGTTGCGGCACTCGGTTGAAACGCCCAGGATGCCGGCCTTCTTGTAGTGCTTGATGTCCTGGCGAATCGACTGAATCGAGGGGTTCGGCACATCGCGCCAGACCAGCATTCCCTGGTCGTAGTCGTAGATCACGACGCGACCCTGCATCACCTCGGCCCAGCGGTAAACCATGTCGCGGTACTCGCCGCGTGCCGGCGACTTGGGATCATCCATGCCGTGAATAGGGTCCACGTCAATGGCGGCGAGGTACGCGACGAGCGGCTTCGCTGCGGTGATCTTCCGTTGTGGCGGGATCGTGAGGTTGCCGTAGGCGAGGAAACCGATCTTCGATTTGCTCTTGGGGTGTAGCTTCAGCAAGCGGTCAGAGACTTTGTTGTAAAGCATCAGGAACGGGTCGGTGAGCGAGGCACTGAGGAAGTACTTATCCTTCAGCCCGGCCTGCAATTCCTTGTCGAGCGCGGACTCGGAACGATACACGCCGTCTTCCATGCCGAGCGAGAAGTACTCGTTCTTCGCGAACCGTGCGGCGACCTTCTTCACGATGTGGTCGGCGGTCGCGTCCTCGGCAATCGGGATATCGAACAACGACTTCCCCTTCGGAATCAGTTCCTGAACATACGCGCCGATCGCGTGACCGTTCGCTACGCCGACACCGGTGTTCATGAAGTTGCGGTGCATGAAGTCGTCCTGGCCGTCGTTGCTGCCATTCCACGACACCCAGTAGTTGCGGACCTCGAACGGCGGCGCATATGCGTAGTCCAGCCCGACGACCGTTAGCGTCTTGGAGTCGGGGACGCACTCGCCGATGTCGGTGGGGAGATACCATCGGCACCCCCAGCGGCGCAACAACTCAGTCGCGGCGTAGTAGTGCGAATCGTCGTTGGTGCCTGCGATCAGAACGCGGTTACCTGCTCGGCGCAGCACAATGGCATCAGCGCGAAGCGTGGGGTCTTTCTTCGCCACCTTCGCGAGCGCCGCTTGAAGCGTCGGATCGGCCTTCAACGCTGCAGCACCGACGATGAGTTGCGGTACATCGGCCTTCACGGCGGCGATTGCGCCGTCAGTGTCCACAAGCGCGGGCTTTGCTCCGCTCATCATCTCGACGTACTTGACGAGATCGGCGGCAGCCTGCTTTTCCCATTTCCCGGCCTTGGGATCGACGACCACGACTGCGGTTGTTTTGCCGTTATCAACAACCTTCAGAGCGTCTTGAGCCCCACCTCGCCCGCCAAGGAGCACAAGTATCGCGAAGCCGAGCGCGGCGCGTACCTTGAGTGAATGACCCTTCATGCAATCTCCCAATGGAATGCCAGATCGACCGAAATGTCGGAGTGCTGTGGAAGTGACAGTGTCGGGCCATTCGCGCCGTCGTGCAAGCGCCGCTTTTTCGGGGGGTAGATACGATAACACAAGCCGTGCCGCATTCAGCACGGCGACCGTTCGCAAACTGTTCGGAGAGGCAGCATCATGGGCAAGGTCGTGAACGACGAAGCGTTGAACATCGTCCTCCGTGAGGCACGCACGCACATGCACTGGCTCGACAAGCCGGTCGATGACTCGCTGCTGCGACAGGCATACGATCTCGCGAAAATGGGGCCGACATCGGCAAATATGTGCCCGATGCGGGTCGTGTTCGTGAAGACGCCTGCGGGGAAGGAGAAGCTCAAACCGCTTCTCGACGCGGGCAACGTGGACAAGACGATGAAGGCACCGGTCACCGCGATCATCGGCATGGACATCCGCTTCTACGAGCAGTTGCCGAAGCTCTACCCGCACGCCGACGCGAAGGCCTGGTTCAAGGATTTGCCCGAGAACATCCTCGAATACCTCGCACTGCGAAACTCATCGCTCCAAGGCGCGTACTTCATGCTGGCAGCGAGATCGCTGGGGCTGGATTGCGGGCCGATGTCGGGGTTCAACAACGCGAAGGTGGATGAGGTGTTCTTCGGCGGGACGACGGTCAAATCGAACTTCCTGTGCAACATCGGCTACGGCGACACGAGCAAACTACACCAGCGTTCGCCACGCCTGACTTTCGAGGAAGCCTGCCAGGTAGTGTGATCGGGGTGCGAAGCCGCAAGCGGCTCAGGAGATCACTTCAGCAGTTCCTTCACCCGAGTCTTCAACCGGGTGAGGTTCGCATCGAAATCGTCCTGTGAATCTGGGATGCGTTCATCCGGGAGACCAGCGTAAACGCCGCGGATCACGCCGTTGCGGTCCACGACCATGAGGCGAGTGCTATGCGAGAATTCGTCGCCGGGCTTTGTGGCAGGATCGGTGTTTCGCCCCACCGCCTGCTTGAACGTCTCACGCAGAATCTTGTGGATCGTCGTCTCGTCGCCGGTGAGGAATAGCCAGCGTTCGGGATCGGCTCCGCGAGCGTTGGCATAATCCTGAAGCGTCTTGAGATCATCGCGAGCGGGGTCCACGGTAAATGTGACGAACTTCACGCCCGCTTCGTCTTTCAGTTCCTTCTGAAGCCGACCAATAGTCGAACTGACCGCAGGACACGGTCCGCTGCATCGCGTGAAGATGAACGAGGCCACCCACACTGATCCGCGAAGATCCTTGTCCGTGACCGTTCGCCCACTGCGTTCGGTGAGCGAAAACGACTCGATTGGCCATTCTGGATCAGGATCGGCCGGTGCAGTCGTCCGCGTTGGGCGACCCGATAGTCCGCACCCGGTGAGACACACGAGCAACAACAGTGCAAATCGCGAAGTCATGGCTTCTCACTTCAGCAGCAACGCGTCGATGAGCAACAACGCCAGCACGCCGGGCAGATAAACGAGTGAAGCACGAAGCACTCGGCGGGCTTGGCGGTCCGAACGATCGCGAGCGAAGTCGAGTGTCTTGCGAACGAACATCACGCCGAGCAGCGTTGCGCCAACGGCATACACCCAGCCGGCCATTCCGACCCATACCGCGACAAACGCAACCGGGATCAACGCGGCAGCAGTCACCACCATCACGACTGCGGTCCGCTTCCCGGTTGAATCGGTTCCGGGAAGCATCTGCAGCCCGGCACCGGCGTAATCCGCGCGATACATCCACGCAATCGCGAGGAAGTGCGGCAGTTGCCACACGAACAAGATGAGGAACAGAGCGGTTGCGCCACCAGCACCATCCCACCCCTGAGCCGCACACCAACCGATAACTGGCGGCAGCGCTCCGGGAACGGCACCGATCACCGTGTTCCACTGCGTCACGGTCTTCAGTGGCGTGTAGATCAACGCATACGAGACAAGCGTTAACGCAGCTGCGATGGTCGCGGCGGGCGGAACCGTCGCCATGAGGTACGCCAGGCCGATTCCGCTGGTGACTGCACCGAAGACCGCCGCCTGCTCGGGCGAGACTCGCCCCGCGGGCAGTGGCCGATTCGCAGTGCGACGCATCCGGGCGTCGGTGCGGCGCTCGAAAACCTGATTCAACGCACTCCCACCCGCAGCAACCAAACCCGCCCCGAGCAGAGTGTTGAGCAATACCCGCGTCGTGGCTTCCGAGCCCGCGCCGAGCCAGTAGCCCGCGGCCACCGTGAACAGCGCCATCACAGCGATCCGCGGCTTGGTCAATTCCAGGTAATCCGCCAGTCGCGAACGGATGGCCACCGGTGCTGCCACGGCGCGGCCTCCCGAGGCGTATTGTTGAAGTTCAGCCTCGCCCGCCAGGGTGGCTTTCATCATGATGTCTCTCCCGGTTGCTTTGCTGCGACGAGGTGACTCGGTGACACGGAGCGGAGAACCTGGCTCTCAGACCTGGCTTCCGCGTCTCGTGGCTCTTCGACAATTCGTTTCTGAGCCGCCTGGCGAACCCGCACAGCTAGCCCGATTGCGGTCGCGAGCAGGCCACTTCCAACGAGCGCGTGCAGGGTGCGGATCGCTGCGTTTTCCTTGGTGATGGGCACCAATTCCGGCAGAGTATATGCCCCGAACTTCTCCATCCAGGCCTCGACGCCAAGGTACAGTTGGATGAGGAGCAACCCGCCGATGAGGTGGCCGGCGATTCGCACGCGGCCCTTGGCGGCAGGATTCGAGTACACGCCCATCATGACCCATACCGCGACCCCCGTGGCCGCGAACGCCGTCAGGAAGTGGAGTTTCTGTGTGAGGATCGTCGGCTCGTGTCGCACCATTGCGCCCCACACGATCTGCACGAACAACAGCACGGCGAGCACCACGGCCCCATTCCTCACCTTTCGGGGAGCCGTTGTCGCAGACACGGATCGGGCGGTGACCACCGCAAGGCTTACGAGTAACCCGAACACCACCTGTGCGAACACGCCGTGAACTGTGGCAAGGTCGGTACCGACGAGTTCATTCAATTTCACTCGAAAGCCGCCGAGCAATCCCTGGATCATCACCGCGACAAGAGCGACCACTGCAAGCACCCGGATGCCCGCGCCTCGAGATCGCGAGATCAGACTGTATCCCGTCGCCCCGAGTGCAACCGCCAGACCAATCAAGGCGGTTGCGGCTCCCGGCAACGGCAGACGCACGTCCGCAGCAGGCACATCCCGTTGGGCGATCAAACCGCGGTGGAATTCGCCATAGCCGCCCAGGAGCACAAGCAAACCGATGACACTGATCCACTTCGTCGTGGCACACCGCTCGCCCAACAGCACGCCAATTGCGAGCCCCGAGATGAGCAACCCAAGGGCAAAGCCCAGGATGCGGTGTGAGTGTTCAATCAGGTAGCCGAGGTCGAGCTTGAAGTTCGAGGCAAGATACCACGGCTCTGTTGGCCAGATAGGGTCGGCCATCCCCGCGCGGAAACTCGTCACGAGTTGCCCGACGGCCAGCATCAAGAACGTGGTGGCAACCACGAGAACCGCCCAAACGTGCAGCCATCGCGGTACAGGGCGCAGAGTTTCGTTCATCTCGGACATCAGGGTGCAACTCGTCGTCAGGCGGATCGTATCAGCTTACGGATTTGGGTAAACGACGGCTCGCACGTCTGCGGGCAACTCGCGTGGATAGGGAATTGAACGCACGAATCGTACGAGATCCCAGACTTGCCGATCCGACAATTCTGGGTGAGCGGGCATCCCCACAGCAGAGATGCCGCCACGAATGCGCACGAAAACATCTTCTGGCCGTTTACCACCCTTGAACACGTTGGGGACGCTCAGGTCCGCGGGTTTCGCCACCGTGCCCCACACATCGTAACGCAGCACGGGCTTGCGGCCGAACTCACCGTGGCAACTGATACACGAGTTATCAGCCTTCGCGGTGAACAGTGCGTATCCCCGGCGAACGGCGGCTTCGTGGTTTGGGCTGGCGGGTTCGCCATCGTCGGGAACTGCGGAGAGGCCCGCGAACTGCGGCGCATTCTCGGCACGCTCCCAAACACCCGTGATCGCTTTTACGCGGGCATTGGCGAATCCGGACACATCGGGCACTCCACCCAAGGATAGCGCTGCGAGCGTGTCGAATTCCACCTGCCCGCGAATCGCGAGGTACGTCGCGAACCGCGCCAGGAGTTCGCGTTCTGGCTCGGGAAGTTGACCGAACGACGGCATCGCCGTCCCCTTCAACCCTTCGTGAAGCGTTTGCAGCAGGTCCGAACGCCGCGGCTTCACGTCACCGGTCGTGGTGAACTTGAACACCCCACGGCGAAAATCCCTCGGGTACGGCACAACCCATAGCCCCGCTGGCCCACGGCCATCCCCTATGAGGTTGTGGCACTGAAGGCACTGCTTCCGGAACAGGCGGCTCCCCTCGGTGAGTTTGTCCGACACGAGGCCGAGACGCTCCGCAGTCGCGTTGACGTCCGCATCAAGTGTCACGGTTGGAGCACCGGGGGTGCCGAAGACATCACGCAGCGTGCGGTCGAGGGCGGTGCGATTGGTCGCGGGGATTGTCGTTGGGTCAAAGGTTTGCCCACCAGCAGCGTCGAGACGTGCAAGTTCGTCTACGATCTCGCCAGCAACACTCAGTCCGGGCGGAGGCGTAGTTGGCAGTTTGAGAACGAGCCGATCGGTTCGCGAAGGAAAAGATAGGTTGGGTGGGTAGTCGGGAGTTGAGCTGCAGCCAACGAAGATGAGAACTGTCGCAAGTCCGAAGAATGCGAGCGTTGCCTTCGCGGCCCGGACCGGACGGCGACTCAAACTCCGCCCGCTACCCACGGTCAACATGTGCTTAACCCCAACCCATCACCCAATCACGCGGTGCCGGGTCATGTAGTCGGACATGAACAGAACAAACAGGATGCCCATCCAGAAGATCGAGGCGAGAGCGGTGAGAATCACAACGCGGTCACCGTGTCGAAGGTGCATGAAGTAGCAACCCACGAGGCTGGCCTGGATCGAACCAATGCCAAGCTGGACGAACAGCGTGTACTTGCCGAACATCCCGGAACTCGAGATGCCAACCGTCGCGGCGAACAGAACCAAGATCGCTACGAACACAATCAGGAGTGTCGGCGGGCTATCGACGTGGCCCAGCACATCGTGTTCGCCGGTCGCTGCGGGAGTCGTTTTTGGGTCGGACATACGAGGTCAACTCCGAAAGTCGCTGACAGTTGTAGCCAGGGCTTGTGACCCCGGATCGGCTGTAGTCAAAAAACCGACCTCACAAACTGAGGTCAGCCAGGTTTTCGCTAGTGTGCAACGTGGTGGATGTGGGCACCCGCCAAGTACAGCATTGGCATCAGGAATAGCCAGATCGCATCCACCAAGTGCCAGTACAAACTGACGACCTCGACGGTGGAGTAGTTCTCTGGCGGGATCTTATTCGCGTATGTCTGTTGCACCAGCCACAGGATGCACCCGAGGCCAATGATGATGTGGACGCCGTGAATGCCTGTCATGATGTAGTAGAAGCACAGGAACAGTCGCACCTTACCGGTGTCGAGTCCCTGGGCCTCAGCATCATGCTTGATCTCGCCGCCAAACGAAGATGTCCCAGGCAGAATGTGCTCGTGGAAGTCTTCGGCATACTCGAACCCCTTCAAGACCATGAAGGCACTACCGAGCGCGAAGGTTAGTAACAAATTCCGGTACAAACCGGCCTTGTCACCGAGTTTGGCGCAGCGGATCGCCAGCGTCATTGTGAGACTGCTGGTGACCAGGAAAACGGTATTGATGCTCGCGAACTTCAGGTTCATGAACGAGCTGGCGTATTCGAACTCGGCCGCATACCACAGGCGGTAGCAAGCGTAGGCGCCGAAGAGTCCCCCGAAGAACAGCACTTCCGTAGCCAGGAACATCCACATTCCCAGCCGCTCGGAGGCGTGCTGTTGCTCAAGATCTCCGAAGTGGTGCTTCAGCACCGTGGAGTGCGTGTTAGCCGACAACTTCGGTCTCCTTCTTCATGGGGCCAGGGGCGCTGGACTCGCCGTGCTTGTCGGATGGGTCGTTGGGTGTTCCCAGACCAGGTCCTTCGGGCAATCCACGGCCCATCTGATCAATGCCCAGGGAGTATTCGTACGGGCCACACACCACGACGGGCATGTGGGCCTCATCGAAATTAAACAGTGGCGGGGGGCTCGGGCTCTGCCATTCCAGACCGGTGGCGCTCCACGGGTTACCGGTCGCCTTCTTACCGAAGAACAGCGACAGAGTGAGGTAGCAAGCTGGGAGCAGGTAGCCCAACCCCAGGATGCTCGCCCCGGCCGTGGACATCACGTTGTAAACCTGGAACTCTTGCGGGTAGTTCGGGTACCGACGAGGCATACCGTGGTAACCCATCATGAACTGCGGCACGAACGTCAAGAAGAACCCGACGATGATGATGGCTGCGGCAACGCGGCTCCACCAATCCGAGTACATACGCCCCGTCATCTTCGGCCACCAGAAGTGGATGCCGGCCATGTAGCCGAGCACCATCCCACCAACCATCACGAAGTGGAAGTGAGCCACAACGAAGTAGGTGTCGTGCAGGTGGATGTCGGTTCCCAGGGTCGCAAGGAACAACCCGGTCAGACCGCCGATGACAAACAGCACAACGAAGCCAAGCGCGAACAGCATCGGTGCCTGGAAAGTGATCGACCCCTTGTAGAGGGTGCCCGTCCAGTTGAACACCTTGATCGCTGAAGGCACGGCAACGAGCATACTCAAGAAACTAAAGAGCAATGCTGAGTAGTAGCTGATGCCCGCCACGAACATGTGGTGAGCCCACAGCATGAACCCGACGACCGCAATGCCCATGCTCGACCACGCCACAGCCTGGTAGCCGAAGATGTTCTTACGGCTAAAGCACGTGAGCACTTCACTCACCACACCCATACCGGGAAGGATCATGATGTACACGGCGGGGTGCGAGTAGAACCAGAATAAGTGCTGGAACAGCACGGGGTCGCCACCGATGAGCGGATCGAAGATACCAATCCCAGCGACTCGCTCGACCATCAACAGCACGGTGGTGATGGCGACAACGGGAGTGCCAAGAAGCTGGATCAGGCTGGTCGCGTAGAGCGACCACACGAACAGTGGCAGTCGGCCCCAAGTCATCCCCGGAGCACGCATCTTGTGGACGGTCACCATGATGTTCAGGCCGGTCATGATCGAGCTGAAGCCCGAAATGAACACGCCGAACACACCCGGTACAACGTTGGACTGCGAAGACCGCGAACTGTACGGCGGGTACAGAGTCCAACCGGTGTCGATACCGCCGTTGAGAATCGCGTAGACGCCGAACGCCGCTCCAACCATGAACACATACCAACTGGCAAGGTTCAATTTGGGGAACGCGAGATCCTTCGCACCAATCATCATCGGGATGAGGAAGTTCCCCAAGACCGCCGGCACGGCCGGGATCAAGAAGAAGAACAACATCAGCACGCCGTGTGCAGTGAATGCACGGTTGTAAGCGTCTTCATTAATGATGGCTCCGTCTGGCGATAGCAGGTTCAACCGGACAATGCCGGCCGCTATCCCACCTGCCAGGAAGAACACCGTGATCGAGATCAGATACAGAATGCCAATCCGCTTGTGGTCAACGGTCGTAAGCCAGCCCCACAAGCTGTAGTTGACGTTCAAATAGTTCGGCTCAGCCGGCGCGGGTTCGGGCGGCGGTGGCGCGATTTTGGGCGTGATGCTGGTGACAGCGGTAGTCATTCCTTCTTCTCCGATCGCACCGTCGGGGCGCCCACCGGTGGATTCATACGGTCGGTTGGGTTCGGGGTCTGGCCCCGCTTCAAGCTGCGGATGTACGCCACTAAGGCGTCGAGGTCTTCGGGGGTCACCTGGCCCTCGTAAGACGGCATGATTGGCTCCCAACCCTGTGCAACCTTGAGTCGGGGCTTGAGAATGGACTGCTTGATGTATTCGGCGTCAGCAAATTCGCCACCGCCACCCTTCAGTGGGACGCGTGTTCCGTACAGCCCTTCGAGTACCGGTGCCGCAGCCTTCACATCTGCACTGTGGCACTTGATGCACTGGAGTTTCAGAAACAGTTGCTCACCCTTCTGCGCGAGCGAACCATCCACCGGGTGTTCGGTTCCCTGTTGTGAGCCGACGCCACCGAGCCATTCATCGAATTCCTGTTCACCAATCACGCTAATCTTGCCAACCATCAGCGAGTGCCACGTTCCGCAATACTGGTCGCAGAAGATGTGGTATTCGCCCAGTTTGGTCGGGTGATACCAAGCGGTCGTATACCGACCGGGCAGCACATCCATCTTCATGCGGAACGCAGGAACACCGAAGTCGTGGATCACGTCTTCGGAGATCATCGTGATTCGCACGGGACGATTGATCGGCAGCACAAGTTTGCCAATCGAGTTTCGCTCGTTCTCGGTCATATTCCGAGGGTTGCCACCGATGATCACCCGCTGACCATTGGGATACTGAGCCTTCCACATCCACTGCTTACCGATAACGAAAATCTCCATCGCGTCCGCGGGCGGGTGTACAGCCTTGGTGTAGACCACCATGCCCCAGCCGAAGAACGAGAAGAAGATGATCGTCGGGATGATCGTCCAGGCCAATTCCAAACGGTGCGAGCCGAGGATACGCGGCGTTGAGCCGGTCGTGTTTTCGCGTCGAAACGCGACGCAGAAATACAGCAGGGCAGCGTAGACCGCCAAACCACCCAAGGTGGTGACAATCGTGATGTACCAGAACAGCGCTTCAAACTGGTAGGCAAGCGTGGACGCTGCCACGGGGATCAGAGGCGGTAACGAATTCATGCGGGCACCCCCGGCTGTCCGTTGAGACCGTTGGACGGTCCGTTCTGTGTGTCGTTTCCAGCAATAACCACTGACGAGGTTGCTGTGTGCCGTCGTTCCCGCCGCAGGGCGAGAGCCACCCATCCACCAACCAGCAACATCGTGAGCAACCCACCCAGCTTGACCACGACCATAATTGACAGTGCGTAGCCCTGTTTTAAGTGATCGAAACGAGAGCAGGCGAGTGTCAGTCGATCAGCCAGCGAACCGATCTTCCCACCCGACGCCTCGACGATCGACAACCTGAGTGCGTTCCAGGTCGGCTTCGGCAGAGCCGTGCCCGTCTCAACTGTGACAGGGTCGTCGTAACCAATGCCGAAGAAGTAGCGAGAAACCTTCCCGTCCGGCGTCAAGATGATGATGCCACTCGGGTGCTTGTATTCCTTGAAGGCCTTGTCGTATTCGTAGTGGTAGCCGACAGTCTTGAGCAACTCGCCAACCGGTTCTTTCTTGCCCGTGATAAATCGCCAGCCATCCTCTGCATTTGGCCGACCATATTCAGCGAGGTAAGCTTTCTTCTTGGCGGAGCCCAGGTCAGCGTGTTCCTTCGGGTCCATGCTGATGGTGACGACATTAAACTTGTCACCCACCGTGAAGTCCTGAGGCAACGCCCGCAAACCATCCACCAAGCCGTTCAGCACTCGCGTGCAAAGGTCAGGACAGCGGAAGTAAACGGGAACCAGGATTGTGACTTTCCCCTGCATCGCCTCGCGTAGCGTAATCGGCCGTTCCGACTCATCCCGAAACACGAGATCGAGCGGCAACTGAACACCAAGGTTCTGGTCGATGCCGATATTCGCAACGTCTGGTTGGTGCGTCGGCTGTTCGTTGCCGCCAGGGACTACACCATCCGGACCAGCAGCGACCAATGACGACGGGATCGCGAGCAGAACCGCGAGACCGAACGCTGCGATGAGTGGCAACTTCCGCGTGCGGAGGATCACTTCTTGACCTCCCCCGCAGGTGGGAGTGCTGGTGGCTCTGCAGTCGAGTGCTCGGCACCACGACCTGCGTTCGCTGCCGTGGGAAGATGCGGCGAAGTCAGCGGCTTGGAACCATGCCCTTGAACCGGGAACAAAGCCGGCACATCACCCGCCAGGATGCTTGACAGCGGAACGTGAGCGTACTTCTTTTCCTTGTCCGCCCAGCCAGTTCGAAACAACTCAGGGGTCCGAGTTGTGTCGGCTCGGTTGTCCTCTGGGTACAGGTACGGAGGGTTCTCGCCGTTCGTTTCCTCAGGCCGGGTGATCGCACGGTTGTTACCTGTGCGCGTCCGCAGTGGCTCTAGTCGAGGTTGATCGACCTCCGAGCCGTGATTGATCCGCTTGAGACGTTCGTTCAGTTCAACCTTGTTCCGATCCGAAGCCATCGGATGGGCGTTCGGATCGATCACGGACTTGCTGAAGAACGCAAACAGCACAGTCGTCGTGGCGAATGCGAGGACAAAGAAGACCACGACGAGAACAGGCACGCTAATCACACTCACGGTGTGATAGCCGTCGGCCTCGTAGCCACGCTTCAGAGCTTCTGCGCTGGGCTGGCCGAAGCCACCGCTGTCGTCGGGAGTGTGCGATCCCGGGGGGGTATTAGTGTGACTCATGGGTGTGTCCCTCCGGCAACAGGTACGTCTCGTCGGTCGGGAGGATGTTGCGCTTCTTGAGTTGAGCAAAGAAGTACAGCCCCCAGACGCCTCCGATCCCGACAATCGCCCCGACATCCATGAGCCAGGACGGGAACGAACTGGCCTGCGGTGCCGCCGGCGCGTTCCACCAAATCACATCGAGTCCACACATCACGAGCAGGAACATCGCAACCCGTCGCAACCGCATGGGCTGGAGCTTGATACCGCGGAACAGCAGCAGCAAGAACGGCAGAGCGAAGTGGAGAAGCGCCAGGCTCATGGAAACGTACCACCAGCCGCCGTAGGACCGCTTGATGTAGAACGGGATCTCCTCTGGCAGGTTCCCGACCCAGATCAACATGAACTGCGAGAACGAGGTATACGTCCAGAACAGCGTGAACACCAGCAAGAGCGTCGCCATGTCGAGCTGGAATTTGGGCCGCATCACGCTGGCGAATGGTTGCTTGCTAACGATCACCAGGAACAACACCAGACAGAAGGCGAGTGTCGTCAGGAATTGGTTCACCGCGAAGATCACGGGGAACATCGTTGAAGACCATCCCGGCTCCACAGACATCACCCACTGGGTCGACCCGGCGGTGAGTGTGATCGCGAACACGATCATCCCAGGGCCAGAGAAGTTACTCAGTTTCAGCAGGGCTGCTTCGACCTGTGCGGGGGTGCCTTCTGCCTTGCGGCTCCAGGCGTTCAGATACGTGATCATTCCACCCCAGATCGCGAACAGAACGATGCCAACACCAATGAAGGACGGGACCGACAGGAAATTGTAGGTACCTTCCTGACGTGCGTGACGTTCTGTCTCGACGGCCTTCTCGATCATGTACTCGCCATATTTCTCAGCGAGTTCGCGCTTGTTGGCGGGATCGACGTTGGCCCCTGGGTTCGCCGAGTTCACGTTTGGTGGAGTTGCGGCCAGTTCGGGAGCCGTCCACCAGTACGGTGAGTAGTGCTCGGTAGTAACCGACACCGCCAGCCCAGCGAACAGAATCGCCAGCAGCGGCCAAGTGCGGGTCGCGGCCTCGAGCGGGCGACGAAGCAGGAGACCCCACGAAGTCTTCGCGAGGTAACCAATCATCAGGAGAGCCATGGCCCCGATCGGCAGGCTCAGCCAGTACGTGAAACCGGTCAGGTACGCGGACATAAACCGGGCGGTCGCCAGGTGCTTGCCGTGTTCACCTTCGGCAGCGGCCAGGTTTGCCAAGCCAGCAACCACGAACAGGGCAACCCCGCCGATCGCAGCACCGACCGCAACCCGGTTGTACGGTGCCCAGTCAATTGCATTGGGGTCCAGCGCGGGGCTGGGCGTGCCTGGGGTTGGAGCCCCCGGCGTTGGTGACGCTATCGGATCGCTCACGGATGACCTCCCGCCTTGTTCGTCGCGTTGACAGGAGCCGCGTTCACTTCCGTCGCCAGTTTTGGCGGGAGCGTTCCGGCGGCAGCGTGCTGGCTGTATTGCAAGGCGCGGACGTAGGCGATAATGCGCCAGCGGTCAGCCGGCGGAATCTGGGCGGAGTAACTGGGCATGCCCCCGTACCCCTTGGTGATGACCTCGAAGTAGTAACCCACGGGTGCTTCACGAAGTGGGATCTTGATGTCCCAGAGTGAGTAGCCACGCGAGTAACCAAGCGGGGTTGCCGAAGGATTGCTCACGGCCTTTTCATGGGTTCCGACAATCTCGGTGTGGAAGGACGTTGGTACGAGATACCCACGCTCCCAGATCTTCCCCTGGCCATTCCCAAGAGCACCATGGCACGCCGAGCAATAAATCGTGTATCGCTCCTGGCCACGATCCAGATCATTTGAAGTAATCGCGAACGGGAACTCCTCGACATACACCTTGGGGTTGGCTGCAACTCGCTGATCGTATCGAGGCAGCGTGACAGCAGCTTCGCGGTTCTCGATCGGAGTCGGAGTCGTAAGGTCGAGCTTTGGGTTGGCTTGGCGAGCGTAGACTCGGGCCCACTCCTCTCGGGTCAAGCCCGAGACAAGCGGGTCAGATTCAAGGAACTGCGCCCGGTGAACCACACCAGTTTCGAGCGGACGCGAGGCCCGCCCGTCGCTGAACATATCCGACGCTTCGTAAGGCCGGTGATACGGCTGATCCGACATCTTCTGCCGACAGCCTGTGGCGGGCAGTGCCGCCGCAAGTGCGAGCAAGAAAACGCGCGTTCGGTTTGTCATTCCGCGTTGTTCGGTGGTGGTCATTCTGGCACCTCCTCAACCGAAACAGGGTGGAGTTCGTTGAGGAACGCCCGCGTGGTAACTGCGTCGTACTTCGGGTCGACAAACTCGATACACAGGAAGAACCTGTCACGGCTCGCCCGATCGAACGCCTTGGAGTTAAACAGCGGGTGGTGGTAACGCGGCAAGCCGCAGAGCGCCATCAACCCGAACAGGCCCGTGAGCGCTGCCGTCAACACCATCATTTCGAACGTGATGGGGATGAACGATGGCCAGCTCAAGTAAGGCCGACCGCCCACGTTGAGGGCGTAGCCGTAGGCGTTGAGGTAGTACTGCATGAAGAAGCCAGTACACGCCCCAGTGATGCCGCCGACGAACATAACCGTGCCCATTTCGGACTTCGGAAAGTTCATGGCGTCGACAGCGTCAGCAACAGGGTATGGACTGTAGCAGTCGTACCGCGTGTAGCCAGCCGCTTGCACTTTTGCAGCAGCGTGGCTCATGCCATCCGCAGTCTCGAATTCCGCGAGCAGGCCGAAGACGGTCGGCTCGGCGGGTGGCCCGTGCCCGTGGGCATCGTGCGCTGCGTGGCCAGGAGTAACGGCTGGAGTGGTCGGTGTCATGGTGCGTTCTCCATGATCGAGTGGCCGCCGCCGCCGCCCTGCTTACGTGGCAGGAGTTCTCGCATCTCGGTAATCGAGATCATCGGCAGGTACCGGATGAACAAGAAGAACAGGGTAAGGAACAGACCCATCGACCCGACCATCGTCCCGTAGTCCCAGATAGTCGGAGCATAACGGCCCCACGAACTTGGGATATACTCGCGGGTCAGGGTAATCACGATCACATATCGCTCGAACCACATCCCGATGAGCACCGAGATGCAAATCATTTCCATCCAGAAGTAGTTCGTTCGGATCTTCTTGGACCACAACAGCGTGAGCGGGAACACGCAGTTGAAACCGATCAGGCACCAGTAAGACCAGCCATACGGCCCGAACATACGTTCCATCGTGGTGCCCCACTCGTAAAGCGAGTGACCGTACCACGCCATCCACGCTTCGCTGAAGTAACCGTAGGTCACCAGGAAGCCGGTCGCGAGCATGACCTTCCCCATGATGTCCATGTGGTGATCAGTGAAGAAGTCTTCGAGCTTGTACCACCTTCGCACGGGCAGCGCGATCGCAACCACCATTGCGAAACCGGAGTAGATAGCTCCAGCAACGAAGAACGGCGGGAAGATGGTCGCATGCCACAGCGGAACGATCGAAACAGCAAAGTCGAAGGACACGACCGTGTGAACCGACAACACCAGCGGGGTGCTGATACCGCCGAGGATCAAATAGACCTTCTCGTAACGGCGCCAGTGAATCGCCGAGCCGCGCCATCCAAGCGACAACAGACCGTACACGATCCGCTGCCACCGCTTGTGGGCCTGGTCGCGGAGAGCCGCGAGGTCGGGGATGAGCCCGATGTACCAGAACACGAGCGAGACGGTGAAGTACGTCGTGACCGCGAACACGTCCCAAGTCAGCGGGCTACGGAACTGTGGCCACACGCCAGCGACGTTGGGGAACGGATAAAGCCAGTAGAAGAACCACGGGCGACCCATGTGCAAGAGCGGGAACAAACCCGCACACATGACCGCGAAGATCGTCATGGCTTCGGAGAAGCGGTTGATGCTGGTTCGCCACTTCTGGTGCATGAGCAGCAGAACGGCGGAGATCAGCGTACCGGCGTGGCCGATGCCGATCCACCACACGAAGTTCACGATCGCAAAGCCCCAGGCAACCGGGACGTTGATGCCCCAGACCCCGACGCCCATGTAGAAGAGCCACGCGACGGAGACTGCAAGGATTTGCAGCATCGCAAGACCGGACAGGAATCCGATCCACCACCCGCGTGGGTGTTTACCATTGAGTACGACACCGCCGATGGCATCCCCGATCGAGACAAGCCCGTGCTTGTTCAAGATCAGCGGGTGCATCTCCGGCTCGGGCGGGAGCCCGGCCGGGCGGGTCGTGGGAAGTTCCGCTGTCGCCACGTCAGACCCCCTTCGGCGTGTTCGGCATGGCTGGATTCGGGTTCCGGACGATCGCCAGGTGCGTCAGGCGCGGCCGGGTGTTGAGCTCCGCCAAAAGCCCATAATTGGTTGGCTCGTTCTTCCAGCGAGCGACGGCACTGTGGCCCTCGTTGAGATCGCCGAACACGATTGCTCCGGATGGACAGGCCGACTGGCACGCGGTCAGAATCTCGCCGTCCCGAATCTTGCGTGCCTCGCGTTCGGCCACAATCTCTGCCCCGCGAATCCGCTGGACGCAGAACGTGCACTTCTCCATCACCCCGCGGCTTCGGACCGAAACGTCCGGGTTGCGGCCGAGCTTCAAGCTGCTCGAATCCCAGTCCACAAAGGTGAGGAAGTTGAAGCGACGAACCTTGTAGGGGCAGTTGTTCGAGCAGTACCGCGTGCCGACGCAACGGTTGTACGTCATGTCGTTCAGACCGTCGGCCGAGTGGACCGTCGCGCCGACCGGGCACACGATTTCGCACGGAGCGTTCTCGCACTGCACACACATTCGCGGCTGGAACAACGTCTTGAGGCCGGCATCGCCCGGAGCCCCTTCGTAGTATCGGTCGATGTTGATCCAGTGCATCGCCCGGCCCTTCGTCACCTGCTCCTTGCCGACGACGGGGATGTTGTTCTCGCTCTGGCAGGCGACCACACAAGCCGAGCAACCCGTGCAGGCGTTGAGGTCGATGGCCATCGCCCAGCGGCGCTGCTGATCGGGCTTCAAACCTGGCGTGAACTTTTCGAACTTGTCGTTGTCGTAGTACATCGTCAGTTCGTGAAGCCGCTTGTCGTGGCCCTCACCTGACTCGTGCTTCTCGCCGTCGTGTTTGTGGCTCGGAGCGGGCACGTTCTCGTTGATCTCGGTCGTTTCCTTGGCCGCCATTGGCGGGATCTTGGCGAACGCCGGATTCTTGGTGTAGAGGGCGAGGTCGCCGTGGCGAACCGGTTTACGGTCCCACTCGTGGTTGATGAACAGATCCTTCTGAACCATCGACGTCTGGCCCTGCGTGCAGGCCAGGAAATAAACCTTCTTGGTCTTTGCAACGCTCAGATCGTTTTTGCCAGCATCTTTCCCACCGACCGCGAACCACGGTGCGTCAGAGGTGCGGATGGCGTAGGCGTTGAAGCCGCGGATCGGGTCACCGTTTGCGTTGGGCTCACCTGGCGTCGAATTGACGCGGCCCGCTCGCTCGCGACCATAACCGAGGTGAACCGTAATCGAACCGTCTGCGTGGTTCGGGAGCACCCACGCGGGCGCAACCACCTTCTTGCCGCGGTAGGTCAGTTCGACAACATCAACCTGCGCCCGACCATGTTCGCCACCCGTCCAGCGGAAATAAGCGGGATCGAGGCCAAGTTTGCGAGCGGTCGCCTCGCTCATAAACACGGCGTTGTCCCAGGTGATCTTGGTCACCGGCTTGGGCAACTCCTGCAACCAGCCATTGTTGGCAAAGCGACCGTCGTAGATCGTCGTGTCGGCGCGGAAGTTGATTTCCAACTCGCCGGCAGCAACGGCAACAGGCGCATCCGCAGCCCAGGTTCCAGCAAGAGGTGTCGTGTCCGAAACCGGACCTGTTCCGGCGATAACACCAGCACGAACCGCTTCTTGCCAGAACACCTCAAAGGTGTCGAACTTCGGCAGCGACGGGAAGGTCTTACGGGCCTCGTCGGCGTTCTTCCAGAACGAGCGAACGATCTCGTAACCTTCTCGAACCGCCGCGCCAGTGATCCCTGCGAACAGTTCGATTGCCGACTTGCCGTGATACAGCGGGGCAATGAGTGGCTGTTGAAGAGACACGGTGCCATCGTGACCGCGAATGTCGCCCCACGCTTCGAGATAGTGAGTCTCGTTCACATGCCATTGACACCGAACTGCCGTCTCATCCTGGTGGGTGCCGAGGTGGAACGTGAACGGCACGTTCTTGATGTTCTCGGCGAAGGGCACATCAACTGATGCGGTGTAAGCCGCGTTGACGTTGAGAATCAGCAGGGCATCAACCTGCCGATCGCCCATCTCTTTCGTGAGGGTCTTCAGGTCGATGACCTTACCCGCGGGGCGAGCCTCGACTGGTGCCGAGTAGATCACCGTCTTGCCAGCGTTGCCGAGTTTCGCGTTGATCGCCGCAACGAGTGCGTGCAGAGAAGCTGGCTGCTGCGTTCCAGCTACAACGACGGACTTGCCAGCCTTCGCCTTCAGATCGTCGGCAAGCGGCTTGATCCACGCCTTCGCAGCATCGGGCAGCGCAGCGGCACCCGGAACCCCCGCGATTCCAAGTTCAACAGCGAGGGTGCGTGCGAACGACTCGACCAAACTCGTTGGGAGCGCGAGGCGGTGATCCGCGACTGAACCGGTGCTGGTCGGCATCGCTTCGACCACGTAAAGCCGATTCAACTGGTCAGCCTGAACACCCTCTTTGTGATCGTGGTCATGGTCATGACCGTGATCATCTTTCTTGGCCTCATCCTTCTTGCCGCCATGAATGTCGGCCGCCGTCTTGCCAGTCTTCCGAATCTTGCGACGCTCGGCGAAATCGCGGCTGTAGCGAGTGCTGCCAGGACCACTCGTGGTGAAGTCGGCATCCAGCGACAGGACAACGTCGGCCTTGGTGAAGTCGTAGGTGACGTTGAGTGGCTTACCGAATGCCTTGGTGGTGCCTTCGCGAACGCCATCGCCAACTGCCGGGTCGTGCTGAGCCCAGCGAGCCTCAGGGAAATCGGCGAGCAACTTCGCGAGTTGCGCTGCGAGCGTTGGCGAGGTCACAGTCTCCGACAGAATCCGGAGACGAACCGCCTTCTTAGGCTGACCGGCTTCGTCATAGAGTTGCTTGCGGATCGCAATGATCGCCTCTTCGACGGACGAGGGCGAACCACGATGCGTCACGCCAGTAGAACGGTCCGGATCGTAGAGGTCTAGAATGCTTGCGAGTGCGAAGGAGTCCGCTCCCCCGAGGCTCGACGGGTGACTCGGGTTACCCTCGATCTTGGTTGGCCGACCTTCGTTGCTTCGGACGAGGACGCCCGTGCCATAGCCGCTCAGAGGCGAGGCCGACGCGAAATACAACGCGACGCCCGGAGTGATCTCATCCGGTTGAGTCGTGTAGGGCAGAATCTTGCGAGGTGGCGCCGGGCGCAGGTAGCAACCTGCCCCCGTAGCGAGGGCGATCGATGCGCCCATTAGCCCCACGAACCGCCGGCGACTCACCTCGTCGGTGAACTCGGAGGCCCCTTCCGGGAACTCGTTCTGAACGGCTTCCAGGAACTCTTTGCTCCCCACGTACTCATCGAGCCCTTGCCACTGTTGCGAGGGTGCGGAGGAGTTAAGCGGGGGAGGCGTTTCCGTGCTGTCGGGCTTCATCTGTCCCTCAGTCGAAGTTGTCAGTAATCAGTGATCAGTTCTCAGCGCGACACTCAAATCACACATGTCGGTGAGGCCCAGTTGTCGCCCGGTCTACGAGTCCGAGACACAACTGAAGACTGAAGACTGAAGACTACCGATGGCACATCGAGCAGTTTGTCAGCGTGACATTGTCGCGAACCTTGTACTCTTCTTTCAGCAAGAGCCCCAGTTCTTTTTGGGTCGTCGGGCGAGGCTGCCCAATCAAGGGGTTCTCTTTGCCATCAGGCAGTTTGCCGAAGTTCGCGAAGTCAGACTTCTTCCAGGTCAGCGGCTTTTGATCCGCGCCGAGCGTGGCCGGGCTGTACGTCATGCTCGTGATCTCACTGCGAGGGCGGAGATTCTTTTCCGGCTCGCGGTGACATTTGATGCACCACTCCATCAGGAGTGTCGAGTGCTGGGTGGTAAGGTTTTGCTGATCGAGTTGACCGTGGCACGACACACACCCAACGCCCTTCGCGACGTGGATCGAGTGGTTGAAGTAAGCGTAGTGCGGCAGGTTATAGACCCGGTTCCACTCGATGGGCGTGTTGTTCTTGTAGCTCGCTCGCACTGGCTCAAGGAGATCCGCACCCTGCCAAATCTGCTGGTGACAATTCATGCAAGTCTTGGTCGGTGGCACATTCGCGGAGCCCGAGATTTCAACCGAGGTGTGACAGTAACGGCAATCGATGCCGAGCTGTCCCACGTGGTGAGCATGACTGAACGCGACGGGCTGCGGAGGCGTCTCGCCAACACCGGTTGCATAGGACGACCGGTAGAACGCGGCCAAACCCACGCCAGTCGAAGCAGCGATGATTGGGAGGCTCAGGACGATGACCCGGGCGATCGGATTCAGAGCCTTCGGGAAAATCTGCGGCATCGCGTCACACCTCGGCTCGAACTCTCGGACAAACTCACTCCACAAACAAACAACTCACCAAAACTCAAAACGGCGTGTCCCACTGCAGGTAGCGGAGCACGAAATTGAGCGTGATCGTCAACGACAGGCTCAGACCGCATAGAGCCACGCCGCCCAAGGCGAAGTTTTCACCTCGTGGGCCGCGAGCACCGCGGCAGAGACTGATGAGCCCCAGGATCAGACCAACCGACGAGATGATCGGACTGAACGGGAACCAGAAGAACACGATCATGCTGAAGAAGCCAAGACCGATCGACGCGCCGGACAGCCCGCCCCCGATCGGAGCGACGATCGGCTTTGTAACCGTTGCCGTCGGTGCGGTGTGTGGGGTCGTGTGTTCCAAACTCAGCCCTCCGCCCAGAACCGGGGTCGGCCATTTCGATCGTGATGCGTGACTTCGTGTTTTTAGCGATACGACTCGCGTAGTAGAGCGTCCAGCCTACTTTGTCGCAATCATCACAAAGTCGAGATGGTAGCCGCGTTGGCTTTGAAAACAAGCAGAAAATCAGGAAAAAATCTCACTCTTTGGATGTGTTTGTGGTCTCTAGATTGGAGTGAGATTGGGTCTCATCGATGGGGGCAAAATCGCACCGGGGTGCCGATGTCATTGGCACCCCGGTCGCCTTCATCGAAATCCGCTGTAATCACACGAGTTCGCGGAGGGGTTGTGCGTTGTCTTCAACCAGATACTGCGGGCGACCGGTGAGGTCGGGGAGCGTAATCTGGTTTACGTCGATACCCAGGTTTTGATACAGCGTCGCGAAGAGTTCACCGAATGCAACAGGACGCGAAACCGCCTGGCCCGCGATCTTGTCGGTCGCGCCGATCACCTGCCCCGTCTTCATTCCACCACCCGCGAGCAGAGCGCAGTTCACTTGTGGCCAGTGGTCGCGGCCGACCTGTGCGCTGATCTTCGGAGTCCGCCCGAATTCGCCCATCACGACGACAGTGCAGTCCTTGTCGAGGCCACGCGCGTGCAGGTCTTCGACGAGAGCACTCACGCACTTATCGAACGGCGGGAAGTCTTCCTGTTCACGGAGGAAGATGGAGTTGTTGGGGCGGCCTTCGGCGTTGAGGCCGCCGTGCCAGTCCCACTTGCTGTAGTTCAGCGTCACGACGCGGGCACCGGCTTCCACCAGCCGCCGCGCCATGAGCAAACTTTGCGGCACACGCGGCGCTCCGTTGGCGTCCATGAAGATCTTGGGGTTACCCGTTCCGTAGCGTTCAATCACCTTCTGTGGCTCACGCGAAATGTCGAGTGCTTCCGCCATCCGCGATGACGTGAGCAAGCCGAACGCTTGCTCGGTGAAGGCATCCATTCCCTTCATGCTGCCGCTGGCGTCGATGTCACGCCGCATGTCATCGAAGCCTTTGAGGAGGCTCTTGCGGTCGGCGAGTTGGTTCACCGTGATGCCGCGAAGGACCATGTCATCGCGAGTTTCCCCCATCGCACGGAACGGAGACATTGCCGGTCCGACGTACCCCGGTCCGGGCTCGTTGTAAGGCCCGTGGGTGCAGGTGTAACACAGGCTCACGAATGGGGGCACGGACGGATCAACCCCGCCCTGCACTTTCGCGACTGCCGAGCCGAGTTGGGGCCAACCGCCCGCAGGCGTCGGCTTCTTGGGATGGTGACCATTGTAAACCTGGATGGCATCGTGGCCCTCCTGGTTGCCGACAAGCGAACGGATGACGACCAACTTGTCCATGATCCGCGCGAGTTGCGGGAACGCTTCGCAGATCTGGATGCCCGTCACGTTCGTGGGGATCGGCTTCCAGGGACCAGCAATTTCCTTCGGCGCGTCAGGCTTCAGGTCGAACATGTCCTGGTGCGGCGGGCCACCAACGAGGTAGATCAGGATCACGGACTTGTGCGAGGTCTTGATCCCCGAGGCGGCTTCGGCACGGAGCAGGTTCGGCAGCGTGAGGCCACCAAGCCCGAGCGCACCGATCTTCATGAATCCGCGGCGAGACGGTGGTTGATGTTGTCGTGGGAGAGAGGTCATGGCAGTGACTCCTGCGAGAGCGACGAGGCGGGAGGGCAGGCGGGAACGAGCGTCAATCGCGGGCGGGTTCGGCAGAGGCAGCTGAGATGTTTATAGTGTCCCAGCGGTCGCACCTGACGTCAATCACTTTCGCAGCGGTTTCGGGATGACGCCGATCCCTCGGTGAACACCCCACTCGACCAAGTCAGCCCCAAACAGCGTCCTCACTCTCAAACCCCGCGTTTTACCAAATGTTTGTCGAACTCGGATCGCTGTCGCCAAGTCTCTCACTGTGGTATAGACTCCAACTTGTTCGCTCCATAACACCCGGAAGTCCGGGAACACCCCATCCTGGTCACCACACTTGCCAACCGCCGCAGTCCCGGGTTCAATCCCTGTCGCTCACTATCCTGGCTGGTATCGCGCCACACGAATTGGTCTTTCGCTTGTTCCGTTGATTAGCGTTCACCTCGCACTCTTTGCCATCCCGTTCATCGAGTTCTCGTGGTGGTACCTCTTGTGGGTGCTCGTTCTCACCCGAATCATGGGGCTGGGAATCACCGTCGGCTTCCATCGCTATTTCTCGCACCGGTCGTTCAAGACGCCGCGACTGATCCAGTTCTGTCTCGCTGTCGCGGGTTGCACGGCCCTGCAGAAGGGGCCGTTGTGGTGGACGATTCACCACCGCATTCACCACCGCCATTCGGACCAACCGGGTGACCCACACTCGCCCGTCATTGATGGCTTCTTCTACGGCCACATGGGCTGGCTGTTCGCCCGCGACTTGATGCGCCCGGATGAGAAAGTCGTTCACGACCTGGTGAAGTATCCGGAACTGGTCTGGCTCGATCGCTTCTGGATGGTGCCGGGGTTCCTGCTGGCGGGGGCGTGCTTCGCGGTCGGCGATTGGGGCGGGTTGGTGTATGGCTACTGCCTGAGCGTGGTGCTCGTGTTCCAGATTACGTTCGCGGTGAACTCCATTGGCCACATGTTCGGCCCGCAACGATTCGAGACGGGCGAAGGAAGCCGGAACAACCTACTGCTGGGTTATCTCGCGATGGGCGACGGCTGGCACAACAACCACCACCGCGCCCCAAGCTCGGCCCGTCACGGCTTCGCGTGGTACGAATTTGACATGAGCTACCTGTTCATCCGGTCGATGAAACTGGTCGGTCTCGCGTGGGACATCAAGCAACCACCCGCAGGGGTCCTGTCGGGCAAGGATAAGGGCAAGGCGGTGGACGCTGAAGCGATGGATAACGAACCCATCACTGCAGCGTGATTGCAATAGATAGCGACCAACAGTAAAAGGCGTGGGCGAATGAGAACGTTCTCACTCGCCCACGCCTTTTACTACTGCTCTTTGCTGGCTGAAGTGATGTCCTCACCCAACGCACTCACACCTTGTACTTGGCTCGCGGCTCGCGCGAGAGTTCCTTGTTCGCGGCCTCGTCGCCCGTGAACAGTTCCTTCGCCGGATCCCACGTCAGCTTGCGGCCGAGGCGGTAGCCGATGTTCCCCAGGTGGCAGATCGTCGCCGAGCGGTGGCCGATCTCCGCCGTGCAGATCGTTTCCTTGCCACTCTTGATGCACTCCAGCCAGTTCCCGTGATGGCTGGTTGACGGGTAGACGTGCTTTTCCTTCTCGGTAATCGGCGACTTCAAAATGTCGGGCGAGATGCTGCTGATCCCGCCTCGGCTCACGAGGATGGTACCGTCGCTCCCTTCGAAGACGCAGTCGGCCTTGACCTCCTTGCCGTCCTTGTCCTTCTCGAACTCGTTGTGAATCATCACCACGCCGTTCGCGTACACGAACTGCAATCCCTTGCCGGTCTTGGGGTCTTTCGGCGGAATCACTTCGACCGGCCCGCTGCCATCCATACCCATCGCCCACTGGGCAATGTCGAAGTGGTGTGCACCCATGTCGGCCATCGCGCCGCCAGCGTACTCCTGATAGTTCCGCCATGCCGGGAAGTGCTTGTGAACCCCCTTCGGGCACAGGACTTCGTTGTAAGCGCGTTCGGGCGCTGGCCCGAGCCAGAGGTCGAAGTCGGTGCCTGCCGGTGCTTCCTGTGCGGGAAGATCGCATGGCTTCGCGGGACCGCCGACGCCGATGCGAACCGTCTTCAACTTCCCGATGCGGCCGTTCCATACGTACTCGACGGCCTTGCGGAAGTGCCCGCCGAACTCGCTGCGTTGCTGGCTGCCGGTCTCGAACACCACCTTGGCCTTGGCCACTTCGCCGACCAGGAACCGCCCCTCGGCAATGTTCTGCGTCAGTGGCTTCTCGCAGTAGATGTGCTTGCCGGCACGGGCGGCGAGGACCGACGTGCCAACGTGCCAGTGGTCCGGCGTGGCGATCACGACTGCATCGAGTCCCTTCATTGCAAGCAGGTCGCGGAAGTCTGGAAACGCCTTCACGCCCTTGTAGTCCCCGGACTTGATGCGATCGGCGTACCGCTTCTCGACAGTTTCCTTCGCGCTATCGAGGCGTTCCTTGACGACATCACACACGGCGACGACTTCGACTTCCTTGCGGCCGAGGAAGCCGCCAAGGTGCCCGCGACCCATCGTGCCGACGCCGATGAAGCCGATGGCGAGCTTTTCGTTGGCAGCAACGCCAGACGCACGAGACATGACCAACGGGGCCGCGGCAGAAGCGGCGAGGAACGTTCTTCGAGTGAGCATGGGAGAGAAACTCCTTGTAGGTATGAAGTCGATGCGTGAACCTGCATTTACCCCGAAGGGGTTGTATCCCACAGCCCAGGGTCAGCGCAGCGCCACCCTGGGTACGCGGAGATACCCCCAATCAGGTGTCCCAGGGAGCGTCAAAGCGGCGACCCTGGGCTCTGGAATACAACCCCTTCGGGGTAAAGCCCTGGTCCCAAGAGGGAATCACTTCTTCTCAAGCAAATGCTTGTCGAACCAATCCGCGAGCGTCGGGAAATCCTTGTCCTGGCCGGGCCAGCCGTGCGCCGCCCCCTTCTTCACGACGAGTTCCGCCGGCACGCCCACTTCCTTGTACTTGGCGATCACCAACTCAGCTTGCTGAATTGGCACGAGTTTGTCCGCGTCTCCGTGGATGATAAGCGCGGGGGCCGAGTCCTTCGAGATGTGGTAAACCGGCGAGATCGCTTTGCCGATTTCGAGCCGTCGCTTCTCATCGGTGATCGAAACAAATGTGCGTGTGGTGAGGTCCATTTCCTTGAAGTCGAAGGGTGCCTTGAAGCCATTCAGCGTGCCCGTACCAAGCGCGAGTTCCCCTTCCTTGCCGTAGTTCAGGAAGTCGGTCGGCGGGTAGAAGCACGCAATCGCAGCAACTCGCGATGATTGCTGTTCGACCGGGTCTTTCGCCTTCGGGTCGCCAGGCTTGAAGGCGTTCCCTTGCATCAGTGAGAGGTGCCCGCCAGCCGAGCCGCCAGCGATTCCGAGCTTGTCGGGGTCGATGTTGTACTTCTTCGCGTTTGCCTTGATGAATCGCGTGGCACGGTGCATGTCTTCGAGCACTTCCGGAATGCTGAACTTCGGCTGACTACCGTGAACGACCGCGAACACGGTGTACCCGCGATCGACGAACATCTTGGCAACGCCCGCGTTCACGTTCGCATGGGACGAGAACCAACCGCCACTCACACACCAAATAATGCCGCGGCCGTTGCCCTTCTCCTTGGGGGCGAACACGTCCAGCGTGAGCGCCGTGCCGAACTTTCGGCCGTAGACCACGTCCTCAGTGTGGGTGTAGTTTGGTTCTTGCGCGATTACGGGGTAGGTGAGTGCAATAGCCGCAACTGCGGCGAGCAGGTAACGGGAGAGCATGAGGTGTCTCGTGGGGTGTGGCGTGCGTGAGATGATACCAGACCCCATGTGCAGTGCAATGACACGGATGGTGGCTATTCCCCGGGGCGTCGGAGTTGTCCCGAACCGCCACGCACAGCGAACACCAGAGTGGCTTCAGCAGTTGGCCCGCGGGTGCTTGGTGCTTTCACCGCAAAGAGCGCTTGAAATAACTTGGCCAGTCCGGCGGTATCGGGCATCAGGTCTGTCGGTTGAACCAACGCGGTGAACCCCGCACGACCGCCCGTTTCCAGCTTCACGGGCACAATCAACTCGGCTCCGGGTCCAACCGACCCGAAGATATTCAACCGCAGCACCTCGGACGCAAGCGCGTTCAGGTACTGATCGAATTCCGGACGCAACTGATCATCAACTTCGGACAGCGGCGTGTGAACGGTGGTCGCCCAGCGTGCCATGATGGGCACCTCTGGAACATCCTCGGCAGCGTTGGTCGGCACGGGGACTGGTGTCGCGCACTGCGGACACCGATCCTGACGACCGCGCATTTCGTCCTCGACTGCAAATCGCCAGGCACACCGCGGACACTGAACGCGAACCATGACTTCCCCTGTCACTCGGGCTTCTTCGGTGCGTCTGTTTTATCGGCTGGCTTCTTCAAGAACGGCACCGGCCGCAACTCCACCTTTTTCACTGATTGCAAATAGTCGAGAACCTTCGCAGAGCGTTCCTGCCCAACCTGGGCGTGGAAGTGAAGACTGAAACCGTGCGGTCCCCTCGCGTCGATGAGTTTCGGCTGAAGCGTCAGGAACGCCCGCACCGCATCGAGTTGTCCCATCATGGTGGCACAGAAGATGTCGATGCGCGCCCCGCGTTCCAGCAGGAACTCCACGATGTCGTGCTTGCCCATGTGCGATGCCCCACCAAGCGCCGTTTCCCAGTCGCCGGCTCCCCAGTCCATCGTCGCGTTGACCAGGCCAGGCTCTTTCTCGAGGAGTTTCTTGACCATGTCGAGGTCCATGTGTGCATAGACAACGAAGTCCTGCACGAGCAGACGGTTGATCTGCGGGTTCTTCCAGCTCGGGTTGAATCCTGGTTTCGGGTAGTCACGTGTGAACGGTGCTTCCACGGGAACGCCGTGCGGCATCGGTGCGACGACGGGCGTCTCGGCCGAGAGCACCTCGCTGCCAAGAACGACGCTCGCAGTGAAGGCTGCGAACGTGCGGCGATCGATTGGGTCAGGCATGTGAAGGCTCCAGTTGCTGTCGAATGCAATCCCACTATACCCGGTTGCAACCCGATTGCGAGAACCTGCCATCTTCCACAGCGGCGTGCGGGTGGGTACCCTTGCTGGTGGGTCGCGTCACTGTTTCGGGTTAACTCATGAAACAACTTTCGCTCGCATTCGCTATCGTCCTACTGGTTGGTTCCGCGTCGGGTGCCGACTGGCCCACGATCCTCGGACCAACACGCGACGGCATCTCCCCCGAGAAAGGGATCATTACCCCGTGGCCCAAAACGGGGTTGAAGAAGCTCTGGGAATGCCCGCTCGGCATCGGCTTCGCACCGCCCGTGGTGGTCGGAGGGAAGTTGTTCCACTTCGACCGATTCGAGAACAAAGCGCGTGCCACGTGCCGAGAGGCGGCCAGCGGCAAGGAACTGTGGAAGTTCGAGTACCCCACCGCGTACGAAGATCGCTACGGCTACGACCCGGGCCCGCGTGCCTGTGCCATGGTCGACGGCGATCGCGTGTATCTGTACGGGGCCGAAGGGATGCTCGTTTGCCTGAAGGCCGAGGACGGCAAAGAAATCTGGAGGCTCGATGTCAGCACGAAGTACCACGTCCACCAGAACTTCTTCGGCGTCGGCAGCGTCCCGGTTGTCGACGGCGACTTGCTCATCGTTGCAGTCGGCGGCAGCGCGAAGGGGCCACGGCCCGTTGACTTCCGAGACGTGAAGCCCAACGGCACAGGATTCGTGGCGTTCGACAAGAAAACCGGGGCCGTGAAGTACGAGGTCGGCGACGAACTCGCGAGCTACGCCAGCCCCACCATTGCGACCATCGACGGTAAGAAGACGGCCCTTTACTTCGGTCGCAGTGCGATCACTGGCTTCGATCCGCAGACCGGGAAGCAACTGTTCCGGCACCCGTGGCGAGCGAAGATCGAGGAGAGCGTTAACGCTGCGAATCCCGTTGTTATCGGGGACAAGATTCTTCTCAGCGAGTGCTACGGACCCGGGTCCGTGCTGCTCGAAGTGAAGGACGGCAAGGTCAAGGAGGTGTGGAGCGACGCCGAGAAGGACCGGATCGACAAGTCCCTGTTGTGCCACTGGAACACTCCGATTGTGGTCGATGGCTACGCTTACGGGAGCAGCGGCCGGCACACCGAGGACGCGGAACTCCGTTGCATTGAACTGAAAACCGGCGACGTGAAGTGGACCAAACGACGAACGACACGATCAACACTCTTGCTCGTTGATGGTCACCTCGTCAGCCTGTCCGAGTATGGGTTGCTTTCGCTCATCAAGGTGAACCCGGAGAAGTACGAAGAGGTGTCGAAATACGAGGTGGCGGAGTTGGAGTATCCCTGTTGGGCACCGCCGGTGCTGAGCAACGGCATCATGTACATTCGCGGCAAAGGGAAGTTGCTCGCGCTCGAGCTGATCCCGCAGAAAAAGTGAACCACATTGCGTCCGAGCCCGAACGCCAAGCGAGGATAAACGCAAAACCCTCGCTCGGCGCTCGGGCTCAGATCGAGGCGTCCGATCACCGATCTCACCCCCCTCGCTGCAACCATGTGTCAAGAGAATTTTCCCGCGCGCCTGTTGCCGAGACTCTCCTCCTGCTATAAACGATAACTTCTCCCACACACCGCCGCAACGCGCTCGTCTGACACCAGACGATGCCACCGCAGCGGGAGGGGTCGTAGCTGGTTCACCCAGCGAACCCCGCCACAGAGAGGTTTACATGGCGAAGGATAAGGAAGACGCAGCGCCGGCCACCGAGCCGACGCCAGTTGCAGCACCTCCGGCAGAAGCCGCAGCCGCCAAGCCCACCGAAGGCAAGCAGGCCGCCGAGGCCGCGCTCCCCAGCACCAACAAGAACAAGAAGCCTGGCGTACCACCCCGCCGCGGCAAGAAACTCCGCAACCACATGCGGAACGTGGAGAAGAAGCTCCGCGAAGTCGGCACGGTTCCGGTCAAGGTGGCCGTTGCGGAACTCAAGAAGCTCAAGCGCGTGAAGTTCGACGAGACCGTCGAAATCCACATCAACCTCGGCATCGACGTCACCCAGTCGGACCAGATGGTTCGCGGTGCGATCCCACTGCCGCACGGTATCGGTAAGAGCGTTCGGGTTGCTGTCTTCGCTCAGGGCGATAACGCGACCAAGGCGAAGGCAGCCGGAGCCGACATCGTCGGGGCGGCCGACCTCGTCGAGAAGATCCAGAAGGAAGGCTTCCTCGAGTTCGACGTGGTCATCGCCACGCAGGACATGATGGCGATGGTCTCCCGGCTCGGTAAGGTCCTCGGGCCACGCGGCTTGATGCCGACCCCGAAGGCCGGCACCGTGGTCCCCGCCTCGGGCGACCTCAGCGCGGCGGTCAAGGAATTCAAGGCTGGTAAGGTGGAATACCGCTCCGACAAGACGGGCCAGATCCACGCCGGCGTCGGCAAGATGTCGTTCGACGAACAGAAGTTGGTGGAGAACATCAACGTGTTCGTCGAGCAGGTCCGCAACGCCAAGCCGTCGGGCGTCAAAGGTAACTTCATCAACGGGGTGGTGCTCTCCGCCACCATGTCACCCGGAATCCGGATTTCCTTCTAAGTGAAATGGTTGTTGTGTGTTGTTTGTTGGGAGTTGTTGAGCGATGGGTTGGGTCACGAATCGCACCCTCGCTCCCCCAACAGAACTCCGAAGCACCAACCAACAAACTACGACCAACAAACCATAAGCGGTAAAGGCCATGAGCAAGAAGATCAAAGAGCTGGAGTTGAACACCCTCCGGGCGACGTTCAAGGGCGTGAAGGACATGGTCCTTCTCGAGCCCATGAAGCTCGACTCGGCGACGGAATACGAGTTTCGCAAGAAGCTCCGCGACAAGAAGATTCGCGTCAAGATGGTGAAGAACAGCCTCGTCAAGAAGGTCTTCACCGAGAATGGCGTGGCAGTCGAAACCGGCAGCGGCCCGACCCTTCTCGCCTGGGGTGGTGAGAGCGTCAAGGAACTCGCCCTCGCGGTGAGCGGCCTGCTCAAGGAACTGAAGAAAGACCCCAAGGCTCCCGAGAAGCTGAAGGTCAAGACGGCCGTTTCCGAAGGCACAGCCGTGTCGATGGAACTGGCCGAGAAGATCCCGACCCGCAAGGAAGCCATCGGGGCACTTGTGTCGGCGATCCTCGCACCGGGAGCCAACCTCGCAGGTTGCCTCGTCGGTCCCGCGAACAACCTCGCTGGCATCCTCAAGGCCATCGAAGAGAAAACAGCCGCCGGCGACGCCCCTGCTCCGGCAGCGGGCTGAACCGTTCTGGTGTGATTTGTGTCGTTAACAATGCGAAGCCGCAAGCGGCTTCATGATTCCCAACCAGGCTATTACGCTTCCGCCGGGCAGCTTCACCCGGCAGCTTTTTGAAAGGATAATTCCCATGGCGAGCATTGCTGAACTCGGCGACCAAATCGCCGCCCTGACCATTGCCCAGGCTGTTGAACTGAAGAACCTGCTCAAGGAAAAGTACGGCATCGAGCCGGCCGCTGGCGGCGGCATGATGATGGCTGCACCGGCAGCTGCAGCTCCGGCTGAAGCCGCAGCTGCTCCGACCGAATTCAACGTGATCCTCGAAGGTGGCTTCGACGCTGCCAAGAAGGTCGGCATCATCAAGATCGTCCGCGAGCTCACCGGCCAGGGTCTGGCCGAAGCCAAGGCGACCGTCGAAGGCGCACCGAAGGCGATCAAGGAAAACGTGGACAAGAAGGTGGCCGACGACCTCAAGAAGAAGCTGGAAGAAGCCGGCGCGAAGGTCACCGTCAAGCCAGCTGGTTGATTGGAATTGTATTAGCCGCGACCGAAGGGAGCGTTTACGCTCCCTTCGGTCGCGGCTAAACGACGGGCGATGGTCCTCAGCAAAAAAAATGCCCGGGGTGGGTAGATTTCGTGAACTCACCCTAATACTATAAACCGGTAGCGGTCAAGCTGACCGGTTTTTTCGGCCCCGTATCCTCATCCTGCGACCAGTGGGAGGGGTAGACGGGGCCATCCGCGTAGCCAGTGGTGACAATGCGCGCGACCCACTTGCTCCGAAGTGCTGCACCCTCTCGAATCCACACCATGCCTTTGACTGTGGGAAATCTCTTACCCGGTGATGCCGGCCCTTGCGGCGAACCTACCGGGTGGTCGTTCGTGTCCAGAACTCGCGCGTCGTGTGCGCCGGAGGCTTCCTCCATGATTGCCACGACTACTCGCCGTACCAGCGTTAAATAACCACCCCTGCGTTCCGACGCAAGACCCGTTGCCACGGGGGCAGCGGTCGCGTCGGCTTCGCCGTTTCCGATCGTTTCGAGTTTCAAGTTTCAAGTTTCAAGTTGAAAACCGAGTGAGCCGCCGTGCTTTTCAACTTGAAACCCGAAACTCAAAACTCGAAACGATAAGGGAGGAGCAACCCCGATGCCCATCCCGGCACAGCGTATTATCGTCCCCACGACCGAGCGTAACTTCGGCCGCTTCGGCGACGCCGTCGAGGTCCCGGACCTCACGGAAGTTCAGACTCGGTCCTACGATCGCTTTCTCCAGCTTGATGTCTTTTGGGACAAGCGAACTCCGACCGGCCTCGAAGGGGTGATGAAGGAAATCTTCCCCATCGAGAGTTACGACAAAAAGATTTCGCTCGAGTACATCAAGTACGAACTCGGTAAGCCCCGTTACGACCCGGACGAGTGCCGGCAACTCCGCCTCACCTACGGCCGCCCCTTCCGCGTCTGGTTGCGTCTCCGCAAGAGTGATGGCACCGCGGTTGAGGAAGAGGTATATCTCGGCGACATGCCGATCATGATCGGTGGCGGCGAGTTCATTATTAACGGTGCCGAGCGCGTTGTTGTATCTCAGTTGCACCGGTCACCTGGCGTTGACTTCGTTGTCAGCCGCGAGGCCGACAAGGATCTCCATTCCTGCCGTATCATCCCAGAACGCGGTAGCTGGATCGAGATCAATTGCACGAAGAAGGACACCCTCGGCGTCCGCATCGACCAGAGCGGCAAGTTCTCGGCCATGACGCTGCTCCGCGCCATGGACCCGTCGTACTCCACGACGGCGAGTATGCTCAAGGAGTTCCTGACGGTCGAGACGCTGAAGTTCGGCAAAGATCCTGCTGCGGCACGTGCCAAGCTCATCGGCGACATGGAAGCCGGCGTGATGCCGTACATCGCGGCCGACGATGTGATCGACCCCGAAACCGGCGAGGTTTACCTCGACGCCGGCAAGCCGTTCACGGCCGACAAAGTGGATAAGGCGATCCTCGCCAATATCCACGAACTGCTCGTCATCCCGTACCCGAAGGACCCGATCGTCCTCAACTCGCTGAACGAGGACGGCACTGACTCCCACGAAGCGGCGCTGCTCAAGATCTACCAGCGACTTCGCCCGGGTAACCCGGCGCAATTGGAGAAGGCCCGGGAACTCTTCAAGGAGAAGTTCCAGGACGCCAACCGCTACCGCCTCGGTCGCGTCGGACGCTTCCGCATCAACCGCAAGTTCGACCAGACCGTCGCCGAAACGGAAATGACCCTCCGCTCGGTGGACTTCGTTAACTCGATGAAGTATCTGCTCGACCTGCGTGCCCACAAGGGCGGCGTGGACGACATCGACCACCTCGGTAACCGTCGTCTGCGAACGATCGACGAACTCGCCGCAGACGAACTCCGCAAGGGGTTCCTCAAGCTCCGCCGCACGGTGCAGGAGCGAATGGCGATCCGCGACCAACAGGACATGAGCCCACGAACGCTCATCAACCCCAAGAGTGTCTCGGCCGCAATCGAGTACTTCTTCGGCCGAAGCGAACTGTCGCAGGTCGTTGACCAGACGAACCCGCTCGCGCAACTCACGCACGAACGGCGGTTGTCGGCCCTCGGGCCTGGCGGTTTGAACCGGAAGCGTGCAGGCTTCGAAGTGCGAGACGTTCACATCTCCCACTACGGCCGTATCTGCCCGATCGAGACGCCGGAAGGGACGAACATCGGCCTCATCTCGTCGCTCAGCATCTATGCCGAGATCGACGAGTACGGGTTCCTCACGACGCCGTACAAGAAGGTCAAGGCTCGCAAGCTGACCGACGAAGTCGTGCGGTTGCGTGCCGACGAGGAATCGCAGGCGGCGCTCGTGCCGGCCGATATTCCGACCGAAGGCGACAAGATTTCCGTGGACCGTGTGAACGGGCGACTCGTCGGCGATCTGCAGCTCATCCCTTCGGACAAGGTCGAATACATCGACGTGTCCCCGAAGCAAATGGTCGGCGTCTCTGCAGGGTTGATCCCGTTCCTTGAGCACGACGACGCCAACCGGGCACTCATGGGATCGAACATGCAGCGGCAAGCCGTGCCGCTGTTGATCCCGGAACCCGCACTCGTGGCAACCGGGCTGGAAGTGGAAGTCGCCAAGCACTCCGGCATGTTGGTTCGCGCCCAGGAAGACGGCACCGTCGTCTACGTGGACGCCGAACGCATCAAGCTGGAAGAAAAGGACAAGATCGTCCGCGAGTACGTGCTGCGTAAGTACCACGGGCTCAACGAACGAACCTGCTTGAATCAGAAGCCGTTCGTGAAGATGGGTGAGAAGATCAAGAAGGGCCAGACGATGGCCGACGGTGCCGCGACCCGAAACGGGGAACTGGCACTCGGGCGAAACGTGCTCGTCGGGTTCATGTCGTGGGAAGGGTACAACTTCGAGGATGCGATCATCATCTCGGAGCGACTCGTCAAGAACGACACGTACACCTCGATTCACATCGAGGAGTTCGACATCGAAATCCGCGAGACGAAACTCGGCAAGGAAGAGTTCACACGCGACATTCCGAACGTGTCGCCGAAGGCTCTGTCGAACCTCGATGAACGCGGCGTTGTCCAGTTAGGAACCTACGTTCGCCCTGGCGACATCCTCGTCGGCAAGGTTTCACCCAAGAGCCGGTCGGAACTCACCCCGGAAGAGAAGCTCCTTCACGCGATCTTCGGCCGCGCCGGCGAAGACGTGAAGAACGACTCGCTGGAAGTGCCGTCGGGCGTCGAAGGGATCGTGATTGCCGCCCACCGGTTCAGCCGGCGTGCGAGCATGACCGAGGACGAGAAGAAGGAAATCGCTCGCCAGGAAAAGGAAATCAACGAGACGTACTCGGAGAAGATCGCGGCCCAGTTCCGTGAGTTCATCGAGGCTCTCGGCGAAGTCCTCGACAAGAAGGAACTGAAGGACCCGAACACGGGCAAGCAACTCGGCAGCGACAAGGACGACCGCATCGTCACCGAACAGGCCAAGACGTTCAAGCTCGAAAACCTGGACATCCGCACCCCGGATAACCAGAAGAAGGCGAACAAGATCCACCACCGTCACTGGGAGCGGATCCAGTTCTTCATCGACGAGCAAGACCGCAAGCTCAACTCGCTGAAGCGCGGCGACGAACTGCCGTCGGGCGTGCAACAGATGGTCAAGGTGTACGTCGCGACCAAGCGAGTCATCTCGGTCGGCGACAAGATGGCCGGCCGCCACGGTAACAAGGGCGTTATCTCGAAGGTGCTCCCCGAAGAGGACATGCCGTTCCTCAAGGATGGCACCCCGGTTGACATCTTGCTGAACCCGCTCGGCGTGCCGTCACGTATGAACGTGGGCCAGATTCTCGAAACGCACCTCGGCTACGCCGCCGCGAAGCTCGGCTTCAAGGCTGTCACGCCGGTGTTCGACGGGGCGACCGAAGACGAAATCCGGGCGTCGCTCGAAGAGGCTGGCTACTCGAATACGGGCAAGAGCGTGCTGTACGACGGCCGGACCGGCGAAGCGTTCGACCAGCCGGTCACGGTCGGGTACATCTACATGCTCAAGTTGCACCACCTTGTTGATGACAAGGTTCACGCACGAGCAACGGGGCCGTACTCGCTCATCACCCAGCAACCGCTCGGTGGCAAGGCCCGCTTCGGTGGCCAGCGATTCGGTGAGATGGAAGTGTGGGCTCTGGAGGCATACGGGGCTGCCTATATCCTCCAGGAACTCCTCACCGTCAAGTCCGACGACGTCGAGGGCCGCACGAAGATTTACGAGAGCATGGTCAAGGGCGAGAACACGCTGGAAGCCGGCACCCCTGCCAGCTTCGACGTGCTCACGCACGAGATCCGCGGCCTCGGCCTGAATATGTGCTTGGAAAAGAAGAGGGTTTAGTTGTCAGTTGTCAGTGATCAGTCGTCCGTCAGACCCGGTTTGGCCGACGGCTGATTCTTCACCCCGAAGGGGTGGGACAACATAGCCCAGGGCAAGACAGCGAAGTCGCCGCCCTGGGTGCGAGACCAAAAGCCCAGGCACCCTGCAGGGGTGCGACACAGACCGACTCGATATGTGTTTGTCGCACCCCTGCAGGGTGCAAATCATTGACCAACGGAACCCAGGGCGTTGCCCTGGGCTAAGTTGTCCCACCCCTTCGGGGTGAACAAGGACAACTACACTACTGAGCACCACTCCTGTCCACACCGGGGAGTTCTTCTATGTCCGCCACACTGCCGCCCGTCGTGAAGACCGCTGACTCGGGCGAATCGAACTCATACGAGCGCATCAACGACTTCGGGGCTGTCCGCATCAGCCTCGCCAGCCCACAAGACATCCGAAGCTGGTCGCACGGCGAAGTCAAGAAGCCCGAAACAATCAACTACCGTACGTACCGCCCCGAAAAGGACGGTCTGTTCTGCGAGCGCATCTTCGGGCCGGAAAAGGACTGGGAATGTACCTGCGGTAAGTATCGCGGGATGAAGTACAAGGGGATGGTTTGCGACCGCTGCGGCGTAAAGGTCACGCACAGCCGCGTGCGCCGCAAGCGCATGGGCCACATCGAACTGGCCGCGCCAGTTGTCCACATCTGGTTCTTCAAGGCGATGCCGAGCCGCCTCGGCACCCTGCTGGACATGAAGACAACCAGCCTGGAAAAGATCATCTACTTCCAGGACTACGTCGTAATCGATCCGGGCACGACGCCTCTGAAAGAGCGCCAGATCCTGACCGAGGATCAGTACAAGGAAGCCCGCACCGAGTACGGCGACGGCTTCGAAGTGGACATGGGCGCTGAAGCCATCAAGAAGCTGCTGGAGCGGCTCAACCTCGTCACGCTGTCGCAGGAACTGCGCGAGCGACTCGACAAGGAAATGGCCCGCGGCGACAAGGCCAGCAAGCAACGGCTCAAGGAACTCGTCAAGCGGCTCAAGACCGTCGAGGCACTGCGAGACAGCTCGAACAAGTGCGAGTACATGGTCCTGGAGTGCATCCCGGTCATCCCGCCGGACCTCCGCCCGCTCGTGCTCCTCGATAGCGGCAACTTCGCCACGTCCGACTTGAACGACCTGTACCGCCGCATCATCAACCGGAACAACCGGCTGAAGAAGCTCGTTGACCTGAACGCGCCGGAAGTCATCATCCGCAACGAAAAGCGAATGCTCCAGCAGTCGGTCGACGCGCTGTTCGACAACAACCGTTGCAAGCGGCCCGTGCTCGGCTCCAGCAACCGCCCGCTGAAGTCGCTGACCGACATGATCAAGGGCAAGCAGGGTCGGTTCCGCGAAAACCTCCTCGGCAAGCGCGTTGACTACTCCGCACGGTCCGTCATCGTCGTCGGCCCAGAATTGAAGTTGCACCAGTGCGGTCTGCCGAAGAAGATCGCGCTCGAACTGTTCCAGCCGTTCATCATTCGCCGGCTCAAGGAGCTCCAGCACGCCGACACGATCAAGTCGGCGAAGAAGATGCTGGAACGCAAGGACGACGTGGTGTGGGACATCCTCGAAGAGGTGACCAAGAGCCACCCGGTTCTGCTGAACCGTGCCCCGACGCTGCACCGAATGGGTATCCAGGCGTTCGAGCCGGTGCTGATCGAAGGGAACGCGATCCGCATTCACCCGCTGGTCTGCAAGGGCTTCAACGCCGACTTCGACGGTGACCAGATGGCCGTTCACCTGCCGCTCTCGATTGAAGCGCAGGTGGAAGCGACCGTGCTGATGATGTCCACGAACAACATCTTCAGCCCCGCGAACGGCAACCCGATTATCACGCCGTCGCAGGACATCGTGATGGGTTGCTACTACCTCACGGCCGCTCGTGGTACTGAGGATGAGTCGATCGAAGCCGGCGACGGGATGAAGTTCCACAACCCCGGCGAACTGTTCCGGGCGTTCGCGGAACACAAGCTCGGCCTGCACGCCAAGGTCTGGGTCCGCTTGCCGCAAGGCTACGTCGAAGTGACCGACGCGGGCGACACGAAGCTCACGGTCGGATCGCTGATTACCTCCGAGGCGTTCTTCGCGGAAGAGCTGCGGGTCAAGGAGAACAACTCCAAGAAGGGCTCGACCAAGCTCAAGCCGCCGTTGGGGAACAAGTACCCGAAGAAGGTCATCAGCGAAGTGAAGGATGAGAAGGGTGTTCCCCGTGCCGAGGAACTGCCCCGCAAGGCGAACGGCCTCGTCCGCACGACCGTGGGCCGCGTGATCTTCAACGACATCCTTCACCCGAAGATGGCGTACTACGATCTGTCGCTCGGCTCGAAGTACCTGAGCCGCATCATCGCGGACTGCTACCAGATTCTCGGCCGTCGCGAGACGATCGCGCTGCTGGACCGCATGAAGGAAACCGGCTTCCGCGAATCGACCCGTTCGGGCCTGAGCTTCGCCGCCAGCGACCTGCGGACGCCCGAAAACAAGGAAGGCGTGCTGAAGGAGAAGGACAAAGAAGTCGAGAAGGTGCGCCGCCAGTTCGAGAAGGGGATCATCACGGAAGTCGAGCGCTACAACAAGGTGATCGACACCTGGATGGAAGCCCGCGACATGATCACCAAGAAGATGATGACCGACCTGGCGAACGACCGCCGGGAAGACCAGGTGACCAAGAAGGTCGTGCCGTACCTGAACCCGATTTACCTGATGGCCCACTCGGGTGCCCGTGGTGGTATCGAGCAGATTCGGCAGCTCGCCGGTATGCGTGGTCTGATGGCCAAGCCGAGCGGTGCCATCATCGAGACGCCGATCAAGTCGAACTTCCGCGAAGGGCTGACGGTGCTGGAATACTTCTCCAGCACGCACGGTGCCCGTAAGGGGTTGGCCGACACGGCCCTCAAGACCGCCGACTCGGGTTACCTCACCCGTAAGCTGGCCGACGTGGCCCAGAACGTCGTGATCACCGCGCACGATTGCGGGACGACCCGCGGCATCAGCAAGGGGATCATGTACAAGGGCGAGGAAGTCGATCGCTCGCTGTCCGACACGATTCGTGGCCGCGTGAGCCGGGAGACGATCAAGAACCCGGCGAACAACAAGGTTATCGTCGAAGAAAACCAGATGATCGACCCGGCGATGGCCAAGGAACTGGAAAAGGCCGGGTTCGACAAGATCACCGTTCGCAGCCCGATGACGTGCGAAGCGTCGCTCGGCGTGTGCCGGCTGTGCTACGGGATGGACCTCGCGACTGGCTCGCTGGTTGAGGACGGCATGGCCGTCGGCATCATCGCGGCTCAATCGATCGGCGAGCCTGGCACGCAGCTCACCATGCGAACCTTCCACATCGGTGGCGTGGCGAGCAAGGGTGCCGCTCTCGACAGCGAGCACAAGACGAAGAAGGGCGGCATCATCATGTTCGAGCGCGTCATCATCGCGACGAACGATGAGGGCCAGCGAATCGCGCTCGCACGAACGGGTGAAGTCACCGTGCTTCGCGGCAAGGACGGCCCTGTCGTCGAGCGGTACGCGGTCCCCAACGGTGCCGAGCTTTTCGTCACCGATGGCGAGGAAGTCGCCGCGGGTGCATCCCTGGTGAAGTGGGATCCGCACTCCCTGCCGATCGTCACGGAAGAGGGCGGTACGATCAAGTACCAGGACATCAAGGAAGGCGTCACGCTCCGTAAGGAGAAGGACACCGCGACCGGCATCGAACGCCGAACCATCATGGAGCACAAGGGCGACCTGCACCCTGTCATCCAGGTGCTCGGCGACAAGGGTGCGGTCCTGAAGTGGTACCCGATCCCCGAGCGTGCGAACCTTCAGGTGACGGATGGCCAGAAGGTCGGCCCGGGCACGCTGCTCGCCAAGACGCCGCGTGAAGTGTCGCAACAGCAGGACATCACCGGTGGTTTGCCGCGAGTGA
This sequence comes from Planctomycetaceae bacterium, assembly GCA_013823135.1. Classification (GTDB taxonomy): domain Bacteria; phylum Planctomycetota; class Planctomycetia; order Gemmatales; family Gemmataceae; genus Gemmata. The sequence continues at coordinate 51,937 of PNLP01000009.1, forward strand.
CCGAGCTGTTCGAGGCACGCCGTCCGCGTAGCCCGGCCGTCATGGCCGAGGTTGCGGGTAAGGTCCGCATGGGTGAAAAGAAGCGAGGCAAGAAGCTCGTTTACGTTCAACCGGAAACGGACGACGGCCGCCCGACTGGCGACCCCGAGAAGGAACACCAGGTTCCGGGTGCGGCTCACATGCGTGTTCACGCCGGTGAGTACGTGAAGGCTGGCGACGCGCTGGTTCACGGCCCGCTGGTCCCGCACGACATCCTGAAGATCAACGGGGCCGACGCGGTTCAAGAGTACATGTGTCGCGAGGTGCAGGCGGTGTATCGCTCGCAGCGAGTGGACATCGACGACAAGCACATCGAGATCATCGTGTCTCAGATGCTTCGCAAGGTGAAGGTCACCAAGACCGGCGACACGGGCCTGCTGCCGGGTGCGGTGATGGACCGGTTCGCGTTCGACGAAGTGAATCGCCGCACGACCGACGAGTGCGTGAAGATCGTGGATCCGGGCGACGCCCCGTTCGAGGCTGGCAAGGTTGTCAGCAAGGATGCGTTCGACGAAGTGCGAGCGGGTCTGGAGAAGGCTGGCACCAGCAAGAAGCGGTTGCCGACGTGCGTTCCGCCCGAACCGGCGGACAACGAAATCCAGCTCCTCGGCATCACGAAGGCCGCGGTTCAGTCGGACAGCTTCATCAGCGCCGCGAGCTTCCAGGAAACCACCAAGGTTCTCACGGAAGCGGCACTGGCGAGCAAGGTCGACTACCTCGTGGGCCTGAAGGAGAACGTGATCCTCGGGCACTTGATCCCAGCCGGTACCGGGTTCAAGACGCACCAGGAGGCCGAGGTCAAGATCAACGTTTCCGGTGCCGAATACCGCTTCGTTCACCCCGACGAAGTCCCTCTGGATTCGGACGCGGTGGCAGCAGAGTAATGCCATGACACCGTTTAGCCGCGACCGAAGTGAGCGTTAACGCTCCCTTCGGTCGCGGCTAAATGGATCGAAAATTCCGCAGAGCGCGACCTTCCCGCTTTTTACTTGTTCCGCTAACATAATCGTTCCGTCTGGCGACCCACGCTGGCGGCCGAGCAGGATTTCGACGAATGCCGACGATTAACCAGCTAATCAAGACTCCTCGGGTGCCACAACGGTCGAAGCCGAAGCACCCTGCCATGCAAGGTTGCCCGCAGAAGCGCGGCGTTTGTACCGTCGTCAAGACGATGACCCCGAAGAAGCCGAACTCGGCGCTGCGTAAGGTGGCCCGTGTTCGTCTTTCGAGTGGGATCGAAGTGACGGCGTACATCGGTGGCGAAGGCCACAACCTGCAAGAGCACTCGATCGTGCTCGTGCGTGGCGGCCGCGTCCGTGACCTTCCCGGCGTTCGCTACCACATCGTTCGCGGTGTGCTCGACTGCCAGGGCGTCTCGGATCGTAAGCAGGCCCGCTCGAAGTACGGGGCGAAGAAGGACGGTAAGTAATCACAGTCTCAAGTCATAAAGTCGTAAAGTCGTAAAGTCGACCGCGGCTTTTTCTGGCTTCGACTTTACGACTTTCGACATTCAGACTTTCGACGAGAAGAAAATGGCAACCAAAGGCCGCACCGCCAGTTACACGAAACTCGCACCGGACACCCGGTATGGCTCGCTCCACCTGAGCAAGTTCATCAACTGCCTGATGTACGACGGCAAGAAGTCCGTCGCCACGCGGGTGGTTTACGATGCGCTCGATCAGATCAAGAAGCGCATGCCGGATGCCGATCCGATCAACGTGTTCACCGAGGCGTTGAACAACGTCAAGCCGAGCCTTGAAGTCCGCTCCCGCCGTGTCGGTGGTGCGAACTATCAGGTTCCGATGCAGGTAAAGCCGAAGCGAGCTGAGAGCCTCGCGATCCGCTGGATCCTCGCCGCGATCCGTGGCAAGGCCGGTCGCCCGACGTTCCTGCGACTCGCCGAGGAACTGATGGCTGCCTTCCAGCGTCAGGGTGAAGCGATGAGCAAGCGCGAACAAACCATCAAGATGGCCGAGGCCAACAAGGCGTTCAGCCACTTCGCTTGGTGACCCTTCGCGGGTCATTCAACAACAATACACTCAGCTACCAGCATGCAGGGCCGAACCTGCGGGCTGGTAGCTGATATCATTTCTGGGCTGGGAATGGAACTGGGGTCGCGTGCCAGGGGTTGCGTTCCAGGGGTTTACACCCCTGGCTATGGACGGTGTAACCCCGTTGGGGTCAAAAAACCAAATTGCAGCCCCAAAGGGGCGACCGTTAATAGCCAGGGGTGTAAACCCCTGGTAGGGTAGGTGAGGATCATGGCCAAATCGAAATACGACGACCTGAAGTTGGTGCGGAACCTCGGCGTGATCGCGCACATCGACGCCGGCAAAACCACGACCACGGAACACCTGCTCTACTACGCCGGGGCCAAGCACAAGCTCGGCGGCGTGGACGAGGGGACCACGGACACCGACTACGATCCCGAAGAACAGGCCCGCGGCATCACCATCTATTCCGCGTGCGTGCCGTTCTCGTGGGCCGGATACACCATTAACCTCATCGACACGCCGGGGCACGTCGACTTCACGGCCGAGGTCGAGCGCTCGCTGCGGGTGCTTGATGGTGCGGTTGTAGTGTTCGACGGGCAGAAGGGTGTCGAAGCGCAATCGGAAACGGTGTGGCGGCAGGCGAACAAGTACGGCGTGCCGCGTATGGTGTTCGTCAACAAGATGGACGTGGTGGGTGCCAACTTCGCCAAGACCCTCGAAACGATCCACACTCGACTCACGCCGAACTTCGTCGATCACGGCAGGCCGGTGCCGATCGTCATTCCCATCGGATCGGGTGGAGAAACCGATAGTCGTACCCCGTTCCGGGGCGTGATCGACCTCATCACGATGCGGGCGAAGTTCTTCGATGCGGGCGACCTCGGCAAGACCGTTCGCGATGCCGACATTCCCGAGGAATGTCTCGACGAGGCCAACAAGTATCGCGCCGAGTTGTTCGACGTACTGACGCAGAACGACGAAAAGGATCTCATCACTTCCGATGTTCTCGACGACAAAGATCCTGACCCCCTGAAAGTCCGGCAGCTCATCCGCGAGCAGTGCCTCAGCGGCAAGATTTTCCCCGTGCTGTCAGGCTCGGGTCGTGAGCACATCGGCATTCAACCGCTGCTCGACGCCGTCACGTACTACCTCCCCTCTCCGTTGGATCGGCCGCCGGTCGTGGGCACCGACCCGAAGGGTAAGGGCAAGGAAGTGAAGCGGAAGCCTGACCCCAAGGAGCCGTTCTGCGGATTGGTGTTCAAGGCCGCGTGGCACCCGAGCGGCAACCGGTTCTTCATCCGCGTCTATTCGGGCGTGCTGAAGCCGAACATGCGGGCGTACAACCCCGGCAAGGACGTCAAGGAGAACATCGCGAAGCCGTTCCACGTTCACGCCGACCCCGCACGCGGCCTCGAAGAAGTGCCCGAAGGACCGGCAGGCGACATCGTCTGCGTCGTTGGCCTGAAGGACACGGTGACCGGCGACACGCTCTGCGAGACAGCCCACCCGATCCTGCTGGAAACGATCTCGTTCGCCGAGGCGGTGGTGAGTCAGTCGATCGAGCCGGACAGCGGCGGCGACCGCGACAAGCTCGGCCTCGCCCTGGAAATCCTGCAACTCGAAGACCCCACGTTCAAGGTTAAAGCAGATAAAGACACCGGCCAGACTCTGATGAGCGGCATGGGGACGCTGCACCTCGAAGTGAAGAAGCATCGCCTCGAACGCGACTTCAAACTGAAGGTGCGGGTCGGCAAGCCGAACGTCAGTTATCGCGAGATGCTGAAGCAGCCGCGCACCATCGACGCGAAGATCGATCACCTCGGCGACAAGCCAGCGTTCGCGGAACTGAAGGTGTCGTTCACGAACTTCGTGAGCGAGAAGCCGGTCGCGGTGTTCAACGTCGTCAGTGCCGACGAGAACCCCGTGCCGGTGGCGTTCATGGCCGCGGCCGAGAAGGCACTCGCGGATGCCCTTCAGACGGGCGAGCTCGGCTACCCGATGATGAACGCGCAGGCTCGGATCATCGACGCCAAGTTCGATGCCGCTCTATCAAGCGACGATTCGTTCGTAGCCGCCGCGATCCGTGCCTATCGGCAGGCGACCGAAGGAAACGTGCAGTTGCTCGAACCGATCATGAAGGTGACGGTGACGACGCCCGCAGTGTTCCTCGGCAGCATCATGGGCGACCTGACGCGGCGTCGTGGTCAGATCGAAGCCCAGGAGATGAGCCCGAGCGGCGACATGGTGGAAGTGATCGCGATGGTTCCGCTGGCGAACCTGTTCACGTATGCGAACGAGGTGCGGAGCCTGAGCCAGGGCCGCGCCGCGATGAGCATGGAACCGCACAGCTACCAACCCGCCCCCGACGAAGTGCTACGGCAGTTGCGGGGGGAATAACAATTTCGTTTAGCCGCGACCCGGAGTCTTCGGAGGGGAGCGTGCTTGCGCCTCGCGCTCCCCTCCGAAGACTCCGGGTCGCGGCTAAACGGTTGGGCACTCGCACATCATCAGCCACCCGTATACCCGTGAGCCGGTTGCGGGTTGGCCGTCGTCGCCGATCGCGAGCACTTCACGCACCACGAATCCGGCCGCTTCGAGCAAGCCCATCGCCTCGCGTTGTGTGAAGTGGTGCAGCGTCAGCGGGGCGCCGCCGTAGGCCTGTGACGACGTGATGTCACCCGCGGTTGCGCTGTCGACGAGCGTCTTCCAGCGCTGGCCGAGGACACGCTTCCAACCGAGACCGCCGAAGTAGCGGTTGTGGGCGTGCAGCACGAACCGGCCGCCGGGCTTCAGCAAGCGGAAGGCGTTCGAAACTACCTTCGCGCGGTTGTCGGCACCGCGAACCATCCCGAGTGTGCTGAACAGGCACGCGGCGTAATCGAAGCTCGCGGGCGGCAACTCGGCGAGGTCAACGAGATTCCCCTTCACCCACGACACACGCGGCTCGTTCTCGCGGGCCTTCGCCAGCATCTCATCGGATAGATCGACGCCCACGCAATCGTAACCCTTCCCCGCGAAGTGAACGCACAACCGCCCCGTGCCGCAACCCAGATCAACCAACCTTCCTGGGGGTGGGAACGCTCGCTCGCAGAACGCCACATCGGCGGTCGCGAGCGGCGAGACTCGCATCTGCTCATCGTAACCGACGACCATGTCGTCGGCGTGCAGATAGTCCCACAGGCCGCGATCGACACCCGGGGGAAGTTGCCAGTCGAGAGGCATATGGTTGTTGCTTGGGGATTGCTGTGGTGAATCAACCGCCGCGGAGTACGCTAACCGCAACTCAGTGATGCTGTCTTACAACCAACCACTCCCAACCAACAACTACCACCGTGCGAAGCACCGACATCACCATTCGCCACGTCTCCGTCGCGTACGAAAGCCACAGTTACCGAACGCCGATCAAGTTTGGTGGGGTGGCCCTCGATCGGGTTACCATCCTGAACGTGTGGATGGACGTCGAGACGTCCTCGGGGAAACAGAGTAAGGGCTTCGGGTCGATGCCGCTCGGGAACGTGTGGGCGTGGCCAACGCGAGCACTGACGTACGATCAGACGCTCAGTGCCATGCAGCAGTTTGCGGACTCAGCGGCTTCGGTTTACTCCGGCTGCAAAACGTCGGGTCACCCCATCGACATCACCCATGGCCTCGAACCGCAATTGCTCTCGACAGAAGTCCCGAGCGTATCGGAGCGAATGCCCGCACTCGCGAAACTGGTCGTCGGCTCGGCGTTCGATGCCGCATTGCACGATGCTTACGGCAAGCTACACGGATTGAATTGCTATCAAACCTACGGCCCGCAATTCCTCGAACACGATCTCGGGCACTACCTGGGTTCGGACTTCGCCGGCGATCGACTGCACAATTACATCACGCCTGAACCGAAGCCGCGGATGCCGCTGTACCACCTCGTCGGCGCACTCGACCCGATGACGCCAGCCGATGTGAGCAAGCCCGTGGGCGACGGGCTTCCCGAGCATCTCGGCGAGTGGATTCAACGTGATGGCTTGACACATCTCAAGATCAAGCTCAATGGCGACGATATCGCCTGGGACGTAGAGCGTGTCATCACCGTGAACGCCATCGCGGAGGAGGTTCAGCGACGACGCGGTGTCACTCAGTGGTGGTACTCGCTCGACTTCAACGAACGCTGCCAGAACGTCGAGTACCTGCTGGAGTTCCTGCGTCGGCTCAAGGATCGCAGCCCGGCCGGGTACGACCGCGTGCAGTATGTCGAGCAGCCGACAGCCCGCGACCTGAAGGCGAACCCCGCGAACCGGATGCACGAAGCGGCGCTGTTGAAGCCGGTGGTGATCGACGAGTCATTGCTCGATCTGGAAACGCTGCTGCTTTCTCGCGAGATGGGCTACACCGGCGTCGCGTTCAAGGCGTGCAAGGGACAGACGCAAACGCTCCTGCTTGCGGCGGCGGCGCAGAAGTTCGGCCTGTTCCGGTGCGTGCAGGATTTGACGTGCGTGGGGGCGTCGCTAATTCAGTCAGCGAGCATCGCGGCGCACGTTCCGGGCGTGGCCGCGATCGAATCGAACGGTCGGCAGTATTGCCCTGCAGCCAACCAACCCTGGGATGCGAAGTTCCCCGGCGTGTTCACCATCACGGACGGCACGATGAACACCGCAATCCTGAACGGCCCCGGCCTGGGTGCAGTGTAGGCAGGCTTAGAAACGGGCACGGAATAGCTTCCCGATTCTGGCACTCGGTGTTAACCTCCCCCCTTGTGGGGGAGGTCGGCGAGTCTTCGAGCCGGGTGGGGGGTAAGCTCCAACATCTCGGTAGCTTTCCCCCCACCCGCCGCTTCGCGGCGACCTCCCCCACAAGGGGGGGAGGTCAGGAACACCGCCGCTTCGCGGTGGGAAGTTTTCCGTGCCCGTTCCTCACCGCCCTTCGGACTGGATTCGTGCCCACATGCGGTCGATGGCCCTTTGCAGCTCCGGGCTGGCCTTCTTGCGCTGTTCGTCGAGGTATGGCTTGGCCGCCGAACCCATAACGCGAATGGACTGCTCGGCCATCTCACGAACGATCGGGTCCGGATCAAGCAACTTCGTGGCCTGGCAGCGTGGGCGGATACCCGGCGTCACGTTCACCTTCATGTCGGCAGAGGCGAGCTTGCCGTCTTTGAAAGTCAGCGAAGCCTTGATCTCACCCTTGTTGCCGCCCTCGGGTGCTACCACCGCTTGCCCGGAACCTGTGATCGCAGTGCCCTCCACCTTCGGCTTTTCGTCAGTCTTCACGGTGAACTTGTAGAAACCGTCCTGGCTCAGCTCCGAAGATGCCCGCAAGAACGCCTTGAGTGCCTCCGTCGCCTCGGCTTCTGTCTTCACCGCACGACTGCTCACCTTGAAGAAGATCTCCAGTTCCTTTGCGTTAGGGATCAGAACCGCTTTGCCGTCTTTCTTCGGCAGTGCGACCACGTTGGACGACGCAAACGGTGCCGGGGCAATGCGGGCGACGGGGTACTGCGGGAACATCACCGCGAAAAGAATGTGATCGGGGAACGTGGCAGCCAACCCGTCGCCGGTGAGCGGAGTCACGCGAGCTGCATCAGCCCCTTCGACGCCCTTGAGGTATTCGGTAACGCGGGTGTGGGCCGCCTTCAGTTCTCCGTCGGTTGGCGGTTTCGCATCTTCGCCACGGGTTGGCTCGGCCGTGAGTGCCAAAGCTGCAGATAACATCAGAACACGGATGAACATGGAGCAACTCCGAGTTGTAAGAGCAGGGCGACTTCGAGTGTATCCCTCCGAACCGACAACACAAGCAACCGATCCCGGCAAGTTACAGGGCATTCCCCTGCAAGGCGGCTCGGGTTGCGGATACACTCGACAATGCCCACTTGCACTCACCGAGGTTCGCCGTGTCGCTGGTCGCAACGTTGAAACTCGCCAAACGAGTCGTGTTCGAGACCGACAAGCGGTTGCTCTGGAAGCTCGCCTACACGATGGGCGTGAGGGGAGCGCTGTCGGTTCACAAGCACAAGCGGCGGATGCAACGCGGGCAGTTCTTCCCGCCGTTCCTCTACGTGTCAATCATCAACACCTGCAACCTGCGCTGCCAGGGATGCTGGGTCGATGTCAGCATGAAGCAGCAGACAATCTCGCCGGAAGCGTTCCACAAGCTCGTCCGCGAAGCGAAGCAGATGGGGAACGTGTTCTTTGGCATCGTCGGCGGCGAACCGTTCATGCACCCGCACTTGCTCGACATGCTCGCCGAGCACCCGGATTGCTACTTCCAGATCTTCACCAACGGCCACTTCATCACGCCAGAACGCGCACGGCGAATGCGGCAACTTGGGAACATCACGCCGCTGATTTCGGTCGAGGGAACGCAGATCGTCTCAGACGAACGGCGCGGGCGTTCGGGTGTGCTCGACAAGACGATGCAGGGGCTTCACAACTGCCTGGACGCCGGGGTGTTCACGGGGGTCTGCACAAGTCTGGCTCGCACGAACATCGACGACACACTGCGCGAAGAGTGGATCGACACGCTCATCAAGATGGGCGTGCTGTACACGTGGTTCCACGTTTATCGACCGATGGGGCCGAACCCGAATCCGGAGTTGTGCCTCACGCCGGAACAGGCCGTGCGAGCGCGGAAGTTCGTCGTTGAGATGCGTGCGCGGAAGCCGATCGTGATTATTGACGCCTACCACGACGGTGACGGTAAGGCGCTGTGCCCGGCCGCGAACGGCATCAGTCACCACATCAACCCGTGGGGCGGCATCGAGCCGTGCCCCATCGTGCAGTTCTCGGCCGAGTCGATCCACACGACGAAAGCCGACACGCGGCCGCTGAAGGAGAAGTTCATTCAGTCAGCGTTCCTGGCGGACTTCCGCAAGCTGGCGGCGAACACCACTCGCGGTTGCATCGTGCTGGAACGGCCCGACCTGCTGAAAAAGCTCGTGGAGGCGCACGGGGCCAAGGACGCGACGGCGCGGCAAACAGCGCTCGCGGAGTTGGGGGCTATGACGCCGCGAACCTCGCAGTACAACCCGGCGGCCGAGATCCCGGAGAAGAACATCTTCTATCGACTGGCGAAGCGACTGTTCTTCAACGACTTCGGCGTGTACGCGGGGCTGGACGCCGAACACGCGAAGAACTCGGCACCCGCAGTACTGGCCGGGAAGTAATGGGGTTACGTTCTTAGCCGCTTGCGGCTTCGCGGGAATGACCGCGAAGCCGCAAGCGGCTAAACTTTGTCGGAGGCCGCATGCCCAAGGATGAGCGAGTTCTCGTGATCCCCACAGAGCGGTTTCGGGCCGCGGGGTACTTCCACGGGTTCCGTGCTGCCGATGACACATATCGTGGTGCTGTGCTCGACCCGAGTACGTTCGAGTTTCGACCACGGTCCGAGGTGGAAACGCAGCCCGAGTTCAAGCAACTCATCCCGTATGTCGTGCTGAAGTGCGGGAGCGAACTCTTCCACTACCGCCGCGGTGCGGCCGGCACCGAGGCACGCTTGCGTTCACTGCGTTCGATTGGAATCGGCGGTCACATCAGCGAGGAAGACGCACGCGGCGACGACCCGTACCACACCGGCATGATGCGTGAACTCACCGAAGAGGTCGCCATCGACTGCGAGTGGAAGGATTCGTTCTTCGGCTTCATCAACGACGACCGCACGCCCGTCGGCAGCGTTCACCTGGGGGTCGTGCATCTGGTCGAACTGGCTGCACAACGTGTGCAGTCGCGCGAGGAAGCGCTTGCCGAGGCGGGGTTCTCGCCGCTCACGGAATTGGCCACACGCACGGACGAGTTCGAAACGTGGTCGCAGTTCGTGCTTGCCGAGTTGACCCGCGTTTAGCGTTCGACCACCAGCGTTTTCCCGTCGGCGGTGGTGAGTCGCCAGCCCTGCGGGGTCTTCTCCAGGCGGCGGGGAAGGTGCGATTCCACCAGTTCCACGGCTCGTTTCACGTCCGCATCCGGCCACACCTGTCCAGCGAGCGGTACCGGCGTGTGAACGGGGTTCGCCAGTTCTGCCACGCCATCGGCGGAAGCCTCGGGCGGCAACAGCACGCCGGCCGCGTCCACGAATCGAACTCCTCTCCCCTCCGACCTGACTGCGAGCACGGGAACGCGAAACCGCAGTTTCACCCGCACCGCACCGCTGGCGTTCACGGACACATCGTCCACGCCCCCGACCCACGGATGAGAGGTGAACGCTTTCGTGAGTTTCGCGTTCAACTCGGGATCGAGCGATTGATAGGTTTCGGGGAAGTTCGAGACGTAGCGAACTTCTGAGAGGAAAGTGGAGCGTGCGAGGCCCGGCGGCAAATCACACTCAATGTCGTCGAAGTGAACCGCATAGCGATCCCGCGAGCCGATCCCGCGGCGGGCCTCCTCGCCAAGGCGAGCGACCCCCCACACCAACCCGGCGACGACGGCGAGCGTGACCACGGCCACGAGCAACCCGCGAACAGGGCGGCGGCCCGCCCAACCTGATTGCTCGGCTTTTTGGGAACGCTTCGCTGCCATCCTTCACCGACTCCGTTCGGCGTGGGGGTTCATCTCACCAAACGTGCAACTCGCGGTCGAGATCGACCCCCGTCCGTTCCCGGACGCGGGTGCGAACGCGGTCCGCCAACTGAAGGATGTCCGTCGCCGTGGTCCCCGGATGAGCAACGACGTAATTCGAGTTCCGCTCGCTGAGTTCGGCGTTGTTGACGCGAGCCTTTGTCATCCCGGCGCGGTCGATGAGCGTGGCCGCGGTTTGGGCCGGCGGGTTGCGGAACAATCGCACCGCGGCCTGGAAGCTCAACGGCTCCGCGGCCTTGCGGAGAATCCAGGCCTTTCGCATCCGCTTCAGCACGGCCGCTGCGGGAGCCTTCTCAAGCTCGAACACCACGTTGAGGATCACGGGTTCGTCGATGTCGCTCTGGTGCTCGGAGAAGTTGAGCTCCTCCTGCGTGCGAACCTGCACCTTCCCGGTTTCGGTCAGGACGGTGACTTGCCGAACACCCTGGCCGATCTCGCCGGACCGGTCGCCGACGTTGCAGCGAACGCTGCCGCCCACGGTTCCCCGCAAGCCCACGAGCGTTTCGAGGCCCGTGAGCCCCTGCCGCACCGAGAACGCGATGAGGTCAAACAACGGCCCGCCGCCGCCGGCCGTGATCCGCTTCCCGTCCCACTCGATCATGGTGAACGCGGGGGCGGTGAGCTGAACGACGGCTCCGGGGACGGGGTCGTCGCGAACGAGCAGATTGTTCCCGCCGCCCAACATGCGAACGGGCACCTGTTGCGTCTGACACGTGGTCAGAACGCTGCGGAGTTCGTCCACACTGCGGGGTTGAATGAGGAACTCGGCCGGCCCACCGATCTTGAGGTGCGTGTACGGCGCAAGCGGCTCGTTCCGCTTCGTGATCTCAGGGAATGTCTCAGCAAGCGACATGGCGGCTCTCCTTGTTTCCTAGTTATAGCCGCCACACAGCCGTTCGTTCAGCGGACCTCACTTCTTCTCGGCGATGCACCAAAGGTGCTTGGCCCCGCGAATGAAGATCTCGCCGTCGCAGAATGCCGGCGACGAGAACACCCGTTCATCCAGCGGGTTCTTCGCCAGCACCTCGAACTCGCTCGATGCCTTCAGAACGAACGTGATCCCCTCGTCGGATGTGAAGTAAATTCGGCCTTCGGCGGCGATCGCCGAGGCGTGGTGCCCCTTCCCGCTCAATCGCTCCTTCCAGTACTGTTTGCCGGTCTTCACGTCCCAGCAGCTCGCCACGCCGCGGTCATCGACCAGGAACAACTTCCCGTCGTGGGCCACCGGCGAAGGGACGTAACCGCCCTCTTTCTGCTTGGACCACAGAACGTGCGACTTGGTGACATTCCCGCTCCCGGTCGGGTCGATCGCCATCACCCAGTGCTCCGGGAAGCCTGCGGTCATCAGCAGAACGCCGTCGTGAAGCACCATGCTGGAGACGAACTGCTCGGTCGGCCCGTTGATGATCCAGTTCTGTTTCCCCGTGTCGGGGTCGTAGCTCGCAACGCACTTGCTGCCGGTCAGAACGAGTTGCTTCTTGCCCGCAACTTCGATAACCACGGGCGGGCAGTACGACCGGAGTTTCGTCGGTCGGTCGGCTCGCCATTTCTCCTCGCCGGTCTTCTTGTCGAAGGCGACGATGAACGCCGACTGGCCTTTGGGTGCGTCCTGGTCGCCGTTCACGATCACGAGATCGTTGTACAGCATCGGCGGGCTGCAGAAGCCGTGCTGGGAATGGAACTCGCCGGGGTTCTTCTCCCAGAGCAGGTTCCCGGAGTAGTCGTAGCAGTAAACACGCATCTGCGGCTTATCGAGGAACGTGATGTAGACCCGTTCGCCGTCCGCGGCCGGGGTCGAACTGGCCCAGCTGTTCTCGTTGTGCTTCTTCTCCAACTCCGAAACGACAGCCGCCTTCTCCCACAAGATCTTCCCCGATGCGCGATCCACACAGTACAGGACGCGCTTCTTCTCCGCCTCGATGCAGCCGGCGACGAACACCCTCCCCTTGCTCACCACAGGAGACGAGTGGCCCGAACCGCTCAGTTCGGTCTTCCATCGCACATTCTTGTCTGGCGACCAGTTCAGGGCGAACCCGGTGTCCTTCACGGTGCCGTCGGAGCGTGGACCCCGCCAGCCCGGCCAGTCCTCTGCTGTCGCCAGACCAGTGACGACAGCCATGCCCAAACAAATCGCGAACAATCGTGTACGCATCGGCGTGTTCTCCGACCTCGGAAGTGCTAAAGTGGTAGGCAGAACAGATTGAACCACATCCGTCACGTTCCGGGAACGAGAAAAGCGTTCGGAGCGTCCAAACGGAACACAACCGTCTCGGCGGGGTTCAGCCTCGTAGCAGCCCTTCACCTCCCTGGAGTTCCGTTCATGGCCACAGCCCGGTTTGTAAAAGCAATCGCCACCGTTGCTTTGTTCAACGGCGTGCTGTTTCTGAGCCTCGCGCCCGAAGCTCTCGCAAGCAACGAGACCGACGCGAAACGCTACACGATGGAGTTGAAGACCGGTAAGGACGCCAAGACGAAGATCAACGCCCTGCACGAACTGGGCAAGCTCGCCTCGATCATGAAGAGCTACGTTGAGGACGCTCTGCCCGACATCTACAAGGGCCTGGACGACAAGGACGCCGGCATCCGTGCGGCCGCAGCTCAGGCTCTGGGTGCGTGCGATGAACCCGCCGAGAAGGCCGTTCCGCCGCTCATCAAGATGCTGAAGGACGACAAGGAAGACTCTGCCAAGATCGGGGCAGCCAAGGGGCTCATGTCCATGGGAAGCAACGCCAAGGCAGCCATCCCCACCCTCCGCGAATACGCCGCCGACAAGAAGAGTGCTGTCGGGAAGGTAGCCCAAACCGCCCTCAAGGCCATCGGCAAAAAGAATCAGTGATCCGCGATTCACCACGAAAGGCGACCCGTTGCAACGGGTCGCCTTTCCGCGTAAATTCGGGCGCATGATCCACACCCGTCGCAGCTTTCTCGCGTCGTCCCTTCTCGCGTCAGCAACCGGTGGCAACCATCTGCCACTCGCACTCGCTGCCGACACGCCACGCAGCCGCCCGCCCAAGCGAACCAAGCCGCCCACGAAGAACGTCGCGGTCGTCACCACCGTCTACGGGTATCTCTCGCACGCATACCACATCGTGGGCCGATTCCTCGACGGGTACATGAAAGGCGACGCCCACCACTTCCCCGAGTTCGGCGTTGCCAGCGCCTACGTCGAGCAAGTTCGTGCCCCCGACCTGAGCAGGGATCTCGCCAAGGAGCATGGCTTCCGCGTATCGGAGACAATCGAGGACGCGCTCACGCTGGGCACGGGGAAACTCGCGGTCGATGGCGTCCTGCTCATCGGGGAACACGGCGACTACCCCTACAACGCGAAGGGGCAGAAGCTTTACCCACGGCACGACTACTTCAAGAAGATCGTGGAAGTGTTCGAGAAATCCGGAAAATCCGTACCGGTGTTCTGCGACAAGCACCTGAGTTACGACCGGACCAAGGCGGCCGATATGGTGGCGACCGCGAAGAAGATGCGGTTCCCGCTGATGGCGGGTTCGAGCCTGCCCGTCACCTGGCGACGACCGGAACTGGAGTTCAAGCTCGGCACCAAGATCAGCGAAGCCATTCTCGTGTCGCGGGGTGAACTCGAAATCTATGGCATCCACGCCCTCGAATCGTTGCAGTGCATGGTCGAACGCCGGTTCCAGGCGAGCGGCGGGGGTAACCCCGCTGTTCATCCGAACCAGGGCGTGAAGGCGGTGACATGCCTCCAGGGCGATGCCGTCTGGAAGGCCGGCGACGATAGCCTCTGGTCATGGGATCTGCTGGAACACGCACTGGGCCGCAGCGCGTCTCGCAACGCGGGCGATGTTCGGACCAACTGCAAGCGGTTCCCACGCCCCGCAACCTGGGCAGTGCCTGTGAAGGGGCCGATCGCGTTCCTGATCGAGTACCGCGACGGACTGAAGGCGACGGTGTTGCAACTCGACGGCCACGTTGCCGACGAAACCTTCGCAGCCAAGATCGAAGGCGAGGCGAAGCCGTCGTCGTGCTTGTTCTGGCTACCACCACCTCCGGGTGCCGCGTTCCTCGAAGCGCTCACATCGCACGTCGAGACATTCCTGGCAACGGGGACTCCGCCCTACCCCGTCGAGCGAACGCAGCTCACCGGTGGCATCCTCGATTACGCCCTGGAATCGCGGGTCAAGGAATCCAAACGCCTGGAGACTCCTGACCTCGACATTACGTACAACCCGCCTGCCGACAGCGGATTCATGCGTGGCGACTATGCGAAACCGGTGAAGTGATTGGCCCACAACGCATTTGATGCCTGAGTAAAGTGGATGTGGTGTTTTGGAGAGCGTGTCGCAAACTTATGGCTCATTTCGTGATGCGGCCGATGACGTTATTCTGATATAGTTTCTTCCGGACGAACAGAATGGTTCCGGGTCTGAAACCTCTGGTTCCGGGCGTGGGGTGGGTAAATCGCCCGGAACCAAATTGTTCGCAACAACTCGGAATCCGGTGGGGAATGCAATCGGCATTCCGCCCGCTGATTCTGGTTGCGATTCGCGCGATACTCGACTAACTTTGAATCAGAATTGCCCTCCCCGCGGTATCATTCCAGTAGAACCCGGCTGTTCCCTCCCCACGCAGCCGTTCAAGCATCGCACCTTAGTGAAAATCGGAGCCGTGGTTATGGCGTTGCGAACCGCCCTCATCCTGCTTGGCGCGGCCGTGACGGGCAGCCTCGCCCTCGCGTGGGCGACCGGCTGGGCGGATCGGGAACAACCCGTTGTCGCCGCGGTTCCCGCTCCGATTCCTGATGCGGCCCCAACCACGGAACCCCAGGGATCGCTGCGTGACCGCCTCAAGCGGCCGATTACCACGGAGCCAGAGGCCACTGAGCCGGTCGCAGCTGCGGTGCAGCCCGTGCCTGTCCCGCCAGTCGAAGTCGCTGTGCCAATCGCAGCGGCCCCGCCCGACGAGGCCACGTTCAAAACGAAGATTCTGCCGTTTCTTCAGAAGTATTGCGTCGATTGCCACAAGGGCGACAAGGCCGGTGGCGGGTTGCAACTCGACGGCTACACCACCGAAGCGCAGGCCCGCAAGGCCCGCAAGGACTGGGGCGCGATGCAACACGCACTCGCGGCCAATGACATGCCCCCACCCAAGACCAAGAAGCCACAGCCCACGAAAGAGGAACGGGCGTTCGTCATCGACTGGATCGGGAACACGCTGAACAAGGTTGATTGCGGAGGCACTCGCGACCCCGGCCGCGTGACCATGCGGCGCCTGAACCGTGCCGAGTACAACAACACGATCCGCGACCTTTGCGGCGTCGATTTCAAACCCGCCGACGACTTCCCCGCCGACGACGTGGGCTACGGCTTCGACAACATCGGCGATGTGCTCTCGTTCCAGCCGATCCTGCTCGAAAAGTACATGACCGCGGCCGAGAAGGTGCTCGCGGCGGCCATCAAGATTCCGGTTGCGGCCAAGAGTTCCAAACAGGAATTCCGCGCTCAGAACATCGTGGTGATTCCCCGCTCCGCCAAGACAGCAACCCCCGCGACAATCGCCTTCAAGACCGAGGGTTCCGCCTTCCTGGAGAAGTTCAACTTCGTGGCCGAGGGCGAGTACGTTCTGCGGTTCCGCGGCTGGGGCACGAAGGTCGGCGACGCCTTCCCAAGTGTGACCATCCGCGTGGATGGGAAGGATCTCAAGACGTTCAGCGTGGAGGCCGACAAAGCCAAGCCGCAAATGTATGAGATCAGAACGAAGTTGACCGGTGGCGAGAAGAAGGTCGCCGTCGCGTTCACGAACAGTTTCGAGGACAAGGCGACCAAGGCCGCTCGTGAGTTCGGGATCGATCGAATCGAGGTTGAGGGGCCGTTCAACGCCGTGCCACCGCCCGAGCCCGAATCAATCAAGCTGATCCTGGTCGCGCGTCCCGGAACCGATCCCCGCATCGCGGCCGAAAAGGTTCTGACCAACTTCGCTCGCCGTGCCTATCGCCGGCCCGTGAAGCCCGACGAAGCCGCACGACTGATGAAACTTTACGACCTCGCCACCAAGCAAGGCGAACCATTTGGCCAGGCGATTCGGCTGCCAATGAAGGCCGTGCTGGTGTCGCCACACTTCCTCTACCGCATCGAGGAAGACCCGAAGAACCCGAACGATATCCGAACCATCAACGACTTTGAATTCGCCACGCGGCTCTCGTACTTCCTGTGGTCGACGATGCCGGATGAAACACTGTTCCAACTGGCCGAGAAGGGCGAACTCCGCAAGCCCGCCGTCCTGGAAGCCCAGGTGAAGCGGATGCTGAAGGATCCTAAAGCAAAAGCACTCTCGGAAAACTTCGCGGGACAGTGGCTCGAACTTCGCAAGCTCAAGACGCTCACACCCGACAAGGGCTACTACCCAGGCTGGGACGACGGCTTGAAGAACGCGATGGCTCGCGAGGCGGAAATGTACTTCGAATACATCGTCCAGAACGACCGCAGCATCCTGGAGTTCCTCGATTCGGACTACACGTTCGCGAACGATCGACTCGCCAAGCACTACGCCCTCGCGAACGTCACCGGCCCTGAATTCCGCAAGGTGACGCTCAGCGACGGTCGCAGAGGTGGAGTCGTGACGATGGGGAGCACACTCACGGTGACGTCGAACCCGACCCGCACCAGCCCCGTGAAACGCGGGAAGTGGATCCTCGAAAACGTACTCGGCACGCCGCCACCGCCACCCGCACCGGATGTACCGGAACTGCCACCGACGCCCCAGTTGAAGGGGACGCTTCGTCAACAGATGGAGCAGCACCGAGCGAACCCCGCGTGTGCCACCTGCCACACGAAGATGGACCCGCTCGGGTTCGGCTTGGAGAACTTCGACGGCATCGGCGGCTGGCGAACGCAGGACAACAAGCAGGCCATCGACCCGTCGGGCGTGCTGCCTGGCGGCGAGAAGTTCGCCGGGCCAGCGGAATTGCGAAAAGTGCTGATCGGCAAAGCCGATATGTTCCGTCGCTGTTTCGCGGAAAAACTCATTACCTTCGGCCTCGGCCGTGGGTTAGAGTATTACGATAAGTGCGTCCTCGACGACATCGTCGTCGCCTCGAAAGCGAACAAGGATTCGTTCTCCTCCCTCGTGCTCGCCATCGTGAAATCCGACCCGTTCCAGAAACGCAAGGGTAAGCGAAGCGAGTAGCACGCAACCACGTTTAGCCGCGACCGTAGGGAGCGCCCCACCCGCTCCCTACGGTCGCGGTTAAACGAAACAGAAATCACCAACCCCGCCGGAAACCATTTCCCATGAATAGCCGAATCACCCGCCGCACAGTCCTCAAAGGTCTCGGGACCGCTGTCGCATTGCCGATGCTTGAATCGTTGTCGTGGGCCGCTCCCGCTGCTGCCAGCACACCACCGCGACGGGTCGCGTTCCTGTACGTCCCGAACGGCGTGAACATGGATGCCTGGACCCCCAAGGCTGAGGGGAAACTTGAGGAACTGCCGGCGATCCTGAAGCCGCTCGAAGCGTTCAAGGACTCGTTCAACGTCTACAGCGGACTGGCTCTCGACAAGGCCCGCGCCAACGGCGACGGCCCTGGCGACCACGCCCGCGCCATGGCCGCGTTCCTCACGGGCCGGCAACCCCGCAAGACACACGGTGCGGACATCCGCGTCGGCATGTCGGCCGACCAGCACATCGCGACCACCATCGGCGATGCTACCCGCTTCCCGTCTCTGGAACTCGGCATCGACCGCGGCGGCAGCACCGGCAACTGCGACTCCGGTTATTCGTGTGCTTACTCGCACAACATGTCGTGGCGGGGCGAGTCCACACCCAATTCGAAGGAAGTCGATCCGAAGGCCGTCTTCGATCGGCTGTTCGGTGGCAACGACCCGAAGGAGTTGGCTGAAGCAAAGGCCAAGCGCGAACTCTACAACAAGAGCGTTCTCGACTTCGTGAACGAGGATGCGAAGGGGCTGAACAAGACGCTCGGCACCGCCGACCAGAAGAAACTCGACGAATACCTGTCCAGCGTTCGCGAGGTCGAACAACGCATCCAAAAGGCGAAACAAATCGCGTCGGCACCAGTGACCAAGCCCAACATGCCCGCACCATCGGGTATTCCCAAGGAATACGCGGACCACATTCGGCTCATGGGCGACCTGATGGTGCTCGCGTTCCAGACCGACCTCACCCGCGTGGCGACGTTCCCCTTCGCGAACGAAGGCAGCAACCGGCCGTACAAGATGATCGAAGTGGCCGAAGGTCACCACGACCTGTCGCACCACGGGAGCGACCCGAAGAAGCTCGAGAAGATCAAGAAGATCAACACCTTCCACACGGAGCAACTCGCGTACATCGTCGGCAAGATGAAGGGGATCAAGGAAGGGAACGGCTCGACGATGCTAGACAACGTGATGCTGGTCTACGGCAGCGGCAACGGCGACGGCAACCGCCACAACCACGACGAACTCCCGTTGTTGTTGATCGGCAAGGGCAGCAACACGATCGCCACAGGCAAGCACGTCGTGTTCCCGAAGAAGTCCGACACGCCGCTGATGAACCTGTTCCTCGCCCTATTCGAGCGAATGGGAGCCCCTGCCAAGTCGTTCGGCGACAGCACCGGCGTGCTGAAGATCTGATTCCGTCATGGCGAGCGGGGGACGTAAGTCCCCTGATTGCTATGGGGTAGTCGAGCCAACGCGAAATCAATCAGGGGACTTACGTCCCGCTCGCCATGACACATCGGTGAACCCACCATGCCCCGCCTGCTCCTCTCCTTCGCAGTTGCGGTCACGTTCTCACCGCTTGCCCGCGCCGCGGAGCCGCTGCATGTTCGCATTGATGCCGTCATCGAAACCAAGGCCAAGGCGGAGAACGCCTCGCTCGCGGCACCCGCTGATGATGCCGAGTTCCTTCGCCGGGTGTACCTGGACTTTGCTGGCACGATTCCGACCGTCGCCGTCACGAAGGCGTTCCTCGCAGACACCGCCACCGACAAGCGGACCAAGGTGATCGACTCGCTCCTGAGCAACCCCAGCTATGCGACCCGCATGGCCGATCTGTTCCACGTCGCATTCATGGAACGCCTCGGAGAGAACGCCGACTGGACAAAGTACCTGAGGGAATCGTTCGCCAAGAACAAGCCCTACGATCAGATGGTTCGCGAGATGCTGCGAGCCGACTCGAAGGACGCGGATACGGTCGGTGCCGCGTTCTGGATCTCGAAGCGACTGGAGAACTACGGCCAGAACCCCGTCGATTACTCGGCACTCACGCGAGACGTGGGCAGGCTCTTCCTCGGCAAGAATTTCCAGTGTTGCGAGTGCCACGATCACCTGTTCATCGACGACTACAAACAGCAGCACTTCCAGGGACTGCACACGTTCTTCAAGAACACGTACCTCGTGAACCCAGCGAAGATGATCGTGGCCGAGAAGCCCACCATCGAGAAACACCCGTTCGCGTCGGTGTTCACGAAGGTGCAGATGGCGACCGGGCCATCGCTCCCCGGCATGATGATGATCGACATCCCGATGTTTGCGAAAGGGATGGAGTTCGAGACGCCACCGAACAAGAAGACGAACGAACCCGGCGTGCCGAAGTTCAGCACGCTCGCCAAGATCTCGGAGCAACTCCCGACCGCGAAGAACACCGACTTCACTCGCAACGCCGTGAACCGCATCTGGTTCGCCGTCATGGGTCGCGGGCTGGTTCATCCGCTCGATTTGCACCACGGTCGCAACCCGGCATCGCATCCGGAAGTGCTGGCGATGTTGGCCGATGAGTTTGCTGCGAACAAGTTCGACATGAAGTGGCTGCTCCGCGAGTTGGCCTTGACGACAACCTACCAGCGATCGAGCGTAGTGCAAGCCGGAAAGGATGCACCCGACTCGCGGTTGTTCGCGGTGGCGTTGGAGAAACGGCTCAGTGCGGACCAACTGCTCACGGCAATGCTGACCGCGACTGGAAACGATCCGAAGGCAGCGGACACACTGCGGCCGAAGTTCCTCAAGGCGTTCGCGAACCAGCCACGTGAGCCGGAAGACGAAATCGCCCCCTCGCTGAAAGGGGCGTTGTTCGTCCTTCACGACTCGGCCGTTCTCGAACTCGTGGTGACCAAGCCAGGCAACCTTGTCGAACGCACGGCAAAGCTGGATGATGCAGCGGCGACCGACGAGTTGTACCTCACGGTACTGACACGTAAACCAACAGCCGACGAGCGAGCAGCGGTGGCGAAGGTGCTGGCAAAGCACCCCGAGAAGCGTGCCGAGGCGATTGGCCGCGTCGCGTGGGCGTTGCTCGCGTCGATGGAATTCGGCGTTAATCATTGACTCAAAAAGAACGCGGAGTGCGGAATTCGGAGTGCGGAATGGAAGAAGACAACTTGATTTGATTCCGCACTCCGAATTCCGCACTCCGCGTTTCTTGGAGAAACCATGTCACGGACGATTTTTGCGGCGATTCTTGGGCTTGGCCTGATTTGCAACCTCGGCTGCGGGTCGAAGCCACAACCCCAGCCCGAGCAACCGAACGCCGTTCTCACGCCAGAGCCAAAGGTCGAATTGCCACCCCCCGTGGTGAAGGTCAACCACGAGATGGACCCCGCCAAGCATGTGATCCCGCCCGGCTCGGTGACGGGCCGGATCGGTGGCGTGGATGTGACTGCCGAGGCGCGTATCGAGGGGCAGAACCTCGTGCTCCAGAAACCGGAAGCCGCCCCCGGTGATAACTGGCGGGTGTCGATCGAGCTGCCCGTCGAACCCGGTCGCGAAGGCTCACCACAACGGATGGTGCTCAAGCCTGAGGATGTGCTCGGGCCAACCGGGTGGACCGTGTTCGTGAACTTCCCCCGCCCGGTGATTCGGCAGTGGGAAGTATTCTCATTCAAGGGTTCCTGGGCCGACACGAACCCGCTCGGCTGGCGTGGCGGTTGTGCGATTACGCTCGAATGGGGCAAGCGCGAGAACGGGAAACTCCCCGGTAAGGTGTTCCTCGCAATCCCCGACCTGCCCGAGTTGCCGAGTGGAAACGTCCTCGCCGGTACGTTCGTGGCCGATTGCCCTCGTCAGGCGAACGACCCACCCGGGCCGGATGATGTGCCGTATGTGAAGGGTGCGGTCGCCGTTCGCGGCGCGGCTCCGAATGCGAATCTGAAGGTCGGGTATGTGGGCGCGTTGGCCGAGGAGCGGTTCTGTTTGGGCGCGACAGTCGTCGATCTCGACGCCCGCCAGTACGCACGCAGCAACTACGACAAACCCCACGTCAGCACGTTGATCGCTGGCGACGGCAAGGCGGTGCCGAGCCAGTACGAACACAGCAAACTCACGCCGGGGCGATACCTCGTTTTCGCCAGCATCCAAGATGGACCGATGACCTGGCGGTGGGTCGAAGTGAAACCGGGCGCAACGCTGACGGTGGATCTATCACTCGACGCTGCGATGGTCGGCGGGTTGGAGATCGTGCCGCCGCTCGAAGAGGTCACGAAGGTGCAAATGGCACCCGTTGACATGGGGCAACCGCCCCCTACCGACGGGCTCTTCGAGGGGATCGCGTTGCAACTGGGACTGGAAGCGAAGATCGTTGCCCGCAAGGCAAAGTTCACCAACCTTGCACCGGGCCGCTACGAGGTTCGTGCCGCCAAACAGACCCGAACCATCGAGATCGTGGCCGGGAAAACCGTGGAACTCGACTTCGAGAAGAAATAGCGAGGCTCGTCATGTTGTGTACCCCGGTGGAACACCAGATCTCGCGTCGCCAATTCATGGGGGCCGCGGGCGGGTCCGCACTGAGTCTCGGCGGACTCGTCACGCCGGCCGTCGCCGAGAAGCTCCGCAAGGAACGCCGCCAGGTACTGTTCGTCTGGCTCGACGGCGGCATGAGCCAGCTCGAATCGTGGGACCCCAAGCCGAACACACCGTTCGGTGGACCGTTCCGCTCCATTCAGACGACCGTACCCGGCATCCAGATTTCCGAACTGATGCCGCAGTCTGCGAAGCTCATGAAACACCTCGCAATCGTGCGGAGTGTTTCGACGCAAGACAACTCGCACTCGGCGGGCGTCGATCGCATCAACCGTGGCGACCCGAAGAACCGCGGCGTGGTGTATCCGTTTTTCGGCTCGGCCGTGTCGAAGCTCGTCGGCAACAACGACAGCGGGTTGCCGTCGTATATCTGGGTGAAGCCCCTCAGTGGTGGCTTCATTTACAAGGACGCCGGGTTCCTCGGCCCGAAGTACGGGGCACTCGCGCTCGGCGACGGCAAGCCACCCGAGAACCTGCTCCGCCCCAAGGAAATCGCCCCCGAGGACGATGACGAACGCAACGAACTCCGCAAATTGCTCGACTCCAAGTACGCGGCAGAACGGCGGAAAGAGTTCACGGAGGCGAACACACACGCCTTCGAGATGGCCGCCCAACTCCAGAAGAAGATCGAACTGTTCGATCTGTCGAAGTTGCCGCAAAAGGACCAGGACCGCTACGGCACGCATGATCTCGGGCGGCACATGCTTCTCGCCCGCCGACTGCTCGAAGAAGGCGTGACGTTCGTGAAAGTGACCTCCTACGGCTGGGACACACACGGTGACCACTTCAACGGGGCCGCGAGCCTGCACCCGAAGTTCGACCGCCCGTTCGCGGCGATCATCGAAGACATGCGTGACCGCGGAATGCTCGACAACGTGCTCGTGATTGCGTGTGCAGAGTTCGGTCGGACGCCGCGAATCAACGGGCACATCGGCCGCGACCACTGGCCGGAGGCGTGGAGCGTCTGCATGGCCGGCCGCGGGATCAAGGGCGGCGTGGTCGCGGGCAAAACGAACGACAAGGGCACCGAAGTGACATCGGACCCTGTGGACATCGGCGGGCTATTCCACACGTGGTACAAGGCGCTCGGCATCGACCCGAAGGAAGTGGAGTTCCGCAACGGCGGTCAACCGCTGCCGATCGCCCACGAGGAAATGAAGCCCGTGACGGAGGTGCTCGCGTGAACGCGCAACAACCCAAAACCGCTCCCGCCGCGAACGCTCCGAAGGAACTCGGCAAGCCGCTCGTTCCGACGACGCAAATCAATCGCATTCGCTTCTCGCCGGATGGAAAGATGCTCGTCGCGGCGTGCTTCGACGGCACAGTGAAACGCTGGGACGTCAGCGGTAAGGAACCCATTGAACTGCCCGCGATCACGGGGCACAACGGCTGGGTGACTTCGCTCGCGTTCGCCGGCACCGCCCTGTTCAGCGTCGATTCGTGGGGTCGCCTCACCGCGACCGACCTGTCAGCGAAGGAGTCGAAGAAACTGTGGTCGGTCGAGGCCGCGCACGACGGCTGGCTCCGGGGGGTCGCGGTGTCGCCCAACGGCGAACGACTCATTACCGGCGGCAAGGACGGTTTCGCGCGGCTCTGGAACACTGCCGACGGCAAGCAGATCGGCGACTTCGAGGCCAAGGCCGATGTGCTGTCAGTCTGCTACTCCCCGGGCGGGAAGTCGGTCTTCGTCGGCGACCTGTTCGGCGTCGTCCGTGAGTTACACACTGTGCCCGGAAAGCCCGTCCGCACCTTCGAGGCTAAGGAACTCCACAAGCTCGACCGCATTCAGGATGTCGGCGGCGTGAAGAACCTGCTCATCTCGGGCGACGGCAAGACGCTGTTCGCGGCGGGTGCCGAGCCGAAGTCGGGGGGTTTCGTGCAGTGCGTCCCGTTGATCGTCGCGTTCGACCTCGCCACGGGCAAGCGGCTCTCGACGTACAAGGGCGCCAACGACAACGAGGGCTATGTCACGGACATGGCGTGGCACCCGGATGGCTACGTGATCGGCACGACTTCGGGGCAGCCGGGCCAGGGCAAGCTCTTCTGCTGGAAGCCTGGCGAGGCGGCCCCGTTCTTCAGCGGCGGCAAGCTGCCGAACTGCCACAGTGTCGCGCTGCATCCGAAGGGCGAGATCGTTGCCGTGAGTGCGACGAACGCGAACAGCAGCGGCAACGGTCGCGTGAAGGGTATGGGCGGCGACTACCCCGCGAACACGTCGCCCATCCAGTTGTGGACTGTTCCCAAGGCCTGAGAGTTGGCGAGGAGTAAGTGTGAACTCACCGCTCGCCGATTCGGTCAGTCGTTCGACTTGAATTTGAAAGTCCAGTCGTCGAAGTCGCCAGTCTTGTAGAAAATGTACGTCTGTTTCTTCTCTTCTTTCTTGCTGGTTCCATCCGTGAATGTGCGGGTGATTTCAACAACAATGCGCACGGGGTAAACCGTCGTCTCCTTGTTCGCGGGGACTCCGTCGGTGAAGGGGTCGCCCTTCCGTGAGTCGCCATATTTGAGCATCTTGTAGTTGTAGGTGTGCTTGGTACCACCCTGTAGCGGTGGCCTCCACATGTGTTTCTCGAGTTGAGCCTTCACTTCCTTCACTGGCGGAGCACCCTTCGGCAGATCTGCCTCGACGGGTTCTCGCTTGGGATCAGTTGGGTCTTTCTTGGAATCGACGTTCCGGGGATTGTCGAGCCCCTTCGGATCAGTCCCACGAGGCGTTTCACGTGGGGCGTCCTTCGGGTCGGCCTTGGTAGGCGGATCGGTCTTAGTGGGGGGTGGGACAGTCTTAGTGGCGGGATCGGTATCCGCGACCAACACTGCACCAGAGCCTTCCAGGTCGAAGCCCTTGTACCAGCGGGTGTTTTTATCGTACTTCGCGCCCTTGAACTTCGCCGATGCGCCCGCGTAATCCTTCGCGGCGAGGAGGTTTGCCCCCCGGAGATCGGCGTTGCGGAAGTCGGCCTTGGTAATGTCCTGTATGCCCTTAATTTTCCTCAGATTCGCGCCTCGCAGGTCGGCCCCTTGAAGAGACGTCTCGCTGAGGTCCACCTCTTGGAGATTCGCGTTTTGCAGGATGCTTCGCTGGAAACTCGCCTTGGCAAGGGTGGCGTCCCGGAAGTCGGCCCCGGTAAGATCAGCCCCATCGAGCGAGGCACTGGTCAAGTCAGCCCCTCGGAAATTCGCCCCTTTCGCGTTGACCTCTTTGAGGTTCGCGAGGAACAGTTTGGTCTCTTCGAGGTTTGCATTCTCAAGATTGACATTCCGGAGATCTCGTTTCTCCAGATCTTTGCCCTTCCAGTTGACTCCGGCCTTCGTCTCACTCTGAGCCCCAACAAGTACCGGGAATGAGGTTAACAATCCAAGCAGCAACAGAAACAGTGGTCGTAACATGACATGACCTCGTGGGCGTATTCGGGCAAGGGTAGGTTGAAACAGGAACCTGCTCGCCCGAACCTGGCGGGTGTAGCCTAAATCGCCCCGAGACGGCACGCAACAATGTTTGTCAAAACTGAAACACTTCGCCATCGTCGCTTCTTGTGCGTCACGTCACAGGTTCGGTGACCTGCAATTTCACGCCCGTCACGTAGTCCTTAACTTTTGCTCGGTACTCGTTCATGTGTGGCATGGCGCCGTGAGCATAGAGTGCATCAAGGTTGGTCCACTTCTCGATCACGGTGACGACATCGGGCCGGGGTGGGTCTTGCACCGCGATTGTCGTGGGAACGTCGATGGTGGCCTGATATTCGATGCAACCGACCTCGGCTCGCACGAGCGGAGTGAGCCAGCGGAAAATGTCGAGGTACGCATCGCGGACACCAGGGTTCAGCGTGATTGTGGCAACGACGTGGATCATGGGAAGACTCGTCTCGTGGGGAAAAAGAGAACGCCACCCGAATAATCGGGTGGCGCTGTTGTGAACGGTGTTCACATGAGAATTACTTAGGCAGTGTGACCTTCGGGTCGGTGATGGTCTTCTTGCCATCCTTCTCGCCGACTGTGCCACTCACCTTGACGCCATCGACGTCAGCGGTGCAGCAGTTCTTGTGGTACGGCTCTTTGCCGCCCTTGTCGACGAGGTAGTAGTTGACCTTCTTGTCGCCTTCTTTGACGATAAGAGCGTGGCCACAAGCCTTGGTTTCCTTGAGGGCGCACTTGGTGCAGGTGAGCGTGCCTTCGAGGGTCTTGGCTTCGGCCTTCTTGTCTTCAGCGCGAACGTTGGTGGTCACCCCGGCAAGGGTGACGGCGGCGATGCCGAAAGCGGCAGCCAATGCGAAACGCATCATGAGAGGAACCCATTTTGTAGACCCGATTGAGCGACCACCCACGGCGGTCCGCCCCCAACCGTTCCGAACACTATACCTATCGGATTCTGCAGGAGCAATAACGGCCTGAAAATGTTGTGTACGAATTCTATACGAAAGAGAGGCGAGCGTTGACGCTCGAACACAGCGAACATACCATGTGTTTTTCCGACATACCCCAAATTGTTGGGCTAGCGTCGATGCCCGGTGCTCACGTGTCCGCCGAAGCGTTTACTGCCGCCGTTGAGCGGGTGGCTGCGCACCGGAATCGGACAGTAGTAGTGAAACTGGGCGGTAGCGCGATGGAAGACCCCGCCGCCACCGATGCTTGCCTCAAATCCGTTGCCATCCTGAACCGCCTCGGCGTTCCAATCGTCCTTGTCCACGGCGGTGGCAAGCCGATCGACCGCGCAATGGCCGAAGCGGGCCTGACCCCGAAAAAGGTCGCTGGCCGCCGCTACACCGACGACGCGACGTTGGAAATCGTCGTGAGAGTGCTGTGGCAACTCAAC
Source organism: Planctomycetaceae bacterium (assembly GCA_013823135.1). Classification (GTDB taxonomy): domain Bacteria; phylum Planctomycetota; class Planctomycetia; order Gemmatales; family Gemmataceae; genus Gemmata. The sequence continues at coordinate 79,088 of PNLP01000009.1, forward strand.
TTCGATCTCGTGACTCGACTCCGCTCATTCGGGGTTCTGGCCGAATCAGAAGCGACCGAGTTGTTCCCTCTCAAAGGCGAGCGTTTGTTGTTGACCGGGTCAGATCTCCAATCAATTGACTTGGGCAGAGTTGGGAAAGTGACCCATGTTCGAAGTGACCTGCTTGGTGAAACGCCCGGTGAAGATCTCTTTGTGTCTGTGATTCCTTCGCTGGCCCTCGACGCTGACGGCGGTTGGCTGAACGTGAACGCCGACACGGCGGCTTCCGCTGTCGCGGGGGCACTCAAGGCCGATAAGGCCATCTTCCTCACCGACACGCCGGGCGTGTTGCGTGATCGCCACGATCCCAAATCGCTCATCCCGAAGCTCACCCAAGCCGAGTGCCGTGCCTTGATCGCGTCGGGTGTCATCGACGGCGGCATGGTCCCCAAGGTCGAGGCGTGCTTCGATGCACTCGAAGCCGGGGCATCATCGGCGTTGATCCTTGATGGCCGTGTCCCCTTCTCGCTTCTCGACGTGTTCCTCCACGACACGTTCACGGGCACCGAAATCACGCGGTAAAGCCCAGCGCTCCGTTTCGCGTCGCGGCTAAACAAATTCCCCTTCATTACTCCAATAACAGCAATGGCCACAACCGACACTCTCAGCACCGAGCAGGTCATTTCCCTCGCGAAGAAGTACCTCACTCAGAACTACACGCGTTACCCGGTGTGCCTCGTTCGCGGCGACAACTCCTGGGTGTGGGACGCCGAGGGTAACCGCTATCTCGACTTCTTCCCCGGCTGGGGGTGCGGGTTGCTCGGCCACTGCCCACCGAAGGTCGTGCAAGCGGTGCAGGAACAGGTCGCGACGCTGATCCACGTTCCGAACACGTGGTACACGGAACCGCAGGCGTTGCTTGGGCAGGCTCTCAGCGAGCGGAGCGACTTCGGTGCCGTGTGCTTCTTCTGCAACAGCGGCACCGAAGCGAACGAGGCCGCGATCAAACTCGCACGCCTCAACGGCAAGCCGAAGGGTCGCTACAAGATCGTGACGCTCACCGGCGGCTTCCACGGCCGCACGATGGGCGCACTCACCGCGACCGCACAGCCGAAGTATCACGCCGGCGTCGAGCCGATGTTGCCGGGCTTCAACTATGCCCCGTTCGGCGATCTCGCTGCCATCGAAAAGGCCATCGACGGTGAAACGTGTGCCGTGATGCTCGAACCGATCCAGGGCGAAGGCGGCATCAACCTGCCACCGTCGGGCTTCCTCGAAGGCCTTCGCGCTCTGTGCGACAAGCATGGCCTGCTACTGATTCTCGATGAGGTGCAGACCGGCATGGGCCGCACAGGCAAGTGGTTCGCTTATCAACACTGGGGCATCAAGCCGGACATCGTGACCCTGGCGAAGGCTCTCGCCGGGGGCGTGGCGATGGGCGGGTTGATGGCGAAACCCGAGGTCGGCGACAAGTTGAAGCCCGGCACACACGCCGCGACCTTCGGCGGCAACCCACTCGCGGCACGCGCCGCACTCGCAACCATCGAGACGATCGACGCCGACAATCTTCTCGATCGCGCTACTCAGATCGGCGAGAAGTTCCTCGCTCGCTTCACCGCATTGAAAGAGAAGTGCCCGCTCATTACCGATGTCCGCGTGAAGGGGACGATGATCGGCGTCGAACTGGCGGTAGAAGGTGCCCCGATTGTTGAAGCCTGCCTCAAACACGGCTTGCTGATCAACTGCACACACCAGACCGTGCTGCGGTTGCTCCCAGCGTTGACAATCTCCGACGAGCAGATCGACGACGGCTGCGACATCATTGGCGAGGCGTTGTTGGCGATGAAACCGTGATCGCAACCCGGTGTTCATTCGAGTTCCCGGATTTTCATTCCGCGTTCCGCACTCCGCGTTCCGAGTTTCTTCAGATGAAGCACTTTCTCAACGAGATCGACCTGACCAACGATGAGTTGTTGGGGTTGCTATCGGAAGCGGCCAGGCTCAAAGCGGCGCATTCACGGCGTATCCCGGCTCATAGCCTCACGGGCCGAGTCGTCGCGTTGATCTTCGAGAAGCCGAGCCTCCGCACACGGGTCAGTTTCGAGAGCGGGATCGCTCAACTTTCCGGCACGAGTCTCTATCTCCCCGGCAATGAGGTTGGGCTCGGCTGGCGTGAAACCCTCGCGGATTTCTCGCGCACGATCAGCCAGTACGTCGATATGCTCGTGCTGCGCGTCTACCGGCATGAGACCCTCGATGGTCTCGCGGCCCACTCAACCATTCCGATCATCAACGCTCTTTCCGACTGGTCGCACCCGTGTCAGGGGCTTGCGGACCTGTTAACGATTCGCGAACTCTTCGGAACGGAAACGGGCCGCACGGTCGCTTTCGTTGGCGACGGCAACAACGTCGCCCGATCGCTGGCCGTGGGTTGCGGCAAACTCGGAATGCGGTTCGTGCTGGCGTGCCCTGTGGGGTACGGCTTCGACGACAAGTTCAAGGAGGAGTACCGGGCCCGAGTGAGCCCGGACTTCCCCGCCGAGGTGAACGACCCGTACACCGCCGTTGCCCACGCGGACGTGATCTACACCGACGTGTGGACGAGCATGGGCCAGGAGGCCGAACGCGAAGAACGGCTGAAGCGTTTCGCCCCGTTCCAGGTGAACGCAGCCTTGATGGCAAAGGCCCCGACGCACTGCAAGGTGTTGCACTGCCTGCCGGCTCACCGTGGGGAAGAAATCACCGACGACGTGATGGACGGCGCCGCGTGCGCTGCCTTCCAGCAAGCCGGCAACCGCCTCCACACGCAGAAAGCTGTCATGGAATGGCTGCTGAAGTGATGGTTGGACGACAGAGGCACAAGGGTCGCACAAAGCCCACAGAGTGATAACCTGAATTGAGTCCTCTTTGTGCGACCTTTGTGTCTCAGTGGTGAAATCTGCTATGCCCCGTCCCGATGATCGCAAGCCTTCCCAGCTTCGTCCCATGTCCTTCAAGCGGAAGTACACCGGTAACGCGCCGGGTGCTGTCCTCGTGAAGATGGGCCGCACGACAGTCCTTTGCACCTGCTGCGTCGATAAGAAGGTGCCGGACTGGATGGCCGGCAAGGGCAAGGGCTGGATGACCGCCGAATACGGCATGTTGCCGGGGTCCACAAACAGCCGCAAGCCCCGCGACAAAGCTGGCAAAGTGGATGGCCGCAGCGTCGAGATTCAACGGCTCATCGGTCGCAGTTTGCGAGCAGTCGTCGATCTCGAAAAGCTCGGCGAGCGCACCCTCTGGATCGACTGCGACGTACTCGAAGCCGATGGCGGCACTCGCACCGCGAGCATCAACGGGGCGTTCGTCGCTGTGGTCGATGCGCTCAACTCGATCAAGAAGGATTTGCCGAACAGCATTGACGAGATCCTTACCGACAGCCTCGCCGCGATCAGCGTTGGCATTGTGGATGGCGAGGAACGGCTCGATCTGGAATACGTCGAGGATCGCGACGCGGAAGTGGATACGAACCTCGTGATGACCGGCAGCGGCCGGTTCATTGAGGTGCAAGGTAGCGGCGAGGAAGCGACTTTCACCCGCAAGCAACTCGACACGCTGCTCGGCCTCGGTGAAGTTGGCATCAAGGCCATCACCGCATCACAGAAAGCAGCCCTCGGACGCGCCTGGCCATTCTGAGCCCGAACCGCCCGCACACTTCACCTGTCCATGCCGTAATGGACACTCTATCGCCCATGACGTTCCTCGTTTTCGGCGACCTACACGGGCGGGTCTTGCCCGCGTTCCGTTTCGCGTCCTTCTGGTCGCGTCGAACGAAACGCCCGCTGACTGGCCTGCTGCAAGTCGGCGACCTGGGTTATTTCCCAAACCCCGCCACGATGGACAAAGCAACCGTTCGCCACGCAAAAGACGATCCGCTTGAACTCGGTACATTCGACATCGTTTCGACCAACCCGCTGGCACAAGCCGTGTTCGAGGATGACCCGCACAGCCCGCCGGGGTTGTGGTTCACTGCGGGGAATCACGAAGACTTCAAGGAACTCGAACGTCTCGCACAGGCCAGCGGGAAGCAGTCCGATTTCGTGGTCGATGCTTATTGCAAGGTCCACGGTATCAAGGATGGTGCGGTGAAAGTGCTACCCGAGAAATCGACGTGGGTCGTTGAGCCGCCGGCCGAGTTGCTCGCTCAAGCGGCCGCAGCCCAGGCAGTACCTGAGTTGCGTGTCGGTGCGATCTGGGGTGTGGACGGCGACGGCCCGCACTGCCGAAAAAACTTGCCGCCGCGGGGGTACATCGACGTTCGAGCCGTCGATCGGCTGGCGTGGGAAGAGTTCGACGTATTGCTATCGCACGATGCGCCCAAGGATGCGAAGCGAGTCGGGTACGGCAGTGATGCTTTACGTGCGTTGATTGGCGTGGCGAAGCCTCAATTCGCGTTCTTTGGGCACTACGGCGGCGATGGTTCCTGGCTGGAAGGCGAAGCCGGCGCAACGCAAATCTATCACCTTGCGGGCTTCGAGTTGCGGACCCGAGAAGGTCACCCGGAAGCCGGAAGCGTCGGCGTGCTTGAACATACCGCGAACGGCTGGGAGTTCAACTTCATCGCCGACGACGACCTGAAATCGTTCACGCGGCACAACTGGAAGTGGGTGTGATCAGAAGCCAGCAGATCACCCACCGAACAGCGGGCGGATCACCGACCCTTCGCGGACGATCATCACGGGGCGGCCGGTTACGGTGTGGTACTCCTTGCGGTGGTCGATCCCCAGCGTGTGGTAGAACGACGCCGCGAGTTGGTCCGGCGTGATCGCTTCCGCTGCCGGCCCGGCACCGATCTTGTCAGATGCACCAATCACCTGCCCGCCCTTCACCCCGCCGCCCGCGAGAAGCGCCGTCATCGCTCGCGGCCAGTGATCGCGCCCGGCCTTGTCGTTGATCTTCGGAGTGCGGCCGAACTCGCCAACCACATACACCGTTGTCGTGTCGAGTAATCCGCGGTCCTTCAACCCTGCGAGCAGTGCCGCTAGACCGGTGTCAAGCTGCGGAAGCAACCCGCCTTGCAGGCTCTTGAAGTTGTTGCCGTGCGTGTCCCATCCGCTGAAACTCACCGTTACGAAACGCACGCCGGCCGCGATCAATCGCATCGCTAGCAGGCAACTCATCCCGAATCGCCCTTCGCCGAACGGCCTGGCAACTTCGGGTTTCTCGCTGCTCACGTCGAACGCGGCGCGGGCTTTCGGCGAGCGAATCATGTCGAACGCCTGGTGGGCGAACTTGTCCATTCCGTCGATCAGCTTGCTATCCGCCTCGACTCCCTTGAAAGTGGTGTCGAGCGAGTTGAGGAGGTTGTTCCGTTTCTCGAACTCCTCGACGGTCAGACCGTTGCCGAGCGTGATGCCACGCACCGAGAACGCCACGCCGGGTTTCGGCACGTCACTTGTCTGGAGTGGTGCGTAACGCACGCCGAGGTAACCAGCCTTCTGCGCCGTACTCGGGATGGCGACGAAGTGCGGCAACTCCTTGTCGCCCGCGATCTCCTTGCTCACGACGGCACCGTAACCCGGGAACACGAGTGACGGAATGGGCCGGTTGCCGGCACTGAGATATTCGGTGCCGAGTTCGTGCGCGGCGATGCTGTGACTGACACCGCGAACGATGGCGAACGTATCCGCGAGTTTGGAGAGCTTCGGCAGGTGCTCGCAAATCCGAACGCCAGGGACATTGGTGTCGGTGGGTTTGAACTCGCCGCGAATCTCGGCAGGGGCGTCGGGCTTGGGGTCGAACGTGTCGATGTGGCTCGGGCCGCCGCCGAGATACACGACGACCGCGGATGTGGCCTTGGCCGGCTTCGCTTCCGCTGCGTGTGCCTTGCGGAGGAAGTCGGCGAGCGTCAGCCCAGAACCGATCGCTCCGACGCGGACGAAATCCCGCCGCGTGATGCCATCGCAGAATCGGTGCGTGTTCATGGAGATACTCGCGGGTTGAAGTTCGGATTCCGGCACCACTATCGGTTCACGATGAACTCTTTGGTGTTGATGAGTGCCCAGAGCAGATCGCGCAGCCCGGATTGCGTGTCCTTTGCGTCGGTCAGGTACTTCTTCGCGATGCCGGTTTCGCGGTCGTCGGGCAAGCGGCTCAGCGTCCGCAAATATGCTTGCTGAACCAACTCCTCCGGCACAGTGGTCTTGTCCTTCGCGACCTGCTTGAGCCAGCCCTCAGGTCGATCGAGCAACTTCAGCACTTCGGGGTCGTTGCGCAGATAGACCGTCTGGAGCAGTGCGGGCTCGTTCGAGCGTTCGCAGTCGCAGTTCGTGAGCCGCACGGGCTTACCCAGCAACATCACCGCATAGGTATCGTTCAGGCGACTACCCGCGAAGCCACTTGATCGCCCGATCGCCCTCAAGCCAGCCGGCTCCGCATCCAAGCGTTTCCGTTCCGGATCGGATGCTGTGGCCATCACCACCGCGTCGTACACCACCTCCGCGGGAAGTCGCCGCAACACCGCACGGCTCAGGTTGCGTTCGTCGGATCGATTCGTGTCGTTCGCACGCCACGAAAGCTGATAGGTGCGACTCGTGACAATCGTGCGATGCAACCACTTCATGTCGAACTTGCTCGCCACGAACCCACTGGCGAGGTAGTCGAGCAGTTCGGGGTTGCTCGGTGGGTTCGCGAGATTCAAGTCGTCCGGCGGGTCGATCAGCCCGGCCCCGAAGTAGTTCGCCCACACGCGGTTCACGAATGCCTTGGCGAAGTACGGGTTCTCGGCGTCGCGCATCCAGTCCACGACCGGTTGCCGTGCGTCGGAGTAGGTCGCATTCACTACCTCCTCACCGCCGAGGAGTTTCGGCGTGAGCACGCGACCGCCCACCTTCACGCCGGGTTTCGTTCCCGGCCGCGGTTTCTGACTCGCGGGCACGTGCAGTTCCTTGAACGGCAGCACGGTTCCCGCTGCGAGCAGGTCCACGAACTTCCGCTTGTACACGCCCGAATCCTCGTCGAGTTTCTCCAACTCGGTTCCCTTCTTCATCGCCAGCGTGTCGGCCCGCGGGCCAAGCCCATAGCGGACCCCCGAGAAGAACGCCGTGAACTGGTCGAAGTCCTGTTTCGTCCACTGATCGTAAGGGTGCTTGTGGCACTGTGCGCATTGCAGGTTGACGCCAAGGAATGCGTGCGCGAACGCGAGCGCCTGTTCCTCGGGCTTGCCGAGCGTGCGGCGCGTCCAGAAGTACGGCATCGTGTCGCGCGCGGAGAAGTCGGTGGGCTTGGTCTTGCGGAAGTAACTGCTCATCTCGCCGCAGTAGTCCGCGAAACTCTGCTCCGACCGGCGACCGACCGCGAGCGCGATCCCCGCGATGAGTTTGTCGTAAGGTTCGTTCTCGCGAACCCGGCGATGCACCCAGTCGTACCACTGCCCGGCCTTCTCGCGGTTCAGTGCCTGCTCGCCACCCAGCGGTCCGGTGCGCTCGCTGTTCCCCGTGAAGTCGGAGATCTTCGTCGCCCACCACGCGGCGTACTCGGGGCTTGCGAGCAACTCCTCGATCTTCTTCGCTCGTTTGTCCGCAGCGGTGCTCGCGAGGAACGCTCGCACTTCGCCCGCCGTAGGGAGTGTTCCCGTGAGGTCGAGCGACAGTCGCCGGAAGAACTCTTCATCCGTGCTGAGGTCCGATGGCACGATACCGAGCTTGCGAAGTTTCGCGACCACCAACTCGTCGAGTTTCGTCGGGGTCGGCACTGCGGGATAGTTCGCCCAGATCTTGTCGGATACTGGCAACAGCACGGGAACGGGTGCGATGCCGTTGTCGTAGAAGACCACAATTGCGGTATCGCCCTTACCCGTCGCGGTGACGACACCGGTGAGGTTCACATTTGCAACCGATTCGTCGTTCGACCGGAAGCGGCACAGGGGCGTCACATCCTCGCGAGTTCCGTCGGCCCACTTCGCGATCACCCGGAGCTTCGCGGTGTCGCCCGCTTTCCCGAACACGATCTCCTTTGGCTCCACATCCAGCGCCGCGAACGCCGCTTCCTTCTCCTTCGCTCCCACGGCCCCGGCCTTGATCCACAGGTGCAAGAGGTTGTATTCCCAGCCATCTGCTGCCATTCGCTTGCCGCCCTTGTGCGATTCTTGCAGCGTGGGCTTGCGAAGGATCATGCTCTCGGTCGGCGACTTGCGATTCACACGCGGAGTGTCGCCACCGGTGACAGCGGCGAGATCAGCCGCGAAGTCGTACCCGAACAGCGACAGCCGGAACGCACCCTGACCCTGAAATGACCCGTGGCAGGCGCGACCGTTGCACCCCAACCGTCCCATGAGGGGCACGACGTGTCGCTGGAAGTTGGGGACCTCTTTGGACGCTGCTGCCTTGAACCGCTCGTTGACCGGTGGCGCGACTTCGTCTGCGGCGGGTGCAGAACTGACTGAAGCGACGAGAAGAATTGTCAGGGCGGAGAGGCGGAGGCGGGTAGTCATGGACTCGCTCCGGTAATGTCGTGTTGCCTGGAGTATGCACCCTGGGAAGTCGCACCGCCACACCTCACCGTGAGAATCTCAGATATGGCGAGGTGTGGGGTGTCCGACTTGTTACTTCGCGGTCACATCGTGGCAGTACACCGTGTCGAGTTCGCGGATGTAGAGCTTGCCGCCCGCGACCACTGGGTGCGCCCACGTGTTGTTCTTGCCGTTGGGAACCTTGAACGCGCTGATCTCGGTGTACTTGTCCGCGGTCGCGTCCACGAGTGCGACCCAGCCGTCCGAGTAGCGGATGTAGAGTTTGCCGTCGGCATAGGTCAGCGACGCGGAGCCGCGACCCTCGCCGCCTTCCTTGCCGCCCTTCCGCGACCACAGGATCTTGCCCGTCTTGAAGTCGGCACACCACGGGTTACCACTGTCGTCGCGGTCGCCGAATAAACGGTCGCCGACCAGGACCACGCCGCCGTGCTTGTTGGTCATCTCCGACTTCCAGTACACTTCATCCGCCGTGAAATCATTCCCCTTCTTGGTGATCTTCACCAGTGCGGCACCACGGCCGTAACCGGTTGATGCGTAGACGTGATCGCCGCTGATGATCGGAGTCGGGATGTTCGCGGTGTTCCCGCCGAACCGGTCGTTCTTCGTACCAAACCGCCAGAGCATCTTCCCATCTTTCGCCGCAAACGACACCAACCCGTTCGCCATCAGTGTGACATACTGTTTCACGCCGCCGAAGTTCGCGATCACAACCGATGCGTAACCCGCTGTGTCGCCACCAGGAACTTTCCCCTTCCACACGACGTTGCCAGTCTTCTTCGCCAGTGCCACCATCGTCGCGTCCGCACCACCTGGCGTGACGATTACGTTGTCCCCGTCGATCAGCGGAGATTCCGTGAAGTTCCACCCGCCGGACTGCCCGCCGAAATCCTTCGTGAGCGACTTTCGCCACACTTCCTTGCCATCCTTCGCGGTCGCACAGACGAGGTCGCCGTGCTGACCCAGCGCGACTACGAGTTCGCCGTCAGTCGAGGGGGTACAGCGGGGCCCCTGGTAGTTGCCGCCGGAGCCGCCTACCTTCAATTCCCACACCTTGTCACCCGTCTTGCGGTCGAGACCGAAGAGGAAGCAGTCTTGCTTCACATCGCCCATCGTCACGACCCGATCGCCCATCACGGACACCGTGGAGAACCCCACGCCGAAGCCCGTGGACTTCCACACCACCGGCGGGCCGCCTTCAGGCCAAGACTTCAGAAGCCCTTTATCTTTCGAGACGCCCGTGCGGTCCGCACCGCGAAACATGGGCCAGTCCGCATCGGCAGCGGTTACGACCGTGGCGAGCGACGACGAGAGGAGGCAAATCGCGATCCTGGTGGAGAGCATGAGCGGCTCCATGAGTCGAGAGGGATGAAGGCGGGTGGGGCAAGACTGCCCGAAAGGTGATTTATAGAACGGCTGGCAGATTGACGCCCCAGCCTTCAACGCAGTGTGCCGCGAGGTGAGCGACCCCGCGGCACAGTTCATTCGCACTGCCTTTCGCCCGGCGGCTACCGCCAGTAGTAGTGCCAGGAATACGACTGCTCAGAACTCTGCCCCGCCGCAAGTTTAGCGGTCCACGTCACACGGCCGATGCCGTTGAAGTGCCCCCACCACGACGGCCAGGAGTAGTATCCCCACCATACCGGCCGGGTGTGGCCGATGAAGCTGTCGTCGTCTTCCAGCAGGTTCACCATCTCCGCCTTGGCACCATCGCCAGCCTTGTCCACATTGCCAAGGACATACCGCGTGACTTCGACTTCGATCGGCTTGCCACTGGAATTGGTCAGTTCAATGCTGCTGCCAATGTCGATCCGCCAGAATGAATCTCCATTGAAGCTGGATGCGTTCGGTGTCCGCTTTGCTTCCTTGTCGTGCTTCTTGACCTTCACATCGACGGCCGTCGTGAGCGTGAGGTCAACCGCCTCACCCTTCGACGTGTAGGTCATCATCGCCTGAGACAGCACCTTGCCCTCCTTGAGAAGCATCGCCGGGGCAGTCGTCAGCGGTTGGGTGTTCCCGTTAAACAGACGAATCTTGTGGACGACCTTCGGGGCGGTCATGAGCCGCACCAACTCGGCCGTGCGAGGGTCCGTTACCTGTCGTCGAAGTTCGGTCGGGGGAGCGTAAGGAATGTCGAGCGTGTACACATCCTTGTACTCGATGGTGAACTGCGACACAGGCAGAACCATCCGCTGACCTTTCGCGAGCGTGACGTTCTTCACGGTGAACACGAACAGGTCTTCACTCTGGCTGCCGCCACCACCAATCTCTGGCCCCAGATCGGGGGCCACGTCAGGCTGACGTGGCCCCTTCGCGTGCCGTACCTCGCCTCCGCGAGCGACCTGCGTCATCATCGCGTTACTCAGGGCGTACTGTGTCGAGGCGTCGGTCTGGAAGTAGGGCGACAACTGGGCAACCGCCTGACTCAGTGCGATCGGGTCGGTCGTGTCCTTGAAGTAGAACGAGGGAACGCCGACCACGAAGTTGACCGTCGCGTCGTTCAGGTCCGTGAGTTCGTTCAACAGTGTCGCCTGTAGCTTCACGACGGCTTTCCCCTTGCCGTCCAGTTCAATGCGGTAGCCGGGAATCCAGCGAATCCCCTTCTGAACGTAAGCCATCCCGACCTCGACAGTTTTCGCTGCCGGTTGGCCGCCCCAATCGAGCTTCATGGTCAGCAGGTTGCGGATCTCTTCATCGCTCACCTTGGTCGCATACTTCCCCACGAACTTCACGTCGGTGATGTGCTCGATCGGCACCGCCCGCGTTCCCTCAACGGTCTTGAGCAGCAGGATGTTCCCCTTGATGGGAAGGTGATCGCCTGCCGGTGGCGGCAGCGTGGCGTCGAGTTCCTCGGACGAGCGAGTCAGAAGGCGGACGATCGTCGCGGGGTATCCGGGTTTGGTTCCTTCCGTCACGACGATCTCGGCACCGACGTTGGCCTCGATCAGTTCCCGGAGCGTGAGTGCGGTCCGTTCAACTTGAACTCGCCGCCGCCCCGCAGTGACCGAGTGCAGAGTGGCTTTCTTGTCGAGGGAGTACGGCCAGAAGGTGCCCAGCACCGGGGTTGGTAGCAGGTCGAGCAACACGTTCCCGTTATCGGTGGGCATCGTTCCCTGGTGAACGACGTAGGCGTGACCATCCTTGAAGACCGTCACTTCCTTCACCGGCATCTTGGCAAGGGCGCCCAAAGGGGCTGCGGGTTCGGCCGTCGCGGGGCCGGACGCCACAAGGAGAACAACAGCGGCATAGAGGTTCCGGCGCATAGTTCACCTTCAGTGAGATGTGGAAGGTCTGCTGTCAGCGGAAGTATAGCGGCAGTTCCGCGCAGGTGGCGCAACGCTTCAGTAACAGCAGAAATGAGCTTATAAGCCGGGAGATAAACGCGAACGAGATGCACCCGGGTGCATCTCGTGGTCGATGTGATTCGGCCGAACGAAATCCAAGGCTCACGCCAGGATTTCGTTCACGACCTTCGCGGGTTCGACACCGGTGAGCTTGGCATCGAGACCCTGGAACTTGTACGTCAGCTTGTCGTGGTCGATCCCCATGAGGTGCAAGATGGTCGCGTGCAGGTCGCGAACTTGCACGGGATCTTTGGTCACATTGTAGCAGTAATCATCCGTCTCGCCGTGGCTCACGCCGCCCTTGATGCCGCCACCCGCGAGCCAAACGGAGAAGCATTTCGGATGGTGGTCTCGGCCGTAGTTGGTCGCGGTGAGTGCCCCCTGGCTGTACACCGTTCGCCCGAACTCCCCGCCCCACACGATGAGCGTTTCATCGAGAAGGCCACGCGCTTCGAGATCCTTCAGCAATGCCGCCGTGGGCGTGTCGGTATCGCGGCACTGACCGCGAAGCGCCGGGGGCAACCCGCCGTGGTGATCCCAGCCCATGTGGAACAGTTGCACGAACCGCACGCCACGTTCCGAGAGCCGGCGGGCGAGAAGGCAGTTGTAGGCGTAGCTTCCGGGTCGCTTCACATCCGGGCCGTAGGCTTCGAGCGACTTCGCAGGTTCCTTCGAGAGATCGGTGAGCGCGGGAACGCTCGTCTGCATCCGGAACGCCATCTCGTACTGCGCAATCCGCGTGGCAATCTCCGGGTCACCCGTCGAGCCGAGCTTCAGCTTGTTCAACTCACCGAGTTCGTCCAGCATCTCGCGACGCGTGCCGCGGTCGATTCCCGGCGGGTCGGACAGATACAGCACCGGGTCACCCTGGTTGCGGAGCTTCACCCCTTGAAGCCGCGTGGGAAGGAAGCCGCTGCCCCAAAGGCGATCGTAGAGCGGCTGATCGGCCGGCCGCCCGGAGCCTTGCGAGGTGAGCACGATGTACGCAGGCAAGTCCGCATTTTCGCTGCCGAGACCATAGGCGAGCCACGAGCCGATGCTGGGGCGGCCGGCGATCTCCTGGCCCGTCTGGAAGAACGTGATAGCCGGGTCGTGGTTGATGGCGTTCGTCTGCATCGACTTGATGACCGCGATCTTGTCGGCCCACTTCGCCGTCTGTGGGAGCAGTTCACAAAACCACTGCCCGCTCTGTCCATGTTTAGCGAACTTGAAGATCGACGGCGCAACCGGGAACTTGGCCTGCCCCGATGTCATGCCGGTGAGCCGCTGCCCCATGCGGATCGACGCAGGCAAATCCTCGCCACGAACCTTCTCCAAGCCGGGCTTGGGGTCGAACAGATCCATCTGCGACGGAGCGCCAGACTGGAACAGGTAGATGACCCGCTTGGCCTTCGCCTTGGGTGCGGGGCTGGCGTTCGCGGTCAGCGAGCCGAGCGCGGCGAGGCCGAGACCGGTTGCGGAACCCGCGAGGAATGTCCGTCGATTGAGCTGGTCCTGAAACCGAAGCAGCGTGTTCGGGTGCATGATCTCTCCTCACTCGCGGGTGATGGTTTCGTCCAGGTTCAGGATGACGCTCGCGGTCACGGTGTATGCTGCAAGTTCGGCCGGGTCGATGCTCGTGTCGGGTTTCGTTTCGCCAGGCGCGAGCAGCTTCGCGGCCGCTGCGGGGTTGGCCTTGAAACTGTCGATTCGTTTCGCCAGACCCGCAACGAGTACCTTCAGTTCCGCATCGCTCGGTGTGCGGGCAAGCGTCAACTGGAATGCGTGCGTGATCCGCGCCTCGGGTGATTTCCCGCCATCCTTGATGGCCTTCGTGGCCAACACTCGCGATGCCTCCACGAACGTGATTTCGTTCATCAGCGCGAGCGCCTGAAGCGGCGTGTTCGTTCGACCGCGACGAACGCTACATACCTCGCGACCGGGTGCATCGAACAGAAGCATCGTCGGCGGTGCGGCGGTTCGCTTCCAGATCGTGTAGAGGCTGCGACGATACAGGCCGTCGCCAACGTCGTGCTTGTAGTTTCGCAGGTTGCCGTAGAAGTTCGTTTCGTCCCACACGCCCGCAGGCATGTAGGGCCGCACGCTTGGGCCGCCGACCTTCCGGACGAGCAGGCCGCTCGCCGCGAGAGCGTTATCGCGAACCAACTCGGCGGGCAACCGGAACCGCACCTGCCTTGCCAGCAAGCGGTTCTCGGGATCCTTGGCAAGCAGTTCGGGCGTGACTCGCGACGCCTGCCGATAGGTCGCCGACATCACGATGGTTTTCTGAATCGCCTTCATATCCCACTTGAGGCGAACGAACTCCGTGGCGAGCCAGTCGAGCAGTTCCGGGTGCGTCGGCGGTTCGCCCTGGATGCCGAAGTTCTCGGTGGACCGCACCAGTCCGGAGCCAAAGAGTTGTTCCCAGAAGCGGTTCACCGCGACGCGCGCCGTGAGCGGATTCTCGGGCGAAGCGATCCACCGGGCGAGGCCGAGGCGGTTGTTGGGAACGTCTTTCGGCAGTGGCGGCAGCGCGGCAGGAATCCCCGCCGTCACCTTGTCGCCCTTCTTGTCGTACTGTCCGCGGAGGAGGATGAAGGCGTCACGCGGTTTGGGCAATTCATCCATCACCATCGCGGTTGGGAACGTCGCCTCGAAGTCTGCGAGTGCCTTTTTCGCGGCGGCGAGAGCACGATCCCCGTTTGTCACCGCCCCGGCGTGGTGTTGGCGGAAGTACGCCATCAGTTCCTGAGCCTGTTGCGGGGTTCGCTTTTCCGAAGGAGTTGCGAGCGCGGCAGCGACTCCCGCAGGGATAGCACCGCGTTCGTGCGGCGAGTTCCCGTCAGTGATCGACACCCGGAAGTGGCCGGGCTGGTGGCCCGGGAAATGCGATCCGAACACAAGGGCAACCGTGACCTTTGCCGGCCCATCGAGCTTCATGGGCTTCTCGAAAGCGAACACCGCGTCGTGTGGCTGGCCCACCTTCGGGTGAATCGCCCAGCCCGTCACGGGGTCGGCGTCGATTGCACCCGCAACCGCGTAGTTCTCCTGGCTGAACGTCGCCGAGGCAGTGGCCAGCTTCACTGGCTTTCCATCCACCGTCACCTGCACATCGGTCAACACGAAGTTTCCATTCGCCGAGCGCCCCGGCCCTTTACCCTTCAGCTTCTCATCGTGGAACGTCTCGAACCGCACGGCAGACAGTTCCTTCGCGTCGGTCGAAAGCGTGACAGTATAAGTGTCGGAGTCGCCGTTCGGCCCGGTCGCCAGGACGGAGTTGTCAGCCTGCACCGCCAGTTTTGCCTTCCCGGCTGATGTCACTGAGGCTGGTTTCGGCGTCACCCACGTCGGGCCAAGTTTCTTCACGTCAACCGTCTTCTCCCACGCGGCCAGTTTGGGGAGCAGTTCCTTCTCGGCGTCACGAGCCTTGGCCGTGGCCGCATCAACCGCGGCGTGCAGTTCCTTGAGTTTCGCCTCATCTTCCGGTCGCGGTGCCTGGACAAGTGGCGGGTGGTTGACGGGCCGTTCCGCGCCGACACCCGACTCGGGGACGTTGTTGAAGTACGCGAACAGTTGGTAGAACTCGCGCTGCGAAACCGGGTCGTACTTGTGGTCGTGGCAGCGACAGCAACCCATCGTCAGCCCTTGCCAGACCGAGAACGTGGTATCCACGCGATCGACGACGGTTTCAATTCGCCATTCCTCCGCAATGATCCCACCCTCGGTGTTGATGCGGTGGTTGCGGTTGAAGCCCGTCGCGAGTTTCTGACTCACCGTCGCGTTGGGCAGCATGTCGCCAGCGAGTTGTTCGATAGTGAACTGGTCGTAAGGCATGTTCGTGTTGAAGGCGTCGATAACCCAGTCACGCCAGCGCCACATGAACCGTTCATAGTCTGCCTGGTAGCCATTGCTGTCGGCGTAGCGTGCCCCGTCGAGCCACGACATGGCCATCCGTTCGCCGTACTGGGGCGATTCCAGCAGCTTGTTGACAACCTTCTCGTATGCCTCAGGCGAATCATCTTTCAGGAACGCGGCGACCTCCTGGGGCGTGGGCGGCAGGCCCGTGAGGTCGAGCGAGAGCCGGCGGATCAGCGTGGTCTTGTCGGCTTCCGGCGACGGCTTCAACCCTTCCGATTCCAGACGAGCGAGCACGAATGCGTCGATGGGATTTCGAACCCAGGTGGCCGTCTTCACTCCGGGAGATGGGGGCCGAACCGGGGCGATGAATGCCCAGTGCGCCGACCACGTTGCCCCCTGCTCAACCCATGCCTTCAGTGTCGCGATCTGGGCCGCGGTCATCTTCTTCCCGCTCTTGGCGGGGGGCATCAGTTCGGCACCATCGTGGGCCGTCACTCGCACAATCAGTTCACTCTCCGCAGGCTTCCCCGGCACGACGGAATTACTCCCAAGCAACCCTTCTTTGGTGTCGAGCCGCAGTTTCGCCTTACGGGTTTTCTCATCCGGCCCGTGGCAGGCGAAGCAGTTGTCGGCCAGGATCGGTCGCACGTCGCGGTTGAAATCAACCTTCGCGGGTTGACCAGCGACCGCTGGAGCGGCGGGTTCCGCAGGCGGCGCAGCAACAACGCTGAACGCGAGCACAATCACGCAGAGCGCAGGGGGGAGGAATTTCATCGCACGACCTCGACGGACAGTTCGATGCGGGAGACACCACGGATGCATCATCGCGGGCAAACCAGCAGAAGGCGGGTTCCTGGCAGTAATTGTATTGTGTCAACTGATGACGCGGGAGGGAATGGAAAAGCCGCGGTAAGCGAACTTCCGCAGGGAGTTGGTGTGGCGTGTCTCGTAACGATAACTATTCAGTCGTCGTTCTGTCATCAGTATCAACGGAGCTATCTGCGGGTTGTACTTCACCGGTCAGTTTCACGCCATGTTTCGCGAGTGCCTGCCGTAGGATGAACTCGATCTGCCCGTTAAGACTCCGCAAGTCCTCTTCGGCCCAGCGCTGGACGCTCGCAAGCACCCGCGGGTCGATCCGCAGCAAGAACGGTTTCACTTCCTTCTTCGCCATGATGCTCCCTCAACCCCACCCAAACAGCGGACAGGCTCACCCGCTTCACTTCCCGACAAGCAAGGGCTTCAAGAATCCCCCCACCTCAAGAAAGAGCCGGGGGTGCAGTGGCAGCAACGGGTCCGAGTAACTCGGCAACTGGAGTTAAGCAACCCCACGGATGCGATCCGTGGGGTTGAAACATCAGTTGTACAGCGTCCCGGTGTTGAGAACCGGTTGCGGAGCGGTGTGCCCGCAGAGTACCACGAGCAGGTTGCTGACCATCGCCGCCCGCCGTTCCGGATCGAGATCGACCAGTTGCTTCTCAGAGAGTAGCTGCAGCGCGTGCTCGACCATCCCGACCGCTCCGGTGACGATGAGTGCCCGTGCCGCAATGGTCGCTCCGGCCTGTTGACGCTGGAGCATCGCCGATGCAATCTCCCGGGCGTAGGCGAGATAGCTGATGCGGGCTTCCTGCACTTCCACGCCCGCCTGCCGCATCCGCTCTTGAAGATCCTGCTTCAGTTGCGTGGCCACTTCCTCGATGTGCCCTCGCAGTGAATGGGAATCGCCTTCGGGTGCATCGTAACTGTACCGGCTCGCGAGGTTCCGCAGTGCCGCGTCGGCCTGGAGTTTCACGAACCCCTCGTAATCATCCACAGTGAACACCGCCTCTGCCGGGCTGACGACCTTCCACAGCACAACCGCCGCAATCTCGATCGGCGTGCCATCCTTGTCGTTCACCTTGATCGGCTCGCGGTGCGAGGTGGCCGCAGCCAGCACGTTCCCCGCCACATCCTTCCGCTCCTCAGTCGTGTTCATCCCCGTCTCGAACGTGCGTACTCGCAGGCTCACCCGGGTGCGCCAGTAGAACGGGTTCCCGTAGAAGAAGCCGGTTTCGTGGAGCGTGCCAACGTACTTGCCGAACAGTTGCACCACCCGCGCCTGATTCGGCCCGTTCACGATGAACCCGAACAGGCTGATGGTAAACACCAAGGACAACGGCAGAATGGCCCACATCAAGTCCGGTTCGTTCCATCGCGAACCCAGCGCCACCAATCCGATAATCGCGGCCAGCAAGGCCAACACCCACGCCAGACCCATCCAACCCGAATTCAGATGCAGTTCACGATCTTGCATGGCGAATCCTCCGATATCTTTGTGATATCACATTGCAATCATACGCCCTGTCAGTGTGTTCGCCAAGCCATGCGGAGCATTTTTGGGATCGTGATGATTTTGAAGAGTTGTCGTTGATTCTGAAGTCAGTGGAGACGCTATTGCCTGCGGCTGAAATCGAAAGGACACCTATCGCCAAACATGAAATGCAGAACTTTCTGGTTCTCAAAGTTGCAGAGACCCGCTGTCGTCGGGTATCGTGCTTCTACCCACCTGCCACACGCGCTTTCTCAGCTTCGGACTCGAACATGCCATTCCTCTCCTCACTGGCCCGCCGGGAGTTCCTCCAACTCGGAGCAGGTGCCGCGGTCGGTCTTGGTTTCCCTCTCGCACGCACCAACGCGGCAGGCAGCGCCCGCACCGGGGGCAACGGCAAGACTCGCTCGGTAATCCTCGTCAACCTGACGGGTGGGATGAGCCATCTCGACTCGCTCGACATGAAGCCGGAGGCACCGGAGGAGATCCGCGGCGAGTTCAGCCCGATCTCGACCAGCATCCCCGGCATCCAGATTTGCGAACACCTTCCCAAGCTGGCGAGTCGAATGCGGCACTGGGCGCTCGTGCGGTCACTGTCGCACGGCGAGAACGGCCACCTTCCCGGAACTCACCGGCTGTTGACTGGTTCGACGATGCCAAATCAGCGGGGCACAGACCTCGACAACGTACTGTCCCGCCGTGACTGGCCCTGCTACGCCGCAGCACTGAACCACCTGCGGCCCAGGCACGATGGCATCCCCAACGGCGTCACGCTGCCGCACTCGCTGATCGAGGGACCGCTGACGTGGCCGGGGCAACATGCGGGCTTCCTCGGGCCAGCGAACGACCCGATGCTCGTGACCCAGGATCCCAACTCGCCCACGTTCCGCATGGATACGTTCTCGCTGCCAGAAGGGACCGACCCCGCCCGTGTCGCACAACGACAAACACTTCTCGAAAGCCTCGAATCCAGCGGCGTGGGCGACCCCACGTTCCGCGATCACCAACGGCATGCCTTCGAGTTGCTCGCATCCGGTCGCGTGGCCGGGGCGTTCCGCGTTGACCGCGAACCCGTGAAGGTCCGCGACCGCTATGGCCGCAACCAGTTCGGGCAGTCGCTCCTGCTCGCCCGGCGGTTGGTCCAGGCTGGCGTACCTGTGATTCAGGCCAACATGGGGATCGTTCAGAGTTGGGACACACATTCCGATAACTGGGGCCGACTCAAGAACCGCCTGCTCCCATGGCTCGATCAGGCGCTCGCCGCGTTAATTGACGACCTGGAATCGGAAGGGCTGTTGAGCGACACCTTCGTGGCCGCGCTCGGGGAGTTTGGTCGGACGCCGAAAATCTCCAGCCTGCCAGGAGAGAAGATCCCCGGCCGCGATCACTGGGCGGGCGTGTACTCGGGCCTGTTCGCCGGGGCGGGCGTCGTCGGTGGCCGCGTGATCGGCAAGTCGGACAAGGTTGCAGCACGCCCCGTCTCGACGGCATACACCCCGTACGATGTCGGGGCCACCATCTACCAGTCGCTTGGTGTGCCACCCGATAGCGAAATCCGGGACTCCCTGAACCGCCCATCTCGCGTTTGCAGCGGGAACCCAATGGACATCCTGTTCCAGAACCGCTAACGCGAGCGAAGGCTCCCTTTGGCTCCTTGCTCGCGTTGCGGGCCTGTTAGTGTTCGCCTATTCACAACGTCGGGCCGGTGTCGCCGGGGAGCATGATCTTGCGGATCAACTTGATCGGCAGTCCGCCCTGACGAACGAAGTCGTCGTGGAACTTCTGGAGGGTGAAGTCCGCACCCTTGGCCTTCTTGTAGTCGTCGCGGAACTTGTAGATCTGGAGTTTGCCCAGGGTGTAGTACAGATATGTCGGGTTGTACGTTCCGCGGCGCGATTCCTGGAACGCCACCTCGGGCTCCACGTAGCCTTGCTCCACGAAGAACTTCTTCCCCTGCTCCACCGTCCAGCCTTCGGTGTGGAGTTTGATACCCACGACGTAGCGGCAATCTCGCAGGAGTGCTTCGCTGAGTTGCGCGAGCCGCATCTTCGGGTCGTTGTCGCTGTAGCCTTCCTCCACGATCATCTGCTCGGCGTAGTGTGCCCAGCCCTCGACGTTCGATCCGCAAGTGTAGAGCTTGCGGACCTTCGTGGGGTACTGCTTCGCGTACAGGAACTGGAGGTAGTGGCCGGGGTATGCCTCGTGAATCGTGATGACATCCAGACCCGTCTTGTTGAACTGCCGCATGTGTTCGAGCTTCTGCTTTGGCTCCCATTCCTTCTCGGGCGGCGTGACGTAGTAGAACGCCTCGGTCGCCTTGGTTTCGTAGGCTCCGGGGGTGTCCATTGAGGCGAAGCCGCCGGTTCGCATGAACGCGGGGGTCTCGGCGATGGTCGGGCGCACCTCTGACGGGACCGTGACGATCTTCTTGTCGAGGAGGAACTTCCGGGTGCGTTCGATCGTGCCCCGAGTCGCTGCGACGAGATCATCCGGCTTCGGGTGGTCCTCGGTAAGGATCGCGAGCACCTCGGCGGGGGTTCGCTTCGGGTCGATCTTCTTCGCGGTGGCGACGAACAAGTCCTGGTCACGCTTCAGGGTGGCTTCACCGATGGCGAGCAGTTTGTCGAGCGGGATGTCGAGCATCTCTTCGGTTTCGAGCTTCTTGATGAACGCCTCAGCACCGATGGCGTACTTCCCCTTGGACTTCGGCAGCAGGTCGCCTTCGAGCCACTTTGCCGCGACCTCGAATGCCTCAATGACCGGCTTGTTGGCGGCCTCGAACTCGGCGAACAACTTCTGATCCGCACCCACAGCGGTCTTCGCCCACGCAGGCAGATCCGTGCGGAAGTAACCGACCGATCCCTTCGCGACGATGATCCCCAGGTCCGTGAACTCCTTCGGCGGGTTCTCGACGTTCGCCTTCATCGCCGCAAGCAACGGCGGCGCGGCCTTCAACCGGCCGATGATCGCCTTCAGCCGTTCGGCTGGCGGCGCGAACGTCCGCTTCATCAGCATGTCGATCCCCTCGGCTGGCTTACCCAGGTAGTTGACGGGGTTCCGCTTCCAGTCGCGAACGGTGCCGATCTCCAGCAACTCGGCGCGGATCGCGTGGTCAAGCGTTTCGGCGTCGATGGCCTCTGCGTCGGTGAGTTTGCCCGCGCGCAGTGTCTTCAACTGCTCGTGGAGTTTGGTGAGCGTTTCACTTCGCCGGGTGAAGTTCGCAGCGGAAAGATCCGAGAGCTTGTCGTCGAAGTCATGGATCCCGGCGTAAGTGGCCTGGTTCGGATCCCAGGCGAACAGCGCCGCGTAGTAGTCGTCCACGAAGGCGTCGAACTTCCCCGGCGCGGGTTGCTCGGCCGCGACGGGTGGACCGCGAAACTCCGCCATACCCACAAGCAGGGCGAGGCCAATCAAGGCAAGCAAACGCAGAGGCATCGTGGGATGCTCCTCGGGGACTGGTGAACGGAGAGGGGTCTACAGAATACGCCCGGGAACAGGGGAATCGCAAACGGAATCAGGGCTTCTCGATATTCCGGGTGGGTGTGCCAGTGGTTTCAGAGTGGTCGGCGGTTCTGTGTGGCACGAATGGCATTGGCAAGTCGCAAACGATTTGGTTGTCAAGTGATGCAGCAAATGCCGTCGTTCTGACAATCTTTCTTCCAGACAGGTCTACGCTTCCAGAACGGTTCCACGGATGGGTGGGCAGATTGCCTGGAAACGATGAGACACACACGTCCCGCTTGAATTCCAGCAAGCGTTGGCTCCGGAAACCGGTGGCAAACGCGATTTTCAACTACCACCCACTCGCCGGTGATGGGGTATAATCGCAATCGTTGCATCCGAGTCAGAACCCGCCAGTCCTCGCTTCTTCCCCTCCCGTGAGGATCGACCATGTTCGAGGTCGGCAGCTTCCGTTCTTCGCTTCACGGCGGACTGTCCCGGCGTTCATTCCTGAGCGCTGCGGCGTCGGCTCCGCTGGCGTTCGGCCTGGGTGAGCGTGCCGGCGGTAAGACGCCTCAGGCGAAGGCGAAAAGCGTCATCGTGCTGTGGCTGTGGGGCGCGCCGAGCCACATCGACACGTTCGACCCGAAGCCGAACGCACCGTCGGAGATTCGCGGGCCGTTTGGCACCATCGCCACCAAGACCACAGGCGTGCGCTTCACCGAACTGTTCCCGAAGACGGCGGCGCGATCGGACCGATTCGCGTTGATCCGCTCGATGGTGAACTTCGACGGTGACCACCTCAAGGCTGGTTCCATCGGTTTGACCGGGATGCTGGAAGGGAAGGACGCCGAGGTGCCGAACTTCGGGTCGATCGTGGCCCGCCATCGCGGGGCGAAGGACTTACCCTCGTTCATGGCGATCGGGCGTGGCAACCCGCGAGATGTCGTCGGCCCCATGAAAGGGTTCGGCGGCGGGAACTGGGGCCGGAACTACGACCCGTTCCTCGTCGGCTGCTCCGAGCAGGGCGAAACGGACATCCCCGCACTCAAGCTGATCGACGGGCTTTCCCCGGCAGCGCTTGACGACCGCCGCAAACTCCTCGGCGATCTCGACCGCCTCAACCGCGAAGCGGACAAGACGACATTCGACAAGTGGGACATCACGCAGAAGCGGGCCTACGGCTTGCTCACCAACCCGGACGCCCGCAAGGCACTGGACCTGACGCAGGAGAAGCAAGCGACCCGCGACGCTTATGGGCAATCGTCGTTCGGGCAGTCGTGCCTGTTGGCGCGCAGGTTGGCACAGGCCGGCGTGCCGTACATCCAGGTGAACTGGAGCCAGTACGTCGAGGCGATGACGCCGAACTGCGACTTCGGCTGGGACACGCACGTGTTCAACTTCGACCTGCTCCCCGACCGTCACGGACCGATATTCGACCGGGTGTACAGCACGCTGCTCGACGACCTGCGTGACCGCGGGATGCTCGACAGCACACTCGTCGTGGCGATGGGTGAATTCGGGCGAACGCCGAAGATCAACGGGCAGGCGAGCCGCGACCACTGGCCGCAGTGTTACTTCTCGATGTGGGCAGGTGCCGGTGTCCGTGGCGGAACGATGATCGGCGACAGCGACGCGACCGGCAGCGCCCCGCTGACCGAGCCGTTCACACCGGGCATGGTCGGGGCAACGATTCTTGAACAGGCAGGCATGGACACACAGGCCCGCGCCGAAATGCGAGTCCTCCCCGGAATGCGTGCGATTCACGAGTTGTTTTGACGCGGAAATGATGTTCTTTGGCGAGCGGCGGTGTCAGCCCGCCGGTGGCACTGGTGACCACCGGCGGGCTGACGCCGCCGCTCGCCAAAGAACCAAGGAACTTCCCGTGCCCGAACCGGTTCGCCTCACCACCGACGGCACCCAGAAGCAAGACCCCGTGTTCCTCAAGGGTGGAGACGAACTCGTCTTCACACTGCTGGAATCGCCGGTCCAGTTGCGGTTAATGCGGCTCAAGGTCGGCGACAAAGCGCCCACCAAGGTAAACCCGGACGCGACCACGAACGAGTTCGAGGCCACGTTCACGGGCGACGGCAGTTCCTACGCCTTCGTGCAAAGCCGTGGCAACCTGAACATGAAGCTCGTGATCCGCGAGACCGCAACCAGCAAGGATGCCGTCTTCGACCCCGGTGGCGGGTTCGCGAGCGTTCGCCGACCGAGCATTCACCCCAAGGGCGACCGTGTCTGCTTCGCGATTCCAGCTTCGACCGGCCAGGAAATCGCGTCCGTGAGTCGGGACGGCAAGGACCGCAAGACGATCACGGCGGGCGGCATCAACAACTGGCCTGCATACTCACCAGATGGCAAGCGAATCGCGTTCTGTTCCAGCCGCGAGGGCGAGTTCGATCTGTACGTGATGAACGCGGATGGCAGCGACGCGAAGCGGGTCATCAAGCTGGACGGAATGCAGACGCGGCCGTGCTGGTCGCCGGACGGGAAGCGACTCGCATTCACCTGGAACCGCGACGGGAATTACGACATCTACGCCGTAAACATCGACGGCACCGGACTGGTGCGACTCACCGACCACGCGGAGCGCGACGATTACGCGACCTGGCACCCCGACGGGAAATCGGTCGTGTTCGTGGGGGAACGCAACGGCAAGTTCGACCTGTACAGCGTTGCGGTGAAGTGATTGCTTCCCAGCGGCGGAATGTTGATAGTTGAACGAATGCCCGGCGTGCGGCTATGCTATAATGCAGGAACTTCAGCCGGAACTCGCACACACACAACGATGTCGTTCGTTCGCACGCTACTAACTTGCTGGATGATCGTGGTCGCGACCGGTGCGGTCGTGAGCCACCGGCACGCGAACGCATGCGAACACATCCACGGTTACGGTTGGGCGAGCCTCCCGGCATCCGGGAGTTCCGACGCGGTCAGTTCGGCCCACCGCCACTTCGTTTTTCTGGGCGTTGAGTTGGGTGCCATCCCCGATTGCCCAGAACAGGGTGACACCACAGACGTTCCCCGAACGGTGTCGGCAATCGAAGCTCCCGCGACGACCTCCGACGCATTACACACCCTGCCTGACCCTGAGTTGCTCGAACTCTTGGTCGTGGTCGCTAGCGATTCACAACCCCTGACACTCACACCATCCGCCCCGCTCGCCCCTGCAGGTTACTGCCCTCTCGCCACGCACGCCCGCACCGGCGTTCTGCGCACATAACTCCTCATCACATCCGATTCTTGGGCCGAGGCGTCACACCATCGGACCACCACGTTGATCACGCCCGCCGGGTGCTTGCCCGGAGTTACCGCACGTATTTATTCCATCCACCACGCGGAAGCTCACCAATGTCCACCGCAACGCCAACCGCTCCGGCTCCTTCCCAAGTTGTCGAGGCTCGTCCGAATCTCTTGGTCCGTCGCCTGACGCCTCCACTCCTGCTCGCAGCGGGTACCGTGCTGGGAGCGGGCGGGTTGTATTTATTTGGCCCCGCAGCCCATCCCACACCAACCGCTCCTGCCGAGTCCGAAAAGGAAAAGGAGGACTCCAGCCAACTGACGCTCGCACACGAGAAGTGGGAAGGTGCCGGGATCCGCATGGAAGCCGTGACGGCGGCTCCGATGCGGGACCACGTCTGGCGAACGGGCCGTATCGTCGTCGATGATGATCGCGTGGCACACGTTTCCCCTCCGGTGGAAGGCCTCATTGTGGAGGTTCGCGCACGACTCGGGCAAGAAGTCGCGGCCGGAACCGTTCTCGCTGTTCTGGAGAGCCGTGAGGTGGGGCAAGCCAAACTGGAATTCGCCCAGGCGAAGTTGTCGCTCGCGGCCGAACGTGAGCGGAACGGGTGGGCAAGTTCCTCGGCCGCCAACACGACCGATCTCGTGAAGGCGGTCGTTGCGGGCAAGCCTTCGATTGAAATCGACAGCGCGTTCAAAGACCGTCCCGTCGGCGAACGACGACAAACGCTGATGGCAGCATACGCGAACCGCAACCACCTTCGCACCCAGGTCGAGAACCAGCGTGCGAGTGCCGGTGCCGTCGCCGGATCGACCCTCCAGAAGACGGAATCCGACTTCGAGGCGGCCGAGGCTTCATTGCGTGCGCTGTGCGAAGAGTTCAAGTTCCAGGCAACGCAGCAAGCAAGGCAGTCCGAGTTGAAGCTCAAGGAAATGTCTGCCGTGTTCGACGCTGCTCGCACGCGACTGCTCACGCTCGGCTACACGCCAACGCAGATCGACGCGATGGACCCTGTCGCAGAGGGGGCGGCCGTCTCGCGGTTCGAGGTCATGGCTCCATTCGCGGGAACGATTGTTGAGAAGCATGCCGTGCGTTCAGAGCGAGTCAGCCCGCAGTTCCAGATGTTTCAGATTGCAGACCTTTCCACCGTCTGGATCCAGGCCGATGCATACGAGGCAGACTTACCACTGCTTCGGGGTTTGGGCGGCCGTGGGCTCGTGTTCCGGGCCACCTCGGGTGGGGTCGAGGAGCGCCCCGCCGAGATGATCTACTCCGGCGACCTGGTGGACCGTACTTCCCGAGCACTCACGGTCACCGCGTCAGCGAAGAACGAAGGACGGGTTCTCAAACCGGGGATGTACGTCGAAGTCGGGTTGCCCAGAGGTGGTTCCGAACCCGTTCTCAACCTCCCCGCTTCGGCAGTGCAGCGACACCAGGGCAAGACATTCGTGTTCGTCCACGTCAAGGGAGATGAGTTCCGCCGGGTCGATGTGGAACTCGGCCGGGAAGGTGGCGAGCGCACGGAGATCAAAGGCGGCCTGAAGCCCGGCGACGAGGTCGTTACGGAAGGCGCGTTCGTGCTCAAGTCGGAGTTGTTCCGCGATCAACTCCAGGGTGAGTAGGTCCCGTCCACCAAGAGCCACAACACCGCCGCACACCCGGAGTTCCCGTGACTGCCGTCATTGATTTCGCGCTGAACAACCGCTTCCTCATCCTCCTCGGGTCGCTGCTCCTCGCCGGGGGCGGCTTCCTCGCGATGACCAAGTTGCCGGTCGATGCCGTGCCGGACGTGACCAACGTCCAGGTGCAAGTCATGACGACTGCACCGGCTCTGGGGCCACTCGAAGTCGAGCAGTTCATCACGTTCCCGGTTGAGACTGCCATGAGCGGGATGCCGCGAGTCGAGGAGATTCGCTCTGTCTCCCAGTTCGGGCTTTCGGTCGTCACCGTCGTGTTCGAAGAAGGGACGGACATTTACTGGGCACGGCAGATGGTCGGCGAGCGGTTGCAGTCGGCACGTGAGAACATCCCCGCTGGCGTTCCCGCACCAAAACTCGGCCCGATCGCCACCGGTCTCGGCGAGATCTACCAGTTTCAAGTTCGCTCGAAGCCCGGCCACAAGCACTCGCTCATGGAACTTCGCGAGGTTCTGGAGTGGCAGATCGCCTACCAACTGCGGAGCGTTCCCGGCGTGATCGAAGTGAACACCAATGGCGGCGAGTTGAGATCCTACGAAGTACGGATCGACCCGCGGCTGTTGCAAGACTTCAAGATTCCGATCAACCGTGTGTTCGAAGCGATTCAGCAGAACAACGCGAACGAGGGCGGCGGCTACCTCATCCTCCACTCGCAGGAACAGCGAATCGTTCGCGGCGAGGGTTTGGTCGGCTCGAAAGCCGACATCGAGGGGATCGTTCTCGACACGCGGGCCGATGGCACGCCGGTGTACCTCGGACAGGTGGCGACGGTCACCTTCGCCCCAGTCATCCGGCAAGGTGCGGTGACTCGCGACGGCAAGGGCGAAGGCGTCGTCGGTGTTGTGATGCTGCTCGCGGGGGAGAACTCGCGGGCCGTCGTCATGCGGGTGAAGGAGAAGTTAGAGGAGGTGAAGAAAACGTTGCCGCCGGGCGTGGAGATTGATGCGTTCTACGATCGCACGGAACTGGTCGAGCGGACCGTCCACACCCTCACTACGAACTTGATCGAGGGTGGCGTACTCGTCGTCGTTGTTTTGCTGGCACTGCTCGGGAGCGTGCGTGCGGGGTTGGTGGTCGCGCTCGCGGTGCCGCTCTCAATGCTCGGGGCGTTCGTGGGGATGCTCTACGCGGGGCTCTCGGGAAACCTGATGAGTCTGGGTGCAATCGACTTCGGCCTCATCGTGGACGGATCGGTCGTGTTGATCGAGAATGTCGTCCGCCGCGTGGCCGAGCACCGTCACGAACACAAGGAAGACCGCGCGCCGGTCGAGGTCATCCGTGATGCGTGCCGGGAGGTCGCCCGGCCGGTCGTGTTCGGCGTCGGCATCATCCTCCTCGTGTACCTCCCGATCCTGTCCCTCCGGGGGCTGGAGGGGAAGATGTTCAAGCCCATGGCGCTGACGGTCATCTTCGCGCTGCTCACATCGCTCGTGCTGGCACTCACGTTGATGCCCGTGCTGGCGTCGATCTTCCTGAGAAGCGTGAGTGAGAACGAGCCATTCCTGGTGCGACTTGCCAAGCGGATCTACCGACCTTTGCTCACGGCAGCAGTCGCGGTCCCTCGATTGACGTTTGGGATCGTGGCGGGCCTGTTCCTCGTCAGTGTGGTGATTGCAACTGGCCTGGGTGCGGTCTTCATTCCCAAGCTCGATGAGGGTTCCATCGCGGCGCAGGCCACACGACTCCCCAGTGTGTCACTCGAAACCTCCGTCGCAATGACAACTCAAATTGAGAAGTGCCTCAAGAAGTTCCCCGAGGTCGATTCGGTGATCTGCAAGACCGGGCGTCCCGAGATTGCCAACGACCCGATGACCGTAAATCTCACTGACGTGATGATCACCCTCACGCCCCGCTCAGGCTGGCGATTCGCGACAAAAGAAGAACTGGTCTCTGCAATGGAGAAGGCACTGGAGCAAGAAGTACCCGCGAACGCCTACAGTTTCTCACAGCCGATCGAGTTGCGAGTCGCGGAACTCGTCGCGGGAGTGAAGTCCGACGTGGGCATCAGCCTCTATGGCGACGACCTCGACTTGCTCCGGGCCAAGGCGGAGGAGATCGGCAAATCACTCGCGAAGGTGCCCGGGGCAGCCGACGTACAGGTCGAGCAGACAGGCGGCTTACCCTACCTGCGAGTGATCGTAAACCGGCAGGCAATCGCCCGCCACGGTGTAAACGCACGCGACGTGCTGGATGCAGTTGCCGTGATTGGCGGGAAAGAGGTGGGGCAGGTTTACGAGGGGCAACGGCGATTTCCGATCCAGGTGCGGCTTGGCCCGGACTGGCGAGCGCAACTCGACCGCATCCGCCAGATTCGGGTCGGCGACAAAATGGGGCGGTCGTTCCCGCTGGAACAACTCGCTGAGTTGAAGCTCGAAGACGGACCTGCCCAGATCAGCCGCGACGCTGTGCGGCGGCGAATCGTGGTTCAGTGCAACGTCCGGGGACGCGATCTCGCCGGGTTTGTTACCGAGGCGCAAGCCACCGTGGACCGCGAGGTGAAACTCCCCACTGGTTATTCACTGGCGTGGGGCGGCACCTTCAAGAACTTGCAAGAGGCGAGCGCACGACTGATGGTAGCAGTACCCGTGGCACTGGTGATGATCTTCGTGCTGCTCCACTCGACGTTTGGGTCTTCGAAGCTGGCGATGCTGATCTTCCTGAACGTGCCGCTGGCCGCCACGGGTGGGGTATTCGCACTCTGGCTGCGAGGATTGCCGTTCTCGATCTCGGCTGGCGTGGGGTTCATCGCCCTGTTCGGTGTCGCGGTTCTGAACGGGGTGGTGTTGGTGACCTACATCGTCGAGTTGCGAAAGGCCGGGCGAGATCCAATTGCGGCGGCGTTCGAGGGTGCCATGATCCGCGTTCGCCCCGTGTTGATGACTGCCTTGGTGGCAACACTCGGTTTCATCCCGATGGCGGTCTCGTCGAGTTCGGGTGCGGAGGTTCAGCGGCCTCTGGCCACAGTCGTGATCGGCGGATTGGTCACATCCACCTTGCTGACTCTCTTCGTAATCCCGGCGGTGTATTGCTGGTTTGACCCGCTCGACCCCGCGAGTGAATCACCGCGGGCGTAGTTGTGTCTCACCAGCCGATACCCATTTTGGTGAATCGGATCCGGAGTTGTTCGACATCCCAGCAGTGGATCGCGGACTCACGCTCACGAAGGATCAGCAGGTGGCCGTCCGGCGCAAAAGCGACTTGCTG
Source organism: Planctomycetaceae bacterium (assembly GCA_013823135.1). Classification (GTDB taxonomy): domain Bacteria; phylum Planctomycetota; class Planctomycetia; order Gemmatales; family Gemmataceae; genus Gemmata. Next base: position 108,651 of record PNLP01000009.1, read on the forward strand.
CACAGCGGACGCACCAATGGAAGAAAGGTTCACGAGAAGTTGATAGCCACCGGGGCTACGTTGCCACAAACGTACCCGCTTGTCGCGACTGCCGGTCACGAGCAGTCGCCCATCGTGGCTAAAAGCAATCGATGTCACACGGTCTGTGTGTGCATCAAGGTCAGCAACGACCTTACCGTCGGAGATCTGCCGGACGACGACACGACCTTTGTGCATACCCGATCCAACGAGGGTTTCGTCGGCACTCAGCGCGACGGCTGTCGTGGCTCCGGCATCACTCGTCCAAGTCGCATCGACTTCAATCCGCCGGGTTTTCCCATCCTCAAGATAGCGCATCAGCCGAACGGTCCCATCTCGCGCGCCCACGACCGCGTAGCGGTCCACCGCATCGACGCACGTCAAGCCGGCAAGCCCGGAGGTGAAATCAGCCAGATCGTTCCGCCACTCCGCAACGGCTTCCCGGCGAGGAAGGTTCAACACGGTCAATTTCTTCTGATGGGCCAACCATAACCTCTGACCGTTGCGATCAGGTTGAAAGATGTAATCGTCGCCAACCTGCATATCGATCTGGATACCGGGCGTCTTGATCGCTCCGCCACTCTCCAGATCGATCCAGCCGTTTCCGTCCGAACAGGCCATCCCCCCCGCGAAGGGAGCCGCTATGAACGTCTGTGAAACCAACCGCGAACGGCGGTTCCACAGCGTGCGAGGGGGTGTGCCATCGGTCGGCCAATCAAGGAAGAGGTTTCCGACAGTTCCATCATGCTCGGGTTGGGGCGAACTTGCGATCGTGACGACCCGCCCGTCTGGCCGAACCCCAAACGCCCGTATCGGTGTGGCCTGTGTCAATGTCCGGTGTTCGGACCCGTGACGAACCTCGTAGATGACCGTTTTCCGATCGGTGGCGACGACCAGTTGTTGGCCATTGGGGCTGATGGTCGCCGCAAGAGTCTCGCCGAGAGCTAGCCGAAGCGCGAGTCGGCCGCTCGCGAGATCCCACAACCGCAGGGTACCATCGTTACTGCCCGCGAACGTCGCGGCCAGCGAACTATCTGGAGACACGGCCGCCCCGCGTCCATAACCCCGCTGTGCATCTTGATCCAGTTCAGGGTCGGAGAGGTTGCGACCACACTGACGCAACAAACGATCCCAAACCGCCAGGCCTGTAGGACCGCTCGAGAGCAGCTGGTTACCCGATGGCGTAGCAGCTCGCCACCCGACCATGTCCGCGATTCGTTCATCTTTGAGAAGTGAGAGTGTCTCGGGGGAAGCTGATTCGAGGCCATTTCGCTCGAACACAACTCTCCTCGGCTGGTTCGGGAGTACGATCAGACCACCCACGGCCTTACCGCTCCCATCGGGTGGGACTTGCGCCAACTCCTTGCCCTTGCCATCGACTGCCCAACGCTTCACTGTGCCGTCGAACGCCGAGGAGTAAAAGTATGTCCCTTCGGGATCGAACGCAACACCCGAAACCTCCTTCTGATGTCCCGGCCAAATGAACGCAGTCGGGCGTTCCTGAGCCAGATCCCAGCGACAAATCTGGCCGCTCCGGCAACCGACAATCAACCAGCGGCCATCTGGGCTGAAGCACATCGCCCGGCCGCCGTCCTGTGCGAACCCGCCTCCTTGTGAGGAAACGGGGATGCCTTTAAACGTGAGCGTACGAAGGGTTTTGCCTGTCGTCGGATCCACCAAGAGAACACGACAACTGATCCACGATTTCGCTTCGGCGATTGCCAACACTTTGCCGTCGGGGCGGAAAGCGAGTGCTCTGGCGCTCATTCCCGGCCCGGCTGTTGCAATCTCGCGGAGATCGGGTGAGGCCAGGCAAACGGCAGCGGCCGAGCGCAATTCAACGGGATCGCCCGCAGCAAGGTCCGTGTAGCCACCGGCCTGCGATAAATCGCGAAGCCCTTCCCAGGTCCACCCTGCGTGCGGCTCGGTCGAATTTCGATGAACGCGGCCGAGGAGGTTGAAGTACTCCTTGGTCATCACAGCGTGACTGGCTTCGGTTGCGGCACGTCGGGCCTCAACCTCAGCTCGCCGCGCTTCCGATTCAGCTCGCCGAGCTTCTGCCTCAGCCCGTGTCTGGGCTTCAGTCAGCTTTTCCGCTGCCGCGAGTCGGGCTCGGTAGAGAAACGCGGCAGGCGGTACGACGAGGAGGGTTAAACACGCGAACGCTGCCAGTGACGCCACCGCGGGGTTTCGCCGTACCCAGCGGCACCCACGATGAACGACGCCAAGCGGTCGTACGCTGATGGGTTTGCCCGCCTGAAATCGTTCTAGGTCGTCGGCCAACTCCTCTGCCGTGCTATATCTCTCGGCGGGATTCTTCTCCAGGCACTTCTGGCAGATCAACTCCAGTTCGGGGGGCAGATCGCGGACGACGCGGCGAATCGGTGTCGGAGAGGAAGCCAGGATTTTCGCAAGGATTTCGCTGGCAACCGGAGCCGCAAAGGGACGTGTCCCCACGAGGCATTCGTACAGGATGACGCCCAAACTCCAGACGTCTGCCGGTGGCCCGACGAACTTGGTTCGGCCGTCGGCCTGCTCGGGAGCCATGTAGGCTGGCGTGCCCATGATGGCCTGTGTCTCGGTCAGTTCGGACGCGGCACGTTTCGCGAGTCCGAAGTCGGCGATCTTCGGCAACCCATCCGCATCGAACAGGATGTTCCCAGGCTTGAGGTCGCGGTGGACGATGTTCGCCGAGTGGATCGCGGCGGCGGCACGAGCGACCTGCCCAATCAACTTCGCGGCCTCAAGCGGCTTCATCCGTGTGCCGTTCGTGAGCCGATCCGTGAGGGAGCCACCGGGAAGATACTCCAGCACCAGGAACGGACTCTTCTCGCGTTCCCCGAACTCGTACACCTGAACGACGTGGGGGTGCTTGATCGAGGCCATCGCCTCGGCCTCGATCAGAAACCGGCTGACGGCCCTAAGGTCGGCGGCCCCCCCGGACCGCAACATCATCTTGATGGCAACGGTACGGTTCAATCTGAGGTGCTGCGCCTTGTACACGACGCCCATCCCACCGCGGCCGAGTTCCCCAGTGATCTGGTATCCGGGAATTTCGGGAATCGGGCGGCGTGACTCGCCCTGTGGTGGGCGGCTGAGTTCGTGTGGGAATCGCGTGGCCGTGCTGTCCAGATTGGGGTCGGCGTTGAAGCCCATTTCAGCGAGAAGTGCCTGGACTTCCGGATGAAAAGTCGCAGAGTTCGGCTTCGGCTCGGTCGCGGCCGTGAGTTGGGTAAGCGTTTCGTTTTGGGCCAGTTCCTCACCTGGGAATAGGGGCGTGCTCCTGGTGCCATCGAGGGGATCGGCGTTGGGATCGGCGGGAGACATGGCACCTCTGTCTGCGCACGACTGGCGGTCTGATGATGATAACCGATTTGATCCGCATATCCAACAGCCCAGTCTGTCACCCCCCAATGCAGTTCAATGTTTCAGGTTTGGCCTCAATCGCACGCTGTGGTTGGCTCACTTCACCCAACTGAGCCAAAAACTCATCCTCGATCACCTATTTTGCCGATATTCCCGTGTGGGCAACCGTCCTTGTTCGAGGGACACGCTCGCTGCTAAAATGTGCGCATGAACACTATCATGCCCAACGCGACGGAGCACAAGGCCATGACGGCCCCAAGTCTGTTCAACTCCGGCAAGCGTCAGAAAGCCGAGCTACCGACCGCAACCGGGCCCGCATCCGGGCTGTTCGCCAACATCGTCTTCGACCGCCCCCTCGACACCGAATACACCTACGCCATCCCCACCGACCTCGTTGAAAAGATCGGCGTTGGCAAACGAATCGAAGCCCCCTTTGGCAGGGGCGGCAAAACCACCATCGGCTTCTGCGTTCGCGTCACCGATCAGGCACCCAACACCGGGTTCGATATCAAGTCGATCGTTCGGGTGCTCGACGAAGATGCCATCATCGACGATCACCTCATGAAGCTCACGCGGTGGATCGCGGACTACTACCTCTGCGGCTGGGGGCAGGTTCTCCACGCGGTCGTGCCGGCGGGTGTGCGTGAGAACGCGGGGACACGTGTCGCGGCGTTCGTCGAGCCCGTCGCCAAGGAGCAACTCCCGAACCCGCTGCCGACCGTCAGCCCGCAGCAGAAAAACGCCCTCGACAAGCTGAAAAAGGAAGGTCGCCCGCTCGAAATTCTTCAGCTTGCGAGGATCGCAAAATGCACGGGTGGCGTGATCGCCGGGCTGGTCAAGAAAGGGTTGCTGCGGAAGTTCAGCGAACGGATCGAGACCGAGGCGGGAGCGGGACGAGAGAACGATGAAGGGGAAGAAACAGGGGACTCACGTCCCCCGCTCGCCATCGAATTGAACGCCGATCAACAGCGTGTCTGGGATCAGATCCGAGTTGCGCTCGGTTCGACCGGCGGCTACAAGCCGTTCCTGCTCCACGGCGTCACGGGCAGCGGCAAGACCGAGGTGTACCTTCGTGCCATTGAGGAGACGGTGAAGCAGGGGAAGGAAGCGATCGTGCTCGTTCCCGAAATCTCGCTTACACCGCAGACCATCTCGCGGTTCTCGGGTCGTTGCGGGAACGTCGCGGTGTTGCACAGCCACCTCACCGACGCCGAGCGCGGCGGGTACTGGCGACGGGTCGCGTCGGGGCATGTTCAGGTCGTGGTCGGCGCTCGCAGTGCCGTCTTCGCCCCGACCCGCAAACTCGGGCTCATCGTGATCGATGAGGAACACGAGAACAGCTTCAAGCAGGAATCGACCCCACGCTACCACGCACGGGATGTCGCGGTGATGCGGGCGCGGCTCGAAGGGATTCCCATTCTCATGGGATCCGCGACGCCGAGCCTCGAAAGCTGGGCGAACGCCGCTCGCGGCAACTACACGCTGCTGAGCATGCCGAACCGCGTCGAGAGCCGGCCGATGCCTGCCGTGAAGATCATCGACTTGCGGCATGAGCCGAAGCCCAGCGGGAAGCACTTCGCCATTGGCACAACGCTCGAAAAGGCCATGCGGGACACGCTGAAGGCGAAGGGGCAAATCATCCTGTTGCTGAACCGCCGCGGGTTCAGCACGCACGTTCATTGCCAGGCGTGCGGGCACGTCGCGCAGTGCCAAAACTGCGACCTCGCGCTGACGTTCCACCGCACGAAGGCTGCTCTGGTCTGTCACTTCTGTGGCTTCGAGACCGCCCCATTTCAGAAGTGCCCAAGTTGCACCCAACCCGGAATGCGCTACCAGGGATTGGGAACCGAGAAACTGCACGCGGAGATCGAGGAGAAGTTCCCAGGGCACGTGTGCCAGCGAATGGACTCCGACACGATGGCCAAGCCGGGGAGCCACCAGCGGGTGCTGGATGCGTTCCGCGACGGGCTCATTCACATCCTCGTCGGCACCCAGATGATCGCGAAGGGGCTGGACTTCCCGAACGTCACGCTTGTGGGAGTAGTGAACGCGGACGTGGGGTTGCACCTCCCGGACTTTCGCAGTGCCGAACGCACGTTCCAGATCCTCGCGCAGGTCGCGGGCCGCGCTGGTCGTGGCGACAAGGGCGGGAACGTCCTCGTGCAGACCTTCACGCCGGACCACCCATGCATCACGCTCGCCGCGAACCACGACTTCGTCACGTTCGCGGGGCAGGAACTCGCCCACCGGAAGGAACACCAGTATCCGCCATACCACCGCATGGCACGACTGATTGTTCGGAGTGAGAAGGAAGACGCCGCGTCGCAGTTTGCGGACACGCTCGCAGCCGCGTTTGCCGAGGCCACGAAGCGAGCTCTGGCCAACGGGGAGCAAGCGCCAGCGGGCTTGCGCTCGTCAGCCACCGCAACGCCGCCCGTACGAATCTTGGGGCCGGCGGAGTGTCCCGTGTTTCGGCTGAACAACTTCTACCGCTTCCACTTCCAGGTGCAGTCGTCGGACAGCGCGATGCTCCACACCGTGCTGCGCGACGTGCTGGCCATCGCCCGACCGCCCAGCGGTGTTGAATTTCAAGTGGACATCGACCCGTTCAGCATGTTGTGACTTCCCGTCGGGATACACATTGCAACCAAGTCGGCTCTCGTGGCGTATTATGAGCAGGGTTCGGCACTCTGCATCCACCTTCGTCCGAGGGTATCGCCATGTCCCGCCCTGGTTTCCGGTTGACAGCGTTGTTGCTCTTCACGGCGTTGGTCGTCGCGGGATGCAACAAGACCGAAGAATTCAAGCCAGTGAAGTACGACTACAACTTCAAGCCCGACCTCCCCTCTCTGGCGAAGCAGTTCCTTGATAATCCCCCCGAAGCCAAGACCCGCAAAGTCGCGTCGGACAAAATGCCGCTGACGTTCATCGACATGGACGGCAAGAAGGTCGATCTCTCCGAATACAAGGGGAAGTCGAACGTCGTGTTGGTGATGACCAAGGGAATGCCCCAGGCTCCCGGCGGCGTGTTCTGCCCGGGGTGCCTGGCTCAGATGAACGCGATGGTGAACAACATCGCCGAGTTCAAGAAGCGAGACGCCGAGGTTGTGGTCGTGTTCCCCGGACCATCCGACAAAGCTGGCGAGTTCCTGACGACCGCCAAGGCACGCGAAGGAGACAAGGCATCGCCGATTCCGCTGTTGCTCGACAAGGACATGGCTGCGGTCACGCTCCTGGGTATCGACGGCGACCGGGCCAAGCCCTCGACATACATTCTCGACCGAAAGGGAAATGTGGTGTACGCTTATGTGGGCGAACATACCACCGATAGGCCGTCGGTGAAGGCTCTTCTCAGCCGACTCGATAAGCTGAACGAGAAGCAGTGACTATGGAAGAGCGGTGTGCATTGCGGTGAGTGAAGGAAACAGCGTTTAGCTCTCCCAGTGCCCACCCGCTCACGAGGCAAGACATGTCCCAAAGCTGGTACACCGATTCCGGCGGGTGGCTGGAAGGCCCGATGTCGTCACGGGAACTGCGTGACCGCGCGTCGTCCGGGAAACTTCGACCCACAGACAAGGTCAGCCCTGACGGCCAAAAGTGGGCTCCCGCATCCAAGATCAAGGGGCTCACCTTCTCCGACACGGTTGACCAGCCTGGCGTGACCATCGCTGCGGTCGTCACCCCACCCAAAGTCGGTTCCAGTTCGACGCAGACGCCGAAAGGAAATTCTTCTGACGTCGCTGCCGAGACCACGGAAACCAAGGCCGATCAGATCCCCGGTTATGAGATTGCGGGCGTGCTTGGCAAGGGGGCGTGCGGCGTTGTGTTTCGCGCCCGTCAGGTGAAACTCGACCGCGTCGTCGCGCTCAAGATGGTGCTGACCGACCGCCGCCCGACCCCTGCGGCTCTCGCCCGGTTCGACAAAGAGGCCGTCTCGCTGGCCAAGCTCCGGCACCCGAACATCGTGGGGGTTTACGACTGCGGCCACCACAACGGGCAGGCGTTCTTCGCGATGGAGCTACTGGAGGGTGAAGACCTCGGGAACCGCATCGACACGAGCGGGCCACTCGACGAGTTCACGGCCTGGCACATCGCCCGGCAAACCGCTGCTGCCCTCGCACACGCCGCCGACCTGGGTGTGTACCACCGCGACATCAAGCCCGCGAACCTGTTCCTCACGCCGCCCCCCACCGGCTACCCGCTTCCTTCGGGTGTGCCGCTCGTGAAAGTTACCGACTTCGGCCTCGCGCTCACCCGCCAGACGGGGGACGAATCGACCGATCAACGGTTGACCGCGGCCGGGGTCGTGCTCGGCACACCCGCATACATGCCGCCCGAGCAGTTCGCGGGCTCCGACATCGACCACCGTGCCGACATCTACGCCCTCGGCGCGACCATCTTCCACATCCTTTCTGGCGACTCGCCGTTCAACGGCGCGAGCATCTGGGAAGTGATGATCAAGAAATCCGAGCCGACGCCACGCCTCGGGGGGCGCATCTCGGAAGAGTCCGCTGATCTGGTCGAAACGATGATGGCCCAGAAGCCCGCCGACCGTGTCGCAACTTACCGCGAGCTCCTCGATCGCATCGACTCGCTGCCATTCATGCAAGGGACTGTTGCGTCCTCTACAACTGTCCGTGCCCTCAGCCATTCCAAGAGCTCCGGAGTCGGGTTACCGCCCCGGTCCGAGGAAGAAGACGAGGATGACAGCGATTCGCCTTCGGGAGAATGGCGAAAGCCCGCTCCACGGAGCAAGGCGAAACTCTACGCCTTCGCGGCGCTGGGCGGGCTTGCCCTGGCCGGGTCCGTGGCGTTGGGGGTTAAAGTTCTGGGCGGTAAGCAGGACAGCGGGAAGCAGGACAGCGTTGCGAAACCCGACGCCCCGAAGAGCGTGACATTCGACACGGGCGAACGCGAAGAGTTGTTCAACCACGAGTCGTTGTTTGGCTGGTCCGCAAAGAACTGGGCTATTGGAAGAGATGAGGAGAAAACGTCGGTCATGGTTGGGAAGGGACTGCTGAGCCGCACGTTCAAGGCTCCGAAGAATTACCGTGTGGTGCTCGGGCTCGACCTTCACGAAGCGACCAGCATTGATATCGCGGTCGCGATTGCGGAAGGGCCACCCGAGACGGCCAAGCGGTGGTCGATTCGGATTGATCGCGAGAAGGGTGCGGTGCTCGGTGTGCGCGACGGCGAAAACGGCCTGTTCCAACCACTCGGCCCCGCGATTCCGCTACCAACCAAACAACAGATCGATGACGGCGAAAAGGGGCGGTACAGTGAGGTTCGTTACGAGCGGGCCGGCGGGAGAATCAAGGCGTTCTTCGTCGGCAAACCGCTCGGCGAAATCGAGGAAGCGGGCACGTCGAAGCTGGCCGAGGTCAGGGTCGTCCCCGAAGGCGGCGAAGTGCGAATCGACACCGCCCTCGTCGAAGAGCTGATTGAGAAACCGTGAGTTGCCCTAAACTCACAGCAGTTGCGGGATGGGGTCGGAGTCGTGGCCGATGAACACCGGGCGGTTGCTCGCCATGTACAGCGGCTTCGTGCGGTCGATCCCCAGCTTCTCGTAGATCGTCGCGGCGTAGGCTTCTGGCGTGGACGGGTCGTTCGTCACGTGGCCGCCGTCCTTGTCCGACGAGCCAATGATCTGCCCGCCACGCACCCCGGCACCCGCAAACGCGATCGAGTAGGCGTTCGTCCAGTGATCGCGACCGCCGAACTTGTTCAGCTTCGGCGTGCGGCCAAACTCGGTCACGAAGCAGACCAGCGTTTCAGCCAGCAAACCACGCTGATCCATATCGGCGATCAACGCCGCGAACGCACGGTCGGTCGAACCCATCATCACCCAGTGACCGATTCCGTAGCGACCCTCGCCGCCAGCCTTGTCGCGAACCGTGCCGCACGAACCCTTCGCATAAATGGCGTCGTGGTGGTCCCAGTTCAGGTTGAAGCCGCCGGGGAGGTCCGGCATCAGCGGCCAGCGGGCGTCCACGGTCACGAAGCGAACGCCCGCCTCGATGAGTTTGCGGCCGACGAGGTAGCACGCCCCACGGTGGCCGATGCCGTACTTCTCACGAACCGACAGCGGCTCAGCCTGGTAGTCGAACGCCTTCGCGACCTTCGGGCTGGTGAGCGTGTCGAACGCCTGTTCGTAGAAGCGGTCCATGCCGCCGAACGCGGTGCTGCCGCTGCCCTGCGAGAAGCGTGCGTTCATGCTCGAAAGCAGTTGTTCGCGAGAGTTGAGCCGTTCGGCCGGGGTTTCCGCTCGCGGTTCCAGGCCGCCGACCTTCCACTTGGGATCGGCGAGATTCGAGCCGCCCGTTTTGAACACCTTCGTGCCCGCGGAAAGGAAGCCCGTGCTGGTGACGGCGGCCTGCTCGTGGTTGCCCGGCACCATGATGTACGGCGGCAGGTACGGGCACGCGGTGCCGAGGATTTGCGACACAACCGAGCCGATGTCCGGCATGTGGAGCGGGTTGCCGGGGTGCGACCCGGAGAGCATGTATTGCGTGCCGTCGGGGTGGCCGCTGGCCCCGGATTTCGCGTGCCACATCGACCGCACGACGGCGAGCTTGTCGGCGACTTTCGCCGTTTCGCTCAGCAAGTCGGTGAACCGCATCCCCACGACGTTCGTGCTGATCGGCTTGTGCGGGCTGCGGTGCTCAGAGATCGCCTCGGGTTTCGGATCCCAGGTGTCCATGTGCGACAGGCCGCCCTGTTCGAGCACAACCAGGACATTCTTCGCGGTGGCTTTCGGATTCGATTTTCCGGCAGCGGCGAGGGCGAGACATTGTGGCAGCGACCAACCAAGGACGCCAGCAGCTCCGAGGCGCAGGGCGTCGCGGCGAGTTTGGTGTCGCAGAGGCGTCATAACCAGCACTCTCGGAAGGGTTTACAGGCAGGTTCGGCGCGGAGGTAGGCAGGCTCACAGGCGGCAGACACCATTATCCCACATGGTTGGCCCAAACCGGACAAGGAATTTGCGATCGGAACGCGGAATCGTACCCAATCCCCTGCCGGGTTGGTCAACTTTCTGTCACAGCGGGGGTTGTGCTCGTTGACATCTGTAGTTCCGGGATGATACCGTGAATCTTGCGGCACGCCCAACCACTCGAATTGAGTTGTCTTCCCGTCTCCCCGCGGTTTAGCCGCGGGTCCGGGTGGGCAGCGTGAGCATGTCAGGCACCAACGACTCAGGGAGTTTCGCGTTCTGCATATAGCGTTCCGAGTTGAAGCGGCTCTCCCTACATCTGTCGTGTGAACCCGCCCCAAACTCGAAACCCTTAACATCTAGCGCGAAACCACTGCGGAGAAACGCAATATGGCAGTACAGAAAGGCGTTTGGGGCATCGACATCGGTCAATGTGCCCTGAAGGCGATCCGCCTCGAAATGGTCGATGGGAAGCCGAGCGCCACCGCGTTCGACTACATCGAACACACGAAGATCCTCTCGCAGCCAGACGCCGACCCGGACTCGCTGATCCGCGAGGCACTCGACAAGTTCCTCTCGCGAAACCAAGTCAAACTCGATGAAGTCGCCATCGGCATCGCGGGGCAATCCGGCCTCGCCCGGTTCGTGAAACTCCCGCCGGTGGAAGAGAAGAAGATCGCCGAGATCGTCAAGTTCGAGGCCAAGCAGCAGATCCCCTTCCCGCTCGATGAGGTTGTCTGGGACTTCCAGAAGATCGCTGGCGGCGAGTCCGTGGACGGCTTCGCCCTGGAAACGGAAATCGGCCTGTTCGCCATGAAGCGAGACGTGATCGCCCGCTACCTGGGCTATTTCTCGGGCTCGAAGGTCGAGGTCCACACGGTTCAGATGTCCCCGCTGGCGTTGGTGAACTTCGCCACCTACGAGATTCTCAAGAAGGGCGGCGCGACCCCCGTCGAAGCCGAACCCGAAAGTGCTGACGACGAGACTCCCAAGGGTAAGAAGCGCTGCGCAGTCGTGATGGACATCGGCACCGATGCCTCCAACCTCATCATCACCGACGGCGGGAAGATCATCTGGCAGCGGCCAATCCCACTCGGCGGAAACAACTTCACCCGGGCACTCACGAAGGAGCTCAAGCTCACGTTCGCCAAGGCCGAGCACCTCAAGCGGAACGCCGCCAAGAGTCCGGAAATGGCGAACATCCTCAAGGCCATCAAACCCGTCCTCACCGACTTCGTCGGCGAAGTTCAGCGATCGCTCGGGTACTTCACCAACACGCACCGCGATGCCCACGTCGCCTACCTCGTCGGGCTCGGTAGCGCGTTCAAGCTCCCCGGCCTGCAAAAGTACCTTGGAGACAAACTCTCGCTGGAAGTAAAGAAACCCGGCAAGTTCGCCCGTCTCGGTGGAGAGAGCGTCCTCTCGGACCCGCTGTTCCAGGAGAATCTCCTCACCTTCCCGATCGCATATGGGCTGGCACTCCAGGGACTTGGCGAGGCACGGCTCACGACCAATCTGCTTCCCTCCGAGATCCGGTTCGATCGTATCATCCGGGCCAAGAAGCCCTACGCGGTGACCGCCGCCGCCATGCTCCTGATCGGAACTGCGGGGTTGGCTCTCGGTTTCAGCGCCGATCTGAAGTCGGTCTCCGATCTCCAAATCGAGAAGGCACAGAAGAATGTCAAGTCGGCCATCGCCGCCCACGATGGTCAAAAAACCAAGTACGAGGATACGGTCAAGCAGTCCCTCGCCGAGCAGGCTCGGGGCAAGACCGTGATCGCCGGGCAGGAAGAGCGGTTGAACTGGCCGCGCTTCTACGAAGTCCAGACTGCCGCCATGCCCCGGCCGGGAGAAAAGGTCGAGGGCGGCAATCTCACGGACTTCAATTGGAAGGGGTCGGGAGATGTCGGCATCGAAGCCCTGAACTGGTTCAAGCAGCGGATGGCTCGCGGGGTTCCGATCGAGCAGGCTCTGGCCGATGATGCCTCCGACCACCCCAAGAACCTCGCCCTGGTGAATGTCGAGGCCGTCCACACTCGATGGGTTACCAACCCGGCCGAGTTCCTCACCGCCGTTGACGATGCTGTCTATGGCGACGGGAAGACCCGCGGGTACGGCAAGTACATCGCAGATACGATGCTCGAGAACGAGCGAGAGCCGTATCCCGAACGCGAAGGCCACTTCAAGCCCGTGTGGAAGCCGACACTCACCCCCAACGAGAAACCCACCGAGGGCGTCTGGGTTGTCGAGATCCGCGGTTACACCGACCACAAGGACGCTCCGGACTTCCTCAGAAAGGCGCTGCTCCGCAACCTCCAAAAGTTTGACACCTTCGCCAAGAACGAAGACAAGGTCGGGAAGTTCATCGTGGGTGTACAGGACCCTGTGAAGGGCAAGGTGTCTCACGCCTTCATCTATAACTGGTGGAAGGTCGACGACGCACTGCCAAACACGTTCACGTACATCAACGGCTCCTACCTCGATAAGCTGTTCACCGATCGCGGCGGCGCGGGGGCAGGCGGAGCACCGGGCGGTATTCGCCCGATCGGGCCGCCAGTTGGGGCGCCTCCGCAACCAGGTGGACCCGAAGCAGGTGCGCCGGCGTCAGTGGTCCCGCTCGGGCCGTCATGGACCGGGATTACAACTACAACATCCGGCGCCGCAGTGGGCGGTCCTGGTGCTCAGCCTGGCGGCATACAGCCCCCACCTGCCACGGGTGGTACCGGAGACAAGAAAGACGGCGTGGAACGGCGACGCTACGAGTTTGTCGTCATGTTCATCTGGCGTGAGCCGATCCCATCGGGCAGCGGACTCGAGGCGGAACCTGCTCCTGCCGCCGCGCCGGGTGTCGCTGGACCGGGTCGGTAACCGGGTCGAACGCCAACTGTCGCATTCCCGACTCGCATGGCCCCAACGAGGTCAACGAGTCGAAGACCCTCCCGAGGGAGGGGTGAATACCACCCAAAAAACACCGGGATCTCTCACATGAAAAATAAAGAACTCTTCAAGAAACACCACTTCTGGATACTGCTCGGGATCGTCCCTCTTTTCGTGCTGATCGCGGCCATCACGATCAGTTCGAACGTCGGTGCAGCAGTCGACAAAAAGCTCAGCGATTACAAGTCGAGTGAGTCGTCCATTACGAGCAAGCTCAATCCGAAGTCGGAAGAGCTTATCAAGCGAATCAAGGATCAGGTTGCTCGGGTTGAGTCCAAGAAGGACGAACTCTGGAGGCTGAACTGGGAGCGGCAGAAGGACATGTACGTGTGGCCGAACTCCCCCCGACTCAAGGACATCGAACGCCTGAACCTCGCATTCGGGAAGACGATTCCGTACTCCGAAAACCAGTACGAAGAGTTCAAGAAGCCCGAGGTGTACCTCGCGGAGTTCTCAACGGCCAACGCGAAGAAGGGGATTCCCCCTTCTACCGGGATGGCTGACACCCTGGCACCCACGCAATTCCTCAACGGCTGGCAGTCGGTTCTCCGGCACGTCAATGTGTGGGACGATCGTGCGCTCACGTCCGAGCAAATCTGGCTGATGATGGAAGATATCTGGATTCAGCGGTCCCTGCTCGATGCGGTTCGCTCCGTCAATGCTCAGATGGCAGAGTTCCGCAGGGTAAAGTACGAAAAGGACGGTGTCGTTATCGACGACCCCGAGAAGAAGACGCCAGACGACCCGCTGCGCCGGAAATTCCACAGCCGCATCTGGGATCTCGAATTGGAAGTCGTCCCCAAGGGCAACAGTAAGGTGCTTGTCGGTCGGTTGATCAACCACACGGACCGGCTCCAACTCATGGGCCTCAACAACACGATGATCGTGAAGGTGTGGCTACAGCCCGGCAAGGACGTGCGGCCGTTCGAGTTCAAAATCGGTGGCGAATTCCTCGCCGGTAAAGGTGCGATGAAAGCCGACGGGAAGACGCCCGCCAACGTCCTGAACATTGTCCCGACCGACGACCACATCATCCCACCGACCCTGGATGTGGCCGAAATCGTCAAGGTCGAACAAGTATTCGATGCGAGAACCGTCCCTGTTCGCCGCATCGAGGCGATGCAACTCGGCAAGACCGATAGCCGGTTCGCCGACAAGCAGATTCTAATGCCGAAGTTCCCAGCCTTCGAGAAAGAGGAAATCAAAAAGGAAGACCCACTCAGTCCTAAGGGGCCTGGGGGCACACCCGTGTTCCTTCCTCCTCCGGGCGGACTCGATCAACCGGGCGGTGTTGGTGGCGTTGGCGGCGTTGGCGGCAAGAGCGGTGGCGGAACGGTCGATACCGTTGTGAACGCCAACAAGAAGCGGTACGTCGCGGTTACCGGCGAAGTCCGCCGTATGCCGGTAGCGATCGCTCTTGTCGTCGATCAGGCGTACATGCAGGACGTGCTCCTCGCATTCGCCAATTCGCAGTTGAAGTTCCAGATCACACAGGCGAACTGGGCACGATTCCGCGGCACTCTTGGAAGTGGCGTCAACGACCCGAAACTCGATCCCCTGAGTGGTGGCAGCGTCTTGTTCGCGCAACCTGGCGCTCCAAACGCACTCGGCGGTGAGTTCCGCGACCCCGAACTCCGTGGCCCTAAGCCGATCGGCCCACCGCCGGTCGGACCTCGCCCTCTGCCCGGCCCAGGTGGTCCCGGAAGCCCCGGCGGTCCTTTCGGTTTAAGTGGGAACCTCACCACGGTGTCGGAATCCCAACTCACATCCGGCCTGATCGAGTTGAGTGTGTACGGTGTTGTTTCCCTCTACGAGAAGTTCGTCGCTGCCGGGGAGGTTTCAAAGGATCCTGTGATCGAGCCGAAGCCCAAGGACAAGGAGCCAAAGGTCGATCCAAAGGCCAAGGGGGCGGAGCCAAAAGCCAAGGAACCTGTGGTGCCAGACCCCAAAACGAAGGTGGAACCTAAGGCAACGGAACCCAAGACCAAGGATCCGGAACCTGTGGTGCCAGACCCTAAAACGCCGAAGCAACCGGCTGTCCCTGATCCCAAGACACCGAAGTCGCGACGACGCCGTATTTGCTAGTTGTCAACGACATCAACCAACGCATCCCGCCACTTTGGTGTTGTCACTTAAGTGGCGGGTAATCAGTACCCAACCGATTACCACCGCACACCACACCTCGGAGGTGCCGCGAAATGGCCAAGGCAAGATCAAAAGGTGAGTTCAAGCAGATGTTGGTCGCCAAGGGCGAGTTCCTCGCGATGGGCGTGGCCGGGTTGTTCCTCGTCATCTTCCTGATCTGGGGCGCAAGCCGCTGGTCGGGGGCGAAGAATCCGGTCGAGATGGCAGAGAAGTTGGACCGGCAAGCCGAAAACGTCCAACGCAAGATCCGAGATCCTAACGTTTCCGATGCCGATCTGGAGGAGGCTAAGCTCCCGGACTGGATCACCAAGCCGTTCAGAAACCCCGTCGTTCCGGTGGAGTTGTTCGCAACGACCGGGCCACAGTTCGACCCAATCGCCAAACCCGACACGAAGAAAGAGAACCCGCTGGTTCTCCCCATTGGCGCGTATCAGGTCGATCTCGTCCGTGCCCCCATGAAGGGCTTCGACATCACCTTTGACAACGCCGGGACCGCCAAGATTGGCGTCATCATCTCGAAGGCCGTGAGCGAACAGGACAAGGAGAAGCGTAAGGACTTCGGCAAAACCATCGTCAAGCGGGGTCGCCAGGGAGTTCAAGCCTTCCAGAACCAGGGTAACCCAAACCCCATGGGTCCAGGGCCAATGGGACCAGGACCGATGGGACCAGGACCAATGGGTCCGGGCGGCAAGATGGTTGGTGGGGTGAACCCGTTCGGCGGGTCTGGGGAAGGCTTCAACGCAAACGGTCAGCGAATGGAGAAGGCTCTCAAGTACGTCCCACTCGATGAACTCGACAAGGCACTGGAGGCAGGCGAGGTTCCGGCGATGACCGTGATCCCCCTGCGAATGGTCATCCTCAACGCCGAGATCCCATACAAGAAGCAGGTGGAGGAGATTAAACGGGCGCTGCGTCTGCCGAGTTTGGAGGAAGCCCAGAGGTGGGGACCACTGTTCGACGGATACGAAGTCCAGCGAAAGGTGTCCCGCATCCTACCAGGTGGCAAGGCGGACGTTTTCCAGGACTGGTCGGACTACAAGTTCGAGGACAAGTACGTCGAATTGATCAACGCAAGAAAGCTCAGCGACCACTTCGAGGATGGCTACCTGTCGCACTTCATCCGCTATGACATGGCGTTGGCCCTGCCGTTGCCCGCGCTGGTTCCCGAACTCGGATCGTACCCGAACATCCGGCTCGATGCGATCAATGCAACGATCAAGAAGATGAAGGATGCGAACCGCAAGCCGGACACCCCGTCGGACCTGCTCGCTCGGTTGAACGGCCGCCCACCTCGCGAAAGCCTCTACAATCCGCAAACCGGCTCGGGCACCGGCGCGGATGTCATTTTCGGGCAAGAGAACGTCGGCGGCCCCGTACTGCCAGGCGGCAAGCCGCCGATGCCCAAAGGCCCAATCCCCGCACCGGGTAGCCAGCCAAAGCCAGGTGATATCACGAACCAGGCCGCGGCACCGCCCATTGAGATCGAGCAACTTCTGCTGCGGTTCGTCGATGTGGACGTGAAGCCGGGGTACACCTACGAGTACCGCGTTCGTCTCCGCATGATCAATCCGAACTACGGCATGACCAAGGAAGTCGCGATCCCGGCTTACGCCAACGTCAAGGAACTGTTCAGCCCGTGGGCACAGATCGCGGATTCAATCACCGTCCCGAACGAGTCGTTCCTGTATTCGATCGACCCGAGCGCGTTCCGCAAGCGCATCGAAGAGGAATATCCGAAGGAGAAAGACCTTCGCGATCGACTTCAGGCCAAGGATAATCAGGTCGTAGTCGAGATGTGCCACTGGCTGGAACAGGTCCGAACCGATGGCGGCGGAAACCGCGAACCGGTGGGCGCCTGGGTTGTCGCCGACATGCCTGTGGGCCGCGGCGAGTACGTCGGTCGCCGGCAGTACATCAAGTTGCCACTCTGGTCGAGCAAGGACAACCAGTATGTCCTCCGCGAAGTGCAAGACAGGACCATCGTCGGGAAGAAGGATGTGGCTCTGCCACGTGGCTGGCTGGTTGATTTCACGACCAAGTCGGTCTTGGTGGACTTCGATGGTGGCAAGGTCGTGACCCGCTCGTCAGTGACTGGAAAATCCGTAACTGAAGAGGTCGCCACCGAGTTGCTGATCGTTCGTCCAGATGGCAAGTTGCTGGTGAAGAGCAGCGCAACTGACGAATCCGATGAGAACCGTCGGAAAATTGTCGGCGACTGGGACAAGTGGGTCAAGGAGGTGGAGAAGCGGAAAACCACAGCCGGAACAGGACCCGAAAACCCATTCGAAAAGAAGTGATCGATTCGGAACACGGAATTGAGGATACACGGGGGCATTGGCCCCCGTGTTCTTTTTCAAGGTTCAGTTCGGGAGTAGCGGTCCGCACTTGTCCAGAATCGGTATTCCCGGTAAATTGTTGAGCAACTTGACCGGAATACTGACGAGGTAATCTCCAATGGCGAACGACTCCACGTTCCGCGGGCACGTGTACGACGATATCACTCAGTGCGTCGGGCACACACCGCTCATCCGCCTTCGACGTATCGTCGGCAAGGATTGCAAGGCGAGCGTCATCGCCAAACTGGAGAACTTTAACCCCCTGTGGTCCGTCAAGGACCGTATCGGGGTCGCCATGATCGACGCGGCCGAGAAGGCCGGGAAGATCAAGCCCGAGACGATGATCGTTGAGCCAACGAGCGGCAACACCGGCATTGGTCTGGCGTTCACGTGTGCGGCTCGTGGTTACAAGATCACGGTGACGATGCCAGACAGCATGTCTCTCGAACGCCAGCGTTTGCTTAAAGCATTCGGCGCAACCCTGGTACTGACTCCACGAGAGTTGGGGATGCGTGGGGCGGTTGCCGAGGCCACGAAGATCGTCGCGAGCCTGGGTGGCGAACCCAAAGCGTTCATGCCCCAGCAATTCAAGAACCCGGCCAACCCAGAGGTTCACCGCCAGACGACCGCGGAGGAAATTTGGCGAGCCACGGGCGGGAACATCGACATCCTGGTCTCGGGTGTGGGAACTGGCGGCACCATTACGGGCTGTGGCGAAGTTCTCAAGAGCCGCAAGCAGTCGGTGAAGTGCATCGCGGTCGAGCCCGCAGCGAGCCCGGTGCTCACCCAACACCTCACGCAGGGCATCCCGAAGGATCAGGTGAAGCCTGGGCCGCACAAGATTCAGGGGATCGGTGCTGGGTTCATACCGGATGTGCTGAACACTGCGATCATCGACGAAGTGGTCACTGTCACCGACGACGAATCGTTCGAGATGGGTCGCCGTTTAGCGAAGGAAGAGGGGATGTTGTGCGGCATCTCCTGCGGAGCCGCGGCAGCGGCCGCGGTGAAGGTCGCCAACCGCCCCGAGAACGCCGGCAAGGTGATTGTCGTGATATTGCCGGACCTCGGGGAACGCTACCTCAGCACCGCACTCTACCCCCAGGATTGAGTGCGACCCGAACTGCGATCAGGAACAAGGCATCACGCAGTACCCTCCTGATCGCAGCAAATCACGGGCACATCGGACCGACTCGCGTTCTGGGCTTCCCGCTTCTGCTTCAAGTGGAGCAAGTATCCCAGGACGCACATGACGATAATCAACACCGTGAGAATGGCGTAACGAATCCACGAGTTCCGGTAGGACCAGTCTTCCTCGTCGCTACTCCGCCGTTTCTTTTTCTTCTTTTTGGGTCGTTCGTCCTCTTCGTCGTCCCCTCCCTCTTCCACGACGGCTTTCACGGGTTTCTTCCTAATCGTCGTGATGGGAACGGTGGCCTTACTCCCCTTCTTCTTGGGTCGCTCGTCCTCTTGATCGGGGTCTTCCACCACGAAGTCTGCTTTGCATTTGGGACAACCGACGGTCGCACCGCGTTTAAAACCGGCGGTGGATTTGAGTGTCGCCCCGCACTCAGGGCATGTGACACGGTTGATGGCCACGGCGGGACTCCGAAAGGGACTGTGACAAAGTTGGATTACAGTGTACGCATCACCTGTTCAGGGGCAAACTCAACGTGGCTCCAGGCCGCGTAATGCGTCGAGCGCCACCCCGATGTCCGGCGCACGCATCAACGACTCGCCAACGAGTACAGCCCGCACCCCCGCAGAGTTGAGTCGAACCAGGTCCGCGTGCGTCGTGATGCCGCTCTCGCTCACAACCGTGCGATCAGTCGGTATCTTCGGCAACAGTTCCAGGGTATGTTCAACGCGGGTTTTGAAGGTTCGCAGATCACGATTGTTGATGCCGACGTTCGGGCCACCTGAGTCGAGCACTCGCGAGAGTTGGTCTGCGTCGTGCAACTCGATGAGCGTGTGGAGCCCGATTGCGGTGGCCTCACGGTGCAGAATCGCAAGTTGATCGCCGGGCAGACACTCGGCGATGAGCAGTGCCGCATCGGCACCCGCAGCACGGGCTTCGAGCAACTGATAGCGATCGAGGATGAAGTCCTTGCGAAGCACGGGGCAACCAACCGCGGCACGCACGGCGGTGAGGTACTCGAGTTTACCCTGGAAATACTCGGTGTCCGTGAGCACACTGATCGCGGCCGCGCCGTGCTGGTGGTATGTCTGCGCGATGGCAACCGGATCGAAGTCCACGCGGATGATGCCGGCCGATGGGGATGCTTTTTTCACTTCCGCGATGACGGTGATGCAACCCGGTTGGCGGATGGCTGCGCTGAAGTCGCGGGTCGGGGCGAGGTTCGCCACGCGGCGTTCGAGTTCCGCCTCGGAGACGACTCGCTTCGCGGCCTCAATCTCACGCTGCTTGGTTTCGACAATTCGATCGAGAATCGTAGGCATGGCCGCGTTTCACCTGGGGAGATCGTTTCGCTTGCTTGCGGTTATCCTACACGTTCTCTGCCCCGTGAAACGCGATACCCAAAACTCACTGGCTTCCACGCATCTGCATGGGTTGTAGGACAATCCACACGCCGATGGCAAAGAGCATGACTGCCAGAAATGCCCACGGTGTGAATGCCCGCAACCAGCCTTTGCCGGGGGCGACATTCTGGGCGATGCGATACGCGACGTGAAGCGTCCAGAGCAGGCCGACATCGAGGATCGCGATTTCCGTTTTGGGTAACCATGTCCCGGCAACCTGACAACATCCACAGACCCACACCGGGACGCCAAGCGCTGTCCACCCGTGGTCCGTGGCGAATCGCTGAACGACCGGCCATGCCGCGTCGTAGGTGGTCACGAGATGGTAGCCGTAGTGCGCGAGCCACATCGCCAACCCCAGCGGAACGAAGGCAAACGCGAACCGCGTTGCAACCGCGAGGGAAGATTGCGGCAACTGGCCCAACGATCGACTCAACCACGCCGCCGACCCGACCAGCACCAGCGGCGTGACGAGCGTTGCCAGCACATTCAATCCGACGATCAGCGGGAGCGTCGATTCCAACCCGAGTTGTTGCCGCGTTCGTTCCTCCCACTCCAGCACTGGCCCAACCATCCCCGCAGCATTGGTAAACGCCGAGAACACGAGAACGAACACGAGCGCCGCGATATCCGGGCGTTGACCAAAGCGGCCGATCCCGGAGCGGAACGGATCCTCGGAAAGCCCCTGCCCTGGCGTTCCTGCGAGGATGCCGATGTTCCCGTGCGGGCAGGCGTGAACACAATCCAGGCAGAACGTGCAGTCCATGTTCCCCTGCTTGCGGGGCTGGGCGAGATCGAGTTCGCACCCCGGAATGCCGTCGCGCCCGCGGATGCAATCCTTCGTCTTGCAAGCCGTGCAAACTGCAGGGTCACGCACAGCCACCTCCAGCGGCGAAGCGAGCGACTGCACGAAATTGAACTGCCCGATCGGGCACACGTACTTGCAGAAAGCCGCGCCGCGGAAAAGGCCGTCCACGACCAATGCCGCCACGAAGTACCCGACGATGATCCACGCAGTGAGTCGCGGGCTATCCCAGAGCGCGAACGCCTCGTAGGCCGTGAAGAAGGTCACGAGCAGGCCAATCGCGAGCCACTTCCCACGCAACCGGCGCGGCCAGTTCATCCCGGCGGGCAGGAATTTCCTGGCGATCGCACGAGGCAGCATGAACGGGCACGCGGTGCAGAACACGTTCCCCGCGATCAGCAAGCCGATGATGAGCAGGCCACGCCAGTGAACCCAAGGCAGCACGCCCGCGAGGTTCATCGGTGCGATATCCGGCCCGGTGAAGCCATCGACGACCACGGCAACAGCGAGGAGCAACATTGGCAGTTGCAACGCGGGTCTGCTGTAACGCCAGCGCAGGAACGGGCCGATGATCGGCATTCGCAGCAGGTCGAATCGTCGGGATTGCGGTGGCGTCGTCCCGAGAAGCGGCAGCGGAACGCGACCATTCACGAACACGGGTTTCGCGGTTGGTTTCGTGTCGCTCTCGCCGAAAAGCAATCGCAGGCCAATCGCGAACAGCGGCAACAGGTACACGGCCGAGCCCGGCACCCACATGAACACGCCCGCCGCGGCCTGATCCGTGAGAGCAGTCCCGCCGCCGATTCGCGGCACGGTAAGGTAATGCATGTAGAGCACGCGATCCGAGAACGTGAGCAACGCCGAGAGGGCCGTGTTCGACAGGTCCGCGAGGATCATGTACGGGAACAGCAACCACACGGGCCACGAAACGCGCACGGGGTACGGCCGCACCACGGGGAACCAGAACAGCATCGCGGCAAAGAGGAAGCAAGCGTGTTGCGCGTAGTGCCATTCCGGTGAGCGAAGCGCGAGATCGTACAGCACGGGGGTGTGCCAGGCCCACGTCGTCGCAACGAACAACGCCAGCGCGGGGACCGGGTGGGCAAGCCACGCAACACCACTTCGCAACCACGACACACCGAACAGTGGCGCGACCCAGTACGTTCGCACGGGTTCCGGTAAACCGCGGATCATCGGCAGGAGTGGTGCGCCGAGCCAGATCAGTGGCGGCGCGACCATGACGAGCAGCAAGTGCTGCACCATGTGAACGGACAGCAACATCGACGTGAACGGTTCCAGAGGCGAGGCAAGTGCCAGGAAGATGGCGGCCAGCCCGCCCAGGAAGGATGCCAGCCGGCCAGAGTGCCAGCGGAGCGGGTCACGCCGATGGTAGACCCGCCAGCCGCGAAAGTAGACGAGTGCGGTCACGATCAGGCTGATCGTGAGCCACGGCTCAAACGGCCACGATCGCAGCGCGGCATCGAGAACGGGCGTCACGGGGCCGCCGTGGGAGCGGGCACGAGTGCGACCTTCGCGGGCGGTTGGCCCGGCGGTCGCAGACTCATCAGGAACGCCACCATCGCGTCCATCTCGGCGGGGCGAACGTGCTTCCCGTAAGCCGGCATGTTACCGCCGCCGGGAGTACCGTTGTTGATCTGGTCAATCAACTGATCGCGAGTCAATCGCGTGCCGACGGTGCTAAGATCCGGCCCACGCCGACCGCCGACGCCGTCAAGAGCGTGGCAGTTCCGGCAGTCCTTGTTCTGGAACGCTGCGGCACCCTGCAACTCCAGCGGGGTGGCTCGCTTCACGATCGCGGTCGGAATGGTATCGCCACTCCACGCACCCATCTTCGGCGACCACGGAGAGGTCATCCCCTCGTAAGTGAGCACGGCGAGCGTCGTGCCGCCAACCAGCACGATCAGCACCGCGACTGGCCGACGGCTCGGGGCACGTTCACCACGATTCGACACGAACGGCACGAGCAGCAGACAGATCACGAGCACGACTGGGAACGCGAGCATCACGAACGTTTCAAGACCCGCCGGGCTGAGCGAGAGCAAACCGAACAGCCAGAGGAACGGCCAGTCTGGTCGCGGGTTCGCCGCGGTCAGCGTGGGATCGGGGAGACCACCCGGCCCCTTCGGGCCGATGACGGCGGCCAGCGTGACCACGACTAACACGACCAGTGCCGAGAAGAAAGCGTCCTTGGTCATCGCGTCGCCAAGGAACGGCTTCCCCTTCTTCAGTTCCTCGTGATATTTCGCGTCGTAAGTTTTCGGATCGACAGGCTCCCCCGGCACGGGCGGTTCGCTAATCCCACGCGAGAGCACGAGCCAGAGGTGCCCGCCGACAAGCGTGATGAGCAAACCGGGGATGATGAACACGTGCAGCGCAAAGAAACGGCTCAGCGTGCTGGCACCGATTGTCGGCCCGCCGATCAGCAACTCCACGATCCCCGGACCGGCGACGGGCACGCGACCCGCCATCGAAGCGCCGACACCGACGCCCCAGTACGCATCCGCGTCCCAGCGAAGAACCTGCCCGGTGAACGCCATTCCGAGCGTGAGCAGCAGCAGTAGCACACCGAAGATCCACGTCAGTTCACGCGGGTACTTGTACGCACCGTGCAGGAACACCTGCGTCATGTGAATGACCACCATGACCACCATGCCCGAGCCGGACCAGTAATGCAGCGACCGCAGGAACCACCCAAACGGCTGGCGGTAGTTGAGGTATTCGAGGCTCTGATATGCCTGATCGGCACTGGGAACGTAGACGAGTGCCAGCCCGATTCCGGTGGCGATCTGGAGGAACAGCAGCGTCATCGACGCGCTGCCGAAGACGTACCACCAACCCTTCGGCCCGGCGGCTCCGGCGGGGATGGGGTGTTCGAGGATCGGCATCACGGCCGGCTTGAGCCGGAGCCGGGCTTCGAACCAGCCACCGACGGACGTGGCGACGGCTTTCAGGATGCGTTTCATGATGATCGCTCCGACAGGTTCAAGCCTGCTCGCTTCGGTCCCGCTTGATGACGCCCAACTGCACGAACTCGGACGGCTTTTCCAGCGTGTCTTGCAGCGTCGGCAAGTGCGGTGCCTGAACTTCCAGCACGCCATCGGTGATTCGCCAGGGCATCTTGTACAGGCCGCGTGGCGGTGGCCCGGAGGCACGGTCGCCGTTCTCGTAATACACGCCGCCGTGGCACGGGCACATGAACAACGCGGATTGCGGGAACCACGTCACCGGGCAGCCGAGGTGGGCACAGATCATCGAGAAGACCCAGAACTGCTCCTGGCCGCTCGCGTCCTTCCCGAGGTAACGGATGTACGCGCCGGTCTTCGCGGAGTCGCCGTCCCATTCCTCGTGGATGGGGTTGCGGAAGACGTGCAACCGCGTCTCGTTCGGTGGGAACAACCCGGCGTCGCTCAGCTTGCCGATCGGCACCCAATCCACGGGGCGTGCTCGCACGGCACCCGCGAGGAACCCGACGACCGGCACGCCGACCGCAGCAGCGGCTGCTGCGCCGACGCCCCCGGTGATCCACAGCAGCGCCGACCGCCGATCCGGTTCGGGTGCGGCGGCATCGGTCGGTTTGGCAGGAGTCGGTTCCGACATCGTTCGTCTCCGGATAAACGCAGTCACTTCGTTGCGGGGCTTCGCCAGGAGTTCAACAAACTCGTCAGGTCGGCCACGTCCTTGGCGGTGAGCGTCGAGAAGTTGTGCGGGCGGTTCGTCTTCTCGGTGAAATTGGGCATTCCCAGGTCGGGCCGCCCGGTGATGATGAACCGCCGCAACACCTGATTGCTGGAAAGCGCGAGGAACGCGGGGTCGTTGATGGCACCCACTCGCAACTCGCCCGACTTGCCGCCCTGCCCTTTGTCCCCGTGGCAACTCGCACAGGCCATCGCGAACATCATCGCACCGTCCTCGACGTTCCCACCAGGAGTGAGAAGGTATCCCGGCACGTCGGTTGGCCCACCGGGCTTGCCCCACTTCGTCTTCAATCCCTCCGCAAGCACTTTCACCTGGGCAGTGGTGAGCGGCCCGCCCTTCTTTTGATCGAACGCGGCCATCGAGGTACCAGCCCGACCCTCGGTCACGACGCGGACCAACTCGGTATCGGGGACGATCTTCAGGAACAGTGGGTCGTTCAGGGGCGGGGCCGGGCCGAGAGTGCCATCGGTGCCGTGGCACCCCGCACAGTGAGCCGCGTATAGCACATTGAAATCCGTGACAGCCTCCGGACGACCGGAGGTCTGGGGCGGTGTCGGTTTGCCCGGTGGATTACACCCCGACGCGAGCAGTGTGAACGCGATGAGGAAGGCGGGAATCCGGTTCAGTACTTGTGTCGTCATGCCCGTTCTCCCGCGGTTCCGCTGCCGGCAGGCATCACGGCAATCTTCTCGGATCGAACGACGACAATCGCAGCCGCCAGCCCGAATATCAACTGTGAGATCGCAAACCAGAACCAGTCCACATAGTGCTGCAAGACGGGATTCGCGATCCCCATCATGCCGTGACTGACGCCGGTCCAGACCAGTGGGAGCACGATTCCACCTATGATAATCTGCCACTTCACCGCACCCGGGATGGTCGGAAGCATGACACCATAGATCAACCCGATTGTCGCGGACATCACCACGTGAATCACCAGCCCGATCAGGAACAGCCCCATGCGGAACTGCTCCAACTCGGGGACCGAGAGGTCATCGACGCTCGGTAACGCCAACCCCGCGAGGAGGTTTACCGGGAACCACAACCCGTGCCCACTCAGTACACCCCAGGCCAGCGCCGGGAACGTCATCACGATCCCACCGACAACACCCCCCTTGAGGCCCGCCGAGATCGGATGCACCTTCTCCGGCAAGCGAAACCGGTATCCGGTCATGCCTGGCTGAAGATGTTCCACCGTGCCAGTGCGGCCGGTGATAGTCGTTGGCAGCGGATGCGTCAACGGCTCGGATTCGTGCCCGCGGCCCGGCAACAACGCGCCCATCCAGCCACAGAAGCTCACGACGAAAAGTAACCCGCCAATCACAGCGAACGCCCAGGCTCCAAGCGCCGCAGCGGCCGCGATCAGTGTGATCGCGAGAGCCAGGACCATCGGCCAAACCGTTGGCTTCGGCATCTCGATGCCGGGCTTGTGATCGGTTGTTTCACCGGTTGAGTGTGTCATTGGGTCACCGTCCCACAACGTAAACGACCAGGAAGACGATCACCCACACAACATCGACAAAGTGCCAGTACCACCCCACGAGGGTGACGGGCATCGGCGACTTGCCGCGAAGTTCCCCCCTCACCGACAGCCACAGCACGGCCGCCAGAGCAATCACACCGAGCGTCACGTGAAACGCGTGGAAGCCGACCAGGGTGTAGTAAGTCGAACCGAACATGTTCACGCCGATGGTCAACCCGTGGTCACGGATGAGCCCACGCCATTCGATCCCGGTACCGACGAGGAACAGCGTTCCGAGGACGATCGTCGCCGCCCACAACACGCGGAAGACGTTCGTCTTCCCGGAATGGTGTGCTTTCTCCGCCCAATGTAGCGTGAAACTGCTAAAGATCAGGCAGGCCGTGTTCCCAAGCACCATCGGAAGCGAGAACACTTGATCGGGGGTCGGCCCGTGCGAGCCGTGTCGCAGGTAGATCACATACGCCATGATGAGCGTGCTGAAGAACGCCGCTTCCGACGCGAGGAAGCAGGCCATGCCAACCTTGTGAACGTCCGGCCGCGCCTCGATTCCCAGTGTGGGGTCGGGCGGACCAGACTCAGATTCGGTTAGCACCGCTGTCGGTGCGGACGACGATTCCGTCACACTCGGATCTCCGGGTATTTCGCCTTTTGGCGAGCGGCGCACCGTAAGGTCGCCGGTTGACATTCGATTCCAATTCACCGGCGACCTTACGGTGCGCCGTTCGCCAAAATACCTACTCGTACTTCCAGTCGGGGTCATCGGGATGCTTCAAATCCCACAACGGCCGGCGACTCTTCACAGTCGGAATCACCGCGAAGTTGTACGGCGGCGGCGGCGATGTCGTCGCCCACTCCAACGTCCAGGCGTCCCACGGGTCATCGCCGGCGACGTCACCCTTCCACAGCGAAACCACGAGGTTGTACGCGAAGATCAGATAGCTCGGAGCCTGGATCAGTGCGCCGATCGTCGCGATCTGGTTCCAGATTTCCCACGGGCGGTCTGAGCCGTAGGTGTAGATTCGCCGCGGCATTCCCAGGATGCCGGCGATGTGCATCGGGGCAAAGGTCACGATGAAGCCGATGATGAACAGCCAGAACTGCCAGCGTGCAAGACGTTCAGACAGCATCCGACCAGTGACCTTCGGATACCAGTAGTGAATCGCAGAGAAGACTCCGAACAGCGTGCCACCGATGAGCACCCAGTGGAAGTGCCCGACCACGAAGTACGTGTCCGTGACCTGGAAGTCGATCGGCGCACACGCCAGGATCACGCCGGTCAGCCCGCCGATGACGAACATGGACAGGAACCCCAGCGCGAACAGCATCGGCGACTTGAGCACCAGTTTCCCGCCATAAACGGTCGCCAGCCAGTTGAAGAGCTTGATCCCCGTGGGGATACTCACCAACATTGTTGCCGCGACGAAGAACAGGTCGAGCGTGCGGCTCATGCCGACCGAGAACATGTGGTGTGCCCACACGCCGAGACTGATGACGACAATCGCGGCGGTGGCGGCGGCCATGAATTCGTAGCCGAACAGCACCTTCCGCGAGAACACGGGGACGACTTCCGAGATCATCCCGAACGCGGGCAACACCAGGATGTACACCTCGGGGTGTCCGAAGAACCAGAACAGGTGCTGCCAGAGGTACGCCGAACCGCCCGCCTGCGTGTCGAAGAAGTGGGCACCGAGTTGGCGGTCGAACTCCAGCATCGTAAGGGCCGCGGTCAGCGGTGGCATCACGACGACGATCTGAAGCGACGTCCAGAACATCACCCACACGAAGAACGGCACCTTCCGCAGCGTCATCCCCGGACACCGCATGCACAGGATTGTCGCGATGAAGTTCATCGCACCCGTGGTCGTGCCGATGCCGCTCACAATCAACCCGAGCGCCCAGCAATCGACTCCGGGGCCGCGTGCGAACGAGTTCTCCGTGAGCGGAGCGTAGGCGAACCAGCCGATCGCCGGTGGCCCACCCGGAACCAAGAAGCTGAAGTAGACCAGCACCGCACCGAAGAACGTCGTCCAGAAACCGAAGGCGTTCATTCTCGGGAACGCCATGTCGCGGGCACCGATCATCAGGGGTATCGCGTAGTTCGCAATTCCGATGAGAACGGGCATCCCCACGAAGAACACCATCGTGGTGCCGTGGAGAGTGAAGAACTGGTTGAACGTGATCGGCGGCAGGAAGGTGAGTTGTGGTGCCCAGAGTTGAATCCGCATCAGGAGCGCCGCCGCCCCACCGATGAGCAGGAAGAACACGGCCATGAGGACGTAGAGAACGCCGATCTTCTTGTGATCGACCGTGACGAGCCATTCGTGGAGCGTCGCCGTCCACGGTGGTGGGCTCGGAGTCGCGGTTGCGGCAGGCTCAATCTCGGCGGTCGCCATGGCGCGTCCTGGTGTACGTCGGTCTGACTTCTTACTTCAACGACTTCAGGTACCCGATCACCGAATTCATTTCCCGTTCGTTCAACTCGAACCCGGACATCAGGCACCCCGGCTTGATCGAGTTTGGGCTGAGCACCCACTTCCGCAGGTTCTCGGGGGTGTTCTCCACCATCCCGGAAGCGATCGTCTTGCGAGCCATGAGGTGCGTCAGGTCCGGGCCGAAGGTGCCGTTCACCCGCGTGTCCTGTTTGTCGCGAATCGTGTGACAGTTCACGCACGACAGTGAGCGGAAGGTGTTCTTGTCTGCCAGCGCCGTCTTCTCGGTGGGGTCGATCGCGGGCTTGGCTTCCTCGGCGAGATATCGCTCGAACTCCTCGGGTGATTCCACCACAACGCGGAGAAGCATATTTGCGTGCTGTGTTCCGCAGTACTCGGCACACTGGCCCAGGAACAACCCGGTTTGATCGGCCTGGAGCCACATTGTGTTCGCCCGCCCTGGAAGCAGGTCGGTTTTCCCACCGAGCCGGGGCACCCAGAAGCTGTGGCACACGTCTGCCGACTGGAGATTCAGGTACACTGGCCGTGGCGGTTTGCCGGGCTCGCTGACCGGAATGTGAAGCTCGTTCGCGGTGGTGATCCCGAGTTCGCGGCCATCGTAGCTGTCGTAGCGATACTCCCACCACCACTGGTGGCCAACGACGGTGACGTACAACGGCTTCGCCCCTGGCGGTGGCTTGTCGGCATCCGGCCGGACTTCCCAGAGAACACGCCCGACAAGCAGCACGAGCACGAAGACGACGATTCCCGGTGCGACCGTCCACGCAATTTCGATGGGCTTGCTGCCGTAAACCTGAGGCGGTTCAGCATCGTCTCGTCCGGCCCGTCGGCGACTGCGAACGAGGGCGTAAATCAAGATTCCTTCGACCAGCACGAGGATGCCACCCGTGATGGCACAGACGAGGATGAGCAGACCTTTGATCGACTCGGCTGACGGAGATGCGGGGGAAAGGATCGAGAGATTTTCGGGTTGAGACGCTGCGGCAAGAAGAGCCAACATCGCGATTCCTCTTCGCTGATCCGTCCCAGACCAAGTGTTCTAACCACAAAGATATGTGTGCGCTCGCGGGTGAGCAAGAATATACCGTGAGTAGAAGCCTCAGGACGAGGTAGAACTTCCGGGAGTTTGTAAATCGGGCACGGGCAAAAGGCAAACAGAGGGAAACCGGGAAAGGCAGCCACCCCTACTGCCTTCCGGTTTTCTGAGTGCCCCTGCCCCTGCCCCTGCCCCTGCCCGTGCCCGATTTCTGCACTCTTCCCGGAAATATTGCCAGACCCGCCTCTTACCCGCGTGAGTTCTGCCGTGGCTATTCGCAAGGTCGCAGTTTTCACCGGTAGCTTCGATCCGCCAACCACTTTCCACCGGAAGGTCGTCCAGCTCCTCCGCGAACGGGGGTTCGATGAAGTCATTCTTCGGCTCAACGGGCCGCGGTGCGACAGACCCGACGGCGAGCACGCGGCACCTGTTCACCGGGCCGCGATGACCGACCTCGCGTTCCAGAACCTCCCTGGAGTGTCCGTTGATCACAGTGATCTGGACAACGGTTGCAGTGTCGATGATTACCAGTTCGACAGTGTGTACGCTGATCGCGGCGAAGTGTGGCACGTCGTTTCGAGCGACTTCTTGACCGACGCACGAACGGGACAATCACTGATTCAAACACTGTGGCCGCAAGGTCAGGAACTCTGGAAATCCAGCCGGTTCGTTGTTATCCACTCGCCCGACTCGCCACCCGATGCCGCCGACTTGCCGCCCGTATGCGATCTGGTGGCGGTTCACGATGAACACGTTCCAACAGCCGACATCCGCTTGCGGGTCTTTCTGGGCGACGACCCCGGCCACGCAGTCCCCGAACAGGTCGCCGCTTACATCCGCCGCTACCGACTCTTCACCGACGTACCCTCGCCTCGCGAAACACGCCTGAGCCTTCCCAAACCTCGGCTGTTGATCATCGCGGATGAGGCCAATCCGAAATCGCGAGCGGGTGCGGCACGATTTCGTCATCTCGAAAGCTCCGACCCGAACGCGATTCTCGTTCTCGGTGGCGACGGCACGATGCTCGCCGCGATTCGCAAACACTGGCGACTTCGGTTGCCATTTCTTGGGCTAAACGCGGGCACGCTCGGCTTTCTGATGAACGAGGCACTCCCGGACGACCTCACATCGACGGAACTCGTTGTCTATCGCATGCCGATGATGCGGGTGATCACAACGTCTCTCGATGGCTCCGTCGCTCACGGTTTGGCCTACAGCGATGCCTGGGTCGAACGGGATAGCGGCCAGGCTGCATGGTTGCGTGTGGATGTGGATGGTAAAACCCAGGTTCCCAAGGTGGTTGGCGACGGTTTACTCGTCGCGACGCCTGCCGGATCGAGCGCCTACGCTCGCGCGATGGGTGCGACACCGATGCCCTTAACGGCCCCCGTGCTGACGCTGGCGGGGTCGAACGTGTTCCGCCCACGCTTCTGGAAACCCCTGGCATTGCCCGACACGGCCGTTGTGCGATTGACCAGCCTGGACACAACCGGTAAGCGGCCGATCCGGGCGTTCATTGATGGCCACCCTGTCGGCTGGGTACGGGCGATGGAAGTGGGTGTCAGCCCGGTGGCAGCAGTAGAACTGGCGTTCACCCCGCAATTCGATCTCTCGGCGAGGCTGTTGCGCTCGATGTTCCCCCCGAGCGAAGAGGGGTGAGAATGGGAAACGATTCCAGGCGAGTGTGACACCCATGTCTGGAACCGTTTGACTTGTCTGGAAGAAAGTTCATCAGAACAATTTCAGGCCTGACAATACCTCACTAAATGACGCGACCACAGCCAGTTGTGTACTCGCAATGCGGACGTGAACGACTGTTCATATCCGAGTTCGCATCAGAATCATGCGAGACAGAAACACGGAACGGCACTGCCTCCCGCGAAACGCCAAGCAGCTAAAGCGGGTTTTGCCGTTGACTTCAACACCACTCACAACGAATAATTCCATTGTGTCGTGTGCGTCGACCACGGGATTGTCTCACAAATGCGGGCACTGGTTCACATCGGGCTGGCGACACTCCTGGTTATCGCCCCAGCCCTTTGTTGCTGCAACCTGCACTACCTCACAGGTAGTCGTGCGGTAGCGTCCGTTGTTCACATTCCCGCTTGCCCCACAATTCCCAAGCCGCCAACTTGCTGCCAGTCGGAAGCAACACCGCTCCCGACAACGACCTGTTGCGACCAACCGGCCACGCCCGAAAGCAAGCCCAGCCCCAAGTTGCCACAGCACTGCCCGGCTTGCGAACGCCCTGACACAGCACCACCGCAAGACGCTCCCGAGATCTCGGCCCACGTGCCGACCGGCGAGCTACCCCCCGTAACGCTGCTGCTCCAGACGGCCATTCCCTTCGAACACCTCAGCTTGATCGGTGGGCTCGACCCTCCGGAAAGAGCTGGTGTGGATACGCTTTACGAAGCTCTCTTCTCGCGCCACGTCATGCGCTGTTGAACCCCGTTGAATGACCCATTTGAAGTCCGTGAGGCGAGTTGCCTCCACACAGTCAGCCATTGTGCTGCACGGTGACGCCGTGCGTTGATTTCCCAACCAAACTCAATCGAATTTCCCTGGAGAATGACCATGTTCAAGTTGCTTGCAATCGCCTCGCTGGGTCTGGTCGCCGCTCTTTCCACGGCCTCGGCCGCTGAGGCAAAGAAGGCCGATCTCGCGAAGTGTGCGGCGATGTGTAAGGCGTGTGCGAAGGAATGCGAAAGCTGTGAGAAGTGTTGTGTCACGGCGAAGCGCGACGCTTGCGCCAAGATGTGCCAACTGTGTTCCCGCATGTGCCACGTTTGTAGCGATCTCTGTGCGTCGAACTCACCGCTGGCCCCTGAAGCTATGAAGCTCTGCGCGAAGGTTTGCAAGGAGTGCGCGGCGATGTGCGACAAGTCCGACGCCGAGTGCTGCAAGGAATGCGCGAAGGTCTGCAAGGAATGCGCGAAGATGTGCGAAGAAACCTCGAAGTGATCGGGCGGTAGCGGTTGCCCCATCGGGGCAACATGCCGCCCCGCTGGGGCGGCCGCTTCACCAATCTCGATCACGCCGCCGGGTCGGCCACTTCGGTGATCGGCCCCGCGGTTCGCTCGAATTCCGCTCGCCAGACGGGGGTTCCGTTCTGGCGAGCCTTTCGCTCGAAGTTCGTCTGGTAGCCCGCTTCTTCAACAGTGCCCGTGCTCGTCTCGGCTCGCAGTTCGCGGAACGCTGGCATCGCACGAACAATCCCGGTCATCACGCCGAAGTATTCTTCCACATCCGTGGCGATGAGCAATCGGCCGCCTTCCCGAATGATCCGGGCCGACTGTGCGGCGAACTGCGGTGAGAACACCCGTCGTTTTTTGTGGCGAGCCTTCCACCACGGGTCGGGGAAGTAGACGTGGACCGCGTTCACACTCGCGGGGAGCACGAATCTGCTGAGCACCCAGCCCGCGTCGGTACATACCGTTTTCACGTTCGGCAGTTGGCGGACCGCAAAGCGATTCGTGGCGTAAAGCTGGTACTTGCGAACGATCTCGATCCCGAAGAAGTTCGTGTCGGCCCGTGCAATCGCCGAGTTCAGAAGGAACAACCCCTTCCCCATCCCGACTTCGATCTCGACGGGGTTCGCGTTCCCGAACAACTTTGCCCAGTCGATCGGTTCAACTGGCAGCTCGGTAGTCGGGTTCGCGTGATCCGACCCCTGATCGTTGATCCTCGCGTTCCGGCGTGCAGGCATCTGCCACTGGTAGGCAGCGAGTTCGTCCGGCTTGAACCGGCTGGATTTACGCACCCTTCAACTCCGAAAGCTGCCCGAGCGACAGGCCGGCGACGATCACCTCGAACGCTTTCTCGGTCCCCACGGTCCCCACGACCTTGAAGCGGGTGAGCCGGCGGTGAATCTTGATGCCGTGGCCCACCATCACGAGCCGCTTGCCCGGTCGCACGGGACGGTGGAAGCGAGCCTCGTCGATGCCGGCCAGGCCGATCATGGAACCGACACCGGCGACGTATTTCGCGATGTAGTACCCACACAACTGGGCAGCGGCTTCGCACATCAGCACGCCAGGCAGAACTGGGTAACCGGGCATATGGCCCTTCACCCAGAACTCGTTCTCGGTGAGATCCTTGAAGCCCACAACCAGATGTTGGGTTGTGTCAATATGGACGATTCCCGAGAGCATCTCGAATTCGAATCGCTGCGGGTTCACAGCACGGATTCCCTCGAGATCAACGACCGGGCGGTCGAAATCGAGGGTGTTCAAATCAATTTGAGGAAACTCTGCGGGCACGCGCCTTCTCCTGCTCAGCCACTACTCGTTTCAAGCCAAACTTGTTTTACCCGGCGGGCACTGCCGGCAAACACGGTCAGCCCACGGAACCTGATACCGGTATCAGGCAATCACGTCAAGGATTTGCGTCAACTCCGTCAACAAGACATCGGGCCGGGTCGCCGGGTCTTTCAACTGTTCGGGCGTTGCAGCAAGGCTATTTCGGTCGCCTGCGAACAATGCGGTGCGGAAGCCGGCCTTCTTCGCGGGGCCAATGTCGCGGGCCAGGTTGGACCCCACATGCAGCACCTCGCCGGGCGTGATTCCCCGCGCTGCGGCCACCTGAACCGCGGCCTTGAACAGTGTATCAGACGGCTTCTTCGCCTTCCTGTCTGCCGAGATCACCCGCAACGATTCGGGGATCACACCCGCCAGTTCGAATCCCGGATCTTGCTGCCGCAGGCCGCGTTGAAGTTGCCCAACCGTGAAGCACTGGCCATCCGCGAGCAATCCCTGTGTGACGCCCCGATCGGCCAGGAGTTTCAGTGCATCGGCCGCCGTCGGATACGCACCAGTTCCCTGGATGCTGGCATGATAGAAATATGCGATCTTTTTGACGTAATCGGCCATCGTGCCGTAGGTCGATGCGTCGAAACTGTAGTCCTTTTGAAGTAGTTTTTTAACGATGTCGTCCCAAACCCGTTCGACTTGAACTTCGGGATGCTTTTCGCCCCCACTGCCGGCCATCTGCATGGTCGTCAGTGCCTTACGGAAAAGTTCCTTCATGTACGCGGACGGGGCACCGGGTTTCCGGCTCATGGAGTTCCACATTTTGAACTCCTTGATGACCTTGTCCAGCGCCGCGTCGGTTACAAAATCCTGGGGGTGTTCGAACTGGATTTCACCGGCTGGGATCGCGATCAACGTGCCGTAAACCGTCCAGAACACCGCCTTCACGGGCAGCGCGTGCAAGGACGGCTTGGCCTTGACGGGGTCAACCTTGGGTGCGGATGGCCAGGGTAGGTCGGAGCGCGAGTCGAGACGCTCGACATACTGTTCGAGGGTCAGGGCCATGACCGGTGGTCTGGGTGTGGGCGATTCATGCGGGATGCAACAACCACAAGCTCGTAACCTACCATCAGACAGCAGTGGAATCAAGTTGGGGAACGCCTGACATGGATGTTGTTCACGTGGTCGGTGCCGGGGGAATCGGCTGTGCGGTAGGTTACGCTTTGCGTGCCGCGGGTGTGCCCGTCGTTTTCGTCGATGCGAACCCCGCCAAGGTGGAAGCGGGCCGGCGCGACGGGGTGCGTGTGGACGAACGTTCCCCGCTGCCCGCCGAGTTCATTCATTTCAACGACTGGCAGCCAAACCCGGCCATTCCCGTGCTGCTCTGCACAAAGTGCTACGACAACGCCGCGGTACTCGCGAAACTGCCATCGGACATCGATCTGATCCCGATCCAGAACGGGTTCGACCCCGAGTTGGATTCGTTCGGTCACCACCGCGAGGGAATCGCGTCGTTCGTGTCAGAGTGTGCCGCCGACCGCCCACACACACGAATCACCCGCAAGGGTGAACTGCATTTGGGGCAACGAAGTTCGTTTAGCCGCGACCCGCAGGGGAGCGTGTTGAGCGCTCCCCTGCGGGTCGCGGCTAAACAGGAGCGGTTATTCTCGGTTGTGCAAGTGCCCAAGATCTCGCCGATCAAGCACTCGAAGTTGATGTACAACGCGGCCATCTCCCCGCTTGCGGCGGCAGCGGGGATCGACAATGGGCAACTACTGTCCGTGCCCACCGCACGACGGTTGTTCTTTGCTCTGCTTCAGGAGAACCACCGCATTTTGCACGCGGCAGGGATCGAACTCGGAAAGGTCGGGCCATTCTATCCCTCCACCGTGGCCTGGATTCTCAGGCGAAAGTGGCTCGCGTCGATGATGGCGAAGGGCTTCGAGCCGTCGCTGCGGGGAACGTACTGCTCGATGGCTGGGGAGATTCAGAAGGGCCGCACGGAGATCGACAACTACAACGGCCACCTGATTCGACTGGCAGAGCAGACCGGCACCCCCTGCCCTCTCAACCGACGTGTGTTCGACCTCGTGACCCGCATGACGGCGGAACGCGCCACGCCCCGCCGCGAGGTGCTCGACACACTCACTTCGTGACGCGGGGCTCCAACCAGACTGCGTGAACGCCGCGTTCGGTCCCTTCAGGTGCCACTTCCAGAGTCAACTCCGTCACGCCCTTCACGTCCAACTCGCAGTTCTGGGGCGCTGAGTTGCGTGGAACGGGGTTCGACGTCCAGGTGTTCTTCCCGTCCAGCAGCACCAGAAACCGCGCGGCGGGGGCGTCCGGCGGAGCGCTATCGTTGAACGCGACCTGTGCATTGAACCGCGCGAACTCCTTGTTGAGCTTGTACGTGATGCGGGTCGATGGCCGGTCGGCCGGAGCGGGATGCATGAAGATGCCGTGCTCGGAGACGCGACCGTTCACCTTGATGGTGCCATCGAACCCCGGCGGTGCGGGCGGACTCGGCCCGCTGACCGTCTTCGCAGCGGGGAAAGCCGACAAGAATACCGCATCGGAACTCTTCTCGGACCCTTTTGGTGGCGTCGTGGTGTCGAGTGGCTTGGGCTCTTTTTTGTCGCCACGACCAACTACGGAGACGACGAGAACACCCGCGATGATTAGCCAGACCACGGCGAGAATCGTTAATCCGTGACGCTTGAGAAACGACCGATTCTGTTTCTTCTTGGTCTTCGCCTTCGTCCGGCGAGTCGTCTTCTCGGCTTCATCCGGAACGACGACGGCTTGCAGCTTTCGTGTCGGCTGCCGAAGGGGTTCCGTCGCTTGTGCGGCCTTCTTCGTGACAGCCGGCGGTTGAACCGGCTCGGGTGGAGGTTCGCGCCTTTCGACCGCGTTTGGGGACGCGGGCCGAATCGTGGCGAGTTGCTCGATCACTTCATCGGCAGACGCGGGTCGTTGCGCGGGGTCCTTGGCGAGCAACCGCATGATCAGATCGGAGAGTGGCTTCGGGATCGCCGGGTTCAGTTCGTGAACCGGTCGGGCCGTGCCGCGGATGAGTGCCGCAGCCTGGGCAACGGGATTCTCGGCCTGGAAGGGTGCGCGACCCACACACAAGGCGTACATCACACAACCCAGACTGAACAAATCGGTGCGGTGATCAAGCGGCAGCCCGCGAACCTGCTCCAGCGACATGTACGCGGGGGTGCCCATCACCATTCCCGTCGCTGTCAGGCCGTCGCTTGCGTCGACCGAACGCACGAGCCCGAGATCGAGAATCTTCACCTGGAAAGCGGAGTCCGCGTTCCGCTTCCCGCTCCCCGTCCTTTTCTCCAGCCAGATGTTCGCGGGCTTGATGTCGCGGTGAATGAGCCCGTCGGCGTGCAATGCTCCCAGACCAGCCGCAATCTCGCGCGAGATCTGGAGAATCGTCGATAACTCAGGGTTTTGCTTGCGCTTTATCCAGGCTTCGAGCGACTCGCCCTGAAGCAATTCCATCACGAGGAACACGCTGCCACGGTCCTGGAACGCCTGGTAAACGGTGACGAGGTTCTGGTGCTTGACGCTGCCAAGGGCGCGGGCTTCGCGGAGGAATCGCTGCCAGCCGCCGTTCGATTCGGTCGCCAACTCCGGGTGCATGACCTTGATCGCGACGTGCCGTCGCAGCGCGATGTCTTCCGCCGCGAAGACCATTCCCATTCCGCCCGCCCCGAGCAGATGCAGCACGCGGTAGTGCCCGACGCGGCCGATTTCGTCAGGCTCAACGGGCGGCAGCAAGAAAGGGTACTGTTTGGGCGATGGAGCGGGGTTCGCATCTGCCCCGTTGGGAGTGGGGGCCGTCTTCGACATCCTCAATCCCCTCTCGGTTGGCGGGTGACGCGGGGAGCCACACCGCAAATTCTATCACAAGTCTAAACGGACTGTAATGAGAGGACAAAACTGATGAGGAGATCAACCCAACATCGAAGTGAGTAACCGTTCGTATCGCTCGCCGATGGCGGTGATCGTGAACTGCCGGCGGTTCTCGTCAAGGATGGCGATTTCGATGCGGAGGTGATCGGCGGGCAGCGTGGCACCGACCTTGTCGGCCCATTCGACGAGACAGACGCCGTCGCCGTGGAAGTATTCGTCCACACCCAACTCGGCGAACTCCCGCGATCCACTCAGGCGGTAGGCGTCGAAGTGGTAGATGGGCAGGCGTGCGGGGTATTCCTGGATGAGCACGAACGTGGGGCTGTTCACCGCCGCCGGGTTCCGGACACCGAGCCCCTCGGCCACTGCTCGCGTGAGGTGCGTCTTCCCCGCTCCGAGTTGACCCACGAGCGCGATCACCGTTCCGGGGAAGAGCAACTCCCCCAGGCGACGCCCGAAGGCTTCCGTGGCCGGGAGATCAGGGATGTGAACTGTGTGGACCATTTCAGATTGCAGATTTGTGATTGATGATTGAAAAACCGCTGACTCGATGCGCTGATTTCTGCCTTTCAATCGTCAATCACAAATCTGCAATCTGAAATCTGAGGGTTACTTCTTCGTCTTGTTCAACCGTGCCGACTTGTGCCGCAAGAAGGCGTGCATGAACTGGTCGAAGTCGCCGTCGAGCACGTCGTTGATGGCCGGGGTCTTGAGGTCGATCCCCTCGCGTTCCTCACGCACCAGCGTGTACGGCTGCATGACGTAGCTGCGGATCTGCGAGCCAAACGCGATTTCGCCCTTCGCGTCGTAAGCCTTCACCGTGTCACCCATCCGCTTCTGTTCCTCGACCGCTTCAAGACGGGCCTGCAACATTCTCATGGCCTCGGCCTTGTTCTTGTGCTGGCTCCGACCCATCCGGCACTCAGCGCGAATCCCCGTCGGCTTGTGGATCAGCCGCACGCCGGATTGCGTCTTGTTCACGTGCTGGCCACCGGGGCCGCCCGTGCTGAACGTCTGCACTTCGAGATCGACATCGCGAATCACGATCTCGATATCGTCTGGGATTTCGGGCAGCACGTCCACGGCCGCGAAAGACGTTTGCCGGGTGTCGCCGCTGCCGAACGGGCTCATGCGGACGAGTCGGTGAACGCCAATCTCGGCCTGCATGTACCCGTAGGCGTATGGCCCGACGATCTTGAACGTCACGCTCTGGACGCCGGCCTCGAGGTTCGGCTCGATATCGATATCGTCCTTCGGCACATCGAAGCCGTGACGCTCAGCCCAGCGGGTGTATGCTCGGTACAAGATGCCGGCCCAGTCGCAAGCGTCGGTGCCGCCGGCCCCCGGTTTGATCGACACGACCGCAGAGCGTGCGTCGTTCTTGCCGCTGAGCATCGTCTGGAGTTCAAACGCTTCGTACTGCGTCTCGGCCTTCGCCAGAGCGGGTTCGATCTCGGCCTCGAACGACGGATCCTCATCGGCGAGTTCCGCCATCGCCTTGATCTCGCCCGTGGCAGCGGTGAGCTCTTCGAACGGCTTCACGAGGGAGTTCGCAATCTTCAATTGCGAAATCACCCCCTTGGCCTTCTCCTGGTTGGTCCAGAAGTCGGGTTCGAGTTGCTTGGCTTCAAGTTGGTTGCGGTATGCGGTTTTGCCAGGCAAGTCAAAGAGAGTCCCGTAGCTGTGTCAGTCGGGCGCAAAGCTCGTCGGTTCGCCGTCGGAGGTCCGCGTTCATCGAGATCGTCCTTGTTGAAGCACTGCGGTGTGAGCCGCTCAATCGGTTAGACAGTAGCATAGCGAAGAGGGTTCACACACCAAAGGCCAAGCATTAGTAGCGGTCCCAACGGGACCGCGTGAGGCACCAACAATGTCCAAACTTGCAGGCAAAGTCGCAGTCATCACCGGTGGCGGGTCGGGCGTCGGCAAAGCCACGGCCGCGCTGTTCCTTAAGGAAGGCGCGAAGGTCGTCATCGCCGGCCGCGACGCGGCCAAACTCGCCGCCGTGGCAGCCGAACTGAAGGCAGGCGACAACCTCCGCACGGTTCCCACCGACGTGACCAAGGCCGAGCAGTGCCAGGCACTCATCGACGCCGCGACGAAAGCGTTCGGCCGCGTTGATGTGCTGGTGAACAACGCCGGCACCAACATCAAGGATCGCACGATGCGGGAACTGACCCCCGAATCGTGGGACATGATGATCCGCACGAACCTCGACGGTGCGTTCTACTGCACGAAAGCCGTGCTTCAGCAAATGTTCGACCGCAAGGACGGCGTGATCGTGAACGTGGTTTCGGTCGCCGGGAAGCGTGCGAATCCGCTTGGCGGCGCGGCTTACGTTGCAGCCAAGTTCGGCATGGGAGCGCTGGGAATGGTGCTGGCGGGTGAAGAGAAAGACAGCGGCGTGCGAGTCAGCAACGTCTACCCCGGTGAGATCGATACGCCCATCCTGGCAGCACGACCACGGCCGGTTTCGGAGGAGCAGCGAGCCCTGATTCTGAAGCCGGAAGACGTGGCCGATGCGGTCTTGTTCGTGGCATCACTGCCGCCACGGGTCTCGGTGCCTGAACTGGTGATCAAGCCAACCGCACAGATGTATTGGTGATCTGTTTAGCCGCGACCGAAGGGAGCATCCACGCTCCCTTCGGTCGCGGCTAAACCGCTATTATTCCACCACTTCGAACACAATACACGAGACGTTGTCGCGCGAGCCCTGGGTGAGCGCGAGTTGCCCCAGGGACTCTGCCAACGCTTGCATGTCCTCGGCGGCGCTGATCTCGGAAGCGAGTTGGTCGTCGGGCACCACACCGGTCAAACCGTCGGTACAGAGCAGGAAGCGATCGCCAGCCTGAACGGGAACGACCGACACTTCCGGACCTTCGCCGACTTCCTTGCTGCCAAGGTACTTCCAGAGGACGTTGCGAAAGCGGTGATCCTTGGCTTCCGCCGGCGTGATCGTCTTGGCTTCGACAAGTGCCTGTGCGAGCGAGTGGTCGACGGTGAGTTGTTGAATCTTTTTGTTGCGGACGAGGTAGCCGCGACTGTCGCCAACCCCCGCGACATAGACCTCGCCACCCTTCCGGAAGAGCGCGAGCACGACGGTGGTGCCCATGTTCTTCATGTCTTTGTCCAGGGCACCCATCGCCATGATTTCTTCGTTCGCCTGCACGATCGCCCGGCGGGTTGCCGTTTTCACAGCCTCCCCGTTCAGGCTCGGTGCGAGGGTTTTTCGAAGAACAGCGGGGATGATTTCGACCGCCCGCTTACTCGCGATTTCGCCCGCGGCTTGACCGCCCATCCCATCGGCGACGATACAGACCGTCAGATCTGGGAATGCCTTGACGTCGATTGAGTCTTCGTTGTTTTCGCGGTAATTTCCCAGCAAGCTGGACTTACCGATGCTCAACGTGAATGCCATGTGATCAATCCCCGAACTCGCGATATGAGCGGGATCCGCCGACTCAAACGAGTGCATCCGGATGACGCAGAGTGTTGGTATCGCGGGGAGTGCGCTGCGTCTGATTCTGTTTTAGCTTACACCGCGCCCACGTAACGGGCAATCCACACAGACGGATTCAGGCACGACAAAATGGAGCCGCCTTTTCCGGAGCCCCGAAAGACGTTACAGTCCGCATCTCTGGACCCCGGCACGGGGTTCCGCACAGGAGTTCAGGCATGGACGCCGGCGAACGGGTGGTGCTTGTCCACGACTGGCTGACCGGAATGCGCGGTGGCGAGAAGTGCCTCGAACCCCTCTGTCGGGAGTGGCCCGCCAGCCGCTTGCTCACCCTGCTGCACAAGCCCGGCAGCGTGTCGCCTGTTATTGAGCAAACGCGAATTCTACCCAGCGTTCTCAACAAACTCCCGAAAGTCGATCGCTACTACCGCTACCTTTTGCCGTTGATGCCGTTCGCGGCTGGTTGGCGCATCACGGATGCCGACCTCGTTGTGAGCCTGAGCCACGCGGTCGCCAAGTCGGCACGCCCGCCGAAGGGGATTCCGCACGTCTGCTACTGCTTCACCCCAATGCGGTACGCCTGGCACATGAAGGAGTCCTACTTCGATAGCAAGGGGCTTCTCGGCGGCTTGAAAGCGAAGGCGATCGACTTGCTTCTGTCACGAATCCGCGACTGGGACCGCCGCACCGCCGACCGCGTGACGCACTTCGTGGCCATCAGTAATACGGTGCGGGACCGCATCCGCGACTGCTACAACCGCGATGCCGCAGTCATTTACCCGCCCGTCGATACCGAGTTCTACACGCCCTCGAATCAACCCCGCGAGGACTTCTACCTCGTGGTGTCGGCACTGGCTCCGTACAAACGGTTCGACCTTGCGGTGGATGCGTGCCGCAAACTCGGCCGCAAACTCATCGTGATCGGCAGCGGGCAGAACGCCGCGAAGTTGAAAGCCC
The DNA here is from genome assembly GCA_013823135.1 of Planctomycetaceae bacterium. GTDB lineage: Bacteria > Planctomycetota > Planctomycetia > Gemmatales > Gemmataceae > Gemmata. The sequence goes on from PNLP01000009.1 coordinate 151,004, forward strand.
AGGCGAACGGCGACACCACTTTCCTGGGCTGGCAGTCCGACGAAGTGATCCGCGATCACCTCCGGCGTGCCAAGGCCCTGCTCTTCCCGGGCGAGGAAGACTTCGGAATCGTGCCGCTGGAAGCCCAGGCGTGCGGGTGCCCGGTGATTGGCTACGGTCGCGGTGGCCTGACCGAAACCGTGCGGCCACTCAGCGACGGTGCGAATGCCACCGGGGTCTATTTCGAGGAGCAAACCCCGGATTCCGTGGTGGACGCCATCGAGCGGTTCGAGCAGAACGCGGACCGTTTCGACCCGCGGGCGGCACGCCGGAACGCGGTCCGTTTCCGGAAAGATCGCTTCGAAGCAGAACTGTTTGACTATCTGGTGCTGGCCACCGGTCGAACGCTCGTTCGCCGGGCAGCATAAGATGTTCCTGGGGAATAAGCGGACAGGGTTGGGGATCGGATCGTTGACGTGGGCCACGACTGGCCCTAGATTCAAGCCTTGATCCCCTTCCCACAATCACAACCGGGAGTTCACTGTGGACCGTCGCAAATTTCTTTCCGTCGCGGGTGGCGGGGTTGGAGCGGCTGCCGCGGGCGGACTCCTGTTGAACACGGGTTGCAGCGGCAAGAAAGAGAACACCCTGAAGATCGTGTCGAGCCTGCCACGGACGGGTTCGGCACAAGGGCAGACCGACACGATCGTAAACGGGATCAAACTCGCCATTGACGAATACGGCGGCGAGATCGCCGGGATGAAGCTCCAGCATCTTGACAAGGACGACGCCACCGCAGCACAGGGCCAGTGGGACGCGGGCAAAGAAGCCGACAACGCCCGTGAAGCGGTTTCCGATAAAGATGTGATGGTGGTCATCGGGCCATACAACTCGGGGGCCGCCAAGGTCTCCATGCCAATTCTGAACGAAGCCGGTCTGCTCCAAATCTCCCCCGCTGCCACGTGGCCGGGTCTCACCAAGCCAGTCCCAGGATTGAAGAACGACGAACCCCAGGTCTATCGCCCAGCCGGAAAGATCACCTTCTGCCGGGTCTGCCCAACCGACGACACGCAAGGGCCACTTACCGCTCGCTACATCGCCAACGAACTCAAGGCGAAGTCGGTCTACATCCTCGACGACAAAGAGTTGTACGGTGCGGGGATCGCCGGCCTGTTCAAGGGCGAGTGCGAGAAGTTGGGGATCAAGGTTCTGGGGCACCAGAGCATTGTTGTCAGCCAGCAGAACTTCAAGGGGTTGATGAAGGAGATCGGTGCCCTGAAGCCCGATGTGCTCTACTTCGGTGGCACGACACAAAGCAAGGGTCCGCAGATCGCCATCGACATGAAGGGCGAAGGACTCACCTGCCCGCTGTTCGTGCCAGACGGTTGTTACGAAGATGCGTTCATCAAGGCAGCCGGTGCTGAGGTTCTCGAAGGCCGGGTGTACGCCACGATCGGCGGGAAAGACCCCAGCCAGCTGACTGGCCCTGGTGCCGAGTTCGTCAAGAAATACAAAGAGAAGTACAAGAGCGACCCTGAAGCCTATTCGGTGTACGGCTACGAGGCCGCGAAAGTGTTCCTCGAAGCCGTGAAGAAGGTCGGCAAGAAGGACCGCGAAGAGATTCGCAAAGCCGTGCTTGCCACCAAGGATTTCGAGGCCGGATCGCTCGGCAAATGGAGTTTCAACGCCGACGGCGACACCACTCTCCAAGTACTCACCATCAGCAAGATTGAAGGCGGGAAGTTCAAGCCCGTCAAGACACAGGAATGACCACCCGATTAGCCGCGATACGACACGCCAACCAACGCGGCTCGTATCGCGGTTAGCCGTTTTCTGGGGTGCCGATGCCTGAGTTGTTCGCTCAGACCGATGTCGCCGGGTTCGAGCAGTACCTCCTGCTCGGGCTGGTTGTGGGATCGCTCTACGCCCTGATCGCGCTCGGCTACACGATGGTGTACGGCATCATCGAGCTGATCAACTTCGCGCACGGCGATCTGTTCATGCTCGGCACGTTCCTCGCCCTGTCGCTGGCGACCTGGGTCGGAGTGGAGACCGTCACCGGACAGGGGAACGCCGCGATTGCCGCGACCGTTCTCGTGATGCTCGTGGTGACTCCGCTTGCGTGCGCCTCCCTGAACATCCTCACGGACCGTGTCGTCTACAAACCTCTCCGCAACAGCCCGAAACTGACCGTGATTGTGTCGGCGATCGGCGTCAGCTTCATCTTCATGAACCTCGGCTTGTTCTGGAAGGGTGCCACGCCCGTCCGCTTCCCCGACCTCATCCCCGATAACAACCTCATCGCTGGGACCGGGCTCGCCTTCACCTGGAAAGACTTAATGGTGGTCGGCGTCACCGTGCCGGCCATGATCGCGCTAACGCTGTTCGTGAAGTTCACCCCACTCGGGAAGGCAATGCGTGCGACGGCCCAGAACCCGACCGCCGCACAACTCATGGGGATCAACGTCGATCGCGTGATCGCCGCGACGTTCGGCATCGGCGGCGCACTCGCTGGCGTCGCGTCCGTGGTCTACGGCCTATACATCAAGTCGGTGGACTACCAGATCGGCTTCCAGAACGGGTTGTACGCCTTCACCGCGGCCGTGCTGGGCGGTATCGGGAACATCCCCGGCGCGGTTCTCGGCGGCATCGTGATCGGCGTGGTCGGCGAACTCTCCAAGGCCTACCTCGGCGCGAAGTGGAGCGAGGCCACGATCTTCGCAATCCTCATTGTGATTCTGCTGTTCCGTCCCGCCGGCTTGCTCGGTGCTCGTGTCCGGGAGAAAGTATGAGCGCCCTCCGGCACTGGGTGCCCGCCCTGTTCGTGCTCCTCGCCGCGTATCCGTTCTTCCCGTTCGCCGAGGCCAACCGTGGGGAACAGTTCACGATCCTGTTCATCTACGCAATCCTGGCTCTGGGCCTGAACGTCATCATCGGCTACACCGGGTTGTTGCACCTGGGGATCGCCGCGTTCTTCGGCCTTGGAGCGTACACCGTCGGCATCCTGACGGTTCCGTTCTTCCCGTTCCAGCAGAGTTTCCTCGTCGCCGCGATTGCCGCGACTCTCTTCGCGTCATTCGTAGGGGTCGTCACGACGGCCCCCATCCTGCGACTGCGCGGCGACTACCTCGCACTCGTCACTCTGGGGTTCGGGCTGATCGCGCTCTACGCCATCCGCAACCTCGACGCGATCACCGAAGGCACCAAGGGGTTGAACCCGATCGACGCCGGCCCGTTTCCGGGTGTGAAAGAGAACGTGGATCTGAGTGATTACCAGGTGAACTCTGAGTGGGGGATTCGCTGGTACAAGTACCCCTACCTGTACTTCCTCGCGCTGGGTGTGCTGGGTTCGGTGATGCTCTTCCTGCGGAATCTGGAACAGTCCCGGCTCGGGCGGGCGTGGGTGGCACTTCGCGAGGATGAACTTGCGGCGTCGTGCATGGGCCTGAACCCCGCGCGCCTCAAGCTGGCGGCCATTGCCATCGGCGCGGGTCTCGCGGGATTGGCCGGAGCCTTCTACGCGATGTCGCTTCGCACCACGGGTAACCCCGCGACCTACGACTTCACGCTGTCGATGATTATGGTCTGCTGCATTATCCTGGGCGGGCTCGGCAATCGGCCGGGGGTGCTGCTCGGGGTGTTTCTGTTGATGGGCTTCGACCGCATCGCCACGAACATTCTCGACAACTGGCTTCAGGAGCAACTCGGCACCGGCGGCAAGAACTACGAGAAGATCAGCGGCTGGAAGCTGATGATCTTTGGCGTCGTGCTGATCCTGATGATGCGGTTCCGTCCGGAAGGGTTACTCCCCGAAGCGCGAGTGAAACGCGAACTGCACGACGAGGAATCGAAACCCGCGTAGCCGCGACCCGAAGGGGAGCGTGTCACGCTTGGGAAACCCACCGCGATCCCCTTCGGGTCGCGGCTACGCCATCAAACTTGGGATCTGATCGTGTCCCTGCTGAAGATCGAAAAACTCACAATGCGGTTCGGCGGCATCACTGCGGTGAATGCCGTGGATCTGACCGTCGAGCCGGGACAAATCTTCTCCGTCATCGGTCCAAACGGGGCCGGCAAGACGACCGTGTTCAACGCGATCACCGGGATCTACGAGCCCACGGAAGGCCAGGTGCTGTTCGAGAACCGGGCTCTCGTGAAGCCGCTCAGCGGCCGCACAATCGCCTTCGCGCTCGTTGTCGGGTTGCTCGCGGGACTGATGTTCGCCACGCTTGCGGTGAACGTCGAGACGCTGTGGACGGTGTCGATCCGGGACAACTTCGCGGGGAAGAACGAACCGTTCCCGCGAGGCAAGGCGATCGACGACGGACTTCAGCACTTCCGGAACCACGGCCAGCGAGCGGGCCTCGGCTTCCTCATCGGCTTCGCCATCGGCATTGCCGGGACGCTCGCAAGCTGGCGACGCGCTCGACAATCGCCCGACATGATTTCGCAACAAGGGATCGCCCGCACCTTCCAAAACATCCGCCTGTTCCACGCCATGACCGCGATCGAGAACGTCATGGTCGGAATGACGCGATCCATGGTCACGCACCCGCTTCTGAGCGCGTTCAACCTTGCTCCGCACCGCCGTGAGGAACGAGCCGCCGAGAAGGACGCCGCCGAGTTGCTCGCGTTCATCGGGCTCGCCGGCAAGCACAACGAACTCGCCAAGAACCTCCCGTATGGCGACCAGCGACGGCTCGAAATCGCTCGGGCACTCGCCACAAAACCAAAGCTGCTACTGCTCGACGAACCCGCCGCGGGGATGAACCCGAGCGAAACCGTTGATCTGATGACGCTCATTCGCAAGATTCGCGATCGCGGCGTGACCGTGCTCCTCATCGAACACCACATGAACCTTGTCATGGGCATCTCGGACCGCGTTGCGGTGCTCGATTACGGCGTGAAGATCGCCGAGGGTTGCCCGGCCGACGTGAGCCGCGACCCGAAGGTGATCGAGGCGTATCTCGGCAAGGAGGAAGTGACGTGAGTTCCCCCTTGCTCGAAGTGACCGATCTTGAAGCGGGCTACGGCCCGATCAACGTGCTGCACAAGCTCTCGCTGCGTGTCGATCGCGGTGAGATTGTCGCGATGATCGGCGCGAACGGTGCCGGCAAGACGACAACGCTGATGTGCCTCTCGGGTGTCGTGAAAGCCCGTGGCGGAAAGATCGTGCTCGACGGCAAGGATCTCGTTGCGGACCGCGTGCCGGCACACAACATCGTGAAGCTCGGGCTCGCACAGTCGCCCGAAGGACGCAAGATTTTCTCGCGGCTCTCGGTCCTCGAAAACCTCGAAATGGGTGCGTTCACCCGTTCGGACAAGGACGGCGTGAAGGCCGACATCGAGAAGGCGTTCGTGATGTTCCCCATTCTGCGGGAACGGCAACACCAGGCCGGCGGCTTGCTCTCTGGCGGTCAGCAACAGATGCTCGCCATCGCCCGTGCGCTCATGGCACGCCCGAAACTCCTGTTGCTCGACGAACCTTCGCTCGGCCTGGCCCCGCAAATCGTGGTGCAGATCTTCGACGTGATCAAGGAGTTGAACAAGCAAGGCGTATCCGTGTTGCTAGTCGAGCAGAATGCCCGCATGGCGCTCAAGGTGGCCCACCGTGGCTACGTGTTGGAGACCGGCAGGATCACGTTCACGGACAAGGCCGACGTGCTGCTGAACGACCCCCGCATCCGCGCCGCGTACCTCGGCGAGTGACATCGAATCAACAAGCCCGCAGCGCGCGCAGGGGAAACGAAACCCTTGCTTGCGGCTTGTGGAATTTGTCTGTGTTTCAGCCTGGAAGGCTGTGACAACGTAGCCCAGGGCAAGACAGCGAAGGTGTCGCCGCCCTGGGTTCGATTGAAGGGGTGCGACAGGAGTGTGCATCGAAGGTCGTTGTCCCACCCCTTCAGGGTGGATCATTGGGTTCGGGAAGTTCCCAGGGCGGCGCCTTCGGCTTGCCCTGGGCTACGTTGTCCCACCCCCTTCGGGGTGAAAACCTAAAAGCGCAACTTCAAAACTGGCGGTGTGGGCTTGTCCATCAGTTCCGATTCCGAAGCCTCTGAACGCCGAAGTACACACCGTTCGCAACGAGAAGCAGACTCGGGTAAACGGTGACCGCGATGATAACTGACACGAGCCATTCGAGGTCGAACGCGACCCCAATTCCCAGCGCTGCCCCGAGCAGCGTGACCCCCGCCGCAACGATCATGAGGCAACCGACCGCCTGCCCTCGCTGCGGATCGTGCCCCCGCGACGGTGCCAGCAGCGCGTACACGATCCCCATCAGGTAAAGCGCCAGCAACACGCCCGCAAGGATAGCCATTGGATGCGGTGTTGGTTAATGTGTAGCGGCCGCCCCAGCGGGGCGGCGTGCGGACCCGTTGGGGCCGCGGCTAAACGGCCACTCGATCGCTCAACCGAGGCCGCAGCGTTGGACGGCGGCGTCGAGGATCATGCCGACGAGTTGCGGGTAGGTGAGGCCCATGCGGTAGGCCAGGAACACGATGTCGCCAGATTCGGGGTTCAGGCCGGGGAGTGGGTTGATCTCCAGGAAGTACGGCACCCCGTCGCGAATGCGGAAGTCGGCACGGGCCACGTCACGGCAACCCAGACCCGCGAAGATCGCCAGCGCGTCCCCTTCCACTGCTTGAAGCACCGCGGGCGGCAGGTTCGCTGGCGCTTCGTAATCGACAGTCGTTTCCCAGTTGCGCTTCACTTCCAGGCTGTAGACGAAGTGTTCCGTCGCTGCCTTGGGAATGACACGCATCACGCCCAGCGGTTCCGGCGGGTCGTTTCCCACAATGCCAACCGTCACCTCGTCGCCCGCGATGAACTCCTCCACCAACACGGGTTGATGGTAGTTCCTCCAAAGTTCCACAACCGTCGGCCCGAACTCCTCAGCGGTGCGGATCACGCAGCGATTGCGAATCCCCTTGCTCGACCCCTCGCACGTCGGCTTCGCGATCACCGGTAGCGGCAACCCCGCCTCTTCGAGCACGGGCAGGAACTCGGCGAAGTCGCCGTCGTACTCGCCCGGCGGCGGAGCCAGGACGATCCCCTTGGGCACGGTCAGCCCGAGTGACTCGGCCATGCGGCGCGTCATGTCTTTGTCGAGCGACACGGCGAGGGCGAGCGGATCGGAGCCAGTGTACGGGATGCCGAGCATCTCACAGACTGCCGGGACGCGGGCTTCGCGAGATCGCGAGATGCCACTCCCCTCGGCGAAGTTGAAGACAAGGTCGGGCGGGTTGTGCAGCAGGGCTTCGATCAAGGGGCGGCCGTTACCGAGTTCCGTCGCGGTATGGCCGAGTGAGCGAAACACCTCGGCGATCGCCTTCACGGTGATCGGCGAGTCGAACTCTTCGTGGATGTCGTCAGGAGCGTCAGCAGGTGCAGGGCCAGCAGGCTTCAAGTCGAATGCGATCCCGATGTGCATAAGAGCCTCCAGGTCCGGACCCGCGACGATAACAAACGAGCCCACGGATTGCTATCCGTGGGCTCGGGGTGGATGTCAACTCCACAGACGTATTTCACTGGCCGTTTGCTGTGCCGTTGCCGTTGAGCATCGGGAGCGGGATGATCGGGCGAAGGCTGTCACCGTCGGTTCCCGCTTCGGAGTTGCCCCCACACGAGTCGCGAACCACCCGAGGCTTCCGCCGGGCCATTCGCTCGTTGTCCTGCGGAATGAGGGCGGTTTTGTCGCCTTGGAGCAGACCGCTCACGCCGCGAGTGCTCGTCGGTTCGATCGTCCCAGGCTTATCCTCGGCCTGGTACCGGATCAGCATTCCTTCGTAGTTCCGCAGAATCACGGCATCGTCGGACATACTGACGAGGTAATTCGGCATCATCGGAATCTTGCCGCCACCGTGTGGGCTATCGACCACATACGTCGGGATGCCGATGCCACTCATGTGACCGCGAAGCCCTTCCATGATCTCCAACCCCTTCCACACGCTGGTGCGGAAGTGGCCGGCCCCGGTGACGGGGTCGCAGTGGAAGAGGTAGTACGGCCGCACCTTGATCCGCAGCAGGCCACGGAGCAGTTCCCGCATGGTGCCAAGGTCGTCGTTGACGCCCTTGAGCAACACTGAGTGGTTGTTGATCGGCATGCCAGCACGGAGGAGCGACTTACAAACGCGGGCCGCCTCGGGGGTGATTTCCCGTGGGTGGTTGAAGTGCGTCTGGATGTATACTTTCTCGGCCGATGCAAGCAGATCGAGCAGTTCCGGGTCGTACAGGCGTTGCGGGAGCGTGACCGGAACCCGCGTGCCGATACGGATCACATCGACGTGGTCAATCGCCTTCAAGTTGTCGAGGTAGAAACGGAGCTTGTTCAGAGGCAACGTCAGCGGATCACCACCCGAGACGATCACGTCGCGGATTTCGGGGTGATTGCGGACGTACTGAATCATCCGCTCGTCGTCGGCGCTGACGCCTTCCCAACCTCCGCGGGTCAGGGTCGCACGCTTGCGGGTGCAGTACCGGCAGTACATCGTGCAGTTGGGCGTGGTGACCAGCAGCACGCGATCCGGATAGCGGTGGGTGAGCCCCGGAACAGGCGAGTCCTTGTCTTCTTCCAGCGGGTCGTCGAGTTCGTAGCCCGAGGGATTCTCGGCTTCCAGCGGATTGGGGACGGACTGAATCCGGATCGGATCGACCGGGTTCTCGGTGTCGATCAGAGAGAAGTAGTAGGGCGGGATGGCGAGTTTGTAGTCGCCTTCCAGGCGGCCGATCGCTTCCAGTTCCTCGTTCGAGAACCGAAGCAAGTTCCGCAGTTGGCGGACGGAGCGGATGGAGTTTTGGGTCTGCCAGCGCCAGTCGTCCCACTGTGCGTCGGGAACATTTTCCCAGATGGGGTGGCGGTGCGGACGACTCGGAGGCTCGTCTTCCTCGAACCCGCCCGAGGTCGAATGACCAGCGGAGGCGAGCGGGCGGCACGCGTCGGGCTCGAACATACGGCGGATGACCTCTTCGGGTCGGCTGGTCCCGGGTCGCAACAACGAATGATGCGGCTCGCGGGTGCAGTTAGTCATGCCGCACTGTGCATGACTCACACGCTATAAAAACGAATCCTAACGCAGGGTCTGAGAAAAACAAGTTGCTGGTGTGCCGATAGACCCCGGATTCGGCGCTTTTCTCGCGCCATCATCATTACACACCGAAGGATTCCGCGCAATACAGATGTGGTGTTCGGTCCGGAATCGTTTCCGGATGATCGCATTCACCACACAACTGCGATTGACATGCGGAATACCTGATCCCGAAAACGCGGTCAAGCCAAAGCTTGAGATGAATCGTTGTTCTCTGGAGTGATATCCGTGCCGTGCCGACAGAGGTTATGGAGCTAGATCGCCGGCTCATGGTGGAGAGAACGCTGTGAACACTCTTCTTTTCAAGTCGATCATCAACATCAGCGTGCGATAGGCCTCTCGCCGAGACTGGCTCACTCTCGCGCTGGCTGCACATGTCCACGCAAATCATAGATGACGAACGTCGATGTTCGAGCCACCGGGGTGAGCGTGCGGAGATACGCGACCGCTTCACGCTTTGAAGCAGTAAGTTCGGGGTGCAGCGACAGGATCGTCGTTCCCACCGCGAGATAGTGTGGACCGACAAGCCTCTTGAGCTCATCGCCGTTGGTGATCGCTGCTCGTTCGGGACCGATTTGCGTAAACGGCGGTTGCCATGCGGCTGGGTCCGTGCCGAAGTACCACAGTTTGATTGGCGGTTCGCCGTTGGCCTTGTGCCACGCAAGCAGATCCGGGATCCCCTGACCCCAGTCGAGGTTCGAGTCGCTCACACGCGCCGCAGCGGCCGACGGTCCTCCTGCCAACTGGTTCAAGTACCCCAGACCATACGGCCAGACCCAGACAGAAGTCGCCGCGACCGCAACCACAGTCAAGACTCCAAGCCACACACCACAACGGGCGAAGCCACGCACCACAGCAACGGCAACGGCGATGTATCCCAACGCGATCGCGGGCAACACCAACCGCACGCCGATCTGGAGTTTTGCCGTAAGGGAGACAGCGACAAGAGCGAGAGCGACAACCACCAACGGGCTGAACCCTCGCCGCATGCGGAGGAGTGCGACGAGCCCGAGCAGCAGCGCAGCAACCGGGATTTTCATCGCCATGAGCACGGGGAAGTGAAACCGCCAACCTTCAGGATAATACGTCCCGTTCAGGTACGACGGTCGCCCGGTCGAGTTGTGCCACAACTGGAAAGCAAAGGCCGCGACTGCGTAGGGGACGGGATCATACTTGGCTGCGAGTGCGGTGTATCGAGGCTTCAACGGTTCGCTATCCGGAATCTTTGGTGCAATCTGAGATAGTGGAGCATGGCCCGGGGGAGGAAAGCCGAACACCACAATCGTCACGACCACACCGACTGCGATGACCGCTGCGACGGACAGCACCGACCGAAGCGTGGCACCCGCGATTTGAAGACCCCACGCGCCGTAGCCGGCTCCCGTGGGCCTCACCAACGCCCCGGAAGAGATGCGGTACAGCACTTCCAGGGCGACGATGATGACGCCCCCGTACAGCAGTGCCGAGAGTTTGCACAGGACCGCGACCCCGAACCACAACCCCGGCAACACGACGCGCCGCCACCAACCCCCGCCACGACCGACCGACACCGCCCAGGTGAACCCTACCAGCGCCGCAGTAACCGCGATGTCCGTCGTAGCCAGTGAAGCGTGAGCCAGGAAGTTCGGGTCGGCCGCAATCAACGCGGCTGCGATTCGACCAGCCCACGGTCCCGCGGTTGCCCGCCCCAATCGCATCGCCGCGAAGATCAGGAGCCAGAACCAAAAGAGGTTGGTCCCCCTTGCTGCACCCAGGAGCTTGATCAACTCGACGGTATTCTTCTCTTCCAATTGCGTCCCGGTTCGCCACTCGTGGAGTCTCACCGGTATCGTTGCGGTCATCACGGGCAACGGCATCACACCGTTGATCGCCGTGACACCGACCAAACCTTGAGGGGAGCGATCGAGTGCCGTGCCGAGGTAAAAGGGTTCATCGAATGTCGCGCCGATTCGGTCAGCCGCAGTCAAGCACCATGCGGCAGACCACACTGCCAAAATGGCGAACCAGGCCAGGTCGATCCACAGGTCGCGCCGGCCGGTGGCCACGGGTTGGCCATCGACAGAAGCAGGGGTACCAGACATCGTGCGCGGCCCTCGGAACACTGCGGTCGGCAAGCTCACGCCGACCGCCTGACAACATCATCTCACGGGTACAACCCGCGTTTCGCCTTCTCGGTGGCGACTTTTTCGACGCCCAGACTCAACGCGGACAGGCGGTTGGTCATGCCACGTTCCTTCGCCCGGTCGCGAACGCGGTGGAACGCCCCCAGCATGAGCTTCTTCAGTTGAGCGTTCACCTGCTCCTCGCTCCACATGAACTGCTGGAGATCCTGAACCCACTCGAAGTACGACACCGTCACACCGCCTGCGTTGCAGAGGATGTCCGGGATCACGTAAATGTCGGAGTCGGCCAGAATCGCGTCGGCGTCCGGTGTCGTCGGACCGTTGGCACCCTCGGCCAGGATGCGGCAGTTGAGCTTGCGAGCGTTCTCGCCCGTGATGACTCGCTCGAGCGCAGCTGGCACCAGAATCGTACAGGGGATGCCGAGGAGTTCATCCGGGGCGATCTCGTCGGCCCCGGGGAAACCCTTGAGCGACTTGAGCGGGTTCTTCGGGTCGCTGGTGTACTTCACCAGCGCCGGGATGTCGATCCCGTGCGGATTGCGAATGGCCGAGTATCGGTCCCCGATGGCGATCACCTTCACGCCGAGTTGATACAACTCCTCGCACGTCACGGAGCCCACGTTACCAAACCCCTGAACGACCGCAGTGGACTCGACTGCACGAAGCCTCAATTCTTCCAGTGCTTCGCGGATGCAGTACACCACCCCGCGGCCGGTCGCTTCCTTGCGGCCCACGCAGCCGCCGAGTTCGACCGGTTTGCCCGTCACAATCTCCGGGCAGGCATAGCCCACCTTCATGGAGTAGGTGTCGTAAATCCACGCCATCGTCTGCTCGTCGGTTCCCATGTCGGGAGCCATCACGTCGATTCGCGGGCCGATGATGTTCAACACTTCCTCGGTGAATCGGCGTGTGAGTCGTTCCTTCTCGCCGATGCTCAGGAGCGAGGGATCACACGCGATGCCGCCCTTGGCCCCCGAAAAAGGGAGCTTCATGATGCCGCACTTCCAGCCCATCCACATGGCCAGCGCGGCTACCTCGCCCAAATCGACGCTGGGGGCGTACCGCAACCCGCCCTTGCTCGCCCCGCTCGTGAGCGAGTGCTGCACGCGATAGCCGATGAACGTGCGGACTTGCCCGCTATCCAGGCGGATCGGCACCGCAACGACCTGCGACCGTTTCGGCACCATCAGGCGCTGAGCGATCCCCGGGTCGAGATTGATGGCCTTGGCAACCTCGTCCAGTTGACGACACGCCATCTGGTAGGTGGGGGAGCTATCGAACAGGGTAACTGGGTGAGATCCAGTAGGGACTAATGCGGACATAGGAACGCACCTCGAACGGGAAGAGGACCGTCGCGATGGATTGGGACTGCGGAATTATACGGTGTATCGCGATGTCAGGAGACTTGATGGCGAAATGTCTGGTTGGCCAGGGTGGGGAAATCCATCACTGAGCCAACCGCCTGGGAATATCACTCTGCGTTGCGAACCTATCAATTCTCGTCGATGCGGATGTCCAACACGTAGTAGCACAGTTTGCGGATGTCGCCGGGGATGAAGTCGGCGGGCGGGGTACATCGCAGATTGATTCGGTGTCGGCCTGGGGGTACCTCAACCGTGTACTTTCGCGGTATCCCAAACTGCTTGGCATCCCAGGTGGGCGAGCGCCGATCCAGTTCGAGGTCATCATTGATCAACCCCGTCAGTTTCAACTGGAATGTGCCCGGGCTTTCCGTCCCGAACACCAGAGACACGGTGAACGTTCGGGTACGGTCGGTCGGGTTCACAAACCAGGCAGTCGCGTTGAACGTGCCTCGCCGGATGGACTGCTGTTCTCCGTGTTCATCAACCGCCGTGTAGAACCCCGCCAGCCACAGCAGCGACGGTAGTTCTCGCTCTTTCCTCGCATACGTCTCGAAGTCAAACGGCGGAATCGACAACTTCTGGCGAAGGAGGTCGCGGTATGGACGAAGGTCGAGGAAGAACTGATCCCGGTCAGTATGGATGATCTCGGGCAACCGGGCACTCGGCTGACCCGCGAGGTTGGCGTACAGGTGGTGGATGGTCGAGACGATTACAGCCGCACGGTTCCCTTCCTTGGTGATCGCGTAGCCCCGTTGATCGATGAGCAATCCATCGAAGCCACGAAACACGATTCGGCGAAGGAACTCGTCAACTGGCTGCGCGCCGACATCCTGCTGCCAGTTATCCGCCTCGCGGCCCTTCATGGCCCCGAAGCTCCAGAGCAACCCATTGGTGTGCAAGTACCCGCGGGCGTGTTCGTACGCCTGCATCCGATGGACGGCAGCGGTTTCGGGGAATGGGCAGTATGGCAAGCAGAAGATCTTCGACCCCGGAGGCATCTGATGCTCAATCCGCTGGAAGAACAGCGAATCATCGCGGAAACGACTTGCGTGTTCGTCAATCGTGTTGACGATCCCGGAGCGAAACCAGGAAAACGGCGTCTGGTCGAAGAATCCGAGAAGCAACAAAGTTCCCCAGGCAACGTACTGGAACCACCTCGGCAATATGCGTGTCGGGAACCGCCGAACTTCACGGGCCAAGGTTTCCGGCGAGCGGTAGCGGAAGACCGCATATGCCATAGCAGGTGTGAGCCACAGCGCACCACATAGACCCAGCAGGAAGAGCCTCATCCCGGTATCGAGAACAAAGATGGACATCGTACAAACTGCGAGGAACGCGATTGCGAAGCCGAGCAGGTAACGTGCCGGCAACCCCTTCGGATGTTTCGCCCAGAGCCTGTCGAACGCCCACAAAAACGCGAACAGGCACAGGAACGCGGTGAACACGCTGATGCGGTTATAACCACGAATCTGGGCCGTCACGAGGAGGTTGAAGACAGAGCCGAAGCCACCGATGGTGGCGAGCAAGACCGTGAAAACCGTCATTCCGACAAGCGGACCATATGGCCACGGACGCCGCAGCGGAAGCAGTGCCAACGCGACCAATCCGAGCAAGCCGAACGTGGCCACGAACCCGAGGGACGCAGACCGGTTCTCCGTTTCGCTCGGCCGCATCGCGGAGTTGTACAGCGACTTTACCTCATTCAACACGCGAAGGTTGTGATCCTCGGTCGGCAGGATCATGTGAGAGATCTTCAGCCCGTAGTAATCGGCTTCCTCGGGGAATCGGTTGGTAATCGGGTGCCGACCGTACTTCGCCTGGAAAATGTAAGTCGGGATGTGGTTAGCAACCCCGAATCCAACGATCATCGCGACGACAGCACCGGCCGAAAACAGCGGACGCACGGAACGGAACGCCACGAGTGCGTACAGGCCACCGAAGGCGATGATTGCGCAGGTGAAGAACGCGTAGTAAGCACCCGCGGCGGATGTGGCCAGAGCCAGCAACACGATGCGGAACGTTCTCCAACTTCGAAGGTGGAGGGACCAGGTGCCGTCCGGTAGACGGCAGCAGAACGGAAGTTTCCCGAGCGTGATGTCGAAGGCTGGCAGCAGGGCAAGCGGGATCATCCAGTACGCCGCGAGGAAGTAATGGTTCTCCCATCGCTGGTAATGGAAGGGTAAGAACGCGAATAGGATGCCTCCCACCGACGCGGCCGTAAGGGTTAACCCCAGGTGACGGAACGCGATCATCGTGGTGAGCACGGTCAGTGGAAACGTCAGCAGGAAGTACGTGTTGTAGAGCGCCGACAGGTTGGAGGTGCAATGCCCGAGGAGCCAGATGATGAACAAGTGCAGGTGGTCGATGACCGGGAAGTCGTACAGTTCGAGAATCCCGGGCGCACCCATCTTCTCGTTCTGCCAGTGACCGCCAACGCCGCGTTCAACGGTCGCTTTGACCAACGGCATCATCAGGAGTGCGTCGAGGTCGTAGTAAAACGGTGCGCGAAAGTCAGCGACATCAAGCCGCAATCCCCAGAACACCAGGATGCAACTCAGCAGCATCGTGCCGGCATACCATGCGAAGCGTTCGCGCGTGCCCGGACGCCGCACAAGGTCGGCTGGTGCAAGCGAGTCGGCATCAGGCTGAACCTGGGGAGACGCGTTCCCCGAGGGTTCCGTGGCAAGCGGGCGACACATGTCTCCCGTTAATTCCGGCTCGAGCATGAGTGTGGGTGACTCTGGGTGCCCAGGGGGGCATCGCTGCGATCAACTTGACCCCTGGCTACAATCGGTTGCCGTTCCGTGGCTACAATCGAGGTGGAACCCGCCCCGAATAAACGGACGCGGAACCCTTGATCACCTTTTAGGGTAACGACACCTCAATGTCATCCCTTGACGTTACTGGTCTCCCAAACCTCATAGTCGGCTGCGGCTATCTTGGCCGCCGGGTCGCGGCCCGCTGGGTGGCAAATGGTCGCCGTGTCGCGGCCCTCACTCGTCGCAACGGAGACTCGCTCGCGGCGTTGGGTGTCGAGCCGGTGATCGGCGATGTCACCGATCCAAGTAGCTTGCGAAACCTGCCTGCGGCTTCGACTGTGCTCTATGCCGTGGGGATGGATCGTTCCGCGGGCCATTCGATGCGTTCAGTTTACGTCGAGGGACTTGCCCACGTACTCGACACGCTACCCGCGTGTATGCGGTTCATCTACGTTTCCAGCACGGGCGTCTACGGGCAGACCGCTGGAGAACTCGTGGACGAAAATGCGCCGACCGAACCCTTGGAGGAATCAGGTCGTGTGGTTCTCGAAGCAGAAAGACTTTTGCGATCCCGTCGCCCAGACGCGATCATTCTGCGATTCGCAGGTATTTATGGACCGGATCGCCTGCTCCGCAAACAGCCGATCTTGAAGGGCGAGCCACTCGTGGGCGACGCCGATCGCTGGCTGAACCTGATCCATGTCGATGATGGCGCCAATGCAGTTCTGGCAGTCGAATCGAGTGACGAAACAGGATCCACGCTGAATATCGCGGACGACGAATCCGTGACACGTCGGGCGTTCTACACGCTGCTGGCGGAGTTGCTCGGAGCAGTGCCCGCAAAGTTCGACCAACGCCCCGAACCCGGCACCGCGAACCGCCGAATCTCGAACGTGAAGGCACGCGAGCAACTCAAGTGGAGCCCCCGTTACGCCAGTTATCGAGTTGGCCTCCCTGCTGCGGTGCGGAGCGGGGTCCCCGGGGTCTAGCCCCCGGGATTTCATGGTCCCGGTTGGCTTCCTTCGCGAACGCTGCGTGCGCTTTCTCGGACCAGATCATCGCGAGCCAACCCCAGCCAACGGTTCCCACCACAACACCAGCAACACCCGTGAGAAACCAGACTGTCAGGATCCCGTCTCGAGAGGACAACAGGATTTCCGAGTCCATCGCAGGCAATGCTGCCAGCACAACTACCGGGGTACACGCTGCGATGAACAGACTCGCGTACCCGACCAGTTCGCCAGCACCACTCCACCCCGCTCCGGCGCAGCAGCAACCAAGGACGAACCAGTAGCCACCGAGGAGCAGCAGCGCAGTGGGCACCGCCCGACCAATTGCGACACGTGAACTGCGAGCATCTGCGGAACACGAAATGCCCAGCGCCGCGAAGGCACTCAAGTAGGCTCCCAGCGCGATCCCCGTCAACGTGATCGCGACCACATTGACCGAACCGGTCAAAACACCAATAGCCCACACGGTTCCGAGAAGGATCATGGCATCACGCTGTCCCCACACGCAACCGGCCCACTTCCCGTTAAGGATTTCGCGAACCGTCAACGGGGTACCGATGAGGCTCACCCAGGTGTCACGATCACGCTCGCCTGCTATTGCTGACGCCCCGCGAACGGTCGCCCGCAGCAACATCAAGATTCCAAACAAGCACGTCACCGTGCAAACCCAGAGCTTCGTCGAGCTCCGGAATGTTTCCAACGGACTTCGAAACTGCCCGTAACCGGAATCGAGCAGCAGTAAAGAAGCAATGTTAAAGAACGGCACGAAGACCGCGACCAGGATGGAAAAGAAAAATACTCGGTGAAGAATCCCGCTGTTGCTTCCGGGTTCGACGTGTATCTCGCGCCAGCGGATGGGGTCGTCGGTGACCACGGGGTGCCAGCGTGCCCTGCTCCGCCGGCCCAGAACCCACGCCATCATCATCCCTGCCCGGCTTCGGGGTGCCGCCGTTCCACCTTCTCGCCGAACCGAAGCACGTATACGCCACGCAGCGAACACCATCCCAAAAACTGCCACTACCACATGGAACCCAACATACCACACCGCAGCGGGGGGTATGTCGTCGAGGTCCAACGTTCGGCCCATCTCTCGCCCAGCGATGAACGGGTTGCCCCGCACGAAGCGGTCCGCAAGTGTCTGCACCTGTGGATTGGTGGACCACCCGATTCCATCAACCGCAGCAAATGAAAGGTACAGGTACGCCACGGGCAAGGCATACGCGAGCAGCACGGCATCACGAGTGCGTGCCATCAGCACGGACGCGGCCACGCTGAGCGCCGAGAGTGACAGTACCGTGGAGATCGTCATGCTCAGGCTGACAAGAAGGAGTCGCGGTTCGATGCCACCGAAGAACTGCATCAGCGACACAATGGGCAATCCCGCGATGACGAGCGTGAGCAATGCCCCAATTCGCGCTGCCAGTTTGCCAAACACAATCTCGCGGCCCGTCAGATCGGTCACGAGCAGGAAATGGAGTGTCTTGCGTTCCTTTTCGTCCGTGATGGTCGCCGCTGTGAAGGCAGGAGTCAGGGTAGCAATCACGAGAAACTGGGTGACGGAGTACACCCAGAAGAAGTTCTCGGCGAACCGCGTGAGTACGCTCGGATGCACGACGCCACCGGGTGCGTTCAGGTCGCCACGCCAGGAGCGGTAGAACACGGCAAGAACGCCAACGAGAACGAGCAGGTACGCCCAGCGGATGAGAAACGTGGAGAATCGCCGACCGACGCGGGTGGCGTCCAGCGTGAAGACCGGCCCGAAGACGCGATCCGCGACAAGCGAGGCCCACGCGGCCAACCGATCTCCCATGTGATCTCCGCAGAAGTGATCGGCGCACTATAAGCTCTGGCGGAGAGTCGAGCAACGACCTGGACGACCGGCGTGCGTTTCTCTGCAGAAAAGAGGACTTGAAGCGAGAGGCTCGATTGTTAGAATCGCCTCTGTTGCGGGATTGGTATATCGGCCGTGCCCAGCCTTCCCAAGGCTGTGAAAGGGGTTCGACTCCCCTATCCCGCTCTCCAAACTGCTGTGAAATAAGCACTTACGACGACGCATTTACTGGCAAAATCGGGAGGAATTTCGGGAGCCCGCCAAGGGCCGCGAGAAGTTCTCAGAGACTCGGTCTACCGCTCTCCCATGATGATTTCGCAAACTGTCTTCTCACCTCTTCACTTCCCTTGAATATGTCGTGCCGCCGACAAGCCAAACGATCTGCATTCAATTTCCGATTGCGTGAACGAGCGACGGAGAAGAACACTTTGCACTATGGCGGTGTCAGCATGGCAGACACTGCCGCGTTGCTCCGAGCGGGCGAATGAGGTAGGATTACCTTCTCGACGGTGCATTCTCGGAGTTGGCAGTGACGATCTTGGTCCGAGTCCTGATGCTGGTGGCCTGCCTGCCACTGCTTCAACCGACCGGCTTTTGCATCTGCAAAGCCGGATTGCGGACGAACTCACGGCCCGACTCGCTCCCAACGATACCGGTCGAAGTCCCGCACACGCCCTCGTCCGACTGCACCTGCCGCCATTGCAAAAGCGAACGCCCGCCCGCATTGCCGACGAAGACGGGCGAGCCGAGTTCTCCTGCACCGATTCCAGACGATTCGCACTCGCCGGGCTGTCCGGCCTCGGCGGGCGTCGATTGTTTCAAGTGGATCGAACCCGTCCAGTCTCTCGACTACGACATACCGGTCGAGGTTGTTGCCTTCCTGCCCATTGAAGTCGTCCGTTTCGCCACCCCTCCGACCATCACATCAACGGCTTGGCCGTCTTCGCCGCCATTCTACCTGACCCACTGTTCGCTCGTCATTTAGCTCAACGACACTTTCACATTGGTCCACGGCAACTACACCGTCGGGTTGGTAAACATCATTCCGCGTGTCGGCTGCCGTAAACAACCGCATGATCGCGGTGCCTTGCGGTGCATCTTCCTGAAATGTGATTCACGAACTTGGATAAGGGGACCGCTATGAGCGAGCCTGTCACCGGCGGTGCCGTAATGGAACCACCTGCTCCAAAGGCCGACCGTCCACACTCTCCCCGCCAACGGGGACTCATGCGGTCTGCCATCGGCTCACTCGTGGGAACCATCCCGACGCTCTTTGTCGTGGCCGTCGCGGGGGCTGTGGGTTGGTGGGGGCACCACTCTGGCTGGAGGTTACCGAAGTTCTCGGAGTTGAATGGCCACGTCAAAGCAACGGACGACTGGTGTGGGGAACACAACGTTCCCGAATCCATCTGCGTGGAGTGCGACCCGGACCTGTTGCCGAGGCCCGCTTTTCGCGAGTGGTGCAAACTGCACGGCGTACCCGAATGCACGCTCTGCAACCCCGAACTGGCCCAACTCCCGAAGACACCCGTCGTCACCGCCGCAGACCTCGACCGAACAAAGCGGGCACTGGATTTCGCTGACCGGCCCGGCAACAACTCCATCTGCCGCTCACACCACCGCCGCATTCAGTTCGCAACGGCCCGCGATGCCGACAAGGCTGGTGTCGCCGTCGAGCCAGTGTGGATGGCTCCGGCTGTCGAGTTTGTCTCGGCTCCGGGCGAGATCGGGTACGACCAGTCGCGGGTCGCTCACCTGTCGGCCCGCTCGCCCGGCACCGTGCGGAAGGTCTTCAAGCACCTTGGCCAAGAGGTGAAGGCCGGGGAACTGCTGGCGTTGGTCGATGCCGCAGAGGTTGGGAAGGCTAAGGCCGAGTTACTCCAGGCGTTCGCGGGGCACCAGTTAAAGGCCGAGACGCTCGCCAGCATCAAACAGTCTGGCGGAGCCGTGCCGGGTGCCCGTCTCCGCGAGGTCGAAGCGGCTCTTGTCGAGGCCGAGATTCGGCTTTCTGCGGGTTGCCAGTCGCTCACGAATCTTGGTTTGCCTTTCGATGAAGCGGAACTGCGAGCCCTGACCGCCGACCAACTCAAGACAAAACTCCACTTCCTCGGCATTCCGACCAATGTTGCGCGGTCGCTCGACTTGAAGACGGCGACGACGAACCTGGTGCCGCTGGTCACGCCGATGGACGGTCTGATTGTGTCGCGGGAAATGGCTGTCGGGGAAGTCGTGGACATCTCCCGCATCCTTTTCGAGATCGTGGATACCCGGTCGCTA
>PNLP01000010.1 GCA_013823135.1 Planctomycetaceae bacterium
GCCGCCACCGAATCCGCCCTGGAACTGGCCACCACCACCGAATCCGCCCTGGAATCCACCCTGAATGCCACCCTGAATTCCACCTTGGAATCCACCGCCACCAAAACCGCCCTGCTGGCCACCGAGGGCGCCGCCGCCCATGCCAAGGTATCCCGGTCCGACTTGCGGGAACGGGCCAACGATGAAGTTACCACCACCACCCAATCCCCCGCCTAACCCACCGCCGATGCCACCACCCAACCCGCCACCAATCCCACCACCAATGCCGCCCTGAATCCCGCCCTGGAATCCGCCCTGGATGCCTCCACCGATACCACCCTGGAATCCGCCTTGAATGCCGCCCTGGATGCCACCCTGGAACTGGCCACCGAATCCACCCTGGAACTGGCCACCAATGCCGCCCTGGATACCGCCCTGGAACTGGCCACCAATGCCGCCCTGGATACCGCCTTGAATGCCCTGGATACCGCCTTGAATGCCCTGGATACCGCCTTGAATGCCACCCTGAGCCTGGCCGCCCGCGATGCCCGCCCCGCCGATGCCCAGTTGCCCGAGCGCGCCGGGGGCGAGCAGAGGTCGGAATGTTCCCGGAGGCACATACGGAATGAAGTTATTCCGGAATCGCCCTTGTTGTTGGGCACTCACGATTCCCGTCATGGGGAGGATCGCGAGGGCGCTCAGCCCAAATGCCGCATACATCAGCCGACGGTGCAGAGAACGGAACATCACTAACCCCCAATCGTGGTGTGATCTCGCGAGTTCAGCCTGCCGGCATTTACGGCATGGGTGCCCGGAGGGGCAGACATGGAATGTTTAAACCACAGTCCACAGTACCCGCAAAGGAAACGGATGCAACCGCCGGACGGAACTTGCGCCAAAAGACTTCAGATTTCTCTGGTTGGCAGGAGAGCCGTAACGGTTAATCCGGTCTAAGAAAAGGATTGAAACCGACCGACAGGCGAGCCGTCATCTCTTTACTGAACGGCAAACTCCGTTCGGGGTTTGCGAAAGAACCCGAAATTCGCCAAGATTGTTGGGGCGGGTGGGTCGCGACACGTCACAACCTGTTTCTGGGGCAAGTCATGATGCAATCTCGATGGGCACGACGCTGCGGGGCCGGAATTGTGTGGTCGGCCTTCGCAATCGCCGTTGCGGTGCCGCTGCCGACCCAACCCCAGGTTCAGGCTCAACCCGCGGGCAAAGCCGAACTGACAGACGGTCTTCGCTTCGTCCCCCCTGATGCGGCGTTGTTCGTCTACGCCGATGTTCCCAAGATCTGGAACAGCTCGATCATCAAGAACCTTCGCAATAGCGACCCCAAGACCATCGAGTTCGCCACCGACTTTCTGAAGAAGCAACTCGGCCTCGCCCCCGAAGACGTGAAATCCGTCGTCGTGTTCGTTCCCAAACTCAAGGGACCGGAAGACACGGAACGCTTTGGCGTCGCGGTCACTTTCACCAAGGTTTTCGACAAGGCCCAGCTCGAAAAGGGGGCCGCGCAGCTACTTCCCAAGAACGCGAAGCTGAAAGTTGTCGTGCCCGATGACCGAACGGCAGTGGTGCTCCTGGGCCTCAAAGAAGACGAGTTCGGCAAGCCGCGAGAAGCAAAGCCGGGACCATTGAGCGATGCCCTGAAGGCCGCCGCGAGCGGCAAGTTCGCGGGCGTCGCCGGAGCCACGCTCGCAAGCCTGCCGGACGAGATTCGCGGCGAAGACGTGCCTCCGCAGTTCCGGCCATTCCAACCGCTGCTCAACGCGGTCACCATCAGCGCCACGCTCGACCTGGCGAAAGACCCCACGCTGAACGTCGTGGTGAAATCCGGCACGGCGCGGCAAGCGGCCGATTGCGAGAAGTCGCTCGCGGCGGTCATGACACTGCTGCAAACGCAACTCGAAGGCGGTCTCAAGGACGTGGAGAAGGACGCCGGATTAAAGGATCTCGTGGCTGTGATGAACAGCGCTATCAAGGCGACCGGTGGAGCCAAGTATTCGACGCTAGGTGGCGAGACGCAGATGACAGTGACATTGCCCGGTGATCTGCCGTTCGGCGGCGCGTTCATCGAAGCCCGCAAGAAAGTGCAGGAAGCCGGAGCGGCACTGCAAGCGACAAACAACCTGAAGCAGATCGGCCTCGCAATGCACGGCTACCACGATACGCACGGAAGCATGCCTCCCGCCGCCGTGTGCGACAAGACGGGCAAGCCGCTCCTGAGCTGGCGCGTGCTGATTCTCCCGTACATCGAGCAGGATGACCTGTACAAGCAGTTCAAACTCGACGAACCGTGGGACAGCGTGAACAACAAGAAACTGCTGGCCAAGATGCCGAAAGTCTACGCCATCCCCGGCACGACGCCGCAGGAAGGCACCGAGACGCATTACCGCGTGTTCGTCGGCAATGGCGCAGGGTTCGACTGGGTGATGGGTCCGAAAATCGCCAACATCACGGACGGCTCATCGAACACATTGATGTGCGTGACCGCTGCCGATGCCGTACCCTGGACGAAGCCCGACGAACTGGCGTTCGACCCCGAGAAAGACCCGAGCAAGTTGTTTGGTGCGGTCGTGAATGGCAAGGTGCTCATCGGGATGTTTGACGGCTCGGTTCGCTCGCTCAAGAAGTTGCCGAAGAAGGAGACGCTCAAGGCTCTCATCACGAAGGGCGGCGGTGAGGTGATTGGCGACGACTTCGAGTGATCGCGAATTGGCGAGCGGGGGTGCGTAAGCCCCGAGTGTTGGCTTCACCAAACACTCGGGGCTTACGCACCCCCGCTCGCCAGCAAACTCACATCAATTGCCCGTCACCACTTCACCACCGGCTCGTGTGGAGAGCGCCCCGAGGGTGTACAACGAGGTGGCTTCCGTGAAGGTTCGCACGGACCCGTCGGCCATGCCGAAGACCGCGGTTCCCGTGTGGAAGCTGTAGAAGAGGAAGCTATGTTCGTTGGTGGCGTTGATCTTCATGGGGCCAGCGTAGGCTGCCGACAACGCCGGATTGGTGCCTGCGTTGCACCACAACTTCCGCTGTCCGATCTCGTAAGGGTTGTCGTTCGTGGCCCACGCGCCGCCCTGGGCACGCGCACAGGATGTCGATGATTTGTTCGCCACGGCTGGCGTCATCTTGCCCTCACGCCAAACGTCCTCGCGGCCTGCGCACTCCCCGATCAAGATCGTGTTCGACGTTCCGTCTGTGACGCCAAGCAGCGAAATTTGACCTTCAGGAACCGGTCGCATGATGCCCCACAGCGCACCCGCCGTTCCGAGCGAGGGCTGCCCGAGTGCCGTCAATTCCGCGTTGATGGCGGCATTGGCTCCCTCGACAACGAAGTAGTCGGTGCAAGCCCCCTTCTTTCGGGGGGGGGAATCGTTCTTATCCTGGAATCGGTTGGGGTTCGGGCTGGAGGGGCACTGGAGGATCTTGATCTGGGTCATGACAATGCCGGTCTCGGCCACGGGGTCACCCTGCGTCCACCAGTTTTGGGTGAGATCGAAGCCCGCGGTCCCGCCGATCATGTTGTTCTGTTCGATGTACGGGAACACGTCGAGAGCCCAACTCCGCGCCCCAGCGACTCCAACAATAGCCTGAGGCTCGGCCCGTTTTGAGTTCGGCAACTTCGTGTTCGCGTTCTCGTAGTTATGCAACGCAAGCACGATCTGCTTCATGTTATTGGAGCACTTCATTCTCGCCGCCGCCTCGCGGACCTTCTGCACGGCGGGGAGCAGAAGCCCAATCAGAATCGCGATGATCGCGATGACGACAAGGAGTTCGATCAGGGTGAAGGCACTACGGGAGTGGGCGGAACGCATGGCGAGTCAACCTCCTGCTCGATCTGTCGGCCTGGGTGTGGTTCGTTAAGCAAGTCTGGTGCCATCACCATTTCCAGGGGTAAACCGCTTACTTTTGCAGGCTACCTCCCGAAATCGGACCCCAGATGGGTACACCGCGACCACGACAGGTCAGCGAATGACCACAAGCCGCCACTGGTTGAATCTCCATCACACCAGTCTAAGATGAACATGGGTATCGTGGAGGACGCAGCATGATCGAGCGGAAGTATCTGTTTCCCGGTGTGATCGAGCTTAACCTCCAGGCGGCGCGGTCGTTCGGTGTGAACATCTACCTCATCGACGGCGGAACCGAGTGGGCGCTCATTGACGTCGGCCAGGAAGATACGCTCGATGAAGTGATCGAACTCGTTCGCGAACTCGATTTCCAGCTTTCCAAGTGCAAACTGCTGATCGCAACCCACGCTGATGCGGACCACGTTCAGGGGCTCGCCAAGGCCCGCACCCGCCTGAAGGCCAAGACCGCTGCCCACCCTCGTGCCGCTGTCGTGCTCGAAGCAGGCGATGCCGTCGAGACCTACGCCAGCATCCCGGCTCAGGACTTCCACATTGAAGGCGGAATGCCGCCGTGCAAGATCGACGTGAAGATCGACGAGGGCGACGACATCAAGGTCGGCAAACGCAAGCTGAAGGTCTGGTCCACGCCGGGGCACACGCCGGGGCAGTTGAGCTTCAAGTTCGATAACCTGCTGTTCAGTGGCGACAACATCTACAAGGACGGCTGCGTCGGCGCGATCGACGCGCACCACGGGTCGAACCTTCCGGACTACATCAAGTCGCTCTCGCGCATCCGGGACGACGACGCCGAGTTCCTGTTGCCGAGCCATGGACCAGTTTTCCGCCGCGAGCCGAAGATGCTTCAGGCCAGTATCGACCGCCTGACGAAGTACCAGTACATGGCCGACTTCGGAACGTGTGCCGTGTCTTGGCCTCTGCAAGAGGAGCACGAGAAAGACATTGCCTTGGGTAAGTTGCCGACTCTGGGAGGGAGTTGATTGTTTGGGGGTTGTTGTTGGTTGGTTGTGGTGGGTTGTGGGTTGGAAAGAACTCATCGGTACCTTCTGTTCCAACTCCCCACAAACAACAACCAACCAACAACAACCCCCAAACAAACAACAACCAACCAAACACAATCTCCGGGTTTCCAAGATGAAAATGGGTCTCGTCGGATACGCCGGAACGGGCAAGAGCACCATCTTCGAGTGGCTCACGGGCGAGAAGCCGGACCCGTCCAAGGTGCAGCAAGGCCAGACGGCGATGGCCGACGTTCCCGACGAACGCCTCGCGAAGATCGCCGCCGTCCTCAAGCCCAAGAAGACCACGTACACCAAGGTCGCGGTCCTCGACACGCCCGGTCTCACGCAGGGCGGCGACCAGAAGGACAACGCCCGCCGCCTCGGGGTCATCCGCGAGGCGAACGGCATGGTCGTCGTGCTCGACGGCTTCACCCGCACCGACTTCGCGGCCCAGCTCGTCAAGTTCCGCGAGGAGTGCCTTTACGCCGACATGGAGATCGTCGGCAACCGCATCAGCAAGCTTGAAACGGTGCTGAAGAAGAAGGCCCGACCCGCCAAGGAAATCGAGGCTGACGAGGCCGAGATGGCGCTCATGAAGCGGATCAACGCGACGCTGGAATCGGGCAAGCCGGCATCGACCCTCAACCTTCCGCCGGAGGAAGAGAAGACCGTCCGCAGCTTCACGCTGCTGTCGCTCAAGCCCGAAATCGTGTTCGTGAACCGTGGCGACTCCGGGTTCAACGATCCGCTGCCGGCCGATCTGCTCGCACTGGCGCCAAATGCAGTGCAGGCACCCGTGAAACTGGAACTCGAACTCCTCGCCATGCCCGACGACGACCGCACGGCGTTCATGGCCGACTACGGCGTGACCGAGTTCCGCCGCGGTGCGACGATTCGGGCGATGTTCTACGGCGTCGGTCGGAACGTATTCTTCACGGTGGGCGAGGACGAGTGCCGGACGTGGTCGATCCCCGCAGGGTGCGAGGCGGTCGAGGCGGCCGGGTGCATCCACAAGGACTTGAGCGAGCGGTTTGTGCGCTCGAACGTAATCGGCTACGACGACTTCGTGGCCTGCGGCTACTCCGAGAAGGAAGCGAAGACGAAGGGGATGAACCGCACGGAAGGAAAGACGTACATCGTGAAGGACGCCGACATCATGCACATTCTTGCGAGCAGTTGAGTCTTGGCGAGCGGGGGTGCGTAAGCCCCCCGCTCGCCAAGACTCAGCGCTTGCGATCGGTTCCTCGTACGAGTAAACTGCACCTACGTCGAAAGACGCCCCGCCTGAATTCTCCTTCCCGCCGAAGTCAGCCTCTCATGCACAAACTCCGCCTGAACCCGTTCTGGGTCGCCACGTTCGCCGCCATACTCGGCTCGGGCAGTGTGTCGGCCGCGATTACGTGTTCCGCCGCGAAGGTCGAGTTGCCGGACGCCTTCGCCGGGCAGCAGTTGCTCGTTTCCGATGCCGGCAAGGACGTGACCCGTGAGGCGACCTACGCCAGCAGCAATCCGGCCGTGGCGAAAGTCGATGCGAAGGGCTACATCAGCGCGACCGGCGATGGCACCGCGAACGTCCAGATCAAGCGGGGCGGCGACACGCTCGTCGTCCCCGTGACGGTGAAGGGGTTCGGCACCGGTCGCCGCGTGGACTTCCGCACGGAAGTGATGCCGCTGCTGAGCAAGCACGGCTGCAACGCCGGCGGCTGCCACGGCAAAGCATCTGGGCAGAACGGCTTCAAGCTGTCGCTGTTCGGCTTCGACACCGATTTCGATTACGCCGCGATCACACGCGAGGCTCGCGGTCGCCGACTCTTCCCAGCGAACCCCGAGCAGTCGCTGTTCTTGCAGAAGGGGGCCGGCACGGTTCCCCACGGCGGCGGCAAGCGGCTTTCGCCCGACCACACCGATTACCTCGTCATCAAGCAGTGGATGATGGCCGGCACCCCCGCTTCCGCACTCGAAGTTCCCCGCGTGACGAAGCTCCGCGTGACGCCGACCGACGCTGTTCTCCAGCCGAAGCAGCAGCAGCAACTCGCCGTGATTGCCGAATACTCGGACGGTTCCGTCCGCGACGTGACCCGGCAGTCCGAGTTCTTCAGCAACCTCGAACCGGTCGCGGGTGTGGATGCCGATGCACTTGTGAAGGCCGGCGTCGAGAGCGGCGAGGCGGCCGTGATGGCCCGGCACATGGGCTACGTCGCGGTGTTCAAGGCGATCGTGCCACACGGTCCGGTGCTGACCGCGATCCCGGAGTTCACGCCGATCAACAAGGTCGATGAACTCGCCGTTGCGAAATGGAAGAAGCTCGGCCTGCGACCCAGCGGAACGTGCGACGACGCCGTGTTCATTCGCAGAGTGACGGTCGATCTATGCGGCCGCCTTCCCACCGCGGCCGAAGCGAAAGCGTTCCTCGACGACAAGGCCGCCGACAAGCGTTCCAAGCTCATTGACAAGTTGCTCGACTCGCCGGACTACCCCGCATACTTCGCGATGAAGTGGGGGGCGATCCTCCGCAACTCGCAGCTCGCAGGTGCGGATCAGGCCGCGGTCGCGTTCCACCGCTGGCTCAAGGATCAGATCGCCCGCAACCGCCCGTATGACGAGTTCGTGCGTGGCATCGTCGCTGCCGCGGGTGAATGGCAAGACGCGCCGGCCGTGAACTGGCTGTGGCAGAACCGCGACGACCAGCTTCACCAAGTCACGGCCGACGTGGCGCAGATTTTCCTCGGCACGCGGCTGCAGTGTGCGAAGTGCCATCACCACCCGTATGAGCGCTGGGGCCAGGCCGACTACTACGGCTTCGCGGGCTTCTTCACGCGGCTCGGTCGCAAGAACTTCGGCCAGCCGCCACCGTACTACGCCTCGGCATCACCTACCACGGGCGAGAAAGACCCCACGACCGGGAAGACGCCGGAGCCGAAGTTCCTGGACGGTCCTCTGGGCAAGTTCACAGCAGACGAAGACCCGCGGCACGGCCTCGTGGACTGGATGGTGAAGCCCGAGAACCCATTCTTCTCGCAGTCGCTGGCGAACCGCCTCTGGGGTCACTTCCTCGGTCGCGGGCTGGTGGATCAGGTCGATGACCTGCGTGAGACGAACCCGCCGTCGAACCCCGAACTGCTCGACTTCCTGGCGAAGGATTTCGTGAAGCACAAGTTCGACGTGAAGCACACGATCCGCGTGATCCTGAACAGCCGCGTGTACCAACTGAGTGCGGAACCGACCGAGCACAACAAGCACGACCGCCAGAACTTCGCCCGCTACTACGCTCGCCGAATGCCCGCGGAAGTGTTCCTCGACGCCGTGAACGCGACGTGTGGCACCAAGGGCGGATTCCAGGGCGTGAGCGCGAACGCCCGCGCCGTGGACCTGCCGCACGAGGGGTTCGGCTCGTACTTCCTCGACACGTTCGACCGCCCGAAGCGCGTAACCGTGTGCGAGTGCGAACGCTCCACCGGCGCGACGCTCGGGCAGGTGCTGCTGCTGGCGAACTCGGAAGAGATCGAGAACAAGATCGCTGACGGCAACGGCCGCATCGCGCGGTTCTTCAAAGACAAAAGGCCAACCGCCGCGATGATCGAGGAACTCTACCTGACGGCGATGTCACGACTGCCGACCGCCGCCGAGCAGAAGCGCCTCACCGAATACATTGAGAAGGCGACTGACAAGCAACGCGCCGCCGAGGATGCGTTGTGGGCGCTGCTGAACACCCGCGAGTTTATGTTCAACCATTGACCCAGAATTGCGGAATGCGGATTTCGGAATTCGGATTGAAGAATCAAAACATACGAACTGAGGGATGATCCATGAACGTCGATATTCTTGGTTTTCCAATCCGAATTCCGAAATCCGCATTCCGCAATGGAATGAACCGCCGGGCCATGCTCAAGGTCGGTGCCCTCGGCCTTGGCGGGCTGACACTGCCTGGGTTGCTCGCGGCCCGCGCCAAGGCCGGGCAATCGTCGCTCAGCAACAAGAAATCGGTCATCCTGATCTGGCAGGCGGGCGGTCCGTCGCACATCGACATGTACGACCTGAAGCCGAACGCACCTGCCGAGATTCGCGGCGAGTTCAAGCCGATCAACACGAACGTCAACGGCATTCAGATCGGCGAACTGCTGCCACAGCAGGCGAAGATCTTCGACAAGCTCTCGGTCGTGCGCTCAGCATTCCACACGAACGCGGGCCACGGCATGGGCTCACAGTGGATGCAGACCGGCTACCACGCCACCATCGAAGTGAACGACAACATCTACCCGTCCACCGGCTCCGTCGTTGCGAATCTGAAGGGTGCGAACGACCCCGGCTTGCCCGCTTACGTGAACCTGCCGCGAAAGGTGCCGTTCGGCAACGCGGCGTACCTCGGGGCGTCGTTCAACCCGTTCACCCCGGACGCCGATCCGAACCAACCGGGGTTCCAGGTCCGCAACCTGAAGATGCCCGGCCGCGTGAGTGCCGAGCGTCTGGAGAACCGCAAGAAGCTCGTCGCCGACATCGACACGCTTCGCCGCGACGTGGACGCGAAGGGCGACATCAGCGGCCTCGACACCTTCTACCGCGACGCCATGGAGATGGTGACGAACACGAAGGCTCAGCAGGCGTTCGACGTAAACAAGGAAGCGGTGAAGCTCCGCGATCGCTACGGCCGCAACGACCTCGGCCAGAGTTGCTTGCTGGCGCGTCGGCTCGTGGAAGCGGGCGTGACCTTCGTGAGCATCCAGGCCGGCGGCGGCTGGGACACGCACAGCAATAACTTCACCGAACTCAAGAAGAAGTTGCTGCCGCAGTTCGACACCTGCGTGTCGGCACTGGTTCAAGACCTGTGCGATCGCGGACTGCAGGACGACGTGCTGGTGATGGCGATGGGCGAGTTCGGCCGCACGCCGAAGATCAACAAGGACGCGGGCCGCGATCACTGGCCCGGCGCGATGAGCGTGCTGTACGCGGGCGGCGGGTTGAAGATGGGCCAGGCGATTGGCACGACCGATTCGAGCGCCTCGTACCCAACCTCGAAGCCGTACACGCCGGGTTGCGTGTTGAGCACGATGTATCACGTGCTGGGCGTGGATCACAAGCACGTCTTCTACGACGACGGCAAGCGCCCGATGCCCGTGCTCGCCGAAGGCGAACCGATCCGCGAACTCGTGGGGTGAGTGCGTGGTGCTGCTCCCGATTACCGAACCGATCTTGGAGCGGTTGCGCGCGATCCGCGTAACCCAACTCCAACATCCTTACGCCGACGAGGTGTTGACCCAACAAGAGGTAATCGTCCTCACCCTTGGCCTCGGGCCAGCAATTTACCTTCGGTTCGATGGTCGTGTGCTGATCTGGCATTACATGGACGACGAGCCACTCCGCGAAACGGACGATGTCGGAGACATCGCCGCGGGCATCGTTATTGGTGCTAGAAATAGCGGGTTCGACGGACTTCTCAGCCTTCTCCCTCAAATGCCGAGCAACGGTACTGTGTGCGACACGTGTTGCGGGACACATTGGTGGTCGTTTCCGCGGCAAACCAACAACAAGAAGCCGGGCGAGATTGTTTGCCCGACATGCCGTGGTCTTGGCTGGACAGTGGAATCCCCTCGTTGAGTCACCTCATGCGTCTTCTCTCCCTCCTCGCGCTCCTCGCATTCGCCACCGTCGCTCGCGCCGATTTGCCGTCGCCGCGGTTCGATCGCATCACGCCCCTTGGCGCGGCGGTTGGGTCGTCGGTTGAGGTTGAGGTCGCGGGTGGCGACATCGAAGACGCCACGAAGCTCATCTTCGATCACCCCGGCATCACCGCCACGCACGTCAAGGATCGCAAGTTCAAGGTCGCTCTCGCGGCGGATGTGCCGGCCGGAACCTACGATGCCCGTATCGTCGCGAAGCAAGGCGTCACCAACCCGCGACTGTTCGCCGTGTCGAAGGGACTCACCGAGGTCATCGACACGCCGCCGAAAGAGCCGGCGCTCGGGCAGGTCGTGTCGGTGAACTGTGTCGTGAACGGTAGTTCGAAACAAGGGATCGAGTCGGTGTTCCGCTTTACCGCGAAGAAGGGGCAACGCATCGTTGCAGAGTGTTTCGCACAACGGCTCGATTCGCAACTCGACGCCAACCTCACGCTCACCGACTCCGAAGGAAAGCAACTCGCCTCCAACGGCGACTACGCGGGCAAAGACCCGCTGGTCGAATTCGTCGCGCCGAAAGATGGCGAGTACCTCGTCATCATGAACGATCTGTCGTTCCGGGGCGGGCACCCGTATCGGTTGCTCATCACCGATCAGCCGCATGTCGAGAACGTGTTCCCGCGAGTCGTGCAGGCCGCCAAGAAGGCCGAACTCACGGTGTATGGGCGCAACCTCGGCAGCGGTGCGAGGCCGTCGCTCTGGACAGTCACCGATGTGCCGCTCGATTCGATTACCGAGACTGTCATCGCACCGGACGACCTGCTGAAACGCGGCGGCTACCGCTTCACCGATCACCCCACGGGGCACAGCGTTCTGCCCACCGCGGCCACCGCCACGCTCAACGGTTTCCAGTATCGCGGCGTGCCACTGCTGGTCAGTGACACCCCGGTGTCACTGGAACAGGAACCGAACGACGATCCACTGAAGCCGCAGAAGATCGAACTCCCGGCGGTCGTGTCCGGCCGCTTCGACAAGGAGCGCGACGCCGACTGGTACGAGTTCGAGGTGCCCGAGAACGGGGCGTACAGCTTCGATGTCTACTGCGAACGCATCGCGGGTCGCGCCGACCCGTATCTCGTGGTGCTCGACGAGAAGGACGGCCGCGTCGGCGAACTCGACGACTTCGGCATTCGCGCGAACGCCTTCGATGGGCTCATCCGCGATGTCAGCGGCAGTATCAACCTGAGTGCGAAGAAGCGGTATCGTGTATTAGTGCAGGACCGCTACCGTCGCGGCGGGGCTCGCTATCAGTACGTGCTCAGCATTCGCAAGCCGGTGCCCGATTTCTTCCCGGCGGTCATTCACCACCAGAACCCTGGCCCCGGCGGCACGACACTCCGCAAGGGCGGCTCGGTGTACATGGATGTGCTGATCCACAATACGGGCGGCTTCAACGGTGCCGTCACGATCACAGCAGAAGGGTTGCCGAAGGGGCTGCACATGACGCCCGCGATCATCAATAACGACACTCGCGGCGTGCTCGTGATGACGGCCGACAAGGATGCACCTGAGTTCGTCGGGCCGATCAAGCTGACCGCAACCGCTAAACGCGGCGACGAAACGATCACCCGTGACGTGCGGCCATACACTCGCGTGTGGAACAGCACCGACCTCAACTCCAGCCGGCCGACGCGAGAAGTGATCGTAGCCGTGAGTGGCGAGAGCATGCCGTTCTCGCTCACGCCCGCCGTCGAGAAGATCGAAATCGAAGCGGGTAAGAAGTCCGATGTCGTCATCAAGTGCGAGCGACTCTGGCCCGAGTTCAAGGGGGCGATCACGCTGATCCCGCTGTCGTTCCCCAACCCCATCAAGATGAACACCGCGAGCATCGGCGAAGGGAAGACCGAAGCGACCGTGACGCTCGATGTGCAAGCGAACGCGCGGCCCGGCGAATACACCATCGCAATCACGGGGCAGGGGCAGGTGCCATTCGCCAAGGACGCGAAGACCACCAAGGCGAACACGCTCGTGCCGTTGCCGTCGCGGCCCATCACAATCGTTGTGTTGCCTGCGCCGAAAAAGTAAGATGACACGCTCCTACTGGAACGCTCCCTTCGGTCGCGGCTAAACGAGAGTTGCACCATGTTCAATCGTGTCGGCTCCGTCGCGTTGCTGTTCGCGATCGTTTCGCCGGTGAATGCTGCACCGCCCGACCCCGCACGCAAGATCGACTTCAATCGCGATGTGCGGCCGATCCTCTCCGATAACTGCTTCCACTGCCACGGACCCGACGAAAAGCAACGCAAGGCGAAGCTCCGACTCGACACGAAAGAGGGTGTGCAAGAGGCGAAGGCCGACGTGCTCGCTCGCATCACTTCCACCGATGCGCACGAACTGATGCCTCCCGCCAAGAGCGGCAAGCAACTCACCGCAGCGCAAATCGACACGCTGAAAGCCTGGGTTGCTCAGGGCGCGAAGTGGTCGTCGCACTGGGCGTTCACGCCGCCCGTTCGCCCTCGGCCGACGATCTGGCGAGACGCGGGGCGAAACAACTGGCTCCGCAACCCCATCGACAACTTCATCATGGACGGGTTCGACGGCGCGGGATTGCACCCATCACCCGAAGCCGACAAGATCACGCTACTTCGCCGCGTCACGCTCGATCTCACGGGGGTGCCGCCGACGCCCGACGAAGTGGATGCCTTCCTCAAGGATACTTCGCCGAAGGCTTACGAAGCGGTGGTCGATCGGCTGCTCGCGTCGCCGCGGTTCGGCGAACGCATGGCGTGGCGCTGGCTCGAAGCGGCCCGCTATTCCGACACCAACGGCTACCAGACCGACGCCGGCCGCGATATGTGGCGATGGCGCGACTGGGTCATCGAGGCGTACAACCGCAACCTGCCGTTCGACCAGTTCACGATCGAGCAAATCGCGGGCGACATGCTGCCGAAGCCGACGCTTGACCAGCGCATTGCGACCGGCTTCAACCGCAACCATCGCGGCAACTCCGAGGGCGGCATTGTGCCCGAAGAGTACGCCGTGGAGTACGTCGCCGATCGCGTCGAGACCACGACAACCGTCTGGCTTGGCCTCACGTTCACCTGCTGCCGCTGTCACGACCACAAGTTCGATCCCATTTCGCAGCGAGAGTTCTACCAACTGTTCGCGTACTTCAACAACATCCCCGAGAAGGGCCGCGCCGTGAAGTTCGGCAACTCACCGCCGCTCATCAAGGCCCCGACGCGGGAACAGGCAGAACTTCTTTCGGCACTCGATGTTTCGGGACAAAGTCGAGACGAATCTGAACGCAAGTTCCGCGCGGCGGCACGAGAAGAAATGGCGAAGTGGGAGAAGACCGCCGACCCCGCGAAGGTTGCGAAGTGGTGGCCGGGAGACGTCAAACCCGCGACGGCGACGAAACCCACCGACCCCGACATCGGCGACTTCGGGTTCGATGATCGATTCACGCTGGCTTGCCGAGTCAACCCACAGAAGCCGAACGGCACGCTCCTGTCCCGCACCCTCGATGTGTCGCAGGCCGACGGATACGCCGTGTTGCTGGTAGACGGCAAGGTGCA
Source organism: Planctomycetaceae bacterium (assembly GCA_013823135.1). Taxonomy (GTDB): domain Bacteria; phylum Planctomycetota; class Planctomycetia; order Gemmatales; family Gemmataceae; genus Gemmata. The sequence goes on from PNLP01000010.1 coordinate 14,049, forward strand.
GGTGCAACTCACCAAGCGGTGGCTCGACGATGCCCTTCGGATTGAGACGATCGACTCGCTGCCGCTGAACAAGTGGTCGCACGTCGCCGTTACCTATGACGCCTCGCGTCTCGCGGAGGGGACGAGGGTCTACATCAACGGCACCGAGGCGAAGACTCGCGTGTTGCTCGACGAATTGAATCAGTCGTTCCAGACGAAGGAACCGTTCCGCGTCGGGAGTGGGGCAGGCTCGCGGTTCGACGGACAGATCGAGGATGTGACCGTGTACACCGGCGTGCTTGACGCGAACAACATTCGACTGCTCGCGGAACCAGCGTCACCCGCCGACATCGTGCGGAAGGCCGACAAGGATCGCACCGCAATCGAGCGAGACAAGCTCCTCGCGTACTTCGTCGAGACGGAGGCGAGTGCGCGGATTAGGCAGTTCCATCGGGATGCCGTCGCTGACCGCGAGAAACGCCAGAAGCTCTGGGACGAGATTCCGACTGTGATGGTCATGGAGGAGATGCCGACGCCGCGTGAGTCGCACATCCTCATTCGCGGTGAGTACGACAAGAAGGGGGCGAAGGTGTCGCCCGGCGTGCCCGCAGCGCTGACGCCGACCGCGAAGCCCGTCACGCGGCTTGAGTTCGCACGGTGGCTCGCATCACGAGAGAACCCGCTGACGGCTCGTGTCGCTGTGAATCGCGCCTGGCAGATGCACTTCGGCGTCGGGCTGGTCAAGACCGCCGAGGACTTCGGCACGCAGGGCGCATTCCCCACGCACCCGGAATTGCTGGATTGGCTTGCCGTGGAGTTCGCCACGGACTGGGATGTGAAGCGATTGCACAAGCTCATCGTGACGGCCGCGACGTATCGACAATCTTCGCAGGTGACCAAGGAACTGCTGGCACGCGACCCTGAGAACAAGCTACTGGCACGATTCCCACGGTTGCGGCTCTCGGCTGAGATGCTCCGCGATCAGGCGTTGTTCGCCAGCGGGTTGCTCGTCGAGAAACGCGGTGGCCCGAGTGTGAAACCGTATCAGCCCGCGGGACTTTGGAAGGAACTCTCGGGTGCGGGCGACTACACGCAGGACAACGGCGATAGTCTGTACCGCCGCAGTCTGTACACGTACTGGAAGCGATCGTCGCCACCACCCGCGTTGGCGGCGTTCGATGCGGCCGGCCGCGAAACGTGCTGGGTTCGCGAGAACCGCACGAACACGCCCATGCAGGCACTCACGCTGCTGAACGAGACGGCTTTCGTGGAAGCGGCCCGCGTGCTGGCTCAGCGTGTGATGCTCGAGACGAAGGAACCTGATGAACGCCTGACACTGGCGTTCCGCCGTGTCGCGGGTCGCAGGCCAACCAGCAAAGAGATCGACGTGCTTCGTCGGAACCTGGAATTTCAGATCACGGAGTTCCGCGACAACCCTGCTGCGGCCAAGAAACTCCTCGCCATTGGCGACACGAAGCCCGACGAGAAACTCGATCAGGCCGAACTCGCGGCGTACACGACGGTGTGCAACCTGCTGCTGAACCTCGACGAAGTCGTCACGAAGGAGTGACACGACAGACATGGTTTTCACCCCGAAGGGGTGGGACAACATAGCCCAGGGCAAGCCGAAGGCGCCGCCCTGGGACCAGACCAAAAACCAATGACCCACCCTGAAGGGGTGGGACAAGAGCCTCTGCCGACCAGGAAGTTCCAAGCGGATGTCGCACCCTTTCAGGGTGCCTGCTTGCCGGGATGGATCCCAGGGCGGCGACTGCTTCGCAGTCTTGCCCTGGGCTATGTTGTCCCACCCCTTCGGGGTGAAACCAAATGGTCCCGGCCCGGTGGGTGCATTCCGACAGGACAACGCACATGACCCCGCACCATCGTCGCCAGTTCCTTACGCGATCCGCCGTCGGGCTGGGTGCGCTCGCGTCGTTGCTCGGCGAGGGGCAAGCCGGCGAGTCGGCACCGATGCCGCGAGTGCGTCCCCGCGCCAAGCGTGTGATCTACCTGTTTCAGTCCGGAGCTCCGTCGCAACTCGATCTGTTCGACTACAAGCCGGGGCTGAAGGATCGCTTCGCCGCCGACTTGCCCGACTCCATCCGCAAGGGGCAACGGCTCACGGGCATGACCGCTACGCAGGAATCGTTCCCGATCGCGCCGAGCAAGTACAAGTTCGCGCAGCACGGCAAGAGCGGTGCGTGGGTGAGTTCGCTGATGCCGCACACGGCGGGCGTGGTCGATAACCTGTGCTTCGTGAAGTCCGTTCACACCGAGGCGATCAACCACGATCCCGCGATCACATTCTGCCAGACGGGGGCACAACTCGCCGGGCGCCCCAGCATCGGGGCGTGGGTGACTTACGGCCTTGGCAGCATGAACAAGGACTTGCCCGCGTTCGTGGTGCTCGTGTCGCAAGGCTCGGGCAACCCCGCGGATCAACCGCTCTACGATCGCCTGTGGGGAAGCGGCTTTTTGCCATCGAGCTATCAGGGCGTGAAGTTCCGTTCGCAGGGCGACCCGGTGCTGTTCCTGAAGAACCCCGATGGCGTCAGCGATGCGGGGCGAAGGCGAACCCTGGATGATCTGGCCCGACTGAACAGGTTGCACAAGGAAGAGACCGGCGATCCCGAAACCGACACGCGGATTCAACAATACGAGATGGCGTTCCGGATGCAGTCATCGGTGCCGGAACTTACCGATCTCTCCAAGGAAGACGCCAAGACGTTCGAACTGTACGGGGAAGACGCACGCAAGCCCGGCACGTTCGCTGCGAACTGCCTGCTCGCTCGACGCCTTGCCGAACGCGGCACGCGGTTCATTCAGTTGTTTCATCGCGGGTGGGACCAGCACACGTCGCTGCCGAAACAGATTGAAGGGCAGTGCCGCGACACCGATCGAGCAAGTGCCGCACTGATCACGGACCTGAAACGCCGCGGATTGCTCGACGATACACTCGTCGTGTGGGGCGGGGAATTCGGCCGCACGGTGTATTGCCAGGGGAAGCTCACGGCCGAGGACTACGGCCGCGATCACCATCCGCGCTGTTTCACGGTGTGGATGGCAGGCGGTGGCGTGAAGCCCGGGATCACCTACGGCGAAACCGACGACTTCAGTTACAACATCGCCAAGGATCCTGTCGAGGTTCACGACCTGAACGCGACGCTGTTGCACTGTTTGGGCATCGACCACACGCGGTTGACGTACCGCTATCAGGGGCGAGATTTCCGCCTCACCGATGTGCATGGTCACATCGTGAAGGGCATCCTGAGTTGAGGAACGAAGTAGAATTAACCACAGAGCACGAAGACACAGAGAAAACAAGAAAAGAACAGTTCTTTGAACAATGGTCTTTTCTTGTTTTCTCTGTGTCTCCGTGCCTCTGTGGTTAGTCCTTTGACTTTGCGCACCAACCGATTACTTTTCCCAGAACATGGCGCTCTCGATGGCCATGTCGAACCATGTCGGTTCCGGTGCGATGACCACGCCGGCCTGTACCACTTCCTTCCAGGTTGCAGGGTCTGCGGGCAACTTCTTGCCGGTCAGGTGAACGAGCCCCTGGTGGGTGCGGCCGATCATCGCGGTGTCCTTCTTGTCGGCCTCGGCTTGCAGCACTTCCGTGAGCGCGGCGACGGCTTCGGGCTGCCGGCATTTGCCGAGCCCACGCACAGCGGCCAGTCGCACGTCGCGATCATCACTGCCATCCATCGCGACATCGGCACCGGCTCCGCCGGCGATTGTGGCCAGGAACTTCGCGGCTTCTGGCCGATTCGTCTTACCGAGAGCCTCTGCGGCGCGGCAGCGAATCGCGGACACCCACTCGGGCGGGTAGCCTGTCGGGCCGCTCTTCATGTCGAACTGTTCAAACGCACCCTTGCGACTCGGCGGTGCTCCCGCTCCTGCCGGAACCACGCCCAGATCCGGTTTTGGCGGGGCGGCATCGGTGCTCTTTCGACCGTGTGCGCTCTGGTACGCGGCCATCAGAATCTTTGTCGAACGCAGGTCGTCAAACCGCGAGAGCGCTCCGATCGCTTCCATTCGCATCACCGGGCTGGGGGCCGACACCGCGGCCTTCTCCAGCAAGGCGATGATCGCCTCCTGGTCTTCCTGTGTGCCCCCGTTGCGGATCGGTTCCTTCAGGCGACGGATCGCGGCCGCACGTTCATCGCCATCGCGAGGCGGATCGGCGAGCAACACGGCGACGGGATCTTCCGGAACGATCATGCGTTTCATCGTGGGTCCAGGGTGTTGCCGGAACCGCCGGCTCGTCACCGTGTCCCACGTTCCGGCGCACCCCAGTTGAGTGATCGACGCAACGACCAACCACGCAAGCAGCATCGGTCGGACCACACGCCGCCCTCCGTCTCGCCGCGAGGCGCAGCCCCGCGGTAAAATTCAAATCCATTTGGGACGTGGCAATAGCGTGGGTGGCCGAAAGGATCAATGCGAGATTTCGGCTTGCGCGAAAATTGGGGTGGCGAAGCCGCAAGCGGCTTCGGGAGAGTTTGATTCCCGAGAGAAATGGGCGGCGATCACGAGCCGATCAGAAGCCGACCAACCGTGAACAAGCCGCCCGCGATCAGGATGCACGCCGGCAACGTGAACACCCACGCCAGCGCGATCTTCATGACCGTCGCTCCCTGGATGCCGGACTTGTTCGCGACCATTGTTCCCGCCACGCCGCTGTTCAGCACGTGGGTGGTGCTCACGGGTAGGCCCGTCATGGCTGCGATCAGGATGGTCGAAGCTGCGACGGTCTCGGCTGCGGCTCCCTGGGCATACGTCAGGTGCTGCTTACCGATCTTCTCGGCGACGGTCTTCACGATCCGCTTGTAGCCCACCGTGGTGCCGATGCCCAGCGCGAAAGCGGTGCCGATCACCACCCACAGCGGGACGTACTCGACGGCTGGCAGAAGTTCCTTCTTGCGACGGTCGGTCAGCGTCTTGCGGAACTCGGCAGGGAGGCTCTGGTCGGCCTCGGCTTTCTTGAGTTCGCGAGTCACGGCCATGATCGCCTGCCGTACTTCCCAGCGGGTTTCCTTGTCGCGAGTCAAGTCGTTGAACGATGCCTTGTTCTTCAACTCGTCCTCAATCACCACGAGGTTGTCGGCCACCTTTTTGGGCAGCGGAACGCCTGCCTTCTCGTAGTCCTGCCGCAACTCGCCGGCCGCGACCAGAACTGTCGGAGCCAGCTCGGGGTGGTTGACGGTCAGGGCGTAATGCAATGGGAAGAAGCCGATCAGCACGAGGAGCAGCAAGCCCATTCCCTTCTGCCCGTCGTTCGACCCGTGCGCGAAGCTCACTCCGCCGCAGGTTGCGATGAGCACGGCACGGATGGCAGTCGGCGGCTTGTCGTCGCCTTGCGGTGGTGTGTACAGACGGGGGGATCGGAAGATTGTTTTGAGCACGAGCAGAAGCAATGCCGCGAGGACGAAGCCGATCAGCGGCGAACACAGGAGTGCCAGCCCGACTTTCTGGACCTCACCCCAGTTCACACCAGTAAGCCCGGCCCCGTTCCACAAGCTGTTCGCCATCCCGACGCCAAGAATCGAGCCGATGAGCGTGTGCGAGCTGGACACGGGCAGGCCGACGTACCACGTTCCCAGGTTCCAGGTGACGCCGGCCAGCAGCAGCGACATCACCATCACCAGCGACGCACCCGAGCGGCTATCGACAAGCAAATCGACAGGCAAAAGATTGACGATGCCGAACGCGACCGCCGTTCCTCCGAGCAGCACCCCGAGGAAGTTCAGGAACCCCGAGTAGATGACTGCTGGTGTGGCGGGCAGGCTGCGTGTGTAGATGACCGTGGTGACGGCGTTCGCGGTGTCGTGAAACCCGTTGATGAACTCAAAGGCGAAGGCAACGAGGAGCGCGAGGAAGAAGATAATGAGAGACGTTGTGCTCAGTGTGGCGAGCGCTTCCGAAAACATACGGGCGACCCTGTGAGTGGAGAGCTCCGAGCAGTCCTTCACAGAGTAATTCGAATACCACCCCCGCGGCTTGGTGAACTCGAATGCTTCACGGAAACTTCACATTCCCGCACGTCACGGCTGGATCACTTCGCGTGGGAATGGAGCGGTCCGATCTTTCTGGGCCTTTCGCCTGAGAGCGAGTTCCAGATTGGCCACATATTTCGGGTCCAGCCTCGCAGCCTCGCGGAGTTTGACGATCGCCTCGTCTGGTTCGTCCATCTGGTTGAGCAGGAACAAGCCGGCGTTGTTCAGAGCTTCCGGGTCGCGAGCCATCAGCAGGAGTGCCTCGGTCGGGTCGAGTCGGGGTTCGTCGCGAGGCGTCTTGAGCATCTCAGCCTCGAATCGCTCGGCTGCAAGCTGGTCTTCGAGAGCCATCTGTTGCTGGAGTTCCGCCCGTTCTCGCGCGATCTGGAGATTTTGTTGCCAGAGGAACATCCCAACGAGCAACACGGTGCCAACCACGGCCACGATGATGAACACGAGTCGTCGCACGCCTTGCGGCTTCTCGGGGCGCGGACCGCTGGCCGCCCAGTCCTGTTCATCCCACGGCTTCGACTCGTCGGACACGCTCAGCCTCCTCGGCAACGACAACGCGTTCAAAACTCCATGGCCCGCAGCGATCTCGCACCGGCTCGCAACGGCAACACCACCGCCAGTGCTCCGACCACCAACCCCACCGGCACGCCCACGTACACCCACGGGTTGATGGCGTCGCTGCCCCCCGCCGCGACACTTGCTGCTTTCGCCAGTTGGGCCGTGTGCATCGGCACCGCCATCGTTCCAATCACGATCACCAGGAACCCCAGGCCCACGACCATGTTCACCGTGCCGCCGAACCCGACCACGATCTTCGACGGGTCCGTTTCCTTGAAGTTCGGCAGATATGCACCGAGACCGACGTTCAGCCCGCTGAGCCCTACGGCGACGACAGCCATCACCGCCGCGTGCAGCACGATCCCTTCCCACGGCAACCCGATGAGCACATCGCTCACGAGAATCAGCGTCTCGGCGATCACGAGTGCGCCGGTTGTGGCGAACACGAACTTCCCCCAGAGTAACTGATCGCGGCTCACGGGTGTCAGTCCCAAGATCCAGAATTTGCGCCCTTCGAGGCTGATGAGTGGGAACATGAAGCGGCTCAGGCCGGCGCACAGCAGGATCGCCGTGCCGCACAGGTTCATGAGGCTGACCGCGTACTTGTCCATCACGGCGAGGCCGGCGGAGTAGTACTGCCGGAAGTTGCTGGCCCCGAGCATCATCAGCAGTGCGAACAGAATCAGCACGGCCCACTGCGTCGGATCGCGGCGGAACGTGCGGAAGTCCTTCACCACGAGCGTGCGGGTTCGGCGGTCGAGGTAGAACACCATCCCTTCCATGACGCGGTCCAGCCAGCTCGTCTTGTAGATCTTCTTGCCGCGACCGCCGCCCGCGATGCGGTCGTAGGCCGTGCGGTACACGCGCTTCGCGACCCACGCCGCGAGCACATACATCAGCAGCCCGTTGCTCCAAACCTGTGCGAGCGGGATGAGCGCTCCCGTGAGGTCATCCCGTGCGGCCGCCATGACGCCGCGAGTCATCCAGTGGCTCGGGGCGAACCCGCTGCGGAACAGGTCGAACTGCCCGATGAGGTCGTCGATTTCTCTTCCCCCCGTCGCAGCCGACCGCTTCAGCCCCATGCCGACCTTGTACAACCAGAACCCGAGAACCGCCGCGGCGATCAATGCGACCACAACCAGGAACTGCCGGCGGTTGCGGGGCATGTAGCGCACCAGTAGCAAGCACAGTGCCGCGGAGAACGACCCCGGCAGCAGCACATACCCGAGCAAGTACGCTGGCAGCAGTGCGTAGAAGTACCACGGCACACCGGACACGATGCCGTATGCGAGGAAGATGGGGATGCCGAGGACGACGAACCCCCACGAGCTAAACGCGACGGCTGCCTGGAATTTCGTGGCGAAGATGCGGTCGGCCCGCGCGGGCGAGCAGAGCAGGTAGCGTGCTTCGGGGCTGGTGAACAGGCTGGCGTACAGAATCAATCCCGTCGAGAAGACGAGCATGGTGCCGAGCGTGAAGAACATCAGGTCAAACAGCCCCTCGACGATACCACCCTTGAACGGCACGTTGGTCTTCGCCAGTTGGTTGAACAGGTACATGCCCACGGCGAACGTGAACCCAAACACGAACGCGCTGGTGCCGAGCATCGTGACGAGCCGCGTGCGGCTGTGTTCGAGCGCGACACGCAGCCCATTGCGAAGCAACCGCGCCCGCAACTGCCGGAACGTGCTGGCTTGATCCGCAACGGGAAGTGTGGTGGTCATGGGGGAAACTCGTGAAGCCTCAAGCGGTCGAATCAGCAATCATCCGCCGCCATCCGTAGACAAGTGAACGCGATATACTCGGGTGACCATGTGGGTCCGGCCGCCGCTGGCCCCGCAAGCCACTCATTCAATGAGGGACTATTCGCTTCCACCAAAGAACGCATCTGATCCAACTCGTCTGCCGGCGTTTTGCTCACGACGTCTGACCGAATGAGATCGTCTGCAATGCCGAACTGTTCCGCGAGTGGAATCAGATGACGCAACGAGAGTGGTACATCCTCGGAGATAAGTTTGATGGTGGGGCGGTTCTCAGCAGTTAGGCCATACTTCTCCCGCATCACATCGGCGGGTAGCACCTCGAATCCGTTATCGTCGCTCATAAAGGTCTCTCGGTGCGTTGTCGAAGGGTCGCAGGTATTTCCCCCTCACCCGGCTCGCAAAGCCTCGCCGACCTCTCCCCCGAAACCGGGGGCGAGGTGGGGGGTGATTGCATTTCTCGTCAGCTCAACCCAACCAATTGCTTCGAAAAGGAGACCGGAGAGCCCCACCTCGCCCCCGGTTTCGGGGGGAGAGGTCGCGACGAGTCTTCGAGTCGCGGGTGAGGGGGTCTGCGATTTCAGTGTGCCGATTCCGCTAAACCGGAACCTCGACCGCGGGTTCTTCCGTGATCTTCAGGAACAGCTCTTCCAGGTTCCCGTCCATCGCGGCGTGCTTGCGGAGGTCGGTCATCGTGCCGCAACCCAGCAGGCGGCCGCGGTCGATGATGCCGATGCGGTCCGCGAGTTCCTGGGCAATGTCCAGAGTGTGAGTGCTCAGAAAGACTGTCGTGCCGCCATCGGCGAGCTTGCGCAACAACGTCTTCAGTTCGCGGATACTCTTCGGGTCGAGCCCCACGGTTGGCTCATCCGCGATCAGTAACTTCGGGTCGTGGACCAGTGCTGACGCGAAGACTGTGCGTTGCCGCATCCCGTGCGAGTAGCGCTCCGTGAGGTCGTCCACGAACTCGTCGAGGTGGAACAGTTCGATCACCTCGTCGATCTTCTCGGCAGCCTTCTCGCGGGGCATCGCATACAGATCAGCCGTGAATTGCAGGAACTCGCGGCCGGTGAGTTTCTCGTACAGGAACGGTTGATCGGGAACGTAACTCACCAGGGCACGGGCTTGGTCGCCGTGGGTGCGGAGGTCGAAGCCGCCGACGCGAACGCTACCGGTCGTGGGGAACAGCAACCCGCACAGCATCTTGATGGTGGTCGTCTTGCCGGCCCCGTTCGGCCCGAGGAACGCGAACAGTTCCCCATCGGGGATGTGCAGCGAAAGATCCTGCACCGCGACCTTCGGACCGTAGGATTTCGAGACGTTGGTGATGTCGATCATGGTAGGTTCACGCTCCCCTTCGGGTCGCGGCTAAACAGTGTTTACTCATCCCGTTCAATCGATAGGTTCTCGCCCTTCTTGAACGCTTCCTGCTTCAGCACTTTCCCGTCCGTGACGCGCACCCACGTGCGTGCGACCAGTTCCCCCTCGCGGCGATACTCGATCACCCAGCATGCGGTCGCGTGGCCATGCCAATCGAGATTTTGTGGCGCGGACAGCACTTCGGCTCGCAGTGGGCCGGACGGCGATTCGGGCAGCTTCAACCCGAACTGTGTCGCCTTGTCGCGAGCAAGCGCGGCCAGGGCATCGTCGAGCGGGTTGTTCTCGTGAACCACCCACTCACGGCCGGGAGTGAGGTTCGCGATGCGGTTCACCGGTTGAAGTGGGTTCAACGGCAGACCGCTCGGCACCGGCACCGGGTCGAGCGTCTTGCTCACGTTTCCCAGCGGCGATTTCACCTCGCACGTCGCGATCAGTTGCCCGTTGGTCACGGTGCCGACGACCTTCGCGGTCGCTTCGCCGAGTCGCAAGTCGCCGAGGTACACCTCCAGCTTACCGTCGCCGGATTGCTCACGCAGGTTGCCACTGCGACTGATGCGGGTGACGTTCCGGAGTTCGGGAACGACCACGGTGATGCCGCTCGCCTCGTAGCGAAAGTTCCGGTAGTCGTTCGTGAACCGAAACGTGTCGTCGGCGTCGATGTAGATCATCTGCGTGGTGAGCTTGCCGGCGGGCTTGCCGTTCCAGGTGAGCGTCCAGCGGATGGGGATGTTCTGGGCGGCTTCGTCGGCGAGGTCGATGACGATGGGCGGCGGCCCGGACGCGAGCAGCACGGGTGCCACGTCGCGATACAGGACGTATCCGGTGACCGCGACCCAGAAAGCGAGGATCAGCGCAATTGAGCGTCTGGAAGGCATGAGCACACCACGGAAGAAATCCGAGAACCGGCAAGACATGATACGGGGCTTGGCCCGTCAGGGGATGAGACGTTCGTGAAGAGGGAGCATTTCAGCGATTTCGGCGAGCGGGGCGGCGTAAGCCCCCCGAGTGGTTACGAAGAGGCTGCGACTCGCTAACAACGCCTGCTTTGGGCTTCTTGCTGCCACGCCCGCAACAGCGATTCGGCCTCGTCGAGTGGAATGGTGATCTCTTCCTCGACACCCTCCGAGCGGAATATCCACTGGTGGGTGATAACCGCCCGGTCCGGATGGAAGGCTACCCACATCTCGTTGCGACCCCACTCGGGGACCGGTTCCTGATCTGGGCCAGAGTGGCGTGCCCGAGTGATTAGGGCCAACAGTTCGTCTGCATAACCTTCAGTGTCACGGAGAAAGGCCGCACGCAGCCTTGCCTCCGCGTTTTCACCATCAAACACGGGTACCCAGTAGCCTTTCACGACTTCGACGGCTCGGAAATCCAACTCGAAGACCTCCCCCCCCGCCAAAACCAATCACGCCACCTGCGATTCCGCGGCGCGGCGGGAGCGCACAAGGTCCGCCAGCTTGTCCACGCTCAGGCCGTTCTCGGCGAGCAGGTCGTTCCGTTCGCCGTGCTCGACGAAGCGGTCCGGCAGGCCGCAGCGGACGATGTTTCGCGTGTCCACGCCGGCCGCGTTCGCCGCTTCCAGCACCGCTGAGCCGAAACCGCCCTCGATCGTGCCTTCCTCGACAGTGATGACAACCGGCGACGATTCGATTGCCTTCAGGATCGTGTCCTTGTCGAGCGGCTTCACGAACCGGGCGTTGATGACGCCCACGTTCAGCCCCTCGGCCTTGAGCTTCTTCGCCGCCGCCACGCAGTTCGACAGCAGCGTGCCGAACGCGATGAAGCAGCCGTCCTCGCCCGTCGAGATGACTTCGGCCTTGCCCAGTTCGACCGGCGTCACGGGGTTCGTGCGTTCGACCTTCTCCAGGTTCGCCTTCGGGTAGCGTAGCGAGATCGGCGACTTCTGGTTGAGAGCGTAATTAAGCATCGGAGCGACGTCGTTCTCGTCGCCAGGTGCCATGCTCACCATGTTCGGGAACAGCCGCATGTACGGGATGTCGAACACGCCGTGGTGCGTCGGGCCGTCCGGGCCGGTGAGGCCGGCGCGGTCCATGCAGAACACCACCGGCAGGTTCTGGAGGCACACTTCCTGGAAAATTTGGTCGAAACTGCGTTGCAGGAACGTGCTGTAGATATCGACCACGGGCTTCATGCCGGCCTTGGCCATGCCTGCCGCGAACGCGACGGCGTGGCTCTCGCAGATCCCCACGTCGAAGAAGCGATCCGGGAAGTCCTCGCGAACCTTCTCCAGCTTGTTCCCCTGGCACATCGCGGCCGTCATCACGGCGACCTTCGGGTCGTTCTGCATCGCCTCGTGCATCGCGAAGCTGATCGCGTCGGTGTACCCCTTCGCGCCGCCTTTGCGGAACGAGACGACGTGGCGGTTCGGCCCGACTTCCTCGAACACCGGCGGCGTGTGATACGTGACCGGATCTTCGGCGGCTTGGGCAACCCCGTGCCCCTTGTTCGTGAAGACGTGCAGCAGCAGCGGCCCGGTTTGCGTCTTGAGGTTGGCGAGCATCCGCCGCATGCCGGCGAGGTCGTGCCCGTCGATCGGCCCGAAGTAGCGGAAGCCGAGTTCCTCGAACAGCATGCCGTCCTTGAAGAACGCCTTCAGCCCATCGCGGCAATGTTCGAGTGCCGACTGGGCCATGCTGCCGACAACCGGGATCGCGTTGAGAACCTGGTTGATCCGTCGCTTGCCACCCTGGTAGAAGCCGGTCATCCGGCAGGTGTCGAGGTAGTCCGCCAGCCCGCCGGTGCGGGGGCAGATCGACATCTTGTTGTCGTTCAGGATGACGAGGACGTTCTGGCCCATCCCGCCGATGTTGTTGAGCGCCTCGAACACGATGCCGCTGGGAAGGGCACCGTCGCCGATGACCGCGACCGACTGGCGATCGCTCTGGCCGAGCAAGTCGTCGCCGGCCTTCAGGCCCGATGCGGTTGAGACGCTACAGCCCGCGTGGCCGGTCATGAACAGGTCGTAGGGCGATTCGCCGGGGTGCGGGAAGCCCATGAGGCCGCCGCGGGTGCGGATCGTGTGGAACTGATCGTAGCGACCGGTGACGAGCTTGTGCGGGTAAACCTGGTGGCCGGTATCCCAGATGAGGCGGTCTTTGGAGAAGTCGTAGGTCAGGTGGAGTGCCAGGCACAACTCCACGACGCCGAGATTACTCGCGAAGTGGGCGGGTCGTGTGGTCATCACGCGAACGAGTTCGTCGCGGATTTCCTGCGTGAGGTTCTGCAACTGCTCATCCGAGAGCGTGTGCAGGTCGGCAGGGGACTTGATCAGAGGTAGCAACTTGGCCATTGTCATTCCCCTTGGGGCGGGGATTTCTGATTTCAGATTTCTGATTTCAGATTGGAAGAGTCAGCGGGGCAACGCCCGCCCTGGTCTTCTCAATCGTCAATCATCATTCTGCAATCTGAAATTCTCACCGTTCCCGAGTTACCACATACTGAGCCAGCGATGCGAGCAACGGGCTGCCGAGTTCCTCGGCCGCTGTCACCGCTTGCCTGCCCAGTTCAGCCGCCTTCCGCCGCGACTCCTCAACTCCAAGGAGTCCGGGATAGGTCAGCTTGCCACGGGCGGCATCTTTGCCCACCCGCTTCCCGGCCTTGTCGGCCGTACTTTCAACGTCCAGCAAGTCGTCCGTCACCTGAAAGAGCAGCCCGAACGCGGCCGCATACCGATCCGCCGCGGCGAGCGTCTTCGTGTTCACACCCTCGGGTCGCTCAGCCTGCGCCGCGTACACCCCAAGCCGAAGCGACGAGCGGAAGAGGGCACCCGTCTTGCGGGCGTGCAGGTCTTCGAGCCTGGCGAGCGGGGGACGTGAGTCCCCTGTTACTTCGGTCAGTGTCTCAACAGGGGACTCACGTCCCCCGCTCGCCAGATCCGTCGAGATCCTTCCGTCGGCGATGAGGTCGAGCGTTTGCCCGCCAACCATTCCGACCGCCCCGGCCCCCTCCGCGATCGCCAAGCAACTAACCGCAGCCGTGCGAGGTCCATTAACTCCGGCGACCACATGAAACGCCAGCGTGAGGAGCGCGTCGCCTGCCAGAATCGCCAACGCTTCGCCATACTTTTTATGGCAGGTCGGCATCCCCCGCCGTAGGTCGTCGTCGTCCATCGCCGGCAAATCGTCGTGTATCAGTGAGTACGTGTGAACCATCTCGATCGCGACGCCACCGGGCAATGCCTGCTCGATGGTTCCGCCGGCCGCCTCGCACGCCAGCACCGCGAGCAATGGCCGAAGTCGCTTGCCGGGTGCCATCAGGCTGTAGCCCATCGCCGCGCGAATCGGTTCCGGAGCATCCTGTGTCAGCGAATCTAGATGCGATTTCAGCGCGGACTCGATCCGCGTTTGCCGTGACTTCAGTTCGTCCCACAATTTACCGGGCACGGCCACTCCAACGGACGGCAATCGTTAATGATCCCAACATCACTCCGGTATTCCCGGATCGCGTGTGGGTTTTGTGCTTTTCCGTACGGCTGCCTTTGCGGTCTCAATGCTCGCAACATGGTCGAACGGTTTCAAGTCCGCTCCGCCGTCGTCGGTGAGCCCGGCGAGGAGCTTCACTTTCTGTTCGGCGTCCCGCAGTTGGGCGTAGCAATGGCGGAGCAATCCGACGCCGCGTTCGTAGCGTGCGAGTGCGTCATCGAGGTTGGTGGTGCCGTCTTCGAGTTCGCGCAGGATCGCTTCGAGTTCGGCGAGTGCCTGCTCGAATCGCAACGGCGGTGGCTCGGTGGTTGCGGGCATCAGCGCTTCCTTGTGGGCGAATCACAGGTCGTCATCGGTCAACCGGTCCTGGGCTGCGTGGCGGACACGGTGAATCGTCACCGTCGTACCGTCAATCGTGAACAGAACTCGATGCACATGCGGTTTACGGCCGAAAATCGCTTCTCGAAGATCAAGCCCCACGTTCGTTGCGTCTTCCGACTCTGGGTAACGATGCGGGTCACGTTCGAGAATTTCGATTACCCGCAGTAAGCGAGAGCGCCACCTGCCAAGAGCCGCTGCACCGAGCTGAGTCACCGCCGCTTCCGCAGCGTCAACGTCCCCATTCGCTCGGCGGGTGATGTTGACTGTGAAAGACATCCTCATTCACCCGGTTCGAGCGGCAGATTGTGCCGGATTGCGATCTCCTTTAACACTTCGCGGGCGGGCCGAACTCGCCCGGCCTTCATGTCCTCGATTGATTCTCGGAGGATCACCAACTCTTCTTCCCGCGTTCCGGGCTCCAACGCCGGGATGCGAATCTCGTCGTCATCCGCGTCGGCGGTGAGTTCAACCCGCACCCGCACGCCCTCGGGGAGTGGTGGGTTGCCATCAAGCACGATGACGCCATTCACGACTGTGCCTTCGAGTTCCATGAACATGCCCTCACGGGATGCCGCGGTTCGCGTCAAATCAATTAGTAGGGGTGGCGGGTGGGCGGCCTCCATGCCCCTCGTTGATTTGCAATATTTCGTCTTACGAACCTTCAACCGATGCAACTCGACTCTCGATCTTGCCGGCCGCAACCCGCGTGATGATGACATCTCCGGGCTTCACGTCCGCGGCGCTGTGAACCAGTTTACCATCTATGGTCTGTGTCAGGCTATATCCACGGGTCAACACGTTCAAGGGGCTAAGCGTTTCGAGTCGGGCCGCAAGGGCTGCGATCTGGGTCGAAGTGCGAACAACTCGCTGGTTCGCGGCACGAGCCATTCGCTCGGCGGCAGCGTCGAGCCGTTGCTCCAGATCACGCACTCGCTGAAGCGGGCGGCGAAACGCGGGGCGAGCGGCCAGTTGTTCGACTCGTTGATTTGCCAATTCTAAGCGACGCTCGATCGACTCGTAAAGGCGAGTCCGCATTTCCAGAATCCCCGCGGCCATTTCTCGTCGGTCCGGGGTCAGCGCCACGACCGCCGCGGAAGGCGTCTCGGCACGGGCATCCGCGACAAGGTCGGCGATCGTCACGTCGATTTCGTGGCCAACCGCGGAGACAACCGGCACCGCGGAGTTGAACACCGCATCGGCGACGATCTCTTCGTTGAACGCCCACAGGTCTTCGGTACTGCCACCGCCGCGACCAATGACAATGGCATGAAGCGGAAGCTCGCGTGTGGTGTGGAAGTGGTTGAGCATTCGCAGCGCGGCCACGATCTCGGCGGCGGCTCCTTCACCCTGCACGCGACTCGGGCGGATGATGAGTTCCGTCAGCGGCCAGCGCTGTGCGAAGAGTTCGACCATGTCGCGAATCGCAGCGCCGCTGAGGCTGGCGATGAGGCCGACACGCCGGGGGTATCGCGGAAGTGGCCGCTTCCGTTGCGGGTCGAAGTAGCCCTTCGCGAGCAACTTTTCCTTGAGTTGCCGCAGCGCGAGTTCCGCAGCACCGATCCCTTTCGGCTGGATGTCCTCGACGATGAGTTGGTAGTCGCCGCGGGGGTCGTAGACCGTCAGGCGGCCGCGTGCGATGACTTCCAGGCCGTCTTTCGGGTCGAACCGCATCCGCAGGTTGAAGCCGCGGAACATGGCGGCCTTGAGTTGTGCCCCGGCATCCTTGAGCGTGAAATACCAGTGCCCCGACGCGGCCCGGTTGAAATTCGACACTTCGCCCGCAACCCACACGGACGGAAACCGCCCTTCGACCAACCCCCGCAGTTGTGCGGTCAGGGCCGAGACGGTGAGCGGTTCAATTTTGGCTTTCGGAGCGGCAGCCATCCGAGTTCCACTTACGGGGCACGGACCAAGATCAACGGATCGCCCTGCTGATCGTGCATCCAGTATACCAGTTGCAAATGACCGAACGCAGCCCGATCTTCCCACTCCTGCCGGATGAGTACCGCGAACGCACCCGATGGCAAACTGTGCGGGTCGTGCAAGCGCGTCGCAGGCCGACCGTAGTAGAACATGACGCCCTCGTCCTTCAGTCGGAAGAGGTAGAGCGGTTCGCCTTCGGGAACGTGGTCGCGAAGTTCGACGCCAATGGGTTCGGCGTTGCGTTTCTCGGCACGAGCCGCGACAACGAATTGCACCCAGGTGATTTTGGCGATCAACCACACGACGAGGAATGCAACCACCCATCCGTTTAGCCGCGACGCGGAGTCTTCGGAGCGGAGCGATTGTGCTGAAGCGCTCCGCTCCGAAGACTCCGCGTCGCGGCTAAACGCCGCGATGAGACCCATCACGCCCAACCCCATCAGGCCGGGGCTCATCGGCAGAGCGTAGCGAATGTTGTGGTTCGGCACCAGCGTCCAGAACAGCAAATTCGGCCACGTCCAGCAGTGGAGCAGTTGCAGCAGCAGCTTCCCGCGATCGTCCCACTTTGCCGAGAAGCCCGGCCGCAGCGTCAGCAGCGCGAACAGCGACAACGGCAGGTGGGCGGCGAGCACGAGCAGTGGATAGGTAGCGACATCGCTCCACGGATAGCCCTTCGAGGCGGACTTCGGTGCGAAGCGGTACGCGGCTTCCTTGCGAATGGTTTCGACGAGCGATTCGTACCCGATCTGCTGCGACACGGCGAAGACCCATCCCACGCACACCAACACGGCGACGCCGACCGCGAGGAGGTGTCGCCAGCCGAACAGCAACCGCAGTTCGCCACGCCACGCGAGCAGAGGCAGCACGGTGAGGTAGAAGAACGCCGGCGCGGTCCACTTCGTGAGGGTGCCAAGCGCGACGCAGAGCAGTGCGGCGATCCAATACGGTGTTGGCGAGCGGGGGTGCGTAAGCCCCCCGAGCGTGTGCGAAGACAAAGACTCGGGGGGCTTACGCACCCCCGCTCGCCAAGACAAATCCAGCGCTCTGTGCATGAACACAATCGCCGCGGTCACCCAGCCGACGAGCGTCATGTCGATTTCCGCGCTGGGCACTTTGTCGAGCCACAGCACCGAGGTTGGCAACAACAGCGCGGCGAGCAACGCGACCCGTTCGCCGAGCACACGCCGGAACATGCCGTATACGAGGAACACCGCGACCGTTGCCGCGATCACCGATGGCAACCGGGCGCTGGCGGCCGACACTTCGCCGAAGGGAAGCGAGCACAGTCCGATGGCGGCGTACTGGCCCGGTGGCTTGGTGAGGAACGGTTCGCCATACAGGACCGGGAAGAGCCACTGCCCATCGAGACAGGCGCGACCGATGATCGCTCGCAGCGACTCGGTGCGGTACAGCGGGCCAGTGCCGACGCCATAGAGGAACAGGACGCCGCACCACGCGGCGAGAATAGCGATATGCGATTTGCGAATCGGCAGCCTCCATGCTGCTGTAATGGTTGGCCGCGACTCGAAGAGGAGCGCGGCACCTGCCTACGCTCCTCTTCGAGTCGCGGCTAAACAAATTACACCGCGGGAACGCACTCGAGTCCGAAGGTCTCGGCGACGGCGGTGTTCGTCACCTTGCCGGCCTTGATGTTCACACCCGCGAGCAGTGCGGCGTTCTCCTTCACGGCTCGCTCCGGTCCCTTGTTCGCCAGTTGCATCGCATACGGCAGCGTCACGTTGGTCAGCGCGTAGGTGCTTGTGCGACCGACCGCACCGGGCATGTTCGTGACGCAGTAGTGAACGATGTCGTCCACCATGTACGTCGGCTTCGCGTGCGTCGTCGGCCGGCTCGTCTCGAAGCACCCGCCCTGGTCGATGGCCACGTCGATCACGACTGCACGCGGTTGCATCAACTTCAGGTCGCTGCGGCGAACGAGGTGCGGGGCTTTCGCGCCTGGGATCAGAACAGCACCGATCACAAGGTCGGAAACTCGCAAACATTCGAGGATGTTCAGCCGGTTGCTGAACACGGTCGTCACGTTCTGCGGCATCACGTCGTCGATGTAGCGAAGGCGATCGAGGTTCACGTCGAGGATGAACACGTTCGCACCGAGCCCGGCGGCGACGCGGGCCGCGTTCACGCCGACGATGCCGGCTCCGATCACGGATACCGTCGCGGGCGGAACTCCCGGCACGCCGGCCAGCAGGATGCCACGGCCCTCGAACGGCCGTTCCAGATACTTCGCGCCTTCCTGAATGCTCATGCGGCCAGCCACTTCGCTCATCGGCGTGAGCAAGGGCAGCGTTCCCTTCGCGTCCTTGATCGTTTCGTAAGCAACAGCCGTAATGCCAGATTTCATCACGGCGCGGGTGAGTGGCTCGTCGGCGGCGAAGTGGAAGTACGTGAACACGGTCTGCCCGTGGCGCATGTGTGGCCATTCTTCGGCGAGCGGTTCCTTCACCTTCACAATGAGGTCGGCACGCGCCCACACTTCCGCAGCGGTCGCGACAATCTGCGCACCGTTGGCAGCGTACTGTTCATCGGGAATGCCGCTTCCGGCCCCGGCACCGCTCTGGATCAGGACCGTGTGCCCGGCGCGAGTGAGTTCCTCGGCACCGGCGGGCACCATCGCCACGCGGTACTCGTCCGGCTTGACCTCCTTGGGAACGCCAACAATCATGCCAACCTCACACATGGGATTAACGGGTGCGAGTATTGTCAGCAGGAGGGGGAGCGCGAATCAAGGGGAAGTGCGCGACGAGAAAAACAAAAAACAACCGCCCGAGGTGGAGAACCTCGGGCGGTGTGCGTTTACCAGACCGTTGGAAGGGTTAGCTTTGCTTCTTCCCCTTCGGTGCGGGTGGTGCCTCGGGCTGCGGTGCCTTCGGCTGGGGAACAACGGGCTGTCGGGGTTGAGCCACCGGCACTCGCGGCACCGGCACGGGGTTCACGACAGGCAACTTCGCGGGTTGCGGGACCGGGGGTAAGTTGGCCACCGGGCGCACTGGCGGAACGGGGCTCGGAATCGTGACCGGTGGCCGAACCCGAACCATTGGAACATCGATCACTGGTGGAACCTTCTTCGGCTCGACCTTCGGCACTTCAACCTTCGGAATCACCTTCGGTTCGACCTTCGGCACTTCAACCTTCGGGATCACCTTCGGCGGCTCCACTTTCTTCGGTAGTGGATCGACCTTTGGGGGATCGACCTTCTTTGGCAGCGGATCGACCTTTGGGGGATCGACCTTCTTTGGCAGCGGATCGACCTTCGGTGGGTCGATCTTCTTTGGCAGCGGGTCCACTTTTGGCGGATCAACCTTCTTCGGGAGAGGATCGACCTTGGGTGGGTCAACCTTCTTCGGTAGCGGATCGACCTTGGGTGGGTCAACCTTCTTCGGTAGCGGATCAACCTTCGGTGGGTCGATTTTCTTCGGTAGCGGGTCAACCTTAGGTGGGTCGATTTTCTTCGGCAGCGGGTCAACCTTAGGCGGATCGACCTTCTTCGGTAGCGGATCCTTCGGGTCAATCTTGGGATCGACCTTTGGGTTTACCTTGGGATCGACCTTTGGATCCTTCGGGTTCACCTTCGGATCAATCTTCACGTCCTTCGGGTCAACCTTGTTGTTCGCCTTGGGCGTGAAGACTGGGTGCAGGTCGGGCTTCACGTCAACTTTGGGGTCAACCTTCGCAGCGGCCTTCGGATCGCGGTGCGGGTTCGCGGGCGGTGCCTTCGTCTCGTCCATCTCCTTGATGCGAGTCTTGGCGACGACGGTCTTGGGCACTTCCAGTTTCAGGGTCTGGGGCTGAACGTTTACCGGCCCCTTCGCGGGTGGATCGTTCAGCTTGGGCATCGGTCGCGCGGCGACGGCTGCGGTTTCTACCTTGGCCCGTTGCACGCCGATGTCGCGGGTCTGCTTCGCGAAGCCGGCCTCCTCTTTCCGTACCTGGGCGGAGATTGGCTTGATCTTCGCTTCAGGCTGAAGATCCTTGGCGATCTTCGCGGGTGCCAGCATCGCCACGTCGGTCACATTGTGGTTGTTCACCGTGACGTTTTTGTTCACCACCGTGATGTTGTTCGTCACATTGTTCACGTTCACGTTCGTGTTGTTCACGTTCGTGATCTTGTTGATCACCGTGTTCTGCTGGACGAGGTTCACGGGCGGGCGGGCGAGCGTGCCGTTGTATCGGCCTCCGTACAGGTGGTTCACGCCAACGAAGTAGTCCGGGTTGCGGCGGTTGTTGACCGAGTAGTAGTTCCACAGCGGGTCGTACCGATAGGCACGGCCGACGCCGAACCCGACTGCGAATCCGCCGTTTCCGCCGATCGTGCCACACCACGCGGTGAAGCCGACGGTCGAATAACGCGGGGCGAAGTAGTCACCGAAGTAGTAGCCACCAAAGCCCCGGCGCACGAACAGGGCACCAACCATCGCCGGTTCGCTGACCACGTAGGCGGGCGTGTAGACGAAAGTCGGTTGAGCGTAGACATTCCGCGGGAAGTACATCGGAGCGTAGAGCACACCGCGACCGGCCAGCGGGTAGTCCCAGTAGCCATCGACGAAGATATACCCGACTGGGGACCAGCGGTAGTGAGCGGGCACCCACACCCAGTTCGGGCGGTGTTCGATCCAGACGCCCGGCCGCCACAGGTATTTGTTCCGCCAGACCCAGCTACCCGGAACGTAGAAGCTCGTCGCCGTCGTTGCCGGCGTTGTCGGCCCAATCTCGATCGACTCGGGCGGTTGCGGGAGGTACTGAATCTCGGGCTGTTGTTCGGGTTGTTGGGGTTGCACAGGAGCGGGCTCTTGCCAGAATCCGGCGACCCACTGATAACCGCCACGAACTTCACGCCACGACCCGGGAACCCACAGACGGCCCGGAGGCGAGACTCGCCAGAAACCGCTGATCCAGATGTAGCGGTCCGCGTCGTCGTCCCAGTGCCAGTAGCCGGAGATCCACAGGACGTTGTCGCCCTCGGGCTTGTCTTCGGGCGGGAGTTCCTCAATCGCTTCGGGCGGTTGTTGGGCAACAACCGGGCTCGCAACGGGAGCCTCGGCCGTGGCCGCGTAGGCTTCGTGGATGGGTCCACGAGCGAGCACCTCGGCCTGATTCGGGTCGGCCGGATTGTTCGGGTCGGGCTGGGCAGGCTGCGGATTGCCCGGTGGTGGGAGACCTGGCAACGGCTGTTGGGCGGGCGTGATTCCGGCCGTCAGCGTGAGCACGAGCCCCATAAACGTGGCAGCAGGCAGGAGTTTGGCAAATCTAGGAGTCATGGGAACCTCGCTCGGGCGGGAGGAGAGCAGGGCAGCACTACAGGAACAGTAACCTGAGCAAAACTTGCGCCGGGTCGGGAAAAGAGTGGCGTCGCGGAGGGGAATATAGCCGTGCGGCGAAGTGGCGCGAACACGAGATGTGAGAGCGCCTCTTGCGGCGTCGCAAGTGAGTGCGACGCCGCAAGAGGCGTTCTCACTTTCGTCCGGCGATCAACCCCGCCAGGAAGCCCACGGGGTCGTTGCGAGCCTTCGCGGCCTCGGCCATCGCCTCGTAATCGCCCGCTCGCTTCGCCAGTTCGCTCACGCCTGGGCAGGTCAGGTTCCGTTCGTCCTCAGCGAGCAGGAACGACTTGGCCGCAGCCAGCGCCTCGCTCGGGCGGTTCGCTCGCAGCAACAAGTTCACATACACCTGCGCCGCGTAGGTGCTTCCCTCGGCGTGCTCGCGTTCGGCCTTCGCCCGGAATCGCGCCAACCCCGCTTCCACATCCGCGGGTTTCCCCAACCGCGGCGGAGCCGGAGTGCCGGCGACCACTTTCAGGAACGCGAGGTAATCGTCGTAACCGTCATCGAACGGCGCATCGTTGCGACCCTGAAGCCCGATCGATAGCCGCCGGCCGTACTGGCACAGTTCCTGTGCGAGTTCGTTTTCCTTCCCGGCGGGAAGTTGAGTGCTCATCTGCACCACGCTCGACAGGTGCGACGTATCGATGTGGTACGCGTCGTCGGCCAGGAGTTCGGGGTGCGCTTCCACGATCTGCGAGACGGTGGCGTTATCGGGTGCTGTGCCGCCACGACCAACCAGGTCTGCCCGGAGGCGTTCCAGCAACTGCGAGTGCAGCGCGTGAATGAGCCGGCCGACGCAATAGTCCCGAAGGTCGGCGTTGCTGTTGATGTCGGAACTGCTGACCATCGTGATCGCGGAACAGACTCCGTGCCGGTCGAGCACGAGGTCGAACCCCTTCTTCGGGAGGAGCCCTCCCTGCCAGGCGATTTCGATGATGGGGTAAACATCGTCGTCGGGGCCAGGATCGAAGGCTTCGAGGGCGGCGCGAACGGGTTCGGGTTCGCCCAGCATCCGGAAGAAGACCCACGCTTGCTGAAACTTGCGGCGTTCCAGCAGCGAGGTGCCAATTTCGCGGCCCACTTCACGAATGGTTTGTTCGTAAGGCTCGTGGGTTTCGGGCGGGAGTTCGGTCGATGAACCGGTGGGGAACGGCGAGACGCCGAGTTCGACCCGCTTCTTCAGGAGCAACGCATAGAAGAGGTTCTGGAAGTCCTCAGCCTTGCGGAGTTCCTCAATAAGCTGGTCGGCCGCAACTGTGGGACCGCCAGCCGCAAGCGTGGTTCGAAGACGATCGAACGCCGCGGGATCGAGTGTGGGCTTGTCGGGGTTCTCTTCTTCAGAATCGTCGTACATCGGAGGCACTCCGCAGGTGGGTTGCGTTCAGTGTAGGGAATCCTGGCGAGCGGCAGGGAGCCCCCTCCGGCACGGGTGTGCCTTTAGTTTTTGGCGAGCGGGGGTGCGTAAGCCCCCCGAGGTGTGAGCGAAGCCAAGAACTCGGGGGGCTTACGCACCCCCGCTCGCCAAAATGCCAAGACCCCCTCCGGCACGCTCTCCAAGACAGCGCTTCCAATCTCGTTCTCGCGTGGGTATGATTGCGATCGTTGATTCTCTCCGCCCGCCGCCCGCAAGCCGCTCCGCAATCCTGCCGAACCCGCCCGAACTCGCCACGACGGAAGTCTTCCGGAGTTCATCATGCCCACATCACACATCAATCGCCGCACGCTGCTGCGCATGGCACCGCTATCCGCGCTGGGCTTGAGCGGCCTTCGCACGCTCCCCGCAGCGGAACGCGGCACGAATGAAGGTCGCGGCAAGGCGTGCATTCTGCTGTACATGACTGGCGGCCCTGCTCAGCAAGAGACGTTTGACCCCAAGCCGGACGGTCCGCAGGAAACACGCGGCGAGTTCAAGCCCACGGCGACCAGCGTGCCGGGCGTTCAGATTTGCGAACACCTGCCGATGATGGCGAAACTGGCACACCAGTACGCGATCATCCGCTCGACGTGGCACGGGTCCGACACGCACGGCGTCGGAGTTCACTACAACCTCACGGGCTTGAAGCACGCACCGCGATCGGCTGGCGAACCACAGATCGATCGCCGCGATCCGCCGTGCATCGGGTCGGTGATTCGGCAACTTCGCGGTGATCGCAACGGCTTGCCCGGTGCGGTTCAACTTCCCCGGCAAGTCGGCGACCAGAACAACGCATACTGGGGCGGGCAGCACGCCGGGTTCCTCGGGCCGCGGTACGACCCGCTGTTCCTCCACGATGAGACGTGGATTCCCGGCAACCCGCTCCCCGGCCTCGCTCCCGCGGCCGATGTCGGCGTGGACCGACAGGCGACGCGGGCCGACCTGCTCGACTCGCTCCAGACCGCCCGGCCCGCGACGGGCAGTGCCGACCTCGACTTCGGCCGCTTCCAGGGGCAAGCGCTCGACATGCTCCGCTCGTCCGCCGCGTGGAAGGCGTTCAAGCTCGACGAGGAGAAGCCCGGCACCATCGAACGCTACGGCGACAACCGCTTCGGGCGGAGTTGCCTCGTCGCGCGGAGACTGGTCGAAGCGGGCGTGGGCTGCGTGACGGTGCCGTGGACGTTCAAGCAGTCGGAGCAGAACTTCGACACGCACAGCAAGCACTTCCCCAAGATGAAGGACAAGCTGTTGCCCGTGGTGGACCGCGCGTTCTCGGCGTTGCTGGAAGACCTGACCGGTCGCGGGATGCTCGACAGCACGCTCGTCGGCTGGACGGGCGAGTTCGGGCGCTCGCCGAAGATCAACGGCGGCGGCGGTCGCGACCACTGGGGGCGCGTGTACTCGACCGTGCTGGCGGGTGCCGGGATTCGTGGCGGGCAGGTGATCGGCCGCAGCGACAAGAATGGCGGATTGCCGGCCGACGACCCGGTTCACGTGTCGGACTTCTTCGCGACGATGTATCAGGCGCTGGGGTACACGTCGGCGTCGGCGGTTCACGACACGAGCGGCCGCCCGCACCACTTCATGCAGGGCCGGCCGCTCGCGAAACTGGTGGGGTAATTTTGGTATTAGCCGCTTGCGGCTTCGCAGGCTGTAGCCTGCGAAGCCGCAAGCGGCGAACACAGTATCACTTCGCCTTGATGTCGTAGCAGAGCATGATGTCCTGATCGCGCAGATACAGCTTGCCGTTGGCAACCAGGGGATACGCCCAGGCTTCGTACATCCCCTTCTCCTTGGGCTTCTGTTGGCGATCCGGCTGATCGAACTTGCCCTTCTCCGTGTAGGCTTTCGGATTCGCCTCCACCAGATACACGGTCCCCTTTCCACCCTCGTTGCGGACGTACAGGTGGCCGTCGGCATAGGTAACAGAACCTTTGCCGGTCTTTCCTTCCCACATTACCTTGCCAGTCTTGAACTCGATGCAGCGGAGTGAGCCACTTGTGCCGTAGATGTAACCATCAACGAGCACCATGCCTCCGTGGTGGTTCTGCATCTTCTTGTCGAAGTATTCCTCCGTCGCCTCGAACTTGTCGGCTTTCTTGGAGATGAGAGCGAGGCCACCGCCCGTGCCGTAGGCCGAGGCCGCGAACACCGCCCCGTCGGCGTAGAGCGGCATCGAGCAGTTCGCGGTTCCGTTCGCTGGTGCGTCGTAGTGCCACAGGAACCCCCCATCTGAAGCGCCTACTGAAACGACTCCACTCCGCACGAACTGGATGTACTGCCGCTGCCCGGCGATCTCGACTGCGAGGATCGAGGAGTAGTGAGCCCCGTCGCCCTTCGGCAAGTCGTCCTTTGTCATCGCAGACTTCCAGATTACCTCGCCGGTGTTCTTGTTGAACGCGACGATTGTGTTCTTGCCGCCGGGCGTGCAGACCACTTTGTCGCCGTCGATAAGCGGGGACTCGCAGTAACCCCAACCCGGAACGCTCCCCTTGAGGTCCTTCACGAAATCGACTTGCCAGTCGGGTTTGCCGGTCTTGGCGTCGAGGCGAACCAGTTTACCCTTGCTGCTGATCGCGTAGAGTTTCCCCTCGTGGAACGTCGGGGTGCCACTGGGGCCGTTGTTCTGGTTAATCTTCCGCGGTTCATCGAATGGGGTGAACCAGAGTTCGCTGCCATCGGATTCCTTCAACGCCCAGACGCCGTCTTTCTCGTCGCGGGTGCCCATGCCGAAGATCTTGCCGTCGGCAATGGACGGCGTGCCGAACCCGAGACCGAGTCCCTTGACCTGCCAGACCTTGGCGGGGCCATCCTTGGGCCACTCCTTGAGCAGGCCGGTTTCCTTGCTGATGCCGTCGCGGTTCGGCCCGCGGAACTGCGGCCAGTCCGCGGCGGAGAGTGTGAGTGTGAGTGCGAGTGTGAATGCGGAAGAGAGCAGGAGACGCATGGGGGTGAGTTCCGGAAAGGGGGGTGGGGTGGGTGGGGGTTGTCGCTTTCGCCGCTTGCGGCTTCGCGGCACCCCGCGAAGCCGCAAGCGGCGAACACTGCAAACGGTTCAAATCTCGCCGAGTTTTTCCTTCGAGTCGCCGAACTCGTTCAGCTTCACGCCGGCCTTCTCCATCAGCGACAGGTACAGGCTGCACATCTTGCGGTTCGGCTTGCCCAGGTAGTCCAGCACGCGGCCCGTCTTGATCTGGCCACCGCCACGACCGACCATCACCACCGGCAACTGATCGTTGTTGTGGTTCCCCGTCATCATGCTCGAACAGTACAGGATCATGCTGTTGTCCAGCAGCGTGCGGTCGCCTTCCTGCACCGCGTCCAGTTTACCCGCGATGTACGCCAGTTGTTGCGCGAAGAACTGGTTCACCTTGAGCCAGTCCGCACCGTCGGTGTGCGAGAGCAGATGGTGGATCATGTAGTCGATGCCGCCCTTCTGCCCGGTTGCGGGGAGGTTCGGGAACCGGAGCGACGAGTGGTCGTTGTTCAGCTTCAGCGTGCTGACGCGGGTCGTGTCGGTGCGGAACGCCAGCACGAGGATGTCGCACATCAGCTTCATGTGCTGGTCGATGTCCTGCGGAATGCCGTCGGCCGGTCGTGGCATGTCGGGCTTCAACAGTGTCGGCCGCCAGCCCTGAAGTCGCCCCGCCTTGCCGGCCTGGTCGATGCGTGTTTCCACTTCCCGCACCGACGACAGGTATTCGTCAAGCCGGCGCTGGTCGGCCTTGCTCACGCTGTTCTTGTAGCTGGTGGCATCTTCGCGCACGGCGTCGAGCACGCTCTTGTCGGCTTTGCCCACTTCATCGCGGAACAGTCGATCGAAGGCGAGTGCCGGGTACAGTTCGAGCGGCGTCGGCGTGGTCGCGGAACTCCACGAGATGTGCGAACTGTAGATCATCGAGTAGTTCTTGTGGATCGCCGCGATCGACGGCTCGGTGCCCAGCACGAGGCTCGGCACCTTCGTCTGCTCCTTCATCCGTTCTGCAATCACCTGATCGCAACTGATGCCGCTCTTGATCTCGCCGGCGGGCGCGAGGTGCGCGCCGGTGAGGAGGTTGCCGGTCTGGCAACTGTGGATGCCGCCGATGAGGGCTTCCTGGTTGTACAGGCCGCGGAGGAACAGCGTCTTCTCGCGGAACGGGGTCAGCGATTCGAGAACCTTCCCGAATTGCATCTCCTTGCCTTCACCTTTAGCCCACCACTCCTTGCTGTGGAAGCCGTTGCCCGAGAACAGGCACGCGAACCGCACGGGTGGCTCGGACGATGCATTCTTCGGCTTGTCGTCGCCCCAGACCGGGACCGACTCCAGCCACGGCAACGCCATCGAGACGCCGACACCCCGGAGGAACTTGCGCCGCGAGATGGGCTGGGTGAGGTTGGATGACATACTGCGGACCTTTCTGATCGAGTCGAGGAGTGCCGGGTCTTTACCCCGAAGGGGTTGTATTCCAGAGCCCAGGGTCAGCGCAGCGCCACCCTGGGGACGCGTGGAGACACCCAATCACGTCAGGTTTCCCAGGGTGCGCCGAAGCGGCGACCCCGGGCTGTGGAGTACAACCCCTTCGGGGTACAACCGGAACCGGGGCGTCATTCGCTTCCCAGGGTGCGCCGAAGCGGCGACCCCGGGCTGTGGAGTACAACCCCTTCGGGGTACAACCGGAACCGGGGCGTCATTCGCTTCCCAGGGTGCGCCGAAGCGGCGACCCTGGGCTGTGGAATACAACCCCTTCGGGGTAAACACGAAAACGTGGCGTCAGTCCCACACGTATTCCTCGTCGTACGGAATCTCATACAGAGCCAACAACCGTCGAAATTCGTCCTGGAATGTCTCTGCTTTGTGATGTTCTTCCTGGTTGGCAATGTAAGCCGTGAGCCGTTCCACGTGGCCGGGACTGATTGAGAATGCCCCATAACCACTCTGCCAGTAGAAGGCGGTCAGTTCGGGCGATTGCTCCTTCAACCACTTCGACGATTCACGCTTCAGTTCCCGAACCAGGTCGGCCGCGCACAGCGTCTTTGCCAACCGACACAGTATGTGAACGTGGTCCTCGACGCCTCCAACCCTGATCGGCGGCGAATCAAGATTGCGGCACGTTCCCGTGAGGTATGTGTGCGTCTGTTCGCGCAACGAGCGGTCCTGCAAATGCGGCTCGCGGTGTTTGGTCGAGAACACAACGTGCAGGTAAATTTGGGCGAGTGACTGTGGCATCAAGCAACTCAACCAACCCGTTTTTACCCCGAAGGGGTTGTATTCCGCAGCCCGGGGTCGCCGCTTCGGCGCACCCTGGGTGGCAAGGCGGGCGTCTGACATTCTCGCCAATCGCGTCGAAAACAGCAATCATCCTTCCGCGCATTATACCCCCTCGAGTACACTCCGGTATTCCCCCCGGAGTTCCACTCATGCTTATCATCGCCTTCACGGTGTTGTTCACGCCCACCGTAGGGCAGCAAACCACGCCCGACGAGGTGTTCGAGAAACGGATCGCTCCGATCTTCAAGTCGCCCAACCCGTCGAGCTGCGTGCAGTGTCACCTCGCTGGCGTCGATCTCAAGAACTACATACGGCCGTCGTCGAAGGAGACGTTCCTCTCGCTCCGCGATCAAGGGCTCGTCGATCTCGACAAGCCCGAGAAGTCCCGCATCCTCGCGCTCATCGAAATGGGCAAGGCCGAGAAGGGCGCGGACCTGATCCACCAGAAGAACCGCACCGCCGAGTACGAGGCGTTCACCGCGTGGATCAAAGCATGCTGTGCCGACAAG
Source organism: Planctomycetaceae bacterium (assembly GCA_013823135.1). Taxonomy (GTDB): domain Bacteria; phylum Planctomycetota; class Planctomycetia; order Gemmatales; family Gemmataceae; genus Gemmata. The sequence goes on from PNLP01000010.1 coordinate 42,999, forward strand.
GAACTTCGCAACGCCCCGAAGCTCAAGGTCGAGGAACTCGCCAAGCCGCCACGATCAGTCGAGGTGATTCGCCACGCCCGGAAAGACCAACTGCTGGAGTCGTTCACGAACAGCGTGTGGGCCATGCGGTTCCGGTGCATGAGTTGCCACATCGAGGGGAGCGCCGAGAACAAGAAACTCGTTGCGGAGAACGGTGAGCGCGTGTCGTGGTTCAAGGCCGCCGGCCCCGAGGCCACGTTGAAGTACCTCATGGACAGCAAATTGATCGACACCAAGGAACCGGCCAAGAGCCTGCTGCTGCTCAAGCCGCTCAACGAGGTGAAGCATGGTGGCGGTGTCAAGTTCCTCGTTGGGGACGAAGGCTACAAAGCGTATCGCAAGTTCGTCGAGGACTACGCGCGGATTGTGAACGACAAGTACGAGACCGCGGCCGACCTGCCCAAGAAGCAGACAATGGAGGCGTTCGGCACCGAGATCTGGCTGAAGATCGCAAACACGCCACCCGCGTGGGCCGACAAACTCGTGCAGGTGAAGGTCTTCGCGTGGGACGCCACGAAGAAAGCGTGGGAGACCGATCCGATCGCTTCAACCGACCGCAAGGTGTGGGGCGGCGGCAAGCTGTTCCAGCACACGCTCACGCTGTCCGCGACACCGGGGTCGGCACGCGCGAAGGCGTGGAAGGCGAAGGCCGAGTTGCCGAACGGAAAGTACCTCGTGCGAGCATACCTCGACACCGATGGCAAACTCGCGAAAGATTGGACCGCGGAGCTTGGTGCGGTCGACTTCGTGGGCGAAGCAGAAGTGACGTCGGCGTGGCCCACGGGCTACGGCAAGATGACCGTGGTCGATGGCGGGAAGGTGAAGAAGCCGTAACCGATTTTGGCGAGCGGGGCGGCGTAAGCCCCCGAGGTTTGAGACAACGAAAGACTCGGGGGGCTTACGCCGCCCCGCTCGCCAAAAACACTAGCGCTGCAAGTCGCGTTCGATGCGGTCGATGAGTTCCTTCGCACGCCAGGAGCGATCGCCAATCGTCACGCTCGCGTCCTTGTCGATCCACGCCCGCACCTTCTTCTCCGCTGCCACGGCCGTGCTGTGTGTCTTCGCGCCGAAGTGCTTGCTGATCTCGCCATACGTGGCTGCGGTGTGCTTGCGACACAGATAAATGGCGACCATTCGTGGATGCGTCACAGCCCAGGCCCGCGACTTCGATTGCAGCGTTCCCGAGCCGAGCCGCAACACCGAGCACACGGTGGCATCCACATCAATCACGCTTACGGTCCGCACCGCGTGCCGCAACAGGTCACCGAGTGCCTCGCGCACCACCACCTGATCCACCGGCCGGCCCGTCACCTTCGCGTAATGCTTGACGCTGTTCACCGCACCCTCGAGTTCCCGCACGTTCCCACGCAGGCTACTCGCGAGCAACTTCAGCACTGAGTCGGGGATCATCGGAGACGCGCCGGTCGCCTTCTTGCGAAGGATTTCGAGGCGAGTTTCGGGATCGGGCGGTTGCAGGCTCCAGACCGCGCCGCCAAGCAACCGGTCTACGAGCTCGGGCATCAGTTCGTCGGCCAGTCGCGGGTGACAGTCCGTTGTCACGACAACTTGTCGTCCGTCAGCCACGAGTGCATCGAACGTGTGGAGGAACTCGGCCTGCGTCGCCTTCTTCGTGGCGAGGAAGTGCAGATCGTCGAGCAGCAACGTGGAGCATTCGCGGAACTGTCGACGGAACGCGGACATCTTCCCGTGCTGCGACGCCGCGACGAACCGTGTGGTGAACTCCTCGGCCGTCGTGTAGCACGGTCGCTGATCCGATTGCCGTTTCAACCCCGCGAAGATCCCTTCGAGCAAGTGCGTCTTGCCGGTGCCGACGGGGCCGTGAATCACCAGCGGGTTCGCGCCCTCGCCGGGGTCTTCGATCACGCTCAGCGCCGAAGCATGGGCCACGCGGTTACACGAACCGACGACGAACTCGTGAAGCAGTTTCCAACGCCGGCCGGTCTTGGCAACCGCAACCACTTCAGGCTCGGGCTTCTTCGCCTTGGGCTTCGCGGGTGCAACGGGGTCGCCGAACAGGTCTGTTGGTTGTTGTTGGTTGGTTGTTGTTGGTTGGTGGGTGTGAGTGTCCGCACGCGCTCCGCTTCGCGTCGCGGCTAAGCGAGGTTTCGGTTCTGTCTTCGGTTCGGGTTTCGATTCCGCATTCCGCGTTCCGCATTCCGCGTTCTGACGGGGTTCCGCATTCTCGGAGAACATCTCCGCGTCGATCACCCAGCGGACCACGGTGCCGGGGCCGCAGACCTCGACCGTGGCCTCGCGGACGGCGGAGCCGAACGTGTGTTCGAGCCATTCCTGCGAGTGCTGGTTGCGGACGACGACCGCGACTTCGTTGCCGAGTGGGACGAACCGTGAGTGGCCCGCGAACCAAAGACCGTACCGCGCCGCGCCGACTCGCGTGGCAACGGCGTCGGCAAGCGCCCGGTCGGGCGGCGTGCCGGTCGGTTTGGTTGGTTGCGGTCGGGCCGGCACAAACAATCTCCCAGAGCGCAGCCAGCCTGTGCGGCGTTGGCGCGGTTCGTCGCGGTGTCGTGTCGGGTTTGTGACTCTGTGACTTCATTAACTATCAGCGCGAAAGGGGGCGCGCCTACGTGTCAGACGGCCGGTTGTGAGGGGCAGATCGTAATGCCGCCGGTCGCGGTCGGCACGGTTGGGCGCGGCCGATAGATGTGGCACATTCGCGCCAGATGTCGCGGCCGGGCGCAGGTGGCGCGGCCCGCAAACTCGTGCAAATCAAACCTGACTTGAGTGAAAATGGAGTGAAGGTCGAGAAAGGTCTGCGATCAAGGCTCGGACGCAACCGAAGTTGGCCAGTGAGCCAGGAAAACCTCGTTCCGGGCGGTCTCGACGAACCCGCGCTTGCAGTACAACCGCAAGCCGGGCTCGTTCCTCGCATCGACAGTCACCACCAACCCGTTCACACGCGAAAGGGTCGCGGCCGCGATCGCGAAGTCCAGCAACTCACCACCGTAACCGCACTGCCGGAACAACGGCACGACACCCAGGTACGAGAGCTCGAGCACGTCGGGTTCGGTCCCGGATGCGAACAACACCACTCCGAGCACGACATCCCGATCGACGGCAAGGAACCACTCGTTCCCCGTCGTCCAGTCCGAGAACCCCGCGAGCAACTCCTCGGCGGTCCGCTCGCCGTTCAGTTCGGGGCAATCCAGGCTTCGCTCATGCGTGGCGAGCAGGGCATTGCGGAACTCCGGCGAGAACGGCGGGCTTTCCGGGACGAAGATGATCGGATGGATCGGCTCGGGCAGCACTTCCTCGGGCGAAAGCTGGCGGCGAAGGAAGATGAGTTCCGTGATCCGCTGAAACCCGTGGCGAACCAGCGGCGCGAGGTCGGGAAGTTCTTCCGCCGTCGCGAAGACCTGGCACACCTTCACGCCCTGAGCTCGCAGCCAGTCGGTAGCGGCAAGAACCAGTGCGTCTTCGATCTCGGCTGAGGGTGCTCGCGGAGGCCAGACCACGCCGAGCGCCCCCTGCAGGGGTTGGGCCAGCATCGCACCGCACAGTTGCCCCGCATCATCTCGCGCAACGAACAACCCCTGGGGGTCGCGGTCGCCGTTGGTGAGCGCAGCCCGATAAGGTTCGATCCGGTTCGACCCGGCACGACCACCGAAGATCATCTGCAACGCGGGAAGCAACTCGTCCGGCGACGCAGGAGAGATTGTGGGAAGCATGGTACAAGTGTAGCACAATTCTCCTTCCCACCGAATCGGAATTGGCTGCTGCAAGCTGGGCTTGCTCCGTCTTGTGAAGGTTGGTAATCCCCCCAGGGTAGAATTCTCTCGGGAGCGGGGATCACACTATGCGGAACTTACTTGCCCTCGTCGGATTGCTCGTTGTCGGTTTCGCCTGCGTCGGTTGGTACTGCGGATGGTACAAACTGAGCGTTGGGAAGGGCCAGAACGGGAATCTTCAGATCGAGACCGAAGTCCAGACCAAGAAAGTGGTTGAAGACTCGTCGTCGTTCTTCCAGAAGCTCGGGAAGATGGCAGGCGAACAGATCGACAAGAACGGCCAGCCGGTTGGCAACCCAGTCGGCACACCCGGGCCAAGCACCACGCCAACGGGGAAGGACGCATTCCAGGGTGGCTGGCTGATCTCGCCCGAGAAGCGTTCGCAGCCCACCACGAGCAACCGCTGATACGAGCAGCAACAGCATCACGATTTAGCCGCGAGCGAAGGGAACGCTACTGACGCTCCCTTCGCTCGCGGCTAAACGCGTTTGGCAGGTGAAGTTCTACCACGCCAAGGAGACGGGGCAAGGCGTGTATTCGCCCTCTCCCGCAAGGGGAGAGGGCAAAAACCAAGATTCAGCCGCATCAGTTCGATGGGTACACTTTACCTGCCGCAAGCCTAACGCATTCCAGTCTCACCCCTTTATGCCGTACACATAAACTCGACTGCAAAGCACCCGGAACGCCGGATCAGTGCCCTGTTGCGGTTGGTAGTCTGATTTCGTTGGCAGAACGAATAGGCCCCGCTCTTCTACGTAATATGACGCGAACGAGATGAAGACGCCTTTGGGAGTTGCCCGGACGACTCTCGGGCGGAGTCTCCGGAGTTCAGGGGGCCACTCGGATTCGGGTACCGTCCGGGTCGGGTCACCGGGTCGCCACCACTCCTCGGTAGCTGCTTCGAGTGCTTCAACGGTGGCCGGGTCAAGTTCCGGTATGGGTGACTGTAGCCCGAGCCACATGAGGGTAGCAAGGAGTGCTGTGATCAGTACCAACAGCACGTGTCGAGTGTGCATTTGGTTCAAGCCTCGTCACCTCGCCGGAATAGCGTTCGTCGCATGAGCGGCGTCTGATGTCCACGGCAGGATGATAATCAGCGTTGTTCCGGCAGGTCCGTTGAAGGATGCTTGTAATCTGTCGATGGCCTGCCCGACGGTCGACCCCACGGCTTGTTTGTCGCCCATCACCGCGCGATAAGACGCGACTGCGGTTTGGGGACCATCGGGCGTTACAGTGATTGTCGCCATGCAGGCATCATAACACGGGATTCCCATTTCTGCTTGCCGGGCGTGCGTGGGTCGGGATAATCACTGTGGTCCCGTTGGCCCACCGCACGAACCCACTCGCATCACACATGCACCACCGATATCTCTTCCCCGCGCTCGCGGTGCTAATCCTCAACACCGCCACACAGGCGATTGAGCCATCCGACCTGAAACCCGGGCTCATCACGGCTTACCAGGGCACCGGTGGCACGGTCACGCGGTTGGAACCCACAGTCGCGCTGTTGCTGAAGGCTGGTGAGTCGCCGCACCCGAAACTGTCGGGCGTGAGTACCGCGAAGTGGAGTGGGTACGTCAACATCACGCGGCCCGGAAAGTACACGTTCTCCGCGAACCTGCACAACGGCGCGCTCAAGATCAACCTGGGCGGGAAGGAAGTGTTCACCGGCACGGCCGACGCAACCGGCGTGGTCGAGGTGAAGGGGGCTGAGGTGCAACTCGACGGTGGCGTGCAAGCGTTCGAGGCCACGTTCACATCCACCGGCACACCCGCTCAGGTGGAACTGTTCTGGGTCGGGCCGGGGTTCGTGCGTGAGCCGCTGCCGCACCAGTTCCTCGGGCACGTCGCCAAGGACCGCCCCGCGGCCTTCCTCGCGGACTTCGAGCAGGAACAGGGTCGGTTCAAGTTCGAGGAACTCGGTTGCATCAAGTGCCACAAGCCCGCAGCCGACGACAAGATGGCGAAGGGGCTGGCCGAACGCAGCGTACCGAACCTCAGCGAGATCGCGAAGCGCGTTTACCCAGGCTGGATCGACGCCTGGCTCGCAGACCCCGCGAAGGTCCGGCCGAACACCACGATGCCCAAGATGTTCACCGACGACGAACGCGGCAAGGCCGAGCGTTACGCCGTCACGCAATACCTGATGTCGTTTACGAACACGCCGCTCGTGCCACCCAAGGCCGCGATCAACCCGCCGAACGACGTGAAGCAGAGCTTCGAGCGCGGCAAGGCACTCTACACCGTTGCGGGGTGTGCCGCGTGTCACCAGGAAGCGAAGGCGGCCGCGAAGAACGTGGAAGACGACCGCGAACCGCTGAAGACCGAGGAACAGGTCTTCGGGCCGGTCACCAAGTACGCCCTCGGTGCGGTCGGCAGCAAGACGCGATCCGAACCGCTCTCGGCGTATCTGCAGAACCCGCTGAAGACGAACCCGCACGGCCGCATGCCGCACATGAACCTGACCGGCCCGGAGGCAACCGACGTTGCACGCTTCCTGTGCCGAATCACGGACGACGCCATCGAAGCCGAGGCACCAGTCGCACCGAAGACCAAGCCCACGGAACTGCTCGCGAACCTCGCTGATATCGACCTCGACAAGCCGGCCACGGACCTCGACAAGTTGCCAGTCGCGAAGCAGTGGGTCGCCGTCGGTGCGCGGTTGTTCCAGGCCAAGGGTTGCGTGAACTGCCACTCGATGGACGCCGCCAACAAGCCTGGCAAGCCGCAGGCGTTCGCGTCACTGGAGAAGGTGAAAGCCGCCGGCGCGACCGGGTGCATTGCAGCGAAGCCCGACGCCGCGAAGGTGCCGGTGTACACGCTCAACGCCACAGACAAGGCCGAACTCGCTGCGTTCGCGAAGGCGGGCCTCACGGGTGCGGGAAGCGCCGCCCCCGCTTACTCCGCCCGCGTTGCGATCAAGCGGTTCAACTGCCTGAACTGTCACAGTCGCGACGGCGAAGGCGGCATTCCGGTTGCCCTCGCCAACGAGGCCAAGTTGTTCGAGAAAGTTGAGAACGTCGACGACGTGCGGCCACCGTTGCTCACGGGTGTCGGGCACAAGACCCGCACGCCGTGGCTCAAGTCCGTGCTGCTCACCGGTGGTCGCGCTCGCCCGTGGATGGGGCTTCGCATGCCGCAGTACGGCGAGCAGAACGTCGGCTTCCTCCCCGAGGCGCTCGCCGCACTCGAAGGAACCGGGACCGACGACACGGTTCGCAAGGTCGAGATCGGCACGAAGCAGATCGCGCTCGGTCGGCAGATCGTGGGCAAGGCCGGGCTTGGCTGCATCTCGTGCCACGACATTGGCGGCGTGGCGAACACCGGCACCCGCGGCCCCGACCTCGCCACGATCAAGGATCGCGTTCGCTACGAGTGGTACGAACGCTGGATGCACCAACCGCTGCGAATGGCACCCGGCACGCGAATGCCGCAAGCCTTCGTGGAAGGGAAATCGACCCTCTCCACGGTGCTCAACGGCGACCCGAAGGGCCAGGCCGAGGCGATGTGGACGTACCTTTCGCTCGGGATGGGGCTGCCACTCCCCGAGGGAATGGAGCCGCCCAAGGGGCTCATCATCGCGGTGAAGGATCGGCCCGAAGTGCTCCGGACGTTCATGACGGAAGCCGGCAGCAAGGCCATCGCCGTGGGCTATCCGGGCGGCGTGAACATCGCCTTCTCGGCGGATCAGTGTCGGCTCGCGTACTCGTGGGCGGGGAACTTCATCGACGCCTCGCCGGTGTGGGCGAATCGCGGCGGTGCTCCCGCGAAACTCCTCGGCCCGAAGTTCTGGTCGGCCGCGAGCGGTCACCCGTGGGGGCTCACGACGAACCCCCGCACGCCACCGGACTACGCGGGGCGTGCCACCAACCCGGCGTATGGGCTGCCGCTGCCACTGGAACCAGCCCGCATCTTCGACGGCCCGATGGCCGTTCAGTTCGACGGCTACTCGCTCGACAAGGAAGGCCGTCCGACGTTCCGCTACCGCCTGACGGAGAACCCGAAGGAAGGAACGCTTACCGTTGCCGAGACGCCGATTCCGATGAAGCCTTCGGTGGCGACTGGCTTCACCCGCAAGTTCGCGATCGAAACACCGGCTGGGCTAACCCCGTGGTTGCTCGCAGGGCAGACGAGCAAGGAGCCTCGCATTGTGTCCGCGACGGGTGAGAAGGTCGCGGGGTTGGATCTGAAGGCCGACGAGCCGACGATCACCACCGCGGCAACGCGGGTGGTGTTGCCGCAGGACGGCGACAAGGCCGTGGTTCTGGAATCGCTCGACGCACCGGCCGGTTCAGTGTGGCGGTTCACCCCAAAGGCGGGCGGCGGTTACACCGTGCTGCTGCGGTTGCCCGCACCCAAGGAAGCGTGGAAGGGTGCGTTCGACGTGGTGCTGTGGTCGATCCCCAAGGACGACGACGCACTGCTGAAAGACCTCTCAGCGAAGTAAATTCAACCCGTTTAGCCGCGACCACGTCCGCTGCCGACGAGACTCCTCCACCCGAGACGCCGCTGCCCACGACGCCCGTGCAATGGCGCATCGGCATCGCTGGTGGCGTGCTGGCGGTCGGCGCGGTCGCGTACATGTTGCACGCCTCGCTCGGGTATCGCTTCCAGGCTGCGTGCGGCATCGTGTGCTTCCTCGGCGTCGCGGCGTTCTTCTCGAATAGCCTGCAATCGGTGAAACGCAAGACGCTCCTGTGGGGCATCGGGTTGCAGTTCGCACTCGCGACCGCGGTGATCTACTCGCCGCAAGTGCGAAGCGTGTTCGAGGCCGTTGGCGACGCAATCAAGGCGCTCATCGCCGCGTCCGACAAGGGGGCCGATTTCGTCTTCGGCTCCCTGGCGAAAGTCGATGGGCCTGCGGGGTTCATCTTCGCGTTCAAGGCGCTGCCGCCGATCATCTTCGTGTCGTCGTTCTTCAGCGTGCTCTACTACCTCGGCATTCTGCAATTCTTCGTGCGGATCATGGCCCGCGCGATGCAGTACATGATGGGGACCAGCGGCGCGGAAACGCTCTCGGTGTCCGCGAACGTGTTCATGGGGCAAACCGAAGCGCCGCTAATTGTGAAGCCGTTCGTGCCGAAGATGACGCAGTCCGAACTGCTCGCGCTCATGGCCAGCGGCATGGCTCACATCTCGGGCGGCATGATGGCCGTGTACATCAGCTATGGTGCCGACCCCGTGGCCATCCTCTCGACGTGCGTGATGGCCTGCCCCTGTGCGCTTTACCTCACGAAACTCGTGTACCCCGAAGCGGGGAAGCCTGCAACCGCCGGTGAGACGCCGATCACCGTGGAAACGCCGTATGTGAACGCGGTGGACGCCGCCGCTGCTGGCGTGAAAGACGGGCTGCTGCTCGCGATGAACGTAGCCGCGATGCTGATTGCGTTCATCGCGTTCATCGCACTGTTCGACATCATTCTGGGCCGCGTGTTCGGCGACATCACGCTCCAGAAGATCTTCGCCGTGATGTTCTCGCCGGTCGCGTTCCTGCTCGGCGTCGATCCGTCCGAGTGCGACAAGGTTGGTGCGTTGCTCGGCATCAAGCTCGCGGCGAACGAACACGTCGCGTACCTGACGCTCGGCGGCAAGTTGCCGGACTCGGCACAGTTCACGGAGTTGTCGCAGCGATCGAAGTTGCTCGCGGTGTACGCACTGACGGGGTTCGCGAACTTCGCATCGGTGGGGATTCAACTTGGCGGCATCGGCGCGATTGCACCCGGCCGCCGTGCCGACTTGGCGAGGCTCGGCATGAAGGCGCTGTTCATCGGGTTCCTGGCCACGCTCATCAACGCGGCCGTCGCGGGGTTGCTGATGTAGCGAGAACCCGCGTCGTAACCGACGCGGCTCGCCCAACACCAAGGCGAGCCGTGCCGGTCACGGCACGGGTTAGCATTTCGCGAGGCTCAGCGATGTTCGATCGCGCCTGGCTGATCACCTGGACCTGTTACGGGAACTGGCTACCGGGCGATGCGCGCGGCTTCGTCGGACACTACCCCGCGGAAGATGGCACGCGCCGGATTAACAACGCCGCTGGGGTGGAACCAGATCACGATGTCGAGTGGCTCAGGCGGTACTCCGAGCGAGTTCAGAAAGAGCCGCCGGTAAGATTGACCGCGCAACAGGCCGCAGAGTTGGTCACGCAGTTCCGCGAAACAGCGGCGTACCGCGGTTGGGCGGTTCCGGCGCTGGCGGTCATGTCCAACCACATCCATCTCGTGGTTTTGGTGCCCGGCGACCCGGAGCCCGAGACTATCCTTCACTCGTTCAAGAGCTACGGATCACGCCGACTCAACCGGGTCTTTGGAAGACGCGAATGGTGGACCTCGTCGGGTTCGACGCGGAAGCTGACCGATGAGACGGCAATTCGCACGGCCGCACGGTACGTGCGCGACCAGGCGAACCCGCTACAGGTCGAGGTTGATGCGAGTTGGCTGCTGAACGATGAACCCGCGTCGTAACCGACGCGGCTCGCCAAATGCCCGGCGAGCCGTGTGTGTCAACACACGGGTGAAGTTCAACCCGCGCCGTAACCGACGCGGCTCGCCCAATCACTGCTCACTTCTTCAAATACTTCTCGAACCACGCGAGATCCCATTCCATCTTCGCGACGCGGTTACTCAGCTTCGTGAGGCCGTGCGGCTCGCCCGGATACACCATCAGTTCCGTTGGCACCTTCACGTACTCCTTGAGCGCACGGTGCAGCATCCGGCTGTGCCCCGGCGGGCAGCGCTCGTCGCCGCCACCAACGTGAATCAGCGTCGGCGTCTTCACGTTGCCGAGGCCATACGTCGGCGACGTGGCCTTGTAGATGTCGGGCTGTTCCCACGGCAGCCCCTTCTTGAACACCTTCGGATAGGCCGGTTCGTCGTTGAAGCCCCATTCGGAAACGGTGTCCACGATGCCGGCCCCGCTGCTGGCCGCGCGAATTTTCACGGGCGAGTCCTTCAGCGTGATGAGGCAGTTCGTGAGGTAGCCGCCGTTGCTCCAGCCCATCACGGCGATGCGGTCCGGGTCGGCGATCCCCTCCTTGATGAGGTGCTGAATCCCCGCGAGGATGTCCTTCACCTCGATGTCGTTTTCCTTGCCGATGAGGTCGGTCACGTGCTTGTCGCCATATCCTGTGCTGCCACGGTAGTTCGGGCACAGCACGGCGTACCCCTTCGCGGCGAAGTACAGGCGGCCGTTGTGCGGATCGAAGCGAAGATCGTTGTAGCTCGCGGTGGTCGGCCCGCCGTGGATCGCGACGACCAGCGGCAACGGCTTATCGCCCTTCTTCCAGCCGTGGGGAAGTTCGAGCGGCCCGCCAACCGTGGTGCCGTCGGGAGCCTTCCAGGTGACGTGCTGGACGGAGGGGAACTTCCACGTCGCCGTGTGGGGGTTGGGATCAACGAGGGAGAAGATCCCTTTTTTCTCCTTCGAAACGGTAGCAATCACAGGAAAGTGCCCCGTTGACGCCTCGATCCAGACGGGTATGCCGTGGTACGTATCTTGGTTTAGACCAATCGGGTGCCAACGATCGGCAAAGAAGACGGCGGTCTCTCCATCTCGCGGGGAGTAGTGAAAGACGCCGGTGGTACCTGCTTGTTCGCAGATGCCCTTCAACTCGTGATCGAAACTGAACACAAGTGGACACCCGGTACCGCGACCGTATCCGATGACCTGCCATGGTTTAGCGAGCTTGCCAGCTCGGTTTGCTTGGGTCACCATGTAAATCCCGTCCTTCAGTACACCGATGATGATCTCGGTGGGGTATGCATCGAACACGGCGCAAAACGCGAAGCGGGTGCCGTCGGGGCTCCACACGAGGTTTTCGAGCCAGGCGTGCGGCGACGCGGCCTTCTCGCGATACACCTCAGTTGGCGGCGTCACGATCTTGCCGCCTTCCCACACGTCCACGCGGCTTTCGCCCTCGGACTTCAACACCGTGTCGTCGATCGCGGACACCATCGCGATTCGCTTGCCGTCCTGCGTCACGGCGAACTCGCGGATGTATCGCTTGTCCGCGATCACCTGCTCGGGCTTCGCCTTCTCGTCCTTCGCGTCGAGCCGGAACACCTCGCTGACCGTGCGCTTGCCGAAGCCGTACTCGGGGTTCGGGAACTTCTTGCGGAGCGCGGTGAAGTCGTCCTCGTCGGTGGTGGTCGCGTCGATCGAGTAGAACACGGCGTCGGCCTTGGGGGCGTAGTCGTAGCCGATCACGCCGGTCCCGATCTTCGTCACCGCGACCGGTTCGCCACCCTCGGCGGGCACCTTCCACACCTGCGTCTTGCCGTTGAGCGGTGCCTTCTCGCCCTGCTTGGTGCGGTTGGCCAACACATAGATCGACCGGCCGTCCGCACTCCACTTCGGGTGGCGTTCGTTGGCGCGGTCCTTGGTCAGTTGCTTCGGCTTCCCCTTGCCGTCGGTATCGACGACCCACAGGTCGGTGCGGCGGTTGTCGGCTTTCTTGTCCCACGTGGCGAGGCAATACGCGACCTGCTTGCCGTCCGGCGACACGGCGATTTCCGTGATGGTGTTCACGCTGGCGTAGTCGTCGGGCGTGATGTCGTGGGTGCGTTCCTGGGCGTCTGCGAAGCCGCAAGTGGCTTGGACGACGAACAGCAACAGAGCACAGACGCGGCGCATTCGGGACTCCCGGTTTTGGCGAGCGGGGGGAACGGTTCTGGTCCGAGCCCGAGCGCCAAGCGAGGGTTTTGCGTTTATCCTCGCTTGGCGCTCGGGCTCGGACGGATACCGAAGAACACGATCCAGTGGTCACCCAGACCACTCTACCGGAAGCCACACATCTTCCGCTCGCCAAAACCCCACAAGCCCTTCAAGCGGATGCTCTCGTTGGAGCGTGAGACGGGGTCCGAATGTGTCGATTATTCCGTCTGGTCCGCCGCCAGTCCGAGGCTGCTCTGAGACATTTGTGTAGATGATGGAATTTGTGAGGCAGTGCCCCTATCGACAGTGAGTATTTCCTGAACAGTTGACTATTTATCCCAATGTATCCAATTTGCCCCAAACTCCCTTCTGTTCCATCTTCCGAGTACGATCTCGGGGAGAAGTGGCCAGATTCGTTTTCCTTCGAAGTTGCATTTTATCCAATGTGCCACATTTACCGGGATTTGGGTACCAACACCCGGCAACATCGTCTATAAACTGACTTCCCGTGCTCCTGGTTGGGTGCGGGTTCACCAGTGGTGTGCTTCAGGAGGTTCAACAGGATGATGGTCACCACGACTCTGGCCGTAGTCGCCCTGGCTGGGGCCCTTGGCGGTGGCGCGAGCCCGTCGCCGAGTTGGCAGTCGGACTATGCTCAGGCAATGGCAACCGCCAGCGCCCAGCAGAAACCAATCGCAGTGTTCATTGGTCAAGGTGCGGGCAAACCGGGGAAGATGATTGCAGAAGGAACGATCCCGGCGAATGCTGCCCAGATTCTTCGCGACAGCTACGTGTGTCTCTATCTCGACGTTGATACGGGGGCTGGCAAGACGCTGGCCGAACAGTTCGAGATGAATGAGGGACTGGTCATTAGCAGTCCCGGTGGAAATGTCCAAGCTCTTCGTCACAAAGGGGTTGTGACCGGAGCTGAATTGAGCCGGCAACTGGGGCAGTTCGCCCACGCTGGGCAACCGACAACGACCATCACGACCGGGCTCACCCCCGCCATCGTGGGGAACGCATCCGGTCAGATCATTCGGACCGGAAATTGTGCGGGCGGCAACTGTTACGTAACCTCCCCAGGCACCTACACGATCCAGCCTGCCGCTGGACAGGTGATTGGCGGCGTTGTGTACCCTGCGGGTTACACGACCAACCCGTTCGGCAGCTCTTGCCCGAACGGCCGCTGCCCAAACCAGCGGTAATTCGCTGAGGTTCTGTGAGCGGGTCGGGAGTTTCTGTTACGCACCACGACAGCACTCCCGTCCCGCTCGCCAACTCAAATCAGACCCGTCAACGTTCCAGAACTGTCGGCAAATCGGTCAGTCTCGACCCCCAACTTCTGAATCAGCGATAACAGCACGTTCGACATCGGCGGGTGCTTGTCCGGGTTGTGGGCCAGGTGCCGCCCGAGCTTCACGCCCAACTTGTGCCCACCCGCCACGATCAGCGGCAGGTTCTTCGGCGAGTGCTCCCCGCCCGCACCGCTGTTCATGCCGGAGCCGAACACGATCATCGTGCGGTCCAGCATGGTGCCGTCTCCCTCGGATGTACCCTTGAGCATCCCCATGAATCGCCCGAGCTTCGACAGGTGGAACTGGTCGATGGCCGCGAGCTTGCCGAGCATCCCCGTGTCGCCGCCGTGGTGGGAAAGTTCGTGGTGATTCTCACCGCCGCCACCGTATCCGCCGGCCTCGCGGCTCCACTCGAACGTAATGACCCGCGTCAGATCGGTGATGAACGCGAGGTACGACAGTTCCAACATCACATCGAGCCACATGGGGCGGTCGTGCCCGTTCATCGGCTGGCTGCCCAGTTGCAGCCCGGTGTCGGCGACCTTCGGCTTCGGCACGTCCACCCAACCCTGCATCCGCTCGACCTGCTTCTCGGTCTCTCGAACGCTGCTCAGATACTCGTCGAGCTTCTTGCGGTCCGTGGCGCCGAGCTTGCCGGTGAGTTGTGCCGTCTCGCCGGAGAGGTCGTCGAGGATCGATCGTCGCTCAGCGTATCGCTTGAGCGTGGCCGCGCGGTCGTTTGCGGTGTCGGGCACGAACAGCCGCTCGAAGAGTCGTCGGGGCGAGTTCTCGGCGGGGAGCGGCGTGCCGTTGATGTCGAACGAGAGGGTGTGGCTGTGCCCCGCGCCGCCGGTGCCGGACATATCCCCGAGTTGAAGCGACGGGAACCGCGTCTTCTTGCCGTGGAGTTGGGCCGCGATCTGGTCGGCCGACACGGTGTTCGTGTAATCCGCACCCGCCTTCGCCTTCAGGTTCGCGGCGGTGAGCCAGGTATCGGCCCCGCTGTGGCCGCCCTGCGACGCCGGGTGCCCGAGGCCCGTAAGCACGCTGAAGTCGTTGCGGTAGTCCTTCAGTGCCGTCAGCGTTGGCGAAAGCGTGTACTTCTCGCCTGTGTCCTTTGGCACCCACTGGAGGATGTTGACGCCGTTGGGAACGTAGCAGGCGATGATCCGCGGCGTGGCCGCGACCGTCGATTTCTCCCACGGCTTGAACGTGGAAGGCGCGGCCTGCAACTTCGGGAGCATCGCTTCGAGGAACGGCAGTGCAACCGCCGCACCAGTGGCGCGAAGCATGTGCCGACGAGACAATGGGCAGTGTATCACGGGAAACTCCGGTATCGGGTTCAGTTCCTGTTCACAGCGGTAGCACTTCGACCGCACCGCCGTCTTTGATTTCAACCGTCAACTTGTGCCCGGCCAACAAACGCATGCCGGCGAGCGCTTCGTTTCCCATTGCCGAGACAACGACACCGCGAGTCGCCCCGTTCCAGACGACCTCGGCACCGAAGTTCTCGTAGTTGCAAGTAGAGCCGTCACCCAATCGCGCCGTGCCGCCAGACTTTCTGATGAGCCCGAGCGATGACACCGTGGCGCTTGGAAGCACCAATGAACCGTTGAACCCGGTGTCGATGACCGCATCGACATCGAGCGTGGTTCCCGTTGGGCCGACGATCGTGAGACGAAGTTTTGCTTCCAGACGAGCACTGACGGTGCCAACCATCATGCTGCACCACCAGAAGCAAGTCGAACGATTCGGTAAGTCGTCGGTTGACCAACGCAGAACAACCAGATCCTTGCTTCCGGAATCCTTGCCAAGAGTCGTTCGGTGGCCTGATAGTCGTCGGCGTCGATTTCGTAATCGCCCGATTGAATATCAACGGCGACAAACTTGCCGTCGTCCTCGGGGCGCAGCTTGGTACGAACATGCCGGTCGAAGGCTTCTTGACCGCGCCGTGCTTCTTCCGCGAGCTTTTCAGATTGTTCGGTAGTCGTCATCGAAGCATCCTCGTCATGAGCGGGGACACAATCATCTTACACCTGCGTTGGTGGAGTCTGCTGCACACGGCTCGACCGTTCCGGGATGTCGTGTTTGATCAGGTAGGTTGGTCATCAAAGCGGAGTAGGTTGCCTACCTTCCAATGACCGCCAGTTGAACACGACGCGAAGGTCTTGCAACTCAACTCCGTCATCTGTTCGCCGAAACCTGCCGACCTTACTGCAAAACAACCGTGGCCCGAACGCCTCGCCGAGTGCCAGTAGATTTCCTTGCCGGTGGAATCGAAGTACCGGATGCCGATAAAACGGACCCCGGAGGTGTGGCGCATCGTCGGGGCAGGAGAACCACTCTGCATTCGGCCGAGGCGTGTCCCGTAACCCAAGGTGATCGACCACCCACCACTGGAGTGTAGTGCTATTCATTAGCAAACCACGCTCGACATCACCTTCGGCCGTCTCATGGAGATAGATGTCTTCAAATTCAGCCGGTTCCGTAATTCGCAATCCAAATGTTACTTCGGCATATGCCAAAAACTCTTGGGTTTGATGCCAATGCCAAACGCCGAGGATTGCCGCGGCAATTTGCTGTGAGAGCGTTCGACTCATTGGTTCGCCCGTTTTAGCCAAAGACGCCCCTTCACTTCGTTTCGAACGGTTCGCAGGTCGCCACGAATCGGATTAGCGATTTCAGCGTGCGGCCGTTCGCCTTCATGTGGGCCACGGCGGCTTTCACGGTCACCTGATCGGCCAACCCTAACTCGCGGCCCAGGGCATAGGTCAGCATCTTTCCCGCGAGGCAACTCAGGAACAGGTCTTCTTGCTTCAGCATGGCGTCCTGCAATCCCTCGACGCCGACGATCTTCGTGCCGTCGAGCATCTCGGAACTCGCGTCGATCTTCGGATCGTTCTGCTGAATGCGGCCCTTGTAGCCGAAGCCCTCCTGCTCGCGCCACTCGCCCGCGGCGTTGAAGTTCTCGAGGGCAAAGCCGAGCGGATCGATCTTGTTGTGGCACCTCGCACACTGGTCGAGCGTGCGGTGAATCTCCAGTCGCTTGCGCACGGTGGCCTTGTCGATGCCGGGCACCTTGGGTGCGATCTCGCCCGCGTTCGCCAGCGGCAGGCCGGGGTCGATCCCCAGCAGCGTCTTCAGAATCCAGGTGCCCCGCTTCACGGGCGACGTGCGGGTGCCGTTCGACGTGATCGTGAGGATCGACGCCTGTGTCGGAATCCCGCCGCGATGCACGCCCTTCGGCACGGGCACCTTGCGGAACTCGTCCCCCTTCACGCCGTCAATGCCGTAGAAGCGGGCGAGCCGTTCGTTGACCGTCACGAAGTCCGACTTGATGAAGTTTCGCGCGTCCAGGTCCTCGGCCAGGATCGTGCGGAAGAACGCCTCGCTTTCCTTCACGATCGACACTTCAAGGTGGCGATCGTACTGCGGGTACAGGTCCGGTGCGGGTGGGTTCGAGCCAACATCACGCAGGTTGAGCCACTGACCCGCGAAGTTCCGCACGAAGGCGTCCTTCTTCGGGTCCTGGAGCATTCGGTCGATCTGCTTGAGGCGTTCGGTGCGGTCCGTGAGCTTGCCGGCGTCGGCGAGTCGCGTCAGTTCCGCGTCGGGCGAAGCGGACCACAGGAAGTACGACATGCGTGTCGCGAGTTCGTGGTTGGTCAGCGGTCGCGGCTTGTTCGCCGTGCTGCCCGCCTGCTCGACCAGGAACAGGAAGTTCGGCGACACCAGCACGGCCGTCAGTGGCCGCTTGATCGCCTGCACAAAGCTGGCGCCGTCAGCCTTCGCCGCGTCGAAGTGTTTCATCTTCGCGGCGACTTCGCTTTCGGTCACCGGCCGACGGTACGCCTTCCGCATGAACCGCGACAGCACCTCGGCGGCGTAGGCTCGTTCATCCTTGGAGCGAGTCGGCGAATCGAACAGGATGCCGGTGTGTGAAGTCGGCGGCCAGGCGTCGAACAGCGGCCCCTCGATTTCGAACCAGCTAATCAGCAACTCGGGACGGGCGAACTCGTCGTGCCCCTGCATCCAGAAGTTCTCCAGCACGCGGGGGATGCTGTAGGCGTACTCAAAGCCGACGCCGGCAGTCTCGGTGGTGAAGCGTGCGACGAACTCGTGAACCTTGGGCTTGTTTTTCGTGCCGTCGGCGTCGAACTCCGCGAGGGTGCGGGGTTGCGGGCCAAGCTGCAGGTTCAACTTCACGCGCGGCGCACCGTAGACGTACATCCGATCGGTGCGGAAGTGTTCCAGGTCGCGTTCGTGCTGTGCCTTCGTGTACTGTGCCCCCTTGGGGTTGTTCTTGTCCTGCTCCGCACGGCGATTCGCCAGGAACTTGTCGGCCGTCTTGATGACCTCATCGCGACCGGGGACGATTCCCGCGGCCTTCACCCGGATGGCGTAGTTGCCGGCCGTTGGCACGCGGAAATCCCGTGCCCCGACTCCCTTGTCCCAACGCTCGTTGTGAACGATAACCCATTCGCCATCCTGCTTGTTCTTCCCGCCGTTGACGATGGGGTTGTTTTGCGGATCGAGCCGCAACCGCGTGCGGTCGGCGTCGCCAGCTTTCGGCTCGAATCGCCACTTGATCGACTTCGGCCGTTCGCCTTCCACGAGCGCGCGGTCGAAGATCTGCCGGGCCGCGTTCAGGTACGTCTCGATGTGCAATGGCGACAGGCTGAGTGCGCTGCCGTTGTTGTCGAACCCGCCTGCGGGCGGGTCTTGCGGGAAACCGCTCACGTCGAAGTCGATGCCGACGATGTCGCGGATGGTGTTGCGGTATTCGTCGCGGTTGAGTCGGCGGAAGACGACGGAACTTCCTCGCTGGGTCAGTTCCGCACGCACGGCCTGCTCGGTCACCCAATCCACGACCGCGGCTACTTCCGCGGCCTTGGGTTGCTTGGCCTTCTTGGGCGGCATCTCATGACTGTTCAGCACATTCACGACTTCACGCCACTTCCCCTTGGTGGCTGCGTCGAGAAAGTTCGCCGGCAGCGCCTTGCTATCGGTGCGGAACTCGCCCTTGGGCTTTTCGCCGGTGTGGCACTCGTTGCAGTACGTCTTGAAGAACGGCTCGACGGTCTTCGCGTACCCGGCAGCGTCGGCAGGAAGGGGAGGATTGTCGGCGGCGTAAGCCGTGCTGGAAACCAGGACCACGACAAGGGATGTGGTTCGGAACATAGGTGCGATGGCAGAGGATGGATTGTGCGGCGAAAGGACATAGCCCGGCGCTGCCGCCGGGCCACGCAGAATCCGGAAATTATTTGAGATGGCGAGCGGCGTGGCGTAAGCCCGCCGGTGCTTTCCATCGCGAGCGGCGTGGCGTAAGCCCGCCGCTCACCAAATCACTTCACGGTCAGCAATTTGTCTTCCTTCGGGAAGGTCTCGATCACCAGTCCCTTGAAGTGCAGTTCTTGCGGTTGGTTGAGCGAGTGCAGTTGCAACCCGATCGGGCCTTCCTTGATACGCTCGGGTTGCGGATCACGCCAGTCCACGACCGCGGCACCGTTGATCGCCACCCGCACGCGATTCCCCTGAGCGAGAACCTCGACCTCGTTCCAGTCGTGCTGTTTGCCGACCTTCTTCGCGGGACCGCCGTCAACCGGCAGGCCGTTACGCCCGAACAGGTCGTACATGCCGTAGCCCGAGGGGAACATCACGAGGTGCCCGGCGTAGGTGTACTCGGAGCGTTCCTTCTTCGGTTCCTTGCTGACGTCGGGTTTCACGACGCCCCAGAACGCGACGCCCGAGTGCATCTCGGAGCCTGGCAGCAACTTGGTCGAAAAGGTGAGGCGGAAGTCGGTGTACTTGTTCTTCGTCAGCAGGTACGTGCTGAACTTCAGCGGATCGGTGTTCTTGCCGACGATCACTTCGTCCTTGACCGACCACAAGTCGGTGTAGCCTTCCCAGCCGTCGAGCGTCTTACCGTCGAACAGTTTGACGGTCTCGTTCTTCCCCTCGCGGGGTTTCACGATGGGAGCTTCCTTCTTGGCGGGTGGGTCTTTCTTGTCTTGTGCCCCGGCCGCACCAGCGGCGATGACGAGGGACAGAGCCAGCAGCGTTCGCATGTGAAAATCCTTGGGAAAGGGACGGAGGGGGAAACTCGGAGTTCGGAATGCGGAGTGCGGAATGAAAGTCGGCCTATTCTTCTGTCTTCATTCCGCACTCCGCGTTCCGAACTCCGAGTTTGTCAGGATCGTTCTGCTTCGAGCTTTGCGACCTTGGCGAGGCGGCGCAAGTGTCGCGGTTCATCGCTGAACTTCGCGGCGAGGAATGCCTGCACGAGATCCCACGCCACGGACGGCCCAATGGTTCGGCCGCCCATGCACATGATGTTAATGTGGTCGTCCTCGACGCCTTGCTGGGCCGAGAAGTGATCGCAAATCAGTGCGGCCCGGACGCCGAGAACCTTGTTCACACAGACCGACGCACCAACGCCGCTGCCGCAAACGGCGAGGCCACGTTCCACCTGGCCCGAAGCCACGGCCTTTCCGAGCGGCACAACGTAGTCTGGGTAGTCGTCGGCGGGGTCGAGCGAGTGAGCGCCGAACTCGACGACCTCGTGCCCCGCGGCCTTGAGCCGGGTGACCAGTTCTTGTTTCAAGCTGAATCCGCCGTGATCGGTCGCAATACCTATTCGCATAGTTAACCCTCGTTTCGGTTGGTTCACAATTTCGCTGCTGCCACGCGGTCGGCCATGACTACGGCCCGATCCTGCGCCACGCGGCCCGCCGGGATCGCGTGATCGGCTACCTTCAGTTGGGCGAGTGGTCCGGGTTTGTCGGCCCCCGTCACCACCCACAGGAGTTTCCGAGCGCGATTGAGAGCGGGGTACGTGAGCGTCATCCGCCGGCGCTTCTGGTAAAGGCCACCAGTCAACGCGACATCGCGATCGGTGACATCCAGAACCGAGTCGCCCGGCACGAGCGACGCGGTATGTCCATCTGGCCCGAGGCCGAGGTGAATCAGGTCGATGACGATCGGTGTGCCGCACAGGTCGCGGAGTGTCTTGGCGTAGTCGGCCGCGGCCTGTTCGGGGTCTGCTGCCTCGACCGGCATCGCGTGCAGGTTCGCCGCGGGGATCGGCGCGAGGTCCATCAGGCTTTCGCGAAGGTGCGTGAGGTTGCGGTCAGGGTCGCCTGCGGGCGCGATCCGTTCATCGACCTGAACGATGTGGAACTTGTCCCACGGCACGTCCAGCCGTGCCAACTCGCGGAGCATCACCCACGGCGTGCGACCACCGCTGACGGCCAGCACGAACTTGTCGCGACTGGCGAGGACATCCCACGCTTCAGCTGCGATGAACGCGGCAGCGCTGGCGGCAACCGCATCCGCATCGGGCAGAACTTCAAACTTCATGGTGTGGTTTCCGATAGCTTATGGCGAGCGGGGCGGCGTAAGCCCCCCGAGTCTTTGCTTCACTCAAACCTCAGGGGACTCACGTCCCCCGCTCGCCAAATCAGTTTCACTTCTTCTCGTGGTGGCCGCCGAACTGGAACCGCATCGCCGAGAGCAGCTTATCCTGGAATTCGGACTCGCCACGTGATGCGAACCGCTCATACAGCGCGGTGGTGAGCACGGGGACCGGCACGGCCTCGTCGATGGCGGCCTTGATTGTCCAGCGGCCTTCGCCCGAGTCCGACACGCGGCCGGCGAAACCCTTGAGCGCCGGGTCTTCGAGCAACGCGGTGGCTGTCAGGTCGAGCAGCCACGACGCGACAACGCTCCCACGACGCCACACTTCCGCGATGTCCGGCAGGTTGAAGTCGTACTGGTAGTGCTGCGGGTCGCGGAGCGGGGTCGTCTCCGCATCGATGGCGTGTGCCTTCTTGCCGACGTTGGCGTTCTGAATGACAGCCAGACCCTCAGCATACGCGGCCATCAGGCCGTACTCGATACCATTGTGAACCATCTTCACGAAGTGCCCGCCGCCGTTCGGCCCGCAGTGCAGGTAACCGCGTTCGGCGGTGCCAGCGGGAACCTTGTCGCGGCCTGGGGTCACCGGCACGTCGCCCTTGCCGGGGGCGAGCGTGTCGAAGATCGGATCGAGGTGTTTCACAATGTCCGTCTCGCCTCCGATCATCATGCAGTAGCCACGTTCCAGACCCCAAACGCCGCCGCTGGTCCCCACGTCCACATAGTGGATCCCCTTTGGCTTGAGTTCGGCCGCCCGGCGAATGTCGTCGATGTAGTACGAGTTGCCGCCATCGATAACGATGTCGTCTTTCGCGAGCAACGGCACGAGATCCTTGAGGCTCGAATCAACCACCGCAGCGGGAACCATCAGCCAGATCGCGCGTGGCCCGGTAAGCTTCGACACGAAATCGGCGAGCGAAGTGGAACCAGTCGCGCCCGCGGCAGCGAGTTCCTTCACGGCAGCTTCGTTGCGGTCGTACACGACGCACGTGTGCCCGGCCTTCATCAACCGCTTGACCATGTTCGCGCCCATGCGGCCGAGACCGATCATTCCGAGCTGCATTGTTGTCTCCTGGTTCGATTCGTGGTGCCGTAACGAGGTGCATGAATGGGTTATCTGTTTCCCGCAACTCTGGCTATGCCTGTGTTACGAGTCTGATGTACTACGACGAAAAGCGAGCATAACCGATCCGGAAACGACGGTCATTGGAATTCACGCTTCACCACGCGGAGGTTTCGTAAGAATCACTCCGCAGCGATTTCGCCCACCCTCACGAGAACACCTATGCTCTCCCTCCGCTCGCGAACGGCACTTGCCGGCTTGCTCGCCTCACTTTTGGCCTCTGCCGCAATCGCAGCCGACCCGATTACGCACGCCTTCCTCGTCACCGGCGGGGAGACATTCATCACCGACGGTTCAGGCAAGGCCACCTGGAAGTATCCGCTGTCCACACGCGACGGCTGGGTGCTCGATAATGGTAACGTGTTGCTGGCGCTGTCCAAGAACAAGGAGTACCCCGGCGGCGCGGTTGTCGAGGTGAACGCCGACGGCAAGGTTTTGTTCGAGTTCAAGGGTACGCAATCCGAGGTAAACACCGTGCAACCGCTGGGCGACGGCAAGGTGATGCTCACCGAAGCCGGCCCCAAGCCGCGGTTGCTGGAAGTCGATCGTGAGGGGAAGGTGCTCATCGATGTTCCGCTGACGGCTCAGACCAAGGACATTCACCTTCAGACGCGGATGGCACGCAAGCTGGCGAACGGGAACTACCTCGTGCCGCAACTGCTCGACAAGGTCGTGCGTGAGTACGACGCGAAGGGTAAGGTGATCTGGGAGGTGAAAACGCCGAACATGCCGTTCACGGCGATCCGCCTGCCGGACGGCAACACGCTGATCGGTTGCACGCACGGGAACATGGTCATCGAGGTGGACAAGGACGGCAAGGAAGTGTGGCGCGTGACCAACGACGACCTGGAAGGGAAGCCTCTTAGCGACACATGCGGCGTGCAGCGCTTGGAGAACGGCAACACCGTGATCGCGAGCTACCGCGCGACGGCGAAGCAAGTCAAACTGACGGAAGTGACCCGCGAGAAGAAGATCGTCTGGACGTACACCGACGACCGAAAAGCGGGCATCCACCACTTCCAGATTCTCGACGCGAAGGGCAAACCCGAGAAGAACCCGCTGCGGTGATTTCGTCATTACAAGCCCGCAGCACGAGTTTTGAAGTTGCGCTATTAGGCCTGGCGTTTTGGTTTTCACCCCTAAGTACAGCTCCCCATAAGTAGGGGAACAGTTTGGGAATCGTCGTCGCTGTATCGATTCCCTTGGTTTTCTAGCTGATTCAATTGTTCCCCCATTTATGGGGAGCTGTACTAAGGGGTGGGATAACCTAGCCCAGGGCAAGCCGAAGGCGCCGCCCTGGGAACTGCCCGAACCCAATGATCCACCCTGAAGGGGTGGGACAACTACCTTCTACCCACGCGCTTGTCGCACCCCTTCAGGGTGCGTAGGCCTTCTGTTATCGAACCCAGGGCGGCGACAGCTTCGCTGTCTTGCCCTGGGCTACGTTGTCACAGCCTTTCAGGCTGAAAACCAAAAAATGCCACAAACCGCAACTTCATAAAGAGCGAGCAAGGCGAAAACCCTTGCTCGCGCTGCGGGCTTGTTAGACGCTCACACCCGCGGTTCGCTCGGCTTGCCGACGACTTGTGGCGTGTGGCCCATCTTGCGGAGTTCGTCCAGCACCGCTTCGATTCGCCCCGGTCGGATGAGGATGACCTTGTCCGACAGCCGCCC
This sequence comes from Planctomycetaceae bacterium, assembly GCA_013823135.1. Classification (GTDB taxonomy): domain Bacteria; phylum Planctomycetota; class Planctomycetia; order Gemmatales; family Gemmataceae; genus Gemmata. The sequence continues at coordinate 66,962 of PNLP01000010.1, forward strand.
CGCAACTTCCGCCGAGAGCTTCTTGCGGGCAAGCACTTCCTCGGCGAGCAGTGAGTCTTCCGTGAGCACAAGGCACACCCGGCGGTGCAGTTTCGCAGACAATCGACGATTCACGTTCGCATCGAATCCAGACATCATTTCTCCACCTAGCAAATCGGATTTCAGTCCGAAGGACGGACTTACCGTGTTCCGGTATTGCCACTCGGTCTGAGAGCCACCAAGCAAATCGGATTTCAGCCCGAAGGGCTGGAACAACCTAGCCCAGGGCAACGCCCTGGGTACGCAATCGCAAGACCCCAGGCAGCCTGAAGGGCTGCGACAATTCAATCAATCCCAGAGATAGCGCTCATCCCACTCGATGTCGTGTGCTTTGAGGAATTCGCGGAACTCATCTTGGAAAGACTTCGTCCGGTGGTGTTCTTCCTGATTCTCAATGTAGGTGGCAACTCGCAATTCGTTCGACCGACTCACGGAAAAGGCTCCGTATCCATTCTGCCAATAGAATCGCGGTTCGCCTTGTTCCTTCATCCACTTCGAGGAAGCCTTCTTCACCTCTTCGACCGCTTTGCTCAGTGAAAGCGTCTTTGCCAAAACAAACAGCAAGTGAACGTGATCCGCAACCCCACCGACTTTGATCGCGGGACAATTGAGTTCGTTGAGTGTTCCCGCAAGGTACGCGAAGAGGCGGTCACGGATGTCGGGCCCAATGAATGCTTCTCGGTTCTTCGTACTGAATATGAGGTGGATGACGTTCCGGGTTAACGATTGTGGCATGGGCGTGGTGAAATGCAATTGTCGCAGTCCTTCAGACTGCGGGCCTTTTTGGAACGTCGAACCCAGGGCGGCGACAGCTTCGCTGTCTTGCCCTGGGCTACGTTGTCCCAGTCCTTCGGACTGAAAACACAAAAACAGTGTTGCCTCACACCAAATCCTTGATGATCTTGCCGCCGTCGACGATTGGCACGGGGCGGCCCTGAGGGGTGGTATATACCTTCGTCGTGTCGATACCCATCTGGTTGAAGATCGTCCGCAGCAGGTCCGGCACGCCCACCGGTTCCGTCGTCGGGAACGCGGCGGTCTTGTCGGTCGCGCCGATCACCTGCCCCGGCTTGATGCCGCCGCCCGCGAATAGCACGCTCTGCGCCATCGACCAGTGGTCGCGGCCAGCGTCGCCGTTTACCTTCGGCGTGCGGCCCATCTCGCCCATCAACACCACGAGCGTATCGTCGAGCATTCCCCGCTTGTCGAGGTCTTCGATGAGCGCGCTGTACGCCTTATCGACGTGCGGGAACATGTCCTTTTCGAGGCTCGGGAAGATCGTGAAGTGGTGATCCCACCCGCTGTGATCGACCCCCACGAAGCGAGAACCCGATTCCACCAGCCGACGGGCGAGCAGCGCACACTGACCCAGTGAGGTGTGCCCGTAGCGTTCGCGGGTGGCGACCGATTCCGCCGAGATGTCGAACGCCTTGCGTGCGGCCGGTGACGTGACGAGTTCCTGCGCCTGCCGATAGTACGTCGTCATCGCCTCGGGCTTCCCCTTCGCGGTGGTGCCAGCGGTTTCGGCGAGAAGTTTGCGTCGGCGCTCGGCCCGTGCGGTGTCGATTCCCTCGGGAGCTTTGAGGTCACGCACCTCGAAGTCGGGCTGCGACGGGTCGGCGTCGATCACGAACGGGGCGTACTCGGAACCGTAGAAGCCGGGGCCGCCGCCCTGCATCATGTGCGGCATGTTGATGTACGGCGGCACGGTTGTCTTCGCCCCGAGCTCCCGGCTGATAACCGACCCGATCGACGGGAACAGGTGGTTGTTCGGCATCTTCGAGTTGCCGTCGGGGAAGTCGGCTTTGTAGCCGGTCATCACGTAGTGGTAGCCGGTGTTGTGGCCGTTGTCGTTGTGGCTGTGGCTGCGAAGGATCGTGTACTTGTGCGCGAGTTTCGCGATCTGCGGCAGGTGTTCGCAAATCTGGATGCCGGGCACGCTTGTGGGCTTGGGCTTGTACGGCCCGGCGATTTCCTTCGCGGCGTCGGGCTTCATGTCGAACATGTCGATGTGCGACGGCCCGCCTTCGAGGAACAGGAAGATGCACGCCTTGGCCTTCGCTTCCTTCCCGGTAGCCGCGTTCGCCTGGAGGTGCAGCAACCGCGGCAGCGTGAGCCCGCCGATGAGGCCGCTTGCGCCAAGTTGGAGAAGACTGCGACGGTGCAGACCAGCGCGGAACGCGGAGTGCGGAGTGCGGAACGAAGAATCAGCAGATTCGGACATATTGCCACTCCGGTTTTCGTTCTTTGTTCCGCGTTCCGCACTCCGCGTTCCGCGCTGGACTCAATGATTGAACAGGAACTCTTTCGAGTTCAGCAGCGACCACAGCACGTCCTCGGCGGCAGCGCGGCGATCATCTCCCGCTTCCGCGAACACCTTCAACATCGTCGCCTTTTCTTTCTCGCCTGGCAATCGCGTGAGCACGGTCAGGTACAGTTCCTCGATCACCTCGGTGGGCGACTTCGTGCTGTCCGCGAGCTTGCGGGCGGTGCCGGTCTTCGCGCGAATCTTGTCGCCGATCTCCGGCGAGTTCATCAGGTGAAGCGCCTGCGTGATGCTCGGCTCGTTGCTCCGCTCGCATTCGCAGACGGAGGCACGCAGCGGTCGGCCGAAGATGCGGAAGAAGTACGACGGAATGCGGTTGTCCCACAGTTGAATCGCACGCACGCCTTCGGGCCAGCCGTTGAACTTCTCGGGCACGCCGGTCGCCTGCGAGATCGCGTCGAGCAGCACCTCGGCGGGTAAAGCCTTCGCAGCCATGTGCGAGAAGTTCTGCGCGTCGTCCTCATTGCCGGGAAGAGACCGCGACGTGAGTTGATACGCCCGCGAGTTCAGCAGCGTCCGCGTGAACGCCTTCATGTCGTACTTGCTGTCACGCAGGTGCTTGGCGAGTTCGGTGAGCAGCGGCTCGTTCGTGGCCGGGTTCGTCGGGCGGAAGTCATCGAGCGGTTCGACCAACCCGCGGCCGAAGTAATGTGCCCACATCCGATTCGCGATCGACGGCGAGAAGTACGCGTTCTCGGGGCTAATCATCCAGTCCGCGAGTGCGGCACGACGGTTCGGGTTGGTGGTGAGATCGGCGGGGGCTGCCGCGCCAAGGGCTCGCGCTGGCATCACTTTCCCGGTGCGCGGATTCTTCAGGTCGGCGCCGGGGCCATCGGTGATCGCGGTCCCGCCGCCGGGGATCGGCTTGCGGACGACGCCCGAGAAGAACCCCGCAAGCGCGAAATAATCGTCCTGGCCCCAGCGTGCCGACGGGTGATGATGGCACTGCGCACACGCGATCCGCACGCCGCAGAAGAGTTGCGCCACCGAGCGACTCAGTTCCTCGGGCGACACCACTGCCGCGTACAGCGCCGCCGGCCCTTCCTTCGCGGTGCTACCACGGGCCGTGAGGATGTCGCGGGCGAACTGGTCGAAGGGGCGGTTCTCGGCGAACTCCTTGTGAAGCCAGCGGGTCATCGCGACGGCCGCCTTCGGCGTGACGGCGTCGCGGTCCACACGCAGCAGGTCGGCCCACTTCATCGACCAGTAATCGGCGTACTCCGGGCGGTCCAGCAACTTGTCGATCAGCAGCGCACGCTTGTTCGGCTCCGTGCTGGCCAGGAATGCTCGTGCCTCGGTTGCTGTGGGAAGCGTGCCGATGGTGTCGAGGTACACGCGGCGCAGGAACTCCGCATCGCCCGACAAATCGCTGGGTGGAATACCCAGCGCCGTGAGTTTGTCCCACACGTGTTTGTCGACGCGGTTCGCTTCCGGTGGCCGTGCGAACGTGACCCCTGGTCGCGGCAACGTCACGCGGCACGTCGCGACGTGCCCCAGGTAACGCACGAGAATCGCGGCCTCGCCGGGGTTTTCGCCGGCCTCGATCCAACCGCGTTTATCGACTCCCGCGATCACCGGCGTGTTCGACTCGTACTCGGCCTCGGCCGTCACGCAGTGGCGGTTCCCGGCGGCATCGACGGCGGTCACCCGCAGTTGCTGCGTTCCCTTCAGGGCGAGCGTTCGCAACGCGGGTTCCACTTCTAGCGACACGATTGCCGGCACCTCTTTCGGGCCTTCACCCGCACCCTCGGCAACCCACCGTGCGAGGCGGCGGTAACGCAGGCTCGTCTCGTCGAGTTTCTTGCCGCCACCGTGAGGCGAACGGCCCGTTCCCTTCATCAAGAGCAAACTCGCTTCGGGCGATGCCGGAAACACACGCCGACCGCGTGCCTCCTTCGAGATGGCCGCGAGGTCGGACTCCGGATCGAAACCGAACACGGAGAGCTTGAAGCCTGCCTGCCCCTCGGCCTTGCCGTGACACCCGCCCGCGTTGCACGTCGCCTTCGTGAGAATCGGGATAACGTCGTTCCCGAACGAGATCGGTCGCGGCTTCAGCAGGCCAGTGACTTCCAGAGGAACACGCAGCGTATCGGCACCGAGCTTCACGACGACTTCGGTCTTCCCTTCCGCCTTCGGCGAGATGAGCCCAGTCGCGTCGATGCTGGCGATTGCCGGGTTCGCGATGGAGTAGCTGGCGGCACGCGTCTGATCGACTGGCTGACCAGTCGGGTTGGTTGCGGTGATGAGGAGTTGCTGCGTGGCTTCGGGGCTATCGAGTTTCACGGCAGGCGTCGTGACCGTTGGTGCAGCGAGTGCGAACGGGGGAGCGATTGCCACGAGAACGAGTGTGAATAACTGGCGCTGCATCAGCGTGCTCCGAACGACAGCGACAGGGAATGTGATTGCAGGCGGGATCGGTCGGCAGAGCGGGCAACTCAATCAATTGTACCCGCTGATGGTGGGCGCGGTCAAACGCTTTCCTGGCAGTATGCGCGAAGCCGCAAGCGGCTTTAATGTTCACGCCGCTTGCGGCTTCGCGCCACCTCACTCACCCACCGGCCTTGCCTTTGCCAGGGGTGCGGTAGTCCAGCGGCGGCGGTTGGTCTTTCTCCAGCATCGCCGCGTACTTCTTTCCTTCCAGACGCCGTTTGTGCTCGTTCTTGGCGTCCTTCACCAACAACGGGTCCGTGAACAGGTCGTATGCGGTTGCGGTGAGCGTGCGTGCAGCAAGGTTCATCCCCTTCTTGCCGATGGTGGTGCCACCACACGCGACAGCCTGCCAGGAGTGCCCCGGCGTTCCCGGCACCCAACACGACGTGCTGAATCCGGTCACGGGGACGACCCACGACACGTCGCCGACATCCGTACTCCCACCGCTCGACCTCCCTCCCGTGTCGTAAACCTTCGCGATTTCGTCGAGCGACGATTTCTCCGCGAATGTCTCCTGCAAACGCACAGCGAACTTCATCTCTTCCGCGTCGTATTTCAGGTCGTTCAACGCCAGCAGGTTCTTCTTCGCCACCTCGGCGAGTGTGTTGTTCGGCAGAATCTCCATCGTGCCGCCGAGGTACACGACTTCCAACTTCGTTTCGGTTGAGATGGCGGCCCCCTCAGCGCATTTCAACATTCGCGGATACAGCTTTTGCACGACTTCCGACTTCGGGTGACGGACATAAAAGAACCCTTCGGCGAACTCGGGGACGACGTTCGCCGCGCCGCCGCCGCTGGTGACCGTATGGTGCAACCGGGTGCCGTCCGGCGTGTGTTCGCGGAGCAGTTCCACCGCGTGCATTGCGAGCAGAAGGCCATCGAGTGCCGAGCGGCCTTTTTCGGGCGAACCAGCCGCGTGAGATGCAGTTCCGTGGAACCGGAACTTCACCGCGATGCGAGCCAGGCACGTCGCATCCCCGGCGCTGTTGCGGCTACCCGGGTGCCAGTGCAGCACGGTGTCGCAGTCGTTGAACAGACCGGCGCGCGTCATGAACACCTTGGCCGCGCCGCCCTCTTCCGCGGGGCACATGTAGAATCGCACTGTACCCTTGATGGTGCCGGCTTTAATCTGTTCGCCGATCGCGAGTGCCGCCGACAGCGACGCGACACCGAAGAGGTGGTGGCCGCAGGCTTGCCCGTTGCCGTTGCCTCCTTCTCGCCGCTTGCGGAACGGCACGGCTTCCTGAGATAGCTCGGGCAGGGCGTCGAACTCTCCCAAGATCCCGATGACTGGCTTCCCACTCCCGAACTCGGCAGTGAACGCCGTGGGGATGTTCGCAACGTGTTTCTTGACCGTGAACCCGGCCTTCTCGGCGATCTCCGCCAGCGCAGCGGACGACCGCTTTTCCTGGTAGCCGGGTTCGGCCCACTCCCAGATTTTCAGGGCGGTTGGCCAGTTTGAGTCCGAGTGTGAGGCCGCGGATTTCACAGCGGCATCTTTCTGGGCTTGTGCGAATGAGGGAAAGATGAGCAAGCCAATGAGGGCAGCAGTTCTCATAAGCAATCCGGTGGGGGCGATGGATCAAACTTGGATTGTGGCCGGGATCGCGTGGTGGGGCAAGAACTTATGAGAGAGAACGCGGAATCGGAAATGCGATCGTATGCAACAGAATTTGCAACATTAAATAACCAAGAATCGCCTGGCTACATTTGTCTCTGAGGGACGACGCGGATGAGCATGACAAACTTACTCGGAGCGGGCGACGTGCTGGCGGCGATGATCACCCCGGCGGTGCTCATCTCCGCGTCCGGCATGTTGGTGCTCTCCACCTCGAACCGGCTCGGCCGTGTCGTCGATCGAATCCGTGAACTCACCGAACTTGCGGAAGCATTGCCAGACGAATCGGCGGCTGTCGAGGTGATCGAGAAACGAGCGCTGATCGCTGATCAAATTGGCTGGTTATCGAGGCGGCTGGAACGCCTTCAGACCGCTCTGGTCATCCTGTACGCGTCGATTGGATTGTTGGTCGCATCGAGCCTGACGGTGGGAATCTCAGCGGCCGCGAACGGGGTGCTCAGTTGGGTTCCGATCGGGCTGGCGTTGATCGGGGCCACGGGATTGATGACGGGAGCTGGGATGTTGGTCGGAGAAGCTCGAATGGCAGTCCGGGGAACGCTCAACGAACTCGACCACATTCGCAGGGTTGTCGGGCGGAAGACCACGATGCGTTTGAATCACATCGAGAAGCCCGAGGGCGGTCAGGGCGAGGGGTGATGCCGGACAAAGCCGGCGAGAAACGGGTGCCGCTTGAGATTTTGGCATTTTGGCGAGCGGGGGTGCGTAAGCCCCCCGAGTTCTTGTCTTCGCTCACACCTCGGGGGACTGACGTCCCCCGCTCGCCAAAAACTAAAGGCACACCCGCGCGCAACTTGGGCTTGGCACGCCACGGCGTTGGAGATTAACCTGCGAAACCCAGCTAACCCGCTGTCGGAAAAGGATGCCCGACTATGCCTGCACGCGACCCCGCACTCGTACACCCATCATCCATCATTTCTACCACCGCGCAACTCGCCGATAATGTCAAAGTTGGCCCGTTCGTGGTGATTGAAGGCGATGTCAGCATTGGGGCGGGCACCGTCCTTGCCCCGCAAACGCATCTCATTGGGCCGCTGACCCTCGGCGAGAACAACAACGTCGGCACCGGCACCGTGCTCGGTGGGGCTCCGCAACACCTTGGCTATAAGGGCGAGCCGACGAACCTCACGATCGGCGACGGCAACATCTTCCGCGAGCACGTGACGATTCACCGCGGAATGCCCATCGGAGTCGGACCGGGCACCGGCACCACGCGAATCGGCAACCGCAACCTGTTCATGGCGGGAAGCCACGTCGCCCACGATTGCGTTGTCGGGAACGAGTGCCTGTTCGCGAACGCGGCGGTGATCGGTGGCCACGTCGAGGTCGGCGACCGTGCGTTGCTCAGCGGTAACTCGGCCGTGCATCAGTTCTGCCGCGTCGGTCGGTTGGCCTTACTCAGTGGGGCATCGGCTTCGAGCAAGGACATCCCGCCGTTCTGGGTGATGCAGGAAGTGAACTGGGTTTGTGGCGTGAACACGATTGGGATGCGGCGAGCGGGGATCACTTCACCCGAGATCCAGGCCGTTCGGCGTGCATTCGCGATGATCTACAAGGATAAGCTGCCGATCCCGGTTGCGCTCATGAAGATCGAAGCCGAGTACGGGCAGTTCGCGGCGATCCGTGAGTTGGTGCAGTTCATCCGCGCGTCGAAGCGTGGCATCTGTGGTGGTCACCGCTTCCACGGTGGCGGCGAGGAACGCGAAGCCGCCGCCGCGTGATATGATGACAGTTTAGCGGCGGCCCCAGCGGGGCCGCCGGTTGTCCCGCTGGGGCAACCGCTAAACCGCTTGATTTGTTCACCCGTGCAAGCCCTGGATCGGGGTGTAATCGGCCATCTGCATCACTTCGCGACTCACGCCTCGGGTCACACGCAATTTGCCAACGTCGAACATCGTGTGGGCAATGGTACCGATCAGATTCGGGATGCGAACCGGATCGCTGTTCGGGTCGCCGCCGTTGGCCGTCGACTTCCCGATCACCACGCCACGTGGCAATCCACCACCTGCCAGCAACAACGGCCCCAGGTTCCCCCAGTGGTCGCGGCCGCCGTTCTTGTTGATCCGCGGGGTTCGCCCCATCTCACCGCACACCACCAGCAACACCTTGTCTTCCAGCCCGCGAGCGCGGAGGTCATCGAGGAACACGCTCACCGCGTGGTCGAGCGACGGAGCCATGTAGCCCATCCCCTCGGTCACCGTGGCGTTGTTGTTGTCCGCGTGCATGTCCCAGACGAAGTTCGTCGTCACAGTCACGAAGCCGGCCCCGCGTTCGACCACGCGGCGAGCGAGCAGCAGCAACTTACCCAGCGTGCGGGCGTTGTCCGCGTAGTGCTTGTGGTTGTTCCACTTCTTGTTGATGGTCTCAACCTTGAAGAGCTTGGACGTGTCGTAGCGTTCGACCGTCTTCGCGTCTTCCTTGCCGAGATCGAACGCCTCGCCGACGCCGCCGAGCAGAATCGAGAACGCCTTCTGCCGCGACGATTCCATCGCCTCGGCTTCCGCTTCCATGCCGCGCTTGAGTTGGTCGAAGCCGGCCAGCAACGCCCGACGGTCGTCGAGGCGGTCGAGTGGCAGGTTCAGCTTCATGTCCTTGCGGAGCGAGCCGCCGCCGTCGGGCTGGAACGGTGCGGCCGACGATGCGAACGGGCCGTTCGAGATGAACTTGCCGAACCCCGATTGCTCGACGCCCGCGTTCGGATCGACCGATCGCGGGAACAATACCACGTTCGTCGGCATCCCACTCGACGGATCGTTGCCGCCCGCGACGCTGGCGTAGGCCGAGCCGAGGTTCGCGCTGAAACCGTCCTTGCAGACGATCGGCTTGATGTCGTGGCTCGCGTCGCCGGGGACGTACGACCGGATGATGGCGAGGCGATCGGCCATGCTGGCGAGTTTCGGGAACGACGAACCGAACGTGATACCGGGGATGGACGTGGGAATCTCTCCCGTGGCGCTGCGAATCTCCGCGGGGGCGGTCATCTTGGGGTCAAACGTCTCGAACTGGCTGGGGCCGCCATGCAGGAAGAGGAACACGACGGCCTTGTCGGAAACGGGCTTGCCGGTGGCCGACAGTGGAACGCCAGCCTGCGTGAACAGCGAGGAAAGCGAGAGGCCGCCGAGGGCAAGACCGCCGATTTGGAGGAAGTCACGCCGACCGATACGGGCGGGATCGCCAATCCTGAGCATGGGAAGACTCCGGACGGGAATTGAGCAGGGGCGGGAGGTAGGACACGATCACTGTACCATGCCGCAGTCAGGTTTCCAGCGCATAAATTCTCGGGGTGTGCCTGCATTTCTTGGCGGTCTTGGCGAGCCGCCCCGGTCACGGGGCGGGTTCCGAGCGTATTCGTAATGCACCCACCCCGTAACCGGGGTGGCTCGCTAATAAAATCAGGGGCACCCAATTCTCGGTTGTACTGCATCCTCCGTACGGTCAGGAATGCCTCAGTTCAGAGCGCGCGGGTGATGTCCCGAGTTCGGCCGCGCAGTGCCTCCAGCTCTTCCGGGTTGATACCGTGCGAACCGATCCGCCGATGGCTTGGGTCGGGGCCGTGGCAATCGCTGCCGCCACTGACCGCGAACCCGAACCGCCGGGCCACGTCTCGCAGTGCGGCCGTGCGTGAGTTCCGCCCCCACGGATATTCCACCTCGATCGCGTCGAGCCCGTAGCCGGCCAGCGTGCGGAACGCATCGTCGTCCAACTCCGCCGAGGGATGCGCGAGCGAAGCCACGCCACCCGCCGCGTGAACGAGGTGAATCGCCTCCTCGACCGGCACGAGCACCTTCGGCATCACCTCGCCGCGGAGCGGCCCGAGGAAGCGGTGGAACGCTTCCGTACGGCTATGCGTGATCCGGCACTCGACCAGCAACGTCGCGATGTGCCTCCGACCGAGGCTCGGGGTCGCTTCCTCGATCTGCTTCACGCTCTCGGCTGGTATGCGATGCCCGCGGTCGGCGAGCTTCGCGACGTAATCTTGGAAGCGGTCACGTCTGCGGTCACACACTCGCGCCAGTGCAGCATTAAGTTCCGCGTGATCGGTACGCATGAAGTACCCGAGCAGATGTACCTCGCGATCCATGAACGCGGCCGAGATTTCGACGCCTGCGATCACTTCGAGCTTTTCCGCCACCTCGCTGCGAACGGCATCCACGGCCGCAAGTGTGTCGTGATCGGTGACGGCAATCGCGGCGAGTCCGGCTTGCTGAGCGAACGCGGCCACTTCTGTGGGCGAGAACTCCCCATCGCTTTTGGTGGTGTGAAGGTGCAGATCGGCCCGACGTGGTCTGGCGAGTGCCGCGAGATGACTACCAATCGAAGTGAACGGCGAACGGCGGGGCATGCTACCTGCATTTTGTATGGTGGGGCTCGACCGCAAAGCCGGTCTCGACCCACCATCTTTGTACGTGGTGGGGCTCGACCGCAAAGCCGGTCTCGACCCACCATACAAATCACGTCTTCTCAAGCACCAGATCGACGACCCAGCAACCGCGGACGTGCGGCCCGTTGCCGCGGCAGTGGGTCAGGATGTCGGCCTGCTCGCAGCCCGCGTCTTGCAGCGCATCCGCGAGGATCGGCATCGCGCCGAAGTCGCGAGATTCGTAGATGTGCTTGGCGAGTGACACCACGGTGTCCGTGCGCCACTCGGGGGCGAAGAGTGGGTGCGGGTCTGGGCCAACCAGTTCTTCAAAGACGCGGCCACGGGGAAGTGCGAGGTGGTAATCTGCGGCAGCCGTATGGTACGTTATGTTCTCCTCGATGACCGGTTGCCAAACACTTCGCAGGTTGTCGTCCGACATGAAAGCCCATTCACAGTCGCCGCGCCACTTCACCGGCGTGCTACGTTTCGGCCAAGCGGCTCTCGCGGCGACGACCACCTCCTCTGCGACCTTGCCGTCTGCGTACATTTCCGCGACCTCGATCAACTGCAGAACCTCCCGCGGTGGCTTGCGCTTTGGCATGTTCAGCCACATCCACCCACAGGCGTGCAACCGCAGTTGACGAACGGTCGCCCGCCGGACGAGGTCCGCCACACAGATCGGCTCGCCGTCTTTTGTCACTTCGCTTCTCCGAGATGCGTCTTGAAGAAGCTGGCGGTCTTCGACCAGAGGCGTTCCATCACGGTCGGGTCGGCGCTGTACATGTGCGTCACACCCGGCAACGCCAACGCCTCGAAGTCGCGGCCGGCTCGGAACAGCGCGTCCGACAGCTTCAGCGTGTGGCGGTAGTACACGTTATCGTCGGCGGTGCCGTGAACCAGCATCAGCGGGCGTTTCAGATCTTTCGCCAGCGGCAACAGGCTCGCCGCGTCGTAGGCCGCCTTCGACTCTGGCAGCAACCCCATGTAGCGTTCCGTGTAGTGCGTGTCGTAGTCCTCCCAGTCCGTGACCGGGGCACCCGCGACTGCCGCCTTGAACACGTCAGGCTTGCGAAGCACGCCGTTCGCCGCCATGTAGCCGCCGAACGACCAGCCCACGATGCCGACGCGGTCGCGGTCCAGTTCCGGGAACTTGTCGCACAGCAACGCCAACTCCTTCACCTGATCCTCAATGGGAACTGTTCCGAACCGCTGGTAGATCGCACGCTCCCATTCTCGGGTGCGGCCGGGTGTGCCACGGTTCTCGATCGCCACGACGATGAACCCTTGGTCCGCGAGCCACTGCGGCACGAGCCAGTTCCGCATCGCCTGCACGACGTGCAAGTGCCGCGGCCCGCCGTACACGTCAACGATGACGGGGTACTTCTTCTTCGGGTCGAAGTTCCGCGGCCGCACAATTGCGGTCCAGAAGTCGCCAACCTTCTCGACCTTCACGTTCGGCGTGAACGGCGGCTCGGCGGCTCGCGACGGAAGGCTCCCGACCACCGAGCCGTCCTCGCGGTAAACGGTTGAGTGAGGCATCTCGTGAAGAGTGGTTTTGGTGATCGTAGAGAGCGTCAGGTTGGAACTGAACTCCCCGGAGTATACCCCCGCGTCCTTGCACGCTCGCAACCGCCCGAACCCGGGCCGATCTTTCCTGTCCTCATCCACACTGCGAGCGGGTGGTAAGCTACGGATCAGGATCGTTTGCGTCGGATCACCCTCGTCGGTATCGCCGTGATGGGGAGACGCGGAGAACACGATCGAACCGGTCTCGGCGTCACACGCTACCATGTCTCGGAACCCGCCGAGGCCACTGAACGAGATCGACAGTCCGGCCGTGACATCTTCCCCCTTCCCGAACTCCGGCTTTGCCTCGACGTCTTCGAACAAAAACGCGAAGTCAACAACCGGGGTCAGGACCTGAAACTTCGCATTCTGCTGCACCCAGAGAAAGCCGCGGGAGTTTTCCCGCACGGCACTCTTTAGCCAACGAGCACTGCCTGGATGCAAGTTCAGGAACGCTTCGTCCCACATCGGGCCGATCGCCGCCAGTTTGCCCGTGCGCGGGTCCACGATGAAGTAGCGCATCTCCTGCTGCTTGCGATCCTGGAGCAGGATCGTGAGGTGGCCGTACTTCTGCCACGAGACTTCGGCGAGGTACTCGTACTTCGCCCGTTCCCACTCGACCCACTTCGTCTCGCCGCCGTCCACCGAGACGATCCCGAGTCGCACGCTTACGTTCTTCTTGCCGGGCCGCGGGTAGAACTGTTCGGCGGGTTTCTGGTCGGGCTTCAGGGGGTCGGCGACGTACCACGTCTCGACCCCCGTGTGGTCCGCTTCCTCGTAGGCGATGTGTTTGCCGTCAGGCGACCACCAGTAACCCGTGAATCGCCCCATCTCTTCCTGGGCGACGAACTCCGCGAGCCCGTGCGTCTTGATCAGCGTGCCACCAGTCGTGACCGCCGATTCCTTCTCCGTGGCGTGATCGTAGGCGTACACGTCGAACCCGCGAACATACGCGACCTTCGTGCCGTCTGGCGACCACTTCGGATCGACGATCACGCCCGTGCCGGTCTTAAGTTCGGTGGCCTTCGAAGCCACACGATCGAAGACGTACAGCTTGCCCGCGAGTGCTACCAGCACGCGCTTGCCGTCGCGGTCGAAGTGGTAGTCGGTGAAGCCGCCGACGCTGACCCGCTGCCGTTCGCGGCGTGCCTTCTCCTCGGGCGACAGGTTCTCTTCGGCCCCCTGGAGCAGCGTTTCCGGCGAGAGCAATTCCTTCGTCTGGCCGTTCGCGACCGTGAACTCGAACAGCTTCAGTTTCGGCGTCTTGGGGTCGGCCCGGAGGAACAGAACGGTCTTGCCGTCAGGGGCGATCTTCGGCTTCTGCGGGCGGCCGAGCATGAAGCCGCGGGTCTCGGCGTACTGCTTGAGGAACGTCGTGTCCAAGGGCTTTCCGGGAACGGGGTCAGCAGCGTGCGCGAACGCTGCGGAGAACACAACACCGAGCGCTGCGATGGTGGCTTTCATGGCGTTCAGAATACCACTCTTGAAGAACCGTTTCACGCGCACGGGAGAGGGTCGTTACTTTTGAGGGTTGTTGTTGGTTGGTGGTTGTGTGTGGATAGTTTCCCAAACATCCAACAATCAACTCTCTACCAACAACATCCCACAGCCAACGAACAACGAACCACTCACCAAAAGAGAAAGCAGCAGGCGAACACGTCGCCCACTGCTTTTGTCTTTCCAACAAACAACTTCCTACCACCAACAAGCAAGATCAGTCCTTCGGGTTGATCATCTTGCCGATGTCGTCGCCGGCGACCTTTCCGCTCATGATCACGTCCTTGTTCTTGGACGAAGTCTTGACGCTATCGAGGATACCGGTCAGCGGCTTGAGGCGGGGGTCGGCAGCGCCCGCGAACTGGGCCAGCGGCTTGATCTGCTTCATGAGGTCGTCCAGCGCGTTCCGCATGTCGTTGGCCGAGTCTTCGTCCTTCATCCCGATGACCACGTCGAGGTTCACGTTGGCACCGATCTTCACGGTGACGGTGACGGCTTCCATCAAGGGGAGAACCTTCTGAATCCCGTCGAGCTTGACGGGGAGGTTACCACCACCGGGGAGCTTCACTTCGTCGAGCTTTCCCTTGAGCAGCGAGATCGCGACAACCGAAGCCTTCTCGTCAGCCTTCTTGATGAGGTCGGCGAGGTCCTTCTTGAGGACGGTTGGCTTGCTGGCTGTGTCTGCGGCCAGTGCCGCGGTTATGAGCTTCTTCTCGCTGGCGGCGATCACGGTGGTGTCGTTCACGACCGTCGCGTACATCGGCGGCTGGCCGTTATCCGGCTGCACCTTGAACATGACCGTGGTGCCGTCCTTCACCAGCTGGAACTTGTCGGCGTTCTTCTTCGATTCCGCTTCGGCCGTCTTGAACAGCTTCTCGGCGTCGAACTTGCCGTGAACGATGAGCAGGTACTGGGCTTCGGCCTGGTTGCCGAACTTGGTTTCGATGGACGCAGCAACGATCTTCTCGACATCCTTGAGCGGGTCGAGGCCGAGGTCGCCGAGCAACTTCTTGACGTCCTGCCCTTCGAGAACCTGCTTGATCTGTTCGAGGGCGTACTTCTTGACGATCTCAGAATCGAGAATCTGCTTGAGGTTCACGATGGCGACGAGGTCCGAATCGGCCGGCAGCAACTTGTCCGGTTCGGCGGCGCGGGCAACTGGTGCGGTGGAAGCAACGGCTCCGACGACCAGGGCGGCCCCCAGCAACATGCGGGACAGACGAATCATGGAAAGGTCCTTTTTCTGAGGATACACAAGGCCACCGGCACTCCGACCGGAGATCGGCCACGGCGTATTGTACCCATGCGTCCAGGGGTGTGTTTCACCGAAATCCAGCGGGGTTCTCATAAATCGCCAGGGGGAAATCCGCTGGCACAAATCCCGCAGTCGGAACTCGCCGCAAAGGTTACCCGACACGTTCCTCGACAACAAGCCGATCCGCATTCCAGCCGCCCACACCTCCGTGGATAATGACCTGCACACAGGTAACGGAGGAACCGCCATGCCCCGCCTCGTGCTCGGGAGCAGGAACAAGAAGAAGCTCAAGGAGATGCTCGAACTCCTGGGCGACCTCGGCCTCGATCTGACCGACCTCACGCCGTACCCCGACGCCCCGCCGGTCGAGGAAACGGCCGGCACTTTCGTGGGGAACGCCACCCTCAAGGCAACGCAACTGGCCCCGGTTCTGGGGACGTGGGTGCTCGGCGAAGATAGTGGTCTGTGCGTTCCCGCGTTGGGTGGCGACCCAGGAGTCGATTCCGCTCTCTACGCGGGGACGCACGGCGACGATGCCGCGAACAACGCCAAGTTAATCCGTGCCATGGCTGACCTCAAGGGCGACGATCGTGCGGCGTACTACATCAGCACGGCCGTGCTCGCCGACCCGACCGGCAAGGTGGTCGCGCAGGTCGAGGGCCGGTGTCACGGTGTGATCGTGGATTCGCTTCGCGGCGTCGGCGGCTTCGGGTACGATCCACTCTTCCTGGTCCCCGAGTACGGCAAGACGTTCGGCGAGCTGCCGTCCGAGGTGAAGCAAGCGATGAGCCATCGCGCGAAGGCGTTCAAGCAACTGCGACCCGTTCTGGAACAGATGATTATTGGCGAGCGGGGTGGCGTAAGCCCCCGAGTTGACGCAAACATTACGGATTTGTTCAGGTCCACTCGGGGGCTTACGCCACCCCGCTCGCCGAGGTCTCAAAATGTCGTTCGCCGAACTCAACTCCGACATCGCCGCGTTTCGGCACTACCTGCAATCCGAGCGGGGATGTCCGACAACACGGTACAGGCTTACGGCCGCGACCTCGACCGTTTCGTGAAGTGGTGCGGCCTCGTGCATTACACCGAGTACACCGCACCCACGCTGAAAGATCTCGCACGCTACCTCGCGTTCCTGCACGACGAATCGCTCGCAGCGCCGAGCGTGGCCCGGCACCTCGTGTCGCTCAAAATGTTCTACCGCTTCCTGCGACTCGAAGAGCGAGCGGACGCGGCCGCGGTCGATCTGCTTGGTTCGCCCAAGCTGTGGGAGCGGATTCCGCAGGTGCTGCCGCCGCACGCCGTCGAGGAATTGCTGAACGCCCCGCAACCCGGCGACCGCTTCTACCTCCGCGACAAGGCACTGCTCGAAACGATGTACGCGACCGGGTGCCGGGCGTCGGAAGTCGTCGGGCTGAAAATCGAGGACGTGTATCTCGACGCGGGCTTCTTGCGGGCCTTCGGGAAAGGAAACAAGCAGCGTGTGGTGCCGCTCGGCCGGCCCGCGATCGCCGCGATTCGCGATTATTTAGCTATGGGTCGATTGGGAGACGCGGTGGCGAGAGGGGGAGAGGGAGAGAAGGGGGGAGGGGGAGAGAAAACGCCGGTTGTGTCTTCGTCTCCCCCTCTCCCCCACTCCGTGTCTCCCCTTCTCTCCGCACCAAGGGCGAGCGACAGTCCCCGTTTGTTCACGAGCAAATCCGGGAGGCCGCTATCGCGAATCTTCCTGTGGGCGCTCATCAAGAAATATTGCAAGCGTGCGGGATTGCCCGCGAAGGTGAGCCCGCACACGCTGCGGCACAGTTTCGCCACGCACGTTCTCGCGGGCGGAGCCGACCTACGCACGGTGCAGGAACTACTCGGGCACGCGTCGATCCAGACCACGCAGCACTACACGCACGTTGACCGCGAACGCTTGAAGGCGATTCACCGGCAGTTCCACCCCCGCGGTGCGAAGGCAGCAGAAGGAACGGACCCCCCACCGCCCGCACCCGATGCGAAAGCGGGCTAACCCATGCCCATCACCATCACGGCACACGCGGAAGGTGCGACGCTCGCGGTTCGGGCACAACCCGGCGCACGCAAGAACGCCGTCGTGGGTGAACAGGCCGGGGCGCTAAAGGTGGCTGTCACCGCGCCGCCCGAAGATGGACGCGCGAATGCGGCGATCACGGAGTTGCTGCGTGATTGGCTGGAAGTGAAGCGTTCGCAGGTCGAACTCGTCGGCGGTCCGACGAACCGCAACAAGACGTTCCTCATTCGCGGCGTCACACCGGAACAACTCACGACACTGATCGCGACGAAGTTGGCGTAATTCGACGGTAACGGATTCGCGAGCGTGGCGTGTAACCGCCCACTCGCCAGGGAAATTGCCGATTATCTGTGGATCACTCCTCTCTTGGGTCTGATCCCCTTCATCCGCTGGCATTCCTTTACAACCATCACCCATTCGGTTTCTTCTTCCGGTCCTCGGCTCGCCATGCCGCGAGGGTCAACGCCGCGAGGATCAGGCACGTGAACCACTGCACCGTGATCGTCCACAGATAGACGCGATGGGTCGGGTAGAACAGCGGCCGAATGATTACGCGGGTGCGCTCGGTGTCCATGAACGCGTCGAGCAACTGGTGGGTGAAGAAGAGCAACCACTGGCACACCAGCATCACGCCCCAGCACCACCACCGGGCGGTCGTCCGCCGCGTGGAGCGGTCCCGGCTGTAGTTCAACTCCCAGGCCATTGCCGCCAGCCCGAGAACGCCAAGCACGTTCAGCGTGTCGGTTACCCGTGCCGTGATGACTCCCTGCGCGCGGGCGGACCCGAGCACTGTCGTGCCGACCGGCACCACAAACGACGTGTAGAACAGGAATCCGCCTTGCCACACCATGAGCAACTGCACGAGGCAGAATCGGCGGAACAGGGTCATGATTTGCGAATGGCCTGCGAGAGGATTCCGGGATCGCTCAGGCCATTTTACGGAGTGAGGGTGAAGTCGAAGGGCGGGTTGTCGCCTTCTTTCACCTCGATCGTCAGCCGGCTCGTTTCGGATTTGTGGTATTTCTCGGGGACAGGGGTCACGGGTTGTTTCGCTCGTTCGGCCTTCGCGTCGCCGGCAAGCGGCGTGTTGTCCGCCTCTTCGGGCGTCATCACCCCGCCCGGTAGCACGGCCACGCGGTAGGTTCCGGGCGGCAATCCTGCCCCCTGATAGTTCTTCACCTCGTACCGACCATCGGGGTCGAGTTGGGCAATCCGGGCAACGCCGGTCTCGGCGTTCTCGAAGAAGACGCTGGCCCCGGTCACGGGCTTGGATTTGAGCGTGACTCGCCCCTGCACGACACCCCGAACTGGTACCTTCTCGGCACAGCCCAGAACGACGACCAGAGCGGTGGCCAGTCCACAGAAACGAAAGCGGTGCATGTGCCACCCGAAAGGAGTAACACGAGTCATCAGTAGTGCCCGACGACCTGGCCGTCGTCGCGGTTGGCGAGGTTGTAGAGCGTGGCGAGCGGCACCGACTGCGACACGAACCGCACGCCACAGTCGCCGAGCAGGATCATGATGCCACCGGGGTGGGCGGAGAGGAGCGGTCGGTTCTGGCCGTAGTAGGTCTCGCCGACGCCCTTGTTTTCCCAGGTTCGATCGTTGATCGCATACCGGACGGTTGTGAGGTTCCAGTGCCTGTTCTCGGTAGCTGGCCCTGGTCCCATCGCGAAGGAGTGCCCAAAATCGCTGCGGCAATTGACCTTCGCGCCGGCGGCATTCTTACACCAGTCGCTTTGCTCGCCCACGATCATCGTGTTCGAGGTGCCGTCTTTGATGTCTGCAATTCGGTGATCGAGGTTGGAAACCAGCACTCCACCGCTCGAGATTTGCCCGACTCCGTAGTGTAGGCCCGTCTCGGAGTCGCGGTTGAGCATGGTCGAGTGATTCACCGCACCGGAAATCCCCGTGTACGTCGGCGACAGAACACCTGGAGCGGGAGTGGTCGTGGTCATCACCCACTTCCCGAGCGTGGAGGACGGGCAAAACATCAACTGCAGGTCTTTGCCCGAGAGCAACGCCCCGTTGTACACGTTCTTGCCAGTGTAGACGAGGCCGGTGTCGTTCCCCTGCGTGGCTGTGAAGTCGAACTTCTTGTAGATGTCACTCTGTTCGATGTACGGCAGGATGAGCATCCACCACGAGTGCCCGTAGTAGGAACCTGTTGGTGTTTTTGGCGACTGGGTTCCGCCACGGGGGAACGTGCCCTTCGCGTCGTGGTGGCTGTGGAGTGCGATGCCAACTTGCTTGAGGTTGTTGCTGCACTTTAATCGTGCCGCGGCTTCCCGAACCTTCTGCACCGCGGGCAGTAACAGCCCGATCAGAAGGGCGATGATGGCAATGACGACCAGCAATTCAATGAGCGTGAACCCCGCTCTGCGAGAACGAAAAGACATGTGACCGCCCTGGGAGACATGAAGATCCGCTAACTATCCCATCTTGGTTCGATCATGTCAACCATAAGTTGGGAGAGAAACAGGGCAATGCAGAGATTGAATCTTGGTAGGGTGGGTCTCGACCGGCTTTGCGGTCGAGCCCCACCATTTCCTCAGGTGATGGTGGGGCTCGTCGCGAGGCGCGACTCGACCCACTCTACCAAAAGCCCGCAACCTCAATCGTTGCGCAGCCTGCGAGAGAAACGAGAGCGAGATTCCGGGATCGTGTCGGAAACGAGGGGATGTTCATCAGGTTAATCACGATTCGATGTGAATGATCCAAACCGTTTGAGAGAAATGGGATGTGATCCGGAGTGCTGCGCGGAAGTATTCTAACAATCTTTCTTCCAGACAGGTCTACGGTTCCAGAACGGTTCCAGACATGGGTGGGCAAATCGCCTGGAACCGATGACAACGCAAGGCATCACGCGCCGAAGCCGGGGCGGTAGGCTTTGGGCCAGCGAGTCCAGTGGACGGCGCGGTTGTCGGTCAGGTCTTCGACGTACATGATGTACGCCCCCGGCGGCAGCAGTCCGGGAATGTTATCCAGTTCGGTCTGGAAGTCGACCGTGACGACATCGGCACCTGTTTGGTGCTGACCGGAAGGCTTCAAACTGTAGCGGACGCGATAAGTCTGGGGCACGTTCGGACCTCGTGGGGCAGTGCATTGTACCACGATTACCCGTCCGTTACTGCCGGAACTGCGATTACCAGCGAGTTATGCCTTCCCGAGCACGAGATCGACGACCCAGCACCCGCGGACGTGCGTGAGCGATTCGTCGCGGCAATGCGTGAGGATGTCGGCGTTCTCGCAACCCGCATCCTGCAATGCGTCCGCGAGAATTGGCATCGGGGAGAAGTCGCGAGAGTCGTACATATGTCGTGCGAGCGAGACAGCCGTGGACGTGCGCCACGCCGCATCGAACGCAACCGGGCGAAACGGATTGCCGAAGATGTCTCGAAGAAGGCCGATGAGTTGTCGAGCCTCGGGAATATTGAACTCCGCTGTGAAGGAGGCGAGGCCATTGCTGATGAAGTCGATACGGAGACGAGTGAGACCTGCCGGGAAGTGAAGCACGTTATAAGGTCCACCAGTCAGACCTTTCGCAGAATGGAGGCGTTTCCGGTTAATTAAGCCGTCTGCGAACATCTCAGCCGCATCAATCTCGCGTGCATATCGGGCGATCTGTTCTGGACTAAACCATCCAGGAACACTCTCGAAAGAGGGGTGACTCTCAGCCACAGCGAGAATACACCTTGCCCACGCAATACACCAGAGCCGCAACTTCCGCGAATGGTCAATGCCTGGCACTGCAGTGAGCATTGCCTGCCAATCGTCGGATTGAATCCATGTGATAGCGTCCATCTCGGAATGCCACTTGGGGTGAGTTCAACGCGGGTGGTTGTATAATGCCGTGATCGACCCCGCGAGGCGTATCGCACGATGACGGTATTTCTCCTGCAAGGCATTTACCACGCCTGCTTCGGCCTCAGCTATCTCGTCGCGCTGCTGCTCGAACTCGGCCGCTTCGCGCGGCCAGCCGCGGCATGGCGTGCGACCGGCCTCGCGTTTGGTATCGCCGGCCTTGCCGCTCACACGTTCTACATCCTCGTTCACCACCCCGACCCCGCCAAGCCGTCGGGTTCGCTCCTGCTCCTCGCGTGGGTGCTTGCATTGTTTTACCTGTACGGCACCCTCCACTACGCCAAACAAGCGTGGGCCGTGTTCGTGTTGCCGGTTGTGATCCTGCTGGTGTCGCTGTCGTATGCCTTGCAGCGTTCCGAGAACACAACCGAGTATGGCATCCCGACGTGGGCCAGCGGCGAGCGCTTCTGGGGAGCCATACACGGCACGCTGATTTTGCTCGCCACCGTCGGCGTCAGCGTCGGGTTCATGATGAGCGTGATGTACCTGATTCAAGCCCGTCGATTGCGGAACAAAGTGAACCCTGGGCAGGTCGTGCCGCTGCTCAGTCTCGAAAAGCTGGAGACGATGAATCGCCGGGCCGTCACGCTCGCGTTCCCGTTGCTCACGGTTGGCCTGCTGGTCGGCACGCTGTTGTTGCGGCACGATCACTCACTCAGTGACAACTGGTTGTCACCCAAGATCCTCACCACGGCCGGGTTGTGGGTCGTGTTCCTCGTGCTGGTGTACCTCCGCTACGGCACGAGTGTTCCGCCGCGGCGACTCGCGCTGCTGTCCATTGCCGCGTTCGTGCTCATGTTGATCGCGCTCGGCACCGCACACCCATTCGCCACGGGAGGTACACAGTGAACCTCCGGGCAATTGGCTGCAACGTCGAATCCGCGACCGTCGAACTCCGTGAAAAACTGGCGTTCGACGCAACAAAGCTGGCCCGCGCGCTGGCAGAACTCCCCGCCCGCTACGGCACTGAAGCCGTGGTTCTGGGCACCTGCAACCGCGTCGAAATTTACCTCGCTCGCCCCGAGGAAGACGCACCTGTTCACTCGCCGCTCATCGCCGAGTTCCTGGCCGAAGTTCACGGTGTGCCGGCTGCGGACATCCTCTCGCACCTTTACGAACTGCACGACGCCGAGGCGGTGCGGCACCTGTTCCGCGTCACCTCCGGGCTCGATAGCGTCGTCATCGGGGAAACGCAGATCGCCGGGCAGGTCAAGGACGCCTACGACGTGGCCCAGAAAGCCGACGCGACCGGCCCGCTGCTGAACACCCTGTTCCCGGCCGCGACCCGCGTGTCGCGACGGGTGCGAACGGAAACGAAGATCGCGGAAGGTCACGCATCGGTTTCGAGTGCCGCGGTCGATTTCCTGCGGCCGATCTTCGACACGTTCACGGACAAAACCGTGCTCGTGATCGGTGCCGGCGAAATGGGTCGGCTCACGTTAAACCACATCCGCGAACTGAACCCAGCCCGCGTGCTGGTGGCGAACCGCAGCCCCGACCGTGCCGCGGCCCTTGCAGCGGAGTACGGCGGGCAGCTCGTTCCGTGGGAACAACTCGATGATGCGCTAGTGCAAGCCGACATTGTGCTGAGCACGACCGGCGCGCCGGAGCCGATCGTGTCGCGCCGGCGCTTCGACGACAAAGTACGGCCACGGCGAGGCTACCGCACGCTGGTGGTGTTCGACATGGCGGTGCCGCGCGACTTCGACCCGCGATTGCACGACGGCGAGCGAGTGAGCGTGTTCAACGTGGATGACCTGAACCGCGTCGCCGATCAGGCCGCCGCGGAACGTCGGAAACACCTTCCGGCAGCAGATGCGATCGTGACGGGTGAAGTGACCCGGTTCGTTCAAGACTGGAACCGCCGCAAAGACGGCCCGGTGATCGGCCAGCTCACGGCCGAGGTGGACCGCTTGCGTGAGTCGATGGTGTCGCCGCTGTTGGCGAAGATGAAGGGGAAACTCACGCCCGCGGAACTGGAACACATCGAAGGTGCGTTCCGGCTGTTTCAGAGCAAGCTGCTTCACGGTCCCATCGCGGCACTACAGGAGGCCAGCCGCACTGGTCACAGCGGCACACTCCGCGAGGCCGTGATGAAACTGTTCGGCCTGAAGGGGTGACGCTCCAGTTTGCACCCACCGCGACACTGAGGTACACGTCCTTGGCTTTTGCAATGTGTTGATTCCTGGTTAGAATACAGCCATCAGGAGGTCTGCATGATCAACACTACTCACCCGAGCGAACAACCCACCCCGGCGTTGCCCAAACTCGAACACGAACTCGCCTGGCTCGCGGAACGGAGCGCAGGAGACATCGCGAAAACCCGTTGCCGGTTGTTCGGTCTCACCCCACCAGCCGCCGTCCTTCCCGAGGGGAAAACGGTCTCCGACATGGTGGAAGGCCGGTGGCCCGGTGACGAGACCGACCAGCAGGTTCGCGACGCACTTGATCGGTTGTCGTAACCGTGGCCGCTCCACCCCTCTATTTGCTCGACACGAACGTCCTCGTGCATTTCGTTCGTGGGTCTGAGGTCTGGATGCAAGTCCGCGACAAGTATCAACCACTTCTGATTGACCCCTGTCCTGTCATCTCGGTTGTCACGGTCGGAGAAATTCGCTCACTTGCTCTGCAATGGAACTGGGGCGAAAGGAAGATTGATCAGATGAACTTCGCCCTCGGATTTTTCAAGACGCTCACCATCGACGAACAGGATGTGATTCGGGCGTATGCGATCATCGACGCGTATTGCGAACAGATTGGCCAGTCCCTCGGCAAGAACGACGTTTGGATTGCAGCCACCGCAGCAGTTACGGGAGCTCACCTCCTGACGACGGACCGCGATTTCGACAGACTCAGCCCTCGATTTTTCACACGCGACTGGATCGATCCCGACACGGTCGCGACGTGAACATTCTTGAGGTGGGTCTGTCAACTTCCCAACCAATCGGAGGCCGGGCGATGAGTGTCGATGCCATCCTCAAGGAAGTCGAAGCGTTGACGGACGATGAACGGAACGAATTGCTGAACCGGCTACATGACCAGTTCGGGCAACCGGAGATATCGGACGAACTGAAGGCCGAACTCGACCGCCGTGTAGCGGAAGCTGATGCAAACCCGGATGCGGGCTACACCCTCGACGAAGTGATCGCTTATGTGAGGCGAAAGAAGTAAGCCTCACAAGTCAGTTCCGTTGGATCTTCTTGGGGCCGTCGCCGGCGGTCTTCTCGTAGCTGCCGTTCCCCGTCTTCACGTACTTCGTGAACCCCTTCGATGCCAGGTTCTTATCGCTCACCGCGGCCTTGCCGTGGGCGTCGGTCCACGCTCGCGGGGCGTTCGGTTCGCCGAACACCCGACGCACCGCCTCGCCCGTTTCGGGGTGCTTCGTCAGCGCGGCGTCGGACATCTTCTGAAGCCACTCGAACTGCTCGCCACCGGAGCCGTCTGGCAGCACGTACTCGTAGACGTAAATCGGCATTGTCGTTCCTCGAAGGCAGGCGGACCCGCGGGTCCGCCGCCAAACCGTCGCGATCTCATCTCCTCACATCTTAACCCTTCGCGAGTTCATCGCGAACCACTTCGAGCAACTTCTTCGTCGCCTTGATCCCTTCCGGTTCGCCGATCTTGCTGCCTTCGTACTCGACGCCGATGAAGCCGTGGTACTTGTGCTTCTTCACCACGAGTTCCAGCATCTTGCGGTAGTCAGTCCTGATCTCGTTCCCCTTCTCGTCGAAGTCGTGGCTCTTGGCCGACACGCCCTTCGCGAATGGCATCAGTTCGTCCACGCCCTTGTAGCGGTCGTAGGCCGTTTCCTTGACGCCTTCGATTTTGCCGATGTTGAAGTTGCCGAAGTCCGGCAGCGTGCCACACCGCTTGTTATCGACGAGTTTCATGACGCCCGCGAGCCACTCGCCGTGGCTCGACAACCCGCCGTGGTTCTCGACGATGGTGTTGATGTCGAGCGTTGCGGTGAACTCGGTCAGCTTGCGAAGGCCGTCGGCCGCGAGCTTCTGAGTCTCCTCGAACCCCTTCTTCCAGTCGCTGGCGGCGTTCACACGGATGCTCGTGCAGCCGAGGAACTTCGCCCACTCGGCCCACCGCTTGTGGTTGTCCACGGCCTGAACGCGACCCTTCTCGTCGGGGTTGCCGAGGTTCCCTTCGCCGTCGCACATGATGAGCACGCTCACCACCTTGTTATCGTCGGCGACCTTCTTCAGATCTTTCAGGAAGGCGTCGTCCTTCTTCTTGTCCTTGTAGAACTGGTTGACGTATTCCACGGCCCCGATGCCGTATTCCTTCTGCGAGATTTCCGCGAACTGGAGCGGGTCGGCCTTCTTGGCGAAGAACGCCTTGTGAAGCGACCACTGCGCGAGGGAAATCTTGAACAGCGGTTCGGTTTGTTTGGCCGAGGCGAAGGACGGAACGAACGAGGCACCGGCAACGGCGGCCGAGCGAGCAAGGAACTCGCGGCGTGAAACGTGCATCATCGAAGCAACTCCTGGAGAAAGAGGTCGGCTCCGACGATTGTAGTCCACCAACGCGAAGGCCCAAAACAAAACCGCCTCCGGATTGGCCGGAGGCGGTCTTCGCCGTGGAGAGGAACGGCGTTACCCCACGCGCGGTTGCGAAAAGACGACTCCCGGAGGAGCAGGCGGGGCGACAGCCGGCATCGACATCGCGGCGTGATTCAGCGGTGCTTCTGCGATTCCTGGGGCCACCACGGCAGGCGGGTTCGCGGCTGCGGTCGCCTGAATATTGGCTTCGGCCTGGATCGCCTCTGCTGGCGGGAGTTCAGCTTGCCGGGCCGAACGTCCCAAAGGCCCGAGGAACAGTCCCAGGATCACGAATGTCAGCCCGGTGAGCACCAGCCCAATCACCCAGAACTGACCGGTCGGGGACAGGGGAGCCTCGCGGGTGAAGTACCAAACGAGTGTCCAGACATCGATCAACGCACCACCAGTCACATAAGCCAACGCGGTTCGCGGTCCGAATGAAGGTTCACTGAGAATGGGCATATCCGCCTCGGGTTAGATTTTGGGATCGGTCCCGTTACCACCCGAGGTAATGCACATCCGGTGCCAGGATTCGGCTCACATCACCTTCTTCAAGAACTTGACGACCGCAGTGTTGAATGCATCGGGGTTCTCGATGTTGCTCAGGTGCCCGGCTTCGGGAATGTGCATGAGTTCGCTCCCCCGGACATTGGCCGCGAGTCGGGCGGCCGACAGTGGCGGGGTGACCGCGTCGAATTCCCCGACCATCACCAGCGTCGGCACCGTGATCTGAGCCAGCCCAGGCACGGCGTCCGGGCGATTGCGGAGGGCCAGAAGCGCGGCTACCACAGCCGATTCCGTCTGGCGGGTCGCGATCGTGCGGGCGAACTCAACCACTCGCGGTTGCTTCGTTAGCGTGTGTTCGCTGAGTAACTTTGGCAGCATCGACTCGGCAAACGCGACCGGCCCGTTCGCCTTTACGGCTGCGATCGCTTTGTCGCGGCCCTCACGAGTAACGGCGTCGTCGGGTGCCGGTCGGGTGTCGGCCAGAATCAGGGCAGCGACCTGCTTCGGGTACTTGCGGGCGAACGCCATCGCAACATACCCACCCATCGAAAGCCCACCGACCACCGGTCGATCGATGTTCAGCGCTTTCAGGAAATCCGCCAGCACATCAGCCATCCCTTCGACGGTGAGCGCTTCGCTACCCTGCGTGGACTGGCCGAAACCTGGCATGTCGGGAACGATGACGCGATAACCCTCAACCGACAGTGGCCCATGCTGAGGCGACCACATTTCGCGGTCAAACGGGAAGGCGTGCAGCAACACAACGGGAAGACCGCTTCCCACATCATCGTAAGCAAGTTGTAATCCGCGGTGTGGGAGTTCGATCGTCTTCATACACGTCTCCAGGTCTGGAACATCCCGAATTAGCAATTCAGATGCCGCGGCACGTCTGTTGCACTGTTAGTGACTGCTCACAATAACAGGTGCGGTATGAACACAAGCAATGAGATTACGCCCGTTTCTGGTGACGACCAACTTCCTATGATGCAAGCTGCGCAGGGGCTCGATAGCCCTAAGGACGGCAAAGGCATCGGCGATCTGGCCAGTGCCGAGGTCGTGGACGGCTGGACCCACGACTACCTCTCGGGAGAGGGCGACCCGGCCGATAGTAGAGGGCTGGCTGCAGCATTTCGATTCGGAATAAAAGCCGACGGGCGATGCGCAGGCCTGTCGTTCGTCGAGTCCGAGCCGGAACTTCGGTCGGAGTGGTCGTCGGAAAAGGGTCGGCCACCATGGGAAACGGTGCGTGACGCCGTTTGGGCAGGCTTCGACCGTGCCCGCGACCGCCGGGTGTGAAAAAGCGTAGTAGTGACGCGACGCGTGGGAGAATCCTCCTCGCGTCGCTGCTCCGTTTAAGGTTTGTACCGCTTCTCGATTTTCTCCGCCTCGGCGTCCTTCTTCTGAGCCCGCAGCGCTGAGAGCAGCAGTTCGCGGGCCTCGGCGTTGCTCACATCCACGAACAAAGCCTCGCGTGCCCAGTGCTCGACCTGGGGCTGCGTTCCCGCACTCTGGTGAAGTTTCGCCAACTGAAGCCGCACCGCGAGGTTGTCTGGCGAGCGTGCCGCGAGTTCGGTGAGCACGGGAACCAGTTTCTCGGGCACGCTCTTTCCCGTGTAGAGTTTCGCCAGAATCTCCAGCACATCGGTGTCGGCCGGCGCGAGCGAACGCAATTTCTCGAACGCCTCTGCCGCCTTCTCAGGACTGTCTGATTCGAGGTAGAGCTTGCCCAGTGCCGCCCACAGTCGCATATCCTCGGGGTTCTCCTTGGTGGCCAGTTCCAGCACCATGATGCCTGTCTTCGCGTCCTTGTCCTTTTGAAGCAACCGGGCTTTCACCAGCGATGCGTTGGGGTGGCCTTTCTCTTTCTCCAGCGAGGCATCGACCAACTTGCGTGCGTCCGCAGCCTTCCCACGTCGAGCGTATTCCGATGCGAGCCGTGCCGCGATGTCGGGATCGTCGGGGGTCTTCTTGTGCAGCGTTTCCAGTTCCGCGAACGGAATCGGCTTCTCGGCACGCGGCAGCCCCTTCACCTGATCTCGCAGGAACGCGCGATAACCTTTCTCGAACGCTTCCTTCTCAACGCCGCACGCCCGGCGAATCGCGTCGCCTGTGCCCAGACCCAGCTTGTACGCTTCGAGCAACTTGGCGATCGCTTCCGGGCCGTAACTCTTCTCGATGAACTCGACGTACAGCGATCCCTGGTGGTACGCGAGCATCACATCGTTCGGGCTTCCGAAGTTGTGGTAGCCGCGGCCGATGGTGTCGAGGTCGAACGCGGTGCCGGCGGCGATGCGGTCGCGGAGCAGGGGGAGCGTGGTGTCGAATCGGCGGGAACGCTCGGCCCGCACGGCCAGCCCTTCCGTGAGCCAGATCGGCACGAGGAAGCCCGTTTGCGTCAGGTTGAAGGCGTGCGTGAGTTCGTGGCGGGCCACGCTGACCCAGTTGTACGGCCGGTTCGCTCCATCCACCTTGGGCGAAGGAATCGCGATGAGCGGTCCCGTGCTCGCTCCCTGTGCCGCGCCCGGAAGCCCCGGCAACGACAGCACGCGGCCGCTGAACATCTCGCGAGTCGCGAACACTTCCACGAGCAACTTGCCGGGCGGCGAGGAGCCGTAACTCTTCGTGAACTCGGCGTGCCACAACTCCAGATACTCACCCAGCCACGCGGCGAAGATCGCATCCAGTTTGGCGTCGTACTTGATCACGAAGTGCGGCGTCTCGAACGTCTCGTACCCGCCCAGGTGGGTGAGAACCTTCAGCGCATTCGACACGCGAACGTGGAACGGGTCAGCCTTGAACGCGGCATCGAGTTGCACCTTCGCCTCGGGTTCGCGGCCCAGTTGCATGAACAGCAACCCGAGCCCCGCTCGCGGAGCCGCCAGATCGGGCCGCAGCTCCGACGCCTTCTTGAAGCACTCCTCGGCACGGGCGTATTGCTTGCGGGCCATCAGCACCTCGGCGAGTTCCGTGTAGAAGACGCCAGGCTTCGTGCAGAACGCGGCGACCTCCTTCTCGATCTCGGCAACCGCAGCCCCCTTCCGTGCGAGGTGATGAATCGCGGCGAGACGAGCGAGCGTGGATTCGTCGCGCGGGTTGACGAGCTTCGCCGCCAGCAGCAATCGCTCGGCTGCGGCGGCATCCCCTTCGGCCAGTTGCGTGTCCGCTTTCAGCCGCAGAGCATCGGGGTGCTTCGGGTTCACCTTCAGCGCGAGGTCCGCGAACTTCCCAGCCGCCACCGCGTCGAGTTCCTCACGGGCGAGCATTCCCTTACCGACGAGCGCCTCGACCGCGGCGGGGTTAATCTTCAGAGCCTTGTCGAAGGCGTCGGCCGCGTCGGCCCGGTTGTGCTTTTCGAGCAGGATTCGCCCGGCGAGAACCTCGATCGGCCAGAAGTCCGGGTCGTGCTTGATCGCATCGCCACAGACCTCATCGAGGATGAACTTGAACTGCTGCGGCTTGTTGTTCCAGCGGGCGTTCTCGGCCCCGGCTTGCGCGACGATGAACAGCAACGCCGCGTCGGTGATGTCCTTCTCGTCGTTGCTCGCGTCGGAGTACGCCTTCACGAACCAGCGCACTTCCTTGTCGGCGGCAGCGACGTCGCCCTTGTCGCGGAGCAGCCGTGCTCGCACCCAACGTGCGAGGAAGTTCTTGTCGTCCTTCTTGATGGCGGCCTCGGCATCGGCTGAAGCGTCGTCCCATTTTCCCTGGAAAAAGGCGAGATCCGCCCGGTTCGCAAGCAGCGTTGAATCGCCGAGATGAACTTTCAGTCCGGCGTCGAGCGTGTCGGCGGCCTTGGCGTAGTCGCCCTCGGCCCGCTGAACCGCGGCCAGACCAACGAACGCCGCGACGGCGGGTTTCGCTTCTTTGAGGAGTGTTTCGTAGCCGGTGCGGGCCTCGGCGTGGTTGCCGCGCAGGAGTCGTTGCTTGAGCGCGGGGTAATCGGCTTTCGGCTGGGCAACGACCGCGCATCCGTTTTCACCCCGAAGGGGTGGGACAACATAGCCCAGGGCAACGCCCTGGGTTCGGCGCCCAGAGACCGCCGCACCCTGAAGGGGTGCGACAACGGCTGTGGGGACGTTGAACGTGTCGCACCCCTTCAGGGTGCGTTGCAGTGGGGCTTTGTTCCCAGCGCTTCGCCCTGGGCTATGTTGTCCCACCCCTTCGGGGTGAAAACCAAGAATCGCCGAACAGCAGACCAGCAACAGCATCGGGAGACCTCAAGGGAAGTCCGTTCACCGTACCGAACCGGTGAAACGCCCGCAAGCGGCTGGCGTCGGATGTTCACCGGCCTGCGATGCCGCAAGCGGTCATCACGAAGCGCGTATTTGTTTATGAACGTTGCGTTAGGAACGGTCCGACGGTGCGTCTATTTGTGCAGATCAAGAGATTCACAGCCGGCCAGGAGGGGTTACCCCATGCTCGCAAGTCTCCGGCTCGCAGCCGCTCTGGCGGTTGTTACAATTCCCGCCACAGTTTTTGCAGCCGACGCGACGCCGAAGGTCGATCCGGCCGATGCGATCGCCGCCATCATCGACAAGCACCTGAGTGCCGACTGGGCCGCTCGCGGAGTCAAACCCGCCGCCCAGACCGACGACGCCGAGTTCGTTCGCCGCGTGTACCTCGACCTGATTGGCCGCGTCCCCAAGGCTCCCGAAACCCGCGACTTCATCGACGACACGAACCCCCGCAAACGTGCGGCACTCGTCGAGAAACTGCTGACGCTGCCGGGCCACGCCGGGCACTTCGCCGCGGTCACACGGGCCGCATGGCTGCCCCAAACGACCACGAACTTCCAGCTTGCCAACGCCGGGTTCCAGTTCGAAAACTGGCTCCGGATGCGTTACCGCGACAACACCCCCGCCGACGAAGTCGTTCGCCGCATCCTGACGGTTCCGTTCACGGTGAACGCCCAGAACGCGATGAACCGCTTCGTGCAACCGATGGGGAACGACCCGGACAATAACACGCTCGTCGGCTTCTATCAGGCCAACGAAGCCCGTGCCGAGAACCTCGGTAGCTCCGTGAGCCGGCTCTTCGTTGGTGTGCGGCTGGAGTGTGCCCAGTGCCACGATCACCCGTTCGCCCGGTACACCCGCGAGCAGTTCTGGGAGTTCGCCGCGTTCTTCGCAGAGATGAGCCCGCTCCCCGCGAACCGCCCCAGCTTTGTCGGGCCGCTGGAACCACAGGCCGACAAGAACCGCATCACGATCACGAACACCGAGAAGCGAGTCGTCGCCCGGTTCTTCGACGGCAGCAGCCCGGAGTGGAGCGCCGACCGCTCACCTCGCCAGGAACTCGCGGCATGGCTCACCAACCCAGCAAACCCGTACTTCGCCCAGAACGCGGTGAACCGGATGTGGGCACACTTCTTCGGCTTCGGGATTCAAGACCCCGTTGACGAGCCGGGCGACAACAACCCGCCGAGCCACCCGCAACTGCTCGAAGATCTCGGCAAGGCGTTCGTCGATGCCAAGTTCGACAATCGCGCCCTGATGCGAGGGATCACCCGGTCGCAGGCGTATCAACTGTCGAGCAAGATGACGCACCCGAGCCAGTCCGACCCGAAGCGTTTCGCCAAGATGAGCCTGAAGGGGTTGACCCCCGCCCAGCTGTTCGACTCGATGGTCGCCGCGACCGGCCACCGCGAGCCCGGCTTCATGCGGCAGAACCAGTTCAACTTCAACCAGCAGCCGAACAACCCGCGAAGTGCGTTCCTGAACCGCTTCGCCTCGAACGAGAAGGCGACGGAAGCGAACACGACGATCCTCCAGGCCCTGATGCTGATGAACGGCCAGTTCATCACGGACGTCACGAGCATCGAGAAGGGCGAGGTTCTCGGCGCGATCGTGGATGTGCCGGGATGGGACACGAAGCAGCGAATCACGGCCCTGTTCGTGACCACGTTCGCACGCAACCCGAGCCCCGAGGAACTGGAGAAGTTCACGAGCTACGTCGATCGCGGTGGCGCGACCAACGACAAGAAGAAAGCGCTGGCCGACGTGTTCTGGGTGCTGCTGAACAGCCCCGAGTTCCTGTTCAACCACTGACGCGACACGTTTAGCCGCGACCGAAGGGAGCGCTCCGCTCCGAAGACTCCGCGTCGCGGCTAAACGGAAACCAAAATTCCACATCAACCACACGCACGGAGTTTCCCCATGTTCGATTCGCTCATGAGCCGACGCCATCTGCTTCGGGCGGGAGCTGTCAGCACGACAATGTCCATGTCGGGCATACTCGGTAAGCTCGCGATGGCGGCCGAGGCGTCCAAGAAGAAGCCGAAGCGGTCCTGCATTCTGCTGTGGATGAACGGCGGCCCCAGCACCATCGACATGTGGGATCTCAAGCCCGGCCACGAGAACGGCGGGCCATACAAGGAAGTGAACACCACGGCACCCGGCCTGAAGATTAGCGAGCACTTGCCGAAGATCGCCATGCACGGCGAACAACTCGCCATCCTGCGTGGCATGACCACCAAGGAAGGCGACCACGCTCGCGGCACGTACCTCATGCGAACGGGGCAACTCCCCGGCGCGGCCGGCATCCAGTACCCCAGCATCGGGGCACTCGTCTCGAAGGAACTCGGCGACCCGAAAGCCGAACTACCGAACTTCCTGAGCATCGCGCCGCAACGCTTCTTCGCCCAGGAAGCGTTCGGCCCTGGCTTCCTCGGGCCGGTTCACGCCCCGCTGATCGTCGGCGAGAACCAGGCGTTCAACAACAACGCACAGGCCAACATGATCGACGACGCCCTGAAGGTCGCCGACCTTGCGAAGCCCAAGAGCATCGACGACGCCAGCGCTGCCGTCCGCCTCGACCTCCTCCGCGAGATGCAGGAAGACTTCGCCTCAGGCCGCCCGGGACAGATGGCCAAGAGCCACGCCGCCGCTTACGACCGTGCGATTCGCCTCATGCAATCCGACGGCTCGAAGATCTTCGATCTGAGCACGGAGAAGGATTCACTTCGCGACAAGTACGGACGGAACCTGTTCGGCCAGGGCTGTCTCCTCGCTCGCCGGTTGGTCGAGAAGAACGTGCCGTTCGTGGAAGTGAGCCTCGGCAACTGGGACACGCACGGCCAGAACTTCGATCAGGTGAAGAACCTGTCCACGACGCTTGACGCGGCGTGGTCTTCGCTGATGGACGACCTCAAGGATCGCGGCTTGCTCGAAACCACCACCATCGTGTGGATGGGGGAATTCGGGCGCACGCCGAAGATCAACCAGGGCAAGGGGCGTGACCACTACCCGAACGCCTGGAGCACCGTGCTGGCCGGCGGCGGCATCAAGGGCGGGCAGGCGATCGGCAAGACAAGTGCGGACGGCACCACGGTCGAAGAACGCCCGACAACCACACTCGACATGCTAGCAACGCTCTGCATGGCACTCGGCATCGACTACGAGAAGACGAACCCCTCGAACGTCGGCCGGCCGATCCGCATCGTGGACAAGCCCTGCAATCCGATCACGGAGGTGGTAGCGTGAACACGCTCATTCGCCTGATGAAGCCCACCCATAGCAATGGGTGGGCGTTGGGGGCCATCCTTCTGCTCGCCAGCGCCGTGGTTGCAGCCCCCGAGGTTGCCCCGGCGCCGCGCTCCTGGGAGCCCGCACCTACCCCACGCACGGTCGTTCGCAGGCCGTTGCCGTGGTCGGTTACCGACACTCAGGAAGTCGTCGTCTTCGCGCCGAACCGCCCGGTCCGCATCCTGCTCAACACGCAGTGCGAAGGAAAGTCCATCGCCGAGATGTGGCAATCGCGGCTGCGAAACGCCTACGAATACTTCGATCGCGACAAGGACGGATTCCTGAACGAGAAGGAAACGCAGAGCATCTTCTCGGATATGGGCGTCAACGTGCTGCTGCAGAACGGGTTCTACCAGGCCACGCCGCAGGACCGCCCGACGCTCGAACGCCTCGACTCCGACCGCAACGGCCGCGTGTCTTTCGATGAGTACCTCGCGTATTACCTCGTCTCGTCCGCGAATCTGGTTCGCCCGCAACCTGCCGTGGCCGAGAACGCCACCGGCGCGGCCGTCACGGAAGCCCTGTTCAAAATGCTCGACGCGAACGGCGACGGCAAGTTGACCAGGGACGAAGTGAAGGCCGCCGAGAAACTGCTCGTCACCAAGGACGCCGATGAGGACGAGTGCCTCAGCCAGGCGGAACTGGTGCCGAACATCTTCAACCAGGGGTTCGGGAGACAGGTTCGACCCGTCGGCGGTGGCTTCGGCCCACAGCAACCGGTACAGGCTGCACAGGTCGTCATGACATTCGACCCGAAGCGCGTTCCCGGAACGCTCACGCAGCAGGTCATCAAGAAGTACGACAAGGACGGCGACTTCGAACTGACCCGCGAAGAAGTCGGGTTCGACGAAGCGACGTTCGTGCGGCTCGACGCGGACGCCAACGGTCGCCTCGATGGGGAAGAGCTCGAAGCCTGGCGCACGGGTCCGGCCGATCTCGAAGTCGTGATTTCGCACGCCCCGAAGGCCGCGGACTGCTTCGCCAAGCTCGTCACGAACCGTGAAGACGCGAACGCTCGCGGGTTCGTCATCAAGCAGGTCGATGCAGGCCGCCTCATCATTCGCACGGGTCGCCAGCCGATCGAGTTCTGGGCCATGAGCGGGAACATCGGCTACCAACCGGGGGCGATGAAAACGCAGTATGCCTACATGTTCCAGCAGGCCGCGAAAGGCAAGGATCACGTGCTTGAGAAAGACCTCACCGGGCCGAACGCCGTGCAGTTCCAGTTCCTGCGAACGCTGTTCGAGGGAATGGACGTGAACGGCGACGGGAAGCTGACCAAGGTCGAGTTCGACGCATACTTCGACCTGCAGGATTCCTTCCGCAACGTGTCGATGGCCGTGACCCCCGCGGTGCAAACGCCGACACTGTTCCAGTTGCTCGACGAGAACCGCGACGGCCGGCTCAGCGTGCGGGAACTGCGAACAGCCTGGGAGCGACTCCTCGCGCTGGAACCGAACGGTGATGAGGTGACGAAGGCGGCAATCATGCCGAGCGTTTCGCTGCGGCTCACTCGCGCTGCGGAACGGTATCTCGTCACGCAGCAGCAGTTCAACAACCCTGGGGTAAACCCCAATCAGGTTGTGGTGCCTCAGAAGGGACCGATGTGGTTCCGCAAAATGGACCGCAACGGCGACGGCGACGTGTCCCGCTCCGAGTTCCTGGGGACGAAGGCCGAGTTCGAGGCGATCGACGGCGACAAGGACTCGCTCATCAGCCTTGAAGAGGCAGAAACCTACGACAAGAAACTTCGCCCCGCCGACGAGAAGAAACCTGACGAGAAGAAGTGACGGAACCCTATTCCAACACGACGGACGCGGCCGGGGCCAACCCCGGCCGTGCTCCATTCATAGGGGAACGCCGTTGCAGACTCTTCATCGCTTCTTCTTTTGACGGGTCGGGAGATGGAGCTACCATGAATACTGTCGCGGCGACCCTCGATTACCTGCAAGCGTGCCCATTATGAGCGAAGCGAGCGAACCGCAACCGCCAACCGAACCAACTCCAGCGGTGCCGACCCACGCACCTGCTCGTTCCAGCTGGAAGTACACAATCGGCTTTGTTGTGCTCCTCGTTGCTGTCTGTGGTGGATGGTACGCCTACGTTGCCGCGACGTCGATGCCCACCCCGCCAGATGAACTCCAGGCGCTCAAGGCGTACATCACCAACCTCGCGAACACGCAGAAACTTGGGGATGCCTACGCGGACCAAAACCACGACATGCTTGCGGACACCCCCACGGACCCCGCGAAGCTCCTGAAGGTGGACGAAATTTCGTTCTCGCTCGTCGGTGGCGACGACCCCGAGAAAGCCCAGGAAGTGTGGAAGGATTTCATGCTCGCCCTCGAGAAGGGCACGGGCAAGAAGGTGAAGTACCAGACTGAAATCGGTTCCGTGCAGGAGCAAACACGGGCAGTCGCCGAGGGCCGGTTGCACATCACCGCGATCAACACCGGGCAGGTCTCGACCGCCGTGAACACCGCCGGGTTCGTGCCGCTCTTCTGCCCCGCGGACAAGGACGGCAAGTTCGCTTACCAGATGGAGATTCTCGTTCCTGCCAACAGCCCCATCCAGAAGCCCGAAGACCTGCGAGGGAAGACGGTGGGTTTCGTCGCGCTCTCCTCGAACTCGGGTGGCAAGGCTCCACTGGTGATCTTGAAGGACAAGTACACGATGCTCCCGGGCCGGGACTACAAGTACACCTTCGTCGGCGACCACGTGCGAGCGATCAAGGACGTCGCTGCGGGGCGTTACGATGCGGTGTGCGTGGCGAACGACCTGCTGGGCCGCACGGTGGCCGCGGGGGATGTGAAGCCGGAACAGTTCCGCAGCATCTACAAGTCGGATTCGTTCCCGCCGCTGTGCTTCGGCGTGCCCCACAACCTACCGCCCGACCTGCTGGCCAAGGTGAAGCAGGTGTTCACCGACTTTTCCTTCGCCGGGAGCTCCGTGGGCCAATCCTACGTGAAGCGCGGCCAGGTGAAGTTCGCCCCTGTGGACTACAAGACCGATTGGAAACTGATTCGGGATGTCGATGAATCACTGACGCATCTTCTCGACGCGAAGTGATGATCTCGACAGTGTTGTTCCGTCGATTGGCAACTGCCCAATCGGCCCCCGACGGGGAAACGTTGTGTCTGGGCCTCTCTCGCGCCCGATGCTGCATCATACGTTTTCATCCAGAGGGTTCGTTATGCGTTTGCCACGTCGTGGGTTTACGTTGATTGAATTGCTCGTCGTCATCGCCATCATTGCAGTTCTGATTGGCCTCTTGCTACCCGCCGTGCAAAAGGTGCGGGAAGCCGCCGCACGAATCAAATGCACCAATAATCTCAAGCAGATCGGGCTTGCCGTTCATAACTACGAGGGTACTTACACTTCCCTCCCTCCTGGGATGGTGAATAACCCTGGGGTCGCTGACTATGCGGGGATGAAAGACTACCAGAAGAACCCGGCCGTAGCCCCAACCACAGGAACAGACTTCGCGAACCACGGCTTTCTGTCGATTATGCTCCCCTACATTGAACAAGCCAACGTACTTTCACTGGCAGCTGGTGGATACAATTACCGCCTGAACTGGAATGATCCTGCGAATCAGCCGGTTTGTACAACTCGTATTCCGGTATATGAGTGCCCCTCTGTACCTAACACTCACATACTTGCCACGATTCCGAGCAGTTGGTCGGTTGCTCCGGCACTTGGCGATTACTTCCCGACGTCACGAGCAAGTCAGGTGTCCGGGGCATGGACAAGTGCTTCACCGGGCGCAGCACTTTCCGCATATCCCGGTGACGACGCTGTCCGAGGAGTACTGACACATAATCGCCGAACCAAGATCAACCAAATCACCGATGGACTCAGTAACACCCTGATGGTCGGAGAGTCAGGAGCGCGTTCAGAAGGTTGGTCCGGGGGAAAGCAGTACTCGGCATCCATCGGTGGAATTTCAGGTGCATGGGCTTCGAACACCAACATTACTTGCACCGGAACTCAAGGACCAATCACGCCTGGCGTTGCCCCAGTCGGGAAGGTGACCAGTGGAACTCAGGTTCCTACCAGTGTGGCGATCAATGCCTACAACCAGAGCGAGTTGTACGCCTTCCATCCCGGAGTTTGCAACGTTGTACTTGGCGACGGGTCTGTGCGAGCGTTGAGGGATACCATTACTTTGGGGACC
This sequence comes from Planctomycetaceae bacterium, assembly GCA_013823135.1. Lineage (GTDB taxonomy): Bacteria > Planctomycetota > Planctomycetia > Gemmatales > Gemmataceae > Gemmata. Next base: position 104,724 of record PNLP01000010.1, read on the forward strand.
CTGTTGAAACTCGCGGCCCGTGCCGATGGAGCAGTGAATGATCCGGAGTAATTCGCGTTAACTGTTTGATTTGTCAAAAACGCACGTCAGAGTCTTCCACAACACGTTCGCCCCGGTTAGCATCTAATGCTTCCGGGGTGATTGCGTTTCCTCCGGTGTCCATTTCCCCACGGATTCCAGGGGCCCGGCCATGCGTCCAACATGTGCCCAACCGCGAGCGTTCACGCTCATCGAACTGTTGGTCGTCATCGCCATCATTGCGCTCTTAATCGGGTTGCTGTTGCCCGCGGTGCAGAAAGTGCGTGAGGCGGCAGGCCGCATGAAGTGCTCGAACAACCTGAAACAAATCTCGCTCGCTACGCACAGTTACGAGAGCAACCTCCAGCGGTTCCCGTCCGCGTTCAACGTCGTGGTTGGTCCGGGTAGTGGGCAAATCCTCGCGACGAACAAACTCGTCACGATTGGGAAGTCTCCTAACTCCGCACCCGACGCCGGAAAATACTACAGCATCTGGACCGCACTGCTCCCGTACCTGGAGCAATCGAACCTGTACGAGAGCATGGCGAGCCTCTCCAACAACTTCACTCTCGGCGGAACGCCACTCGGGGCGCAGTACGTCTACACCAAGACCATCACCGCCACCGACCCCGCGCTTTCACCGGGATCGCAAGTGTTGCCGATGCTCCTGTGCCCATCCGATGTGCTGCCAAACCCGCCGACGTTCACCTACAGTTTCTACACCTTCGCGTTCACGAATTACGGTGCCATTCAGGGCACGCAGATGAACGACGATAGCCTCATCACCTATCCATTCGACGGCGTGTTCTACCCGAATAGCAGAACGGCGATTCGCGATGTCACGGATGGCCTGAGTACCACCATCTTCTTTGCGGAGCGAAGCTACAAGGACGCGAACGTGTCCGCACAGATTGCTCTGCTCAAGGTCGGCGGCTGGTCGTGGTGCAACTTCAACTCGATGGAAGATCACTCGCTGAGCAGCAACAAGCCGATCAACTTCTCGGGCTGCGGGATTGGCGGAGCGGAATGCTACGACCGGATCCCCGCGATGGGCTCACGGCACGGCGGCGGGTGCAACGTCGCGTTCGGCGACGGCTCGATTCGCTTTCTCAGGCTCACGGATGTGGGCCAACTCCCGCTGCTGCAAGAACTCACCACGCGGGCCAGTGGTGGCGTTCCCGATGGCGATTTCTGACAGATCCGCTCCCAGGGCCGTTCCGTGATTCATCTTGGGCTGTTCAGGTAGCCCCTCGCTGGCGCTATTGGCCCTGGTTTTTGAGTTTTCAGCCTGAAAGGCTGCGACAACCTAGCCCAGGGCAAGACAGCGAAGCTGTCGCCGCCCTGGGTTCGGCGTCCCAGTCAGCGTGCAGCCTGAAGGGCTGCGACATCGCGCCTTGTCCCAGCCCTTCAGGCTGGAACACAAGAGTTGGATTGCGGTCCCAGGGCGTTGCCCTGGGCTATTTTGTCACAGCCTTTCAGGCTGAAAATCGCAACTCCAAAAGCGCAAGCAAGGGGTGGCTCAACAGCACAATGCACCAAATGTGAAAGACGGAACGGCCCTGGATCCGCTCCCGCTTCTCTGGCACGAGGATTGCGTACCCAGTTCTCCGACACCGGTCGCCGGACCGATAAATACCGGCAATATGCTCGTCAATCGCCCGTTCAACAGGAGAACACTCATGGCCGATTCCATCAAGGACAAGGCTGTCAACGCCGGGAACGCGGTGGCTGATGCCGCAAAGCAAGCTGGCAACAAGATTGTTGAAGGCGCGGTTCAGGCCAAGGACTGGGTCGCGGAGAAGACCGGGATGAAGAAGGAAGGTTGCGGCGTCACGGGCTGCAACGTCCAGGAACGAATGGACGTGATCGCATCTTGCGGCACGAAGGTTGGTGTGGTCGATCACGTCGAAGGCGAGACGATCAAGCTGACCAAGAAAGATAGCCCGGACGGTCAGCACCACTTCATTCCCGCCGCGTGGGTCGATCACGTGGACACGCACGTTCACCTGAAGAAGAACTCGGTGGAAACGGCGAACGGCTGGAAGTCCGACGCCGCAGCGTGCAGCACGTGCGGAGCCTGACCCATAACCGAGCAACCCGTTGCTCAACACGACCCGCCCCGGAACTGGGGCGGGTTGCTTCGTTGCGATACTTCAGGCGGTTGGGAATGACGCGTTTTGGCGAGCCGCCCGTGTTAACGGGCGGGTGGTTGGCCGAACCCGCCCGTTAACACGGGCGGCTCGCCAAAAGTGGATCGGAGTCAGGCATCGGAATTGGCCAAGTGCGAGAGTTTGTGACCCGAAAAACAAAGTTTGGTCCGCGTGCGTGAGCATGCGGAACCGTTCGCGGTTCTCACCGGTCGTGTCGAATCGAGGCAGTTGGGCTGGGCTGCGAATTGCATGAAGCTGAGTTGAGCCGACCACCGCTTCCCTGCGGGCAAAAGAGTGCTTACGCCACGTCGGCGAGCTTCTTCAGTTCGAACTCAATCGCAGCCATTTCCGCGTCGCTCTCCGCCTTCTCACGTCGAACCGCTTCGAGCTTGGTCACGGCCACTTCGTGGGCACGTTGCTTGTCGGTCAACTTCGCCTCGGCCTCGTCGAGAGCCTGCTCGGTGTAGCAGACTTCCTTCTCCAGCCGCTGAATTTCCTCAGGCAGCTTGCGGTAGCGGTTCTGAAGCCCAATCAGGTCGCTCGTGAGTTGGGTTCGCGTGGTGCGAGCCTTCGCCCGTCGAACGACAGGGTTTTCCTCTTCACTCGGGTCGCGAGCAGGCGAGGAAACGACGGTGACACGTGTTGCGGCGACTTCTACCGATTCCCGCAGCGACTTGCCGCGTGCCTTGTGGTAGAGGACCGTCAACAGGAACGTGCCCAGAGCGAGGAACACCGGGACCGGGTTGGCCTCGACGTTGTCCCACACCCGAAGGCCGGCCTTGGCCGCGACCCCGAGGTACAGCGTCGATTCATCGGGGTACGCTGCGTAACCCACTCCAGCCGCGGATGCCGCCAGGAGAACAGTAGCCATTGCGATGCGCTTCATCGAGAAATCCCTCAGGTACGTCCGACGGACGGGCCAACCTGACCCAATCACAGCATCGGACGAGTGGTAAATTGGACAGCAGGTTCGTTGGGCGGGTTCGCGCGACTCGGTGTGGGTGTGCCTGCATTTTTTGGCGATCTTGGCGAGCCGCCCCGGTCACGGGGCGGGTTCCGAGCGTATTCGCAATGCACCCACCCCGTAACCGGGGTGGCTCGCCAATAAAATCAGGGGCACCCACTCGGTGTCATTCCCGGAACTGGCGATGTACTATGTTCCCGTATGAACCTCCGCACCGCGGTCATGTCCGGCGTGCTCGCCATCGTGGTTGTTGCCACCGGTGAGCAAGTACGCCAACTGCACGACGACACGAACCTGCTTCGACCCGTGGACTACATGGAATACTGGTCCGCCGGGCGTGCCACGCTCGCAGGCCAGAACCCCTACGACGGCGAAGTCCTGTACTCCCATCAAAGGCAGATGGGAAATGACTCCGGCGCGGCGCTGATGATGTGGAACCCGCCGTGGACGCTCCCGCTGACGATGGCAATCGGCACGATTCCCTGGCGGCTCGGGCAACTGGTCTGGTTCGCGTTGAACATGGCCGCGGTGCTGGCTTCGACTGCGTTACTGTGGCGACAGTATGCGGGTAGCTGGCGGGCGGTCGGCGTGGCGGTTGTGGTCGCGTGCGTGTTCGCGCCGACGACGTTCCTGCTGCTGCTGGGGCAAATCTCGGGGCTCATGCTGTTCGGGCTGGTCGGCTTCCTGTGGGCCGCAAAAATGGATCGCTTCGCGCTCGCCGGGTGCCTCGCGGCGCTGACGGCGATCAAGCCGCACCTGCTGGTGCCGTTCGCGTTGGTGCTGGTTCTGCTTTCGCTCCGGGGGAACGCCGCGTGGAAGTCCGTGCTGGCGGGCGGCTGCGTGCTGGTGGTCTTCGGGTTCGTTCCGCTCGCGTGGAACCCGGACGTGTGGTCGCAGTATCGCGAGGCGACCGGAGCCGGGCAGGCGCGATCGCATTCAACCTTGCACGACTGGGAACACCCGACTCTCGGCTACGAAATCCGGCGGGTGACGCCGAACCAGCCGTTCGCGGCCATGTTCATCCCGCTCGCGGTTGCGATTCCGGTGGTGGCGGTTTACTGGTGGATTCGACGGCGTGACTGGGACTGGCCGACCGAGTTGCCGCGACTGGTGCTGGTGTCGCTTCTGGCAGCACCCTACGGAGCGTGGGCGTTCGATCTGGTGCTGCTGCTGATTCCTGTGATCCAGGCCGCCTCGTGGCTGATGGCCGACGGCCGGCGGTGGGTGTGGGTTGTTGCTGGCAGTGTGTATGTGGTGCTGAACGTGCTGGCACTCACGACAATCAGCCAGGCATTTTCGACCGCGAACCCGTGGATTGTGCCGCTGACAGCCGGCGGCTACCTCCTGGCCGGCTGGCTCACTAGAGCCAACCATGAGCGGTGAATGCCTTACTTCCCTGGCGGCGGCGGGGGCAACTGTAATCCCGCGATGACGACTTCGAGGAACTCGCGAGCGCGTTTCGCCAGCACGTCCACGGCTTCCGGCTTGTCGGGGCGTGGCAACAGCGGGGCGAAGATGTTCTCGCACGCCAGCGGCAACGTTCGGCCCGTGAACGCGACCGGGTGCAGCAGTTTGTAGTGGTCGATCTCGCCGAGGCCCGGCCCGCAGTCCTCGCTGCGGGGCCAGTTGCGGTGGTCCTTGATGCAGAAGCTGTGGACCTCGCTGGCGCAAATCTTGATGTCGGGCAGCGGGTCTTTGTTCAGGTAATCGAGCACATTGCCGGCGTCGTAGTTCACCTTCACATTCGGGTGATCGACTTCCTTCGTGATATCCGCACACGCCTCGCCGGTTCCGGTTTCGCCGCCGTGCTGCTTCACGACGAGCATCACGTTGTTGTCCTTCGCGATCGGCCCGAGTGCCTTGAGACGTTCGACCCAGAGTTTGCGGTTGCCGCCCTTGGTGTGCCCGAACGTGAGCACCTGTGGCACTCCCGCGGCCCCGGCTTGCTTCAGCCGTTGTGTCAGCACTTCGAGCCCGTCCTTGGCCTCGGGATAGATGCCGCTGAACATCATCACCGTTTCCAGCCCCAGATCCTTGCAGCGTGTCGCGAGTTCCTTCGCCTTCTCGGGCGTGGCATCTCGCGCCAGAACGGGGACGTCCTTGCCGTCTTCTTCCTTGTGGGACGTTCCCCACGCGACGTACTTGAACCCGGATGCGTGGATACCCTTGAGCGCTCGCACGAGCGGGAACCGCGAGTACGGGAGCGTCATGCACGCGATGAGGAATTTGGTCGGCTCGGGGGCGGCCTTCGGCTGAGCGCCCACGGCGAACGCGGCACCCGTTGCGAGAAATGCACGACGATCCATGATCCGTCCTCGGTGGAACGGCCGCCCCGGTGGGGCGGCCGCTAAACGAACGACATCACTTCTTGCTCAGGTCGGTGAACTTGATGTCGGTCACTTCGACCTTCATCTTCGGGTAGCCGGCGTGAACCTGGAGGGCGATGATCCCTTCGCTCGGGGCTGGCTTCGCGTCTTTGCCGGGGAGCTTGGGGAAGTCGGCGTCCACCATCGTCTCACCGTTGATCGTGATGGTGATCTTGGTTCCCTTCGCAACGATCTTGTAGTCGTTGAACTCGGATTCCTTCACGGCTTTCTTGATCGTCTCGGGGCTGGAAGCCTTCATCATGCCGCCGACGCCCTCGCCGTACAGGCTTCCCCAGTAACCCTTGCCGATGTCCACCTGCGGCCCCTGGACGACGAACTTCTTGTCGTCCTTGAGCGCACTGCGAATCTGGAATCCGCTGTTGCCGACGCCGCCGTGGAGCTTCACTTTGAACGACAACTCGAAGTCGCCGTAGTTCTTCTTCGTGCAGAAGAACGTGTTGTACTTCGGGTCTTCCATGGTCTCGCCGACGATGGTCTTGGCCTTGGCGTCGATTTTGAACAGGTCGGCCCGACCTTGCCAGTTCTCGGGGTTGAGGAAGTCATCGGTATCGTCGGCACGGGCACTCATGCCCATGGCCGCGAACATCGCAGCAACAAGCAACAGACGGGTTCGCAACATGAGAGGACTCCAGGGGGTGTTCGGTGTTTCGTGTTTTGTGTTTAGTTTTTGGTGAAAGCCCAAACGAGCAGGACTCCGAAATGCGAAACACAAAACACTACACACGAAATACCAAGCTGTAAGGGTGGGTTTCCCGGCCGGTAATCCGAACCGGGACGCTAACATCGTTACGCCGATGCTGTCCGAAAGCAACAGTCCAGCGACGAGAGACGCTGATCCCCCGATTCTCTTATAACGATTCACACCGGGGGTCGATCCCCCGCTCGCCAAAACTCGCCCATCACGCTCGCCAAGCAGGAGCCTGCCCCGTGTCGTCCGCCCCCACCGTTCCCGGCCTTTCGCCACTCACTCGGTGGCTCGTGCTTCTGGTCGCCGCCATCGGCTTTCTCTTCGACACCTACGAACTGCTCATGTTCCCGGTGATCGGGGCACAGGCACTGGCCGAACTCCTCAAGGTGCCACCGACCGACAATCTGGTTCGGGAATGGATCGGCCGGATGCTCTGGATCGCGGCGCTCGCGGGCGGGATCTTCGGACTGCTTGGCGGATTCCTCATCGACGTACTCGGCCGCAAAAAGGTGATGATCGGCAGCATCCTCGTGTATTCGCTGTCGCCGGTCGCTGCCGCGTACAGCACCGAACTCTGGCACCTTGTGCTGTTCCGCTGCACCACCTTCATCGGCGTGTGTGTCGAGTTGATCGCCGCGGTGACGTGGCTGGCTGAACTGTTCCCGGACAAGAAGCAGCGCGAAGTCGCCATTGGCTGGACGCTGGCGTGCGCGTCCCTCGGCGGCATCTTCGTGACGATGGTCTTCCAGGCCATCGTCGGCTACATGGCGCAACACCCGGACAGCGGACCGTGGCTGCCACTACCGTCGCACGCCGCCTGGCGCTACATGCTGCTCACCGGCCTCGTTCCTGGGGCGCTCATCCTGATATTGATGCCGTTCGTGCCCGAGAGCGGCGTGTGGAAGGCCAAGAAACTCGCCGGCACCCTGAAGCGGCCACGGTTCGGCGAACTGTTCTCGCCCCAACTTCGCCGCACCACGTTCGTGACCACGCTGCTTTCGGCGTGCGGTTACGCCGCGGCGTTCGGTGCGCTCCAGCTCACGCCTTCGCAAATGGTCCCCGGGTTGCCGGTCATCGAACAGGTGAAGAAGGAAGCTCCCGAGAAGGTGAAAGCTGCGACGGAAAAGGTGAAGAGCACCAAGGAAGGGACTGACGAACGGAAGGCTGCCGACCGGGAACTCGCCAGCGCGAAGAACTCCGTCAAGAACGCCACGGACGCCAAGCGAGGCGACATCCAACTCTGGCAGGAACTCGGCGGTTTGACGGGCCGAATCCTGTTCGCGATTCTGCTGCTCTACGTCGCAAGTCGCACGCTGATCCGAATCTTCCTGCTGCCGGGTGTGATCCTGTTCCCGCTCGCGTATCTCGTGCTGTATCAGGGCGACTACACCGTGTTCGCCATCGCGATCTTCTTCTGCGGCCTGATGACCGTGGCACAGTTCAGCTATGTGAGCGAATACTTGCCGAAGGTGTTCCCGGTTCACCTGCGAGGCACGGGAAGCGGCTTCGCCACGAACGTGGGCGGTCGTATGCTCGGGACAATGGCGGCGATCCTGAACACGGAAATCCTGGCACCGATGTTCTTCCCAGGGGAAGGCCCTGAGAAGAACCCGATTCGGGTGGCCCAGGCGGCCGCGATCATCGGCGCTACCGTTTACGCGGTCGCGCTGGCGCTCTCCTTCTTGCTGCCCCCGGCACTGGAAGAAGAAACGCCGTCGAAGTAATCCCGACGCCGCTTGCGGCCTCGCAGGCATGCCTGCGAGGCCGCAAGCGGCGGAATCAGTGTCCAATTCCTGGCGCTCCGGCTCTGATCTTTCGGAGTCCCGACGATGAGCGACAACGCCAACCGCGTCGATGAGTTCGTTCGCCTGCTCGCCCAGAACCAGCGGCGGTTGTTCGTCTACGTTCACACGCTCGTCAACAACCACGCCGACGCCGAGGAAGTGTTGCAGAACACGAACCTCGTACTGTGGCGAGAATTCGGCACCTTCGAGCTGGGCACGAACTTCGCCGCGTGGGCCTGCCGGGTTGCGTTGAACCAGGTTCTGGCCTGGCGGAAAAAGCGACAACGCGACCGGCTCCAGTTCTCCGACGACTTCCTAACCGCGATCGCGAACGAAACCCAGGAAGCCGGCGACGCTCTCGAAGAGCAAACCCAGGCGCTCGCCACATGCCTTTCCAAGTTGCCCGCGGACCAGCGGGAGTTGATCCGGCTGCGTTATTCCGAAGAAGGTTCCATCGAGGCGGTGGCCGGGCGAGTCAAGCGAACGGTTGAAGCCACCTACCGCGCCCTTTCTCGCGTCCGCCACACGCTTCACGAGTGCGTCACTCGCACACTGGCACGGGAGAACCGAGCATGACCGAAGAACTTCGCACGCTGTGTTCCGCGACCGTCGAAGGCACACTCACCCCCGAACAAACGCAACGGTTGGAAGTGCTCGTTCAGGCCGACCCCGCCGCGCGCCGGTTCGTCGTCGAGTACCTGAACCTGCACGCTTCGTTGAAATGGGCCGCGGGCGATCCGCAGATGCTGGCGAACGGCCACGCGCCTTCCGATGCAGCACGTTCCCAGCCGAAGCCCGCCAGCCGGTCGAGCCGCTTCGTGAAATGGACGGGCTGGATCGTTGCTGCGAGCCTCCTCGTTGGGGTTGGCATTGCGGCGTACACCCGCGCCCAACCGCAAGAGTTCGCCCGCCTCGTGGACGCGAACGGCTGCAAGTGGGAGAGCGGCACGCTGCCGACAGAGTCTGGGGCTCGCCTCGGGACCGGGCGATTGCGGCTCGCCGAGGGCGTGGCCCGTTTCGTGTTCGACAACGGGGCGGAACTGCGGCTCGAAGGACCGGCCGATCTCGAATTACAAAACGGGAATCGCTGCACGCTCCACTCGGGGCGGTTGGTCGCACGCTGTCCCGAAACGGCTCGCGGGTTCTTCGTCGATACGCCGAGCGCGTCCCTCAAGGATCTGGGGACCGAGTTCGGCGTCAGCGTGACCGACGGCAAGACGTCCGACGTGCAGGTCTTCGAAGGGCGAGTGGATGTCACGCACGGGAAGACGGGCCAGGTCGAGCAACTCCTCACGGGTCGCGGGATGCGATTCACGCCGGAGTCCGCCACGCCACTCGACCCGAAGGCGGAAGGGCCGCGAACTATGGATGAAGCCGTGTCGCTTCCCGTAGGTCAGCGACTCATCACGATCAGTACCGCGAGTGGGAAGGGGAAGGACGGCTACGTCGCGGGGAAGCCGAACCTGCTGCACAGCTCGGACGTGCTGCTGCTGGTGAAGTGCTCGACCGCCAACAACCCGGACTACCACCGCAAGGCGTACGTCGGCCTCGACCTCGCGCCGCTCGTCGGAACACGCGTGCAGTCCGCAACCCTCACGTTCGCTCAGACGCCAACCGGAATGGGGTTCGCTTCAGAAGTGCCCGATAGCACGTTCTCGGTGTATGGCGTGACCGATGAAAAGCTCAATGACTGGCCAGAAGATAACCTGCTGTGGGAATCGGCACCGGGGAACGCTGCGGGCGGTGCGGCCGTGAACCCGGCAAAGACTCGCAAAGTTGGGCAGTTCCAGGTTCGACAGGGTGTGAAAGCGGGCGTGTCGTCGGTGAGCACGCCAGAACTTGCCGAGTTCTTGAACTCGCGAAAGCAACCGTTCGCAACGTTCATTCTTGCTCGCGACACCGTGGGCAGTGGCCGCAACGATTACGTTCACGGGTTCGCGGGACGGGACCACCCCACGTTGCCACCCCCCACGCTGAAACTGGTCGTTGCAGGTCGTGGGAATTGATGAGTGTTCATGTCTCGCATGATTCTGACGTGGACTCGGAGATGAATCGCGTTTCGGGCACACAGCTCAGTTGCATAACTGTCTGCGGGCGAATCAGTTCATGCGGTTCAAGCCTGGCAACAAATTGCTCTGATGAACTTTCTTCCGGACGAATGGAATGGTTCCGGACGTGGGTGTGCATCTCGCCCGGAATCAAGCGGCAGTGCCCAGTTGGTTTTTTGCTTGGGCAGGCAAAAGGTGCTTGCCCGAGCAAAACCCAACTGCTTAACTCCGATATCGTCAAGCCGCCTTCCGCAGCGACTGCGACAGATAAGCTGTGCACACTTCCATCACGCGGCGCTGCTGGGCTTCCGTGATCTCCGGGAACATCGGCAACGCCATCACGGTCGCAGCCGCGGCCTCGCTGGTCGGGAAATCGCCCGTCCAGTACCCCAGATCCTTGAAGCATTCCTGCTCGTGCAGGCTCAGCGGGTAGTAAACCTCCACGCCGACAGAATTGTCCTTCAGATACTTCACGAGCGAATCGCGGTGCGTGCCCGGAACCTGGACCACGTACTGATTGAACGTGTGCTTCCGGTCAGGCTTCACGACCGGTCGCCGCATGAACCCGTGCAGGTTCGATTCCTCGATCAACCGATCATAACGCTTGGCGGCCTCGGCGCGGCCGTTCAGCCAGTTCGCGACGTGCGGCAGTTGCACCCGCAGCGCGGCGGCGTGAACCGCATCAAGCCGCATGTTGTAGCCGATGTACTTGTGGTAGTACTTCACTTCCGAGCCGTGGACCCGTAGTGCCCGGAGTTTCTTGTCGATGTCGGGGTTGTTGGTCGTCACCAATCCCGCGTCGCCGAACGCCCCGAGGTTCTTGGTCGGGTAAAAGCTCATCGCCGCGACCGCACCGAGGGTGCCACACTTCCGGCCCTTGTAGTCGCTGCCGAACGACTGTGCGGCGTCCTCGATGACGAACAGTCGATTCGCTTCGGCGATCTCCCAGATCGCGTCCATGTCGCAGCACTGGCCGAACAGGTGAACCGGGATGACCGCCTTGGTTCGCGGCGTCACCTTCGCTTCGATCTGCTCCGGATCGATGTTGAACGTGAGCGGGTCGATATCGGCGAAAACCGGCGTGGCTCCGACGCGGCACACGGCTCCCGCAGTGGCAAAGAACGTGAACGGCGGGATGATCACCTCGTCGCCCGGCCCGATATCGAGAGCATGCAAGGCGAGAACCAGCGCATCCGAACCCGATCCGCAACCGACCGCGTGGTCGGCACCGCAGAACGCCGCCGCTTCTTTCTCGAACGCCGCAACCTCTGGCCCGAGAATGGCTTGGCCAGAAGCCACCACACGCAGGATCGCGGCGTCGATCTGGGGCTTGAGGAACTGGTAGCGAGCGTTGATGTCGCACAGTGGAACGGGCGCGGGGGTGTTGCTCAAGTGTCTGCCTCCTTGCGGAAACACAGGCCGCGGGTTCCGTCCCGGGACCGGGGGTTGACGAAAGTTCGCCATCCCTACGTTAGTGAGGTAAGCCTGTCAAGACGGACCTGGGATTGGCGGGTTGGGGTTGCATGGCCAACGGGGCAATGTGTTAGAGTTGCGTCGGCCCGCACAGCCAAGGAGGCGGTGAGTGATGATCGTTGCGAACGCACCGGAGGCGAGAGTCGTGGATAAGCCTTCCGACAAGCCGGACGAAACACCCGACGAGTTGGGCCGACTGGCAAATCTCCTGGCCGCCAATCCGGAACGCCGGGTCGAGATTCTCGAAAAGCTGCTTGGCGTTTCGGCATGCCGATCCATCGGCATCTACCCGATTCCGCCCGGGTTCAAGCTGTCGGTCGTCATCCCCGTGTACAACGAGGAACGCTGGCTGGCCGAACTCGTTCGCCGCGTCCAGGTCGTGCCGATCCCCAAAGAATTGATCCTGATCAACGACTTCTCGACCGATGGCACCCCGGCCATCCTGGCCCAGATCGAGAAGCAATACGACAACGTGCGGGTGTTCCACCAGCCGAAGAACATGGGTAAAGGCGCGGCCCTTCGCGAAGGCTTCAAACACTGCACCGGCGATCTGGTGATTGTGCAGGACGCCGACTGGGAATACGACCCCGCCGAATACCCCAAGCTGATTCAGCCAATCCTCGAAAACCGGGCCGACGTCGTGGTCGGTTCGCGGTTCATCGGCGAGAGCCACCGCGTGCTGTACTACTGGCACTCGGTCGCGAACAAAGCACTCACGATGATGTCGAACTGGTTCACGAACCTGAACCTGACTGACATGGAAACGTGCTACAAGGTCTTCCGTCGCGAAGTGATTCAGGGGATGACGCTCAAGAGCAACCGGTTCGGCTTCGAGCCTGAGGTGACGGCCAAGATTGCCCGCAAGCGCAAGGGTCAGCCGAAGTGGCGGGTCTTCGAGGTGCCAATCAGCTATTCGGGGCGAACCTACGAGGAAGGGAAGAAGATCGGCCTGAAGGATGCGTTCCAGGCGTTCTACTGCATCGTGCGATTCTGGGCCGCGGACTGAGTTCTCTGGCGAGCGGGGGTGCGTCAGCCCCCCGAGTGTTGGTGTTTACAGGGACTCGGGGGGCTGACGCACCCCCGCTCGCTAAAATTACCACGCGTGTTCGATCAACTTCCGCATGGCGGGTGAGGTCCAGTCCTTCATCCCGTGCGCCCGGCCGATGGCTTTCCCATCGGGCGCAATCAACCACACTGTCGGCAGTGTTTGCACCTCGAAGCGGGCCGATCCGAGTCCGGTTGCGTCGGTGTACACACGCAATCCGGGGGCAAAGCGATCGACGAGTTTCTGAGCGTCGTGCAAGTCGTCCGCATCCGCGCTGATGTGCAGCACGGTGAACTTGCGACCGGCAAGCGACTTCTCCAGTTCCTTGAGGTGCGGCAATTCTTTGACGCAGTGAACGCACGACGTTCCCCAGAAATGCAGCATCACCGCCTTGCCCTTTAGGTCGGAGAGTTTCACCTCCTTGCCAGCCATATCGGCGACCACGAGTGCCGGCGGCTCCGTTCCTCGCATGTCGATGAACCCCGCGGCACGCAGGAGCGATTCTTCCTCGGTCGGTTCGTGAACCACCGTTTTCCGCGACACAGCCAAGTGGTAAACGTACTCGACCAACGCATCTACATCGGCGGGCGGGAGGGTACGGTTTGCGGCCATCGCCGTTCCGGGGATGCCATCGAGAGTGACCTTGCGAATGGATTCGCGAGTCACGGCGAACCGCCACGGTCGGGCGGCGAAGTCGCGCGGCGGCGGTCGCAACGTCACTGCGCTCGGTCCGTCACCTTGCCCCTCGGGTCCATGGCATGAGACGCAGTAAACACCAAACAGAAGTTCTCCCCGCGTGGCAGGTGGAAGTGCGATCGGGTCCGGGTTCATGTGGGCGGGTTCAACTCGCACCTGTCGCAGTTTCCCGACGACCCAACCACTACCAACAGCACACACTGTCACCACGGCAACCAGCAGAAGTTGCGACGAACGCGGTTTCGGTGTGAAGTCGGCAGTCACGGGCAACACCCTCCCATCGATTTCGACAACCGTGTGACGACGACCGATTTGCCCGACGTGTCCAGTTCATTCCAGGCGACAAACACACTTCCACTCGCAGTGACCGCAAGGCTTGGCCGCGTCTGAAACGCGCCTGGCTTCGGAGAGACAGCCCGCGCGGTCTCAAACGCCGTCTGCCCCGCGGGCATCATCGCGTACTGGATCGCCCGGCCGACCGCGCCACCGACCTTGGGCGGCCCGTGCTGGTGACCCGCGTGGGAATCGGCGATGGGTTCGGTTCCAAACGTCTCCTCCCAGACCGCGTGGAGGTTGCCGTCCGCATCCGCGTGGAGTTTCGGGTTACCCTGAGTCCCGGGTCCAGCGGCGTTGATCTCGTGGGAAGTAAACTTCATGTCGGCGAACTTCGCGTGTGCGTGATAACACCGCTGTGGCCCAGATCGAGCGTCCATCCAGCCAACGTGGAGCGTGTCGCCAATCACGGCGAGCGAAGGCCCGTCGTGTGGGCACCCCTCGAACTTCCAGGTTTTCTCGACAACCGGGAACGGCCCCTCGAACGCAGATTGCCCTGGCCGCATCTGGCTGATGGCGATGTCGCGGTGGCCGTCGTTGATGTTTCGGAACGCGACGTACAGCGTGCCGTCCGGTCCGAACGTCGCCGCGGTGGGGCAGCACGGGCAGACCCCCTTGCCGGGCTCACCGGCGTGAACCAACACCTCGGGGAGGAACGCCGTGGCTCCGGCCGGTCGCACGCTGGCGAACACTTGCTGGTTACCGTTACGCTCATCGAGCCACGAACAACCGACCGCACCGCCCGGCCCGAAGGCCATCGCCACGAACGCCGGTTTCGCCCCGACACCCTGATGAACCGGTTGCGCCGGCCCGAACGTACCGCCGGCGTCCGTCGAGGTCGCGAGGACGACTTGCATCGCCGAACCGTCCTCGCGTGCCGCATTCCAACCGAGGTAGAACTTGTCTCCGTCGGCCGCGAGGTGGGGCGTTGCCCGACGTTCGTGGCCGCCCGATTTGCCGTGTCCCGGGGTCTTGTAGACTCCTGCCTTGCTCACAGCCTTCGGTGCCTCGAACGAACGGCCACCGTCGGTGGTTCGCGTGAGGAAGACGGACCGTTCCTTCTCGGCGGTCTTCGATCCCCAGGCGAGGAACACTCGCCCGCTCGAATCGGCCGCCAGTTCGGGCGCCTCAAGCGTGTCCTTGGTGTCGAGGGCCGTCATGGCGAAGCGAGTCGGTTCCGGCGAGGTCTCGGCGCTCGGCCGGTTGGTTGGACAGACAGCGTCCGACGACAGAGGCCACGCACCAGACAGATACAGCCCGCCAACCGCACCGCCGCCCACCAGCGCGGCAAGCAAGCCAACCTTCACCCAACTCATTCCGCACGCGCACTGACTCATGGGAGGTTCTCGATGGTGTTTGTGATTGGGCGAGCGAGGCGACGTCAGTCCCCCAAGTGCTGGCGTGGGCCAAGAACCCGGGGTTAACGCGGCCTCGCTGCAAAAGTTGGATCACCAGTTACCGGCAACCTCACCGCCTGCGATCGTGGCGACTGCCCGCCACGACGAAAGAGTGACACTATCAGAAACGAAGCGAACGGAGCCATCGACCAATAACGTATTGACGCCGCCCGTGTGGTAACTGCGTGCCCCGATCAGGGCTTGGCTGTTGCTCGAGTTCTTGCAATCCCACTTACCAGTTTGATTCGGCGTGTAATGGTGGTTGTAGATCGTGTAGGTCAAGTGGCCGTTAAGCCATTGATTCGCGCGATCAGACGTCCATGTCCCCTTCGTGGGATCGTTGCACATCACGGGGGGGTCAATCGAAATCGACGAGCCGTTGTACGGTGTCGTCGTGATCGCGGTGAGGACTAGCGCGACATTCCGGGCATCGGGAGGGGCAACTCCGTTCGGAGGGGTCGTTGCTGCTCCCTTGCCGATGGCTGTCTCGGACAGAGCGACAGTGTTTGAGGTGCCGTCCGTCACGTCCGCAATCCGTCGTGGGGTCAACTGAAAAACACCATCACCGATGTTGAGGTGAACGCTGTTTGTCACCCCAGCTGAGTCTTGCATCGTCCCGGTGCCGTTACACACCATGTAATTGGTGCCCCATTTGGTGTCACCTGCCACTTGACCATTCGCGGGATCAGTGGGGCAGACCAAAAACGGAACGCGGGTAGTCGCTGCCGTCGGGTTTGTGCCGGTGGAGATAGACACGTCGTAATTCACAAGTTTTTGCAGGTTTTCTTGCTCGCAGTATGGCAAGAGCCGCGAGATAGCTGAATGCACCAGTGAAGACGTTACCCGGGCAGACGGGAACTTCGAGAGTGCGCTCTCGTGGTTGTGCATCGCCAGGCCGATCTGCTTCAGATTGTTCTGACACTTCATTCGGGCGGCGGCTTCGCGAACCTTCTGCACGGCCGGCAACAGCAGGCCGATCAGGATCGCAATGATCGCGATTACCACAAGGAGTTCAATCAACGTAAAGGCACGGCGCAGTGTCATGGGTGTATCTCTCATGTTGCACCTCACGCGGCCAGCGATGGACGCCAGCCTGCGCGGGAACTCAGGTTGTGTGAAGAAAGCAATCACGCGGAAGAACGCAATTCGCGCTCATCCCGGTTGGGTTGCGTGTGGTTTCGGAATCGGTGTGGGTGCGATCAGACGAGCCGAGGCGGCCGGATGGGCGGGCTCTGGGAAGTGATGACGGCAGGAACGGACGCCACGCGGACGAAGCCCTCGGGCTCGGGCGTGGCGGAATGCTCGGATGTCAACGGTGGTGGCGCGGTCTGTTCGAGCTTCAGCAACCCGGCTGGCCCCTCGCCACGGCACTTCTGTGTGAAGATACCTCCAGCCCAGCGGATTGAAGCAGATTCGCCCACAGCGTCTTTCGCGGATTCTCGCTCACAGCACGAAGGCTCCGCGGCGGGTTCGCGTTCGCTCTCGCAGCACGAGCTTTTCGGCTTGGCGGGTGTCTGGCGGGCTTTCTTCGCCTCGACTGCGGGGCGAACGTGCGCTGGCGGCTCGATGCCGCGAGCGTCGGCCCATGCCAACTTCTGTTCGAGCGTGAAGCAGCAGCAATCGCCCGCCCAGCATTGGTCAGCGTTGAGGCAACCGCAAACGTGTTCGCGGCAGGGGTACGGGGTGGATGATGCGTTTGCGTGGAACAGACGGGGCATCGGAACGGGTGCCCCGGTCGCGGCGAATACGTGCGCGACGAGTGCCACGACCGCCAAAGCATGGCGGGCGGAGACTCGGGTCGGTAGTCGTCGCAAGAACCGCATGGGAGGGCGTCGGGGAGGCAATCGGCTCTGACCTAGGTTGTACAGTACCGGCACAACCGTGCCAACCACTTACTTCACGATATCCGTTGAACTGGGTGTGCCACTGGTTTCCGGAGATAACACTTGCTGGTATGCGATCGGATGTGTGCTTCTGATCGGTTCCAGGCGAAATGCCCACCCATCCCTGGAACCGTTCTGGAAGCGTTGACCTGTCCGGAAGAAAGAATATCAGAATTAGCGCATTCGCCGCATCACACGACATCCCAATCGTTTGCGACTTGCTACTGCAATTCATGCCACACGAAACTGCCAAGCACACCCCGGAAACCAGTGGCACACCCCGTTGAACTGCAACCATGCAACCAGTTGATGATGCCACGAACGCGACGTAAACTTCCTGAACCCCGCCCCACGAGACATGTCGCGATGCGTCCGTTCCTCCTTTGCGCCCTGTTCCTGGCTCTCCCCACCGTCTGCGTGGCCGACGAAGCTGCCGTTGTCCGGTCTATTCAGAAACTCGGTGGCCGCATCGAACGGGACGAAAAGGGAGAACTGACGCGCGTTTACCTCGATCAGACGCGCATCACCGACGCCGGTCTCAAGGAAATCGCCACACTCAAAACCCTGACGCATCTCGACCTCTCACGCACCCGGATCACGAACTCGGGGCTGAATGAACTGGCATCGCTCCCCGCGTTAACGGCGCTCGACGTTGGCCGCACCGAGATAACCGACGACGGGCTCAAGGTGCTCACCCGACTGCGTGGGCTCACGGCTGTTTCCCTCGCGGAAACCGACATCACCGACAGCACATTGAAGTACCTGACACTGCTGAAGCGACTGGCACACCTCGACATCTCGAACACCAAGGTGACCGAAGCGGGGCTGGCGGACATCGCCCGGTTCGGGAACTTGACCAGCCTTCACCTGGGGAATCTCGCGATCACCGACGCGGGGTTGAAGCAACTCACTGCGATCAAGGGGTTGACGGCCCTTGGCATCAGCGGGACCAAGATCACCGACATGGGGTTACGCGAACTGACCGCGTTCCCGGGACTCACCAGCCTCAATGTGGCGAACCTCCCGGTGACCGACGCCGGGCTCGGCGGTCTGCCCCCGCTTGCAAGCCTCACCACGCTGCAACTCGGTTTCACCAAGGTGACCGATACCGGGCTGAAAACGCTCACGCGGTTCAAAACCCTGACCAGCATCGACCTGAGTGAGACGGGGGTGAGCGAGGTCGGATTGAGGCACCTCGCCCCACTCACCGGTATCACTGCTCTGAAGCTGTCGCGAGCGAAGGTGACGGACGCAGGCTTGAACTCGCTCGCATCCTTCAAACGGCTTGTCACGCTCGACCTGAGCAACACTGGCATCGGCGACGCCGGTTTGAAGAACCTGGTCCCTTCCAAGGAACTCACGACGCTAAACCTCGGCGGCACCAAGGTCACCGATGCCGGCATCAAGAGCTTGCCTGCACTCCCGGGCCTGACCACCTTAGACCTCACCGGGCTCAAAATCACGGATACCGGCATCAAGGGTCTCACCGGGTTCAAGGGATTGACTACACTCACGCTGTTCGGCACGCTGGTGACCGACGCCGGACTCAAAGACCTGGCCACTTTGAAAGGACTCACCAACCTGAATCTCTGGAACACCGGTGTGACTGACGCCGGGGTCAAGGATCTGGCCCGGCTGACGGCATTGACCACAGTCGATCTCACCGGAACCAAGGTGACCGACGCCGGGCAAGCCGAGTTGGAAAAATCACTTCCGACCTGTCGTGTTGTTCGGTGATGGGAGCACGGGAATGGAACTGCCAGAACTGATCGACGCCCTGAGCAGGCCGGAAGCGTACCCGTTTCCGGTCGAGGCTGTTGAGGTCCGGCAGACGCACATCTCGGCTGTGTTCCTCGTGGGCGAGTACGTCTACAAGCTCAAGAAACCCGTCGCACCGGGGTTCCTCGATTTCACGACGCTCGATCGGCGACTCTATTTCTGCTGCGAGGAGGTCCGGCTCAATCGCCGCCTCGCACCGGATGTGTACCTGTCTGTCGTGCCGATTGTCGAAACTTCCGAAGGCATCCGGATTGAAGGAGTGGGGGAAATTATCGAGTGGGCGGTGAAGATGCGCCGCCTCCCCGACAGCGCAACGCTCCTGAAACTGGTTAAGAGCGACAGTGTGGCCGTGGGGTTGATCGAATCCCTCGCCCTACGAATTGCCGCCTTCCACCATGCGGCCGAGAGTGGTAAACGGATCACTGCGTTTACACGCTTCGATGTGGTCGCCAGGAATTTCCGGGAAGTCTTCGAGCGAGCGTTGCCCTGTGTTGGGAACACCGTGAGCCGGAGCGTTTTCGATCGCATCCACTCGCTCGCGGAGGAATCTCTTACTCGACTCCAACCACTGATTGAATCGCGGACGAGCCGAGGCGTGGCTCGCGATGGCCACGGCGACCTGCACCTCGATCACATCTATTTCTTCCCCGACCAGCCCGCGCCCGGCGATTTGGTCATCATCGACTGCATCGAATTCAACGAACAGTATCGGTTTCTCGACCCAATCGCGGACATGGCGTTCGCGGTCATGGATTTCGCATTCCAGGGTCGAAGGGATCTCGCCGAGCACCTCGCCAAGACTTATTTCGTTGCAGCGGATGACGCTGAGGGATTGCTACTGCTCCCCTTCTATACCGCGTACCGGGCCGCGATTCGCGGAATGGTCGAGGGCCTGCTTTCGACGGAGCCCGAGGTGCCTGAGACAGAACGCACGGCCGCTGTCACGCGGGCCCGTGCCCACTGGCTCCTCGCACTAACCGAACTCGAATCGCCCGGCCATCGACCCTGCTTGCTGCTCGTGACCGGACTCCCTGGCAGCGGCAAATCCACCCTCGCTCGGACCCTCGGCGAGCGTGCGGGATTCGAGGTGATCCGTTCCGATGTCCTGCGCAAGGAACTGGCCGGTCTTCCCACACAAGAGCCAACGCCCCCGGAAACCCGCGAATCGCTTTACACCCAGGCAACAACGGATCGCGTCTACGCCGAGTGTCTCAGGCATGCCGAGCAAGCCATCCACGAGGGACGGCGTGCTCTTGTGGATGCTACCTTCCGCGCCGAGTGGGAACGGATCGCTTTCATCTACGCCGCGATCGAGTGCGGGGTGCCGGTCGCCATTCTGAACTGCGAAGCCACACCCGAGACGATTCGCCTCCGGCTCGAGTCCCGGAAGGGTGACGTATCGGACGCTGACTGGGCCGTTCACCTTCAGGTCGCAAAAGGCTGGGAGGAACCCGGCGAGACCGTGCGGCGTGTGTTCCACACCGTCTCGACCGAAGGGAACGAGGAAGCGGTTCTCGCTCGCGCGATCGACATTCTCCGCCGCATGGGACTGGCAAGCGATTGACCCCGGAACACGTCGCATTGGTGGCTATTCCAAGCCCGAACGCCGAGCGAGGTTCAACCCTGGCTGAGCGATAACGGAGCATGGCACACATGCGCAGGCGATTGTCTGTAAACACTAACTGGAATGGTACTTACAGCCAAGCACTTCTGAATTCGACTTGCAAATCCTGATTGACCTGCCGAACCCGACAACGTAAACTGAAACTGTTTATCCCGCCTGGGTTTTCCGCCCTCCATTCTCTTCCGGAACTTTCTCATGCTCCACTCTGCGTCCCGACGGACGGGCTTCACACTCATTGAATTGCTCGTCGTCATCGCCATCATCGCCATCCTGATCGGGCTCTTGCTGCCGGCCGTGCAAAAGGTCCGCGAGGCAGCCGCCAGAATGACCAGCCAGAACAACCTGAAACAACTCGCTCTTGCGACTCACTCCGCCACAGACGTTCGCGGCGTCCTCCCGCCCGGTTGGATCGGCTGGGACGACCCGACCGGTGCCCTCGGGACTCCCTCATCGCGTCCCATCAATCGCGGCCCCTGGGGTTTCAACAACCAGCCCCCAGGCGTCGTCTCGGGCGACACGACGTTCTTCTTTTGCCTGCTCCCTTACCTTGAGCAAGAAGCGATGTTCTCGACCGGCGGATACTCCACGCTGAAATCGGTCGGTGGCGCGCCGCTCGGAAGCTATGCATTGAAGGTGTTCCAATCGCCCACCGATTACACGAACCCCGGCAACGGTCAAACTACCGTACCCGGCGTGAACATCGGCTGGATGGCCGGCGGGACGAAGTGGGGGCTCAGCAGCTACGCCTACAACTTTCAGGTTATCGCCCGGACGACCCCCGCGAGCGGGTCGTACTGGTGGGCTTCGGCCGACTACAACCCGCTGCGCAGCATCGGAAGCGGCTTCTCCGACGGCACGTCGAACACCATCCTCATCGCCGAGAAAGCGATGTACTGCGTTGGCTCGGGATCGGCTCCCGATAACATCGGGCTGACGCCCGCGTTCGTCGGTCCGTGGCGGCACGAGGCCGACCAACCGCACTGGCGGATGTTCTTCGCTGGCGACGTGACCGCCTCTGGTTCGACTTACCTGATCGACAAGTTCCAGGTCACCCCGAAACCGGGTTCCTGCGATTATCGCCGGGCCACCGCCCTCACGGCGGGCGGATGCCAGGTAGTTCTGGCCGACGGCAGCGTGCGCAACATTAACCCCAACATCAGCGCTGACACCTGGAGCGGGGCAATACTCCCCGGAGATGGTGCAGTTCTGGGAAGCGACTGGTAAGGGGACACACATGCGGAACCTATTTTGTGCATTGCTCTGCGCGGCCGTTGCCGGGTTTGTCGGATGCTCGAGCGAAGCCAAGCTCGGCCCCGTGAGTGGCTCCGTCTCGATTGACGGGAAGCCTGTGACAGCTGGGGTGGTCACGTTCGTGGCGGCCGATCGCTCGAACACCGCGAGCGCCGAGATCACCCCGGAAGGGAAGTACTCGATCGCGGACGCGCCGACGGGAGAGGTGGTTGTCTGTGTGCGTACCCGGGACCACGAACTGATTCTCGGCCCCGGTGCCGGTCCGCCGCAACGCGACCCGAGCATCGTCGGGTCGGCCGGGTATGTGCCCAGCCAGAAGAAGAACCCGCTCTACGTACGGACACCCGAACGGTACGAGGACGCGGCGAAGTCCGACCTGAAGACGACGATCTCGAAAACCGGCCAGCCCGCGACTTTCGACATCAAGATGACGAAGTAATCACCTCAAACGCGAATCCGAGCAAGATTGGCTCTGCCAATCTTGCTCGGATTTCACCATTTGTCAGCCGCGCGAATGACTCTATCCGTGCGAGTGGATCGTGCATTTGTGACTGGCCTCTGTGAGGCCAGTCTTCGTTTTGCTAAAGCAAATTGGCTCACTGACCCCTGCTACAAATCCGGGTAAACTCGATCAGCCCACCTGGAGGTTCCCATGCGTATTCGACGTGCCGGAGCGGTCGTGCTCGCGTTGCTCGCAACTGTTGTCGTGGTCCCCGAGGCCAACGGCCGCGGGGCGGCTCGCCCACCGGCCAAGGCTGAGCCCGCGTTCGCATGGCGGAAGGAAGCGGAGCGCGCGAAGTTCCTCAAGGATGTCGGAGGAACGGAAGATTCGGAGAAGGCCGTCGCCCTCGGTCTCCTATGGCTGGCCAGGCAACAGAAGTCGGACGGCGGCTGGGAGTTCGACGCGGGCGACAAGGCGGAGCGTGTGGCGGCCACCGGGCTGGCCGTGCTGACGTTCCTCGGGGCAGGGGAAACGCACACCGACAAGGGGAAGTATCAGAAGACCGTGGAGATGGGAATCGCGTGGTTAATCAAGGGGATGCCGCTCAAGGGCGGGAACGCCGGCAAGCTGTCCGGGAACGCCTACGCCCAAGGGATCGGCGCGCTGGCACTGGTCGAAGCATACGCAGTGACGAGGGACGAGAAGATCGAGGCCGCAGCGCAAGCGGCGGTCGACTACATTATCAAAGCACAGGCCGCAAACGGGAGTTGGGGCTACTCGCCGGGGAGCGCAGGCGACACGTCGATCACCGGCTGGCAGGTACAGGCACTTCGGGTCGCGCAGTTGACCAAAACACTTCTCCTTCCCGCAGCGACACTGAAGAAGTGCGGGGAGTTCCTGGACACGACCGCAGGCGGCAAGCAGAAGGCGGTGTACGGGTACATCGAACGGGCCGGAGCCGCACCGGGCACGTCGCTGACAGCCGTGGGGTTGCTGTGCCGCCATCACCTCGAAGGGTGGGGGCCGAAGCACGAGGGAATGGCGGAGGGCGTCACGGGGTTAGTCAAGCGGGCCAGAAACACCACGCCGACCGATTCGTACTTCTTGTACTACGCATCACAGGTGGTCCGCAACTTCGGCGGCGAAGAGTGGGAGACCTGGAACGAGGGTCCGAAGGCGGACGACGGCACCCGCAAGGGCGGCGGCGTGCGGGACACGCTCATCGGGTTGCAGGATAAAAAGCCCGGCCCGAACCAGGGGAGCTTTCCGGCGGATGCTGGGTACATTGGCAAAAGCTGCGGTCGGCTGGGCACCACATGCATGTACCTGATGACGCTGGAAGTCTACTACCGCTACTCCTCGAAGTGATCGAGCATTCGACACGCAGAGCCGACCGGCCTGCGTGTCACTTCTTCTCCGCTTCCAGCAATTGCTGCTTTCGCTCCAGACCCCAGCGGTACCCACGCAGCTTGCCATCCGTCCCGATGACGCGGTGGCACGGCACCAGCACGGCCGTGGGGTTAGTCGCACACGCTCGGGCCACGGCACGGGCGGCTGTCGGTTCGCCGATGGCCGCCGCGAGTTCGCGGTAGGTGCGGGTCTCGCCTCGAGGAATCCGCTGGAGTTCTTCCCAGACTCGCCGTTGAAACGCGGTGGCCTGCACATCCAGCGGCAACGCCCGGTGCGGACCGCCGGCAGCCGCTTTCAGCAATTCTTCGAGCCAGACGGCAAGCTCGTCATCTGTGCGAACCAACTCGGCCGCGGGGAACTCGGATCGCAGGAACGCTTCGAGTGCGTCGTCGGTATCGGCAATGCTCACGGCACACACGCCGATTCCCGTGACGGCGAGCAGGATTCGCCCGAGTGCGCACTCGGCTGTCGAGTAACGGATAAGTGCGGTGCGCCCGCCGGCGCGGTAGTCGCCGGGAGTCATGCCGAGTTGGCCGTCGGTCTTTTCGTAGAGGCGACTGCTTGAGCCGTAGCCGGCAGCGCACATCGCGGTCGTCACCGACTCGCCTTGCCTCAACCCAGCCTTGAACCGATTCAGCCGACACGCATCCGCGAATTGCCGCGGGCTAACCCCGACGACACGTTTGAAGACTCGCTGGAAGTGTGCGGGGCTGAGACCGGCTCGGCGGCTGAGAAGTGTGAGTGTGTGGCGTGTCTCGGGATCGGTGCGGATCAACTCGCAGATCTCGGTGATGATGGCCACGGTGTCGGGACTGGCGTCGGCGGTCGTCTGCGGCATGGGTCGCCCTCCACACGCACAATACGCGGGTGAAGTGTGATGCCGCTATCCGGTTCTTGCGCCGAAAATGGGATTCGCCGAGCGTGTCACTTGAGGATGGTGCAGTTGGGCAATGCCTTTTGAAGTTCCTTGACCCCCTCGTCTGTTACCTCTGTCATCGACAAGTTCACAAAATTGAGGGATTTGAGAGCGGCAAGCACTCTCGCTCCAGCGTCTGTCACTCGTGTCTCGCTCAGTTGCAGGTCGGTGATGAAATTGAGAGCGGTGAGTTCCTGAATACCTGCATCCGTCACCTGTGTACGGCTCAGATCGAGGTGGCTCAGGTATTTTAGCTTGGCGAGTTCCTTCAATCCCACATCTGTCACTTTCGTATCAGGCAGTCTAAGCTCGGTGAGGTACTGGAGTGAGGCAAGCGATTGGACGCCCACATCCGTCACGTTGGTGGCATTCAGATCGAGGTAGGTGAGGTGTTTGAAGACGCACAATTCCTTTGCTCCCGCGTCCGTTAGCAGTGTCGCAGTCAGGCGGAGTTCAATGAGATTGTTGCAAGCGGCGAATTCCCGAAATCCCACGCCTGTCAGTTGTGAATAGCTCAGGTCGAGATGCTTGAGGTGTTTGAAGCCAGCGAGTTCCTTCAATCCCACGTCTGTCAATTTCGACAACGGCATATGGAGTGAGGTGAGGGCGTTGAGAGCGGCGAGTTCCTTCACCTCCTCATCCAACAACTCCCCATACCTCATGCTTACCTTCGTGACGGGTTTGCCGGGTTGTTGCTCGTCGCGTTCGACCGATCCATGTCGCGAGTTCACGAAAGCGATAGCTTGCTCTTCGGGGGTGCGATTGCATCCCGCCGAAAGGAGAATGCAACTCGCCACAACGCTTGACATGAACAATCGGGACATGGGCGATCCCTTCATGGGAGTAACGACCTGCTTATTGTCCGGAGAATGAGAATCGAGTCAAGCGACAGTTAACTGAGATTATTCAGACACATGGCAAAGCAATACGGTCGCTCTGGGGTTGTGGAGTTGCCAGCGTGATCGTCGCGACTGCTGCCCACAGGTTGCGGAGAGCCGGGACCGCACACTTGGCGACACACGCCAGTGCACCGCACGCGGCGACGACCCCAACCCTCTCGTTGCTCCAGTTCGCTGTGTCCATCCAGGAAAGCAAGGCCGCATCGAAGGTTGCCATTGTGATCAGCATGATCCCCAGAATGCAGGCCCGCGACTGAGCCCAGCGTCGGGGGTCGATCACGGCGACCAACAATCCACTGGCGAGCACCGCGGTATGCTGACCGGCATACGACGGGTAGTTGAGATAGACGAACGTCCAGTTCCAGACGGTGTACGCGATGATCCAGCTCGGCGTGGTTCCGTAGAGGAGATCTCGAATGCGACTCTCCGAGTCGATCCGCGTGGCATTTGCACTGTAGGGTAGCACCACGATCAGCCCAATTCCCGCGATGGCATTGAGCCCGTGAGCCAGTCCGTGTTCGATCAGGTCGAGTGCGGTCGCCTCGATGATGTTCCCCGCGAGCAGCAGCGGGATGCCAAGGCGTCCCCAGGGGCGATCTCCGAGCGACGTGAAGCGGACCCCCGCTCCCCAAAACACGCAAAAGCAAACGCTGTAGATCTTGATCCAGACGAACGGGCCGAAATCGTTGGTCTGCACCCAGTAATGTGTGAGTGCGATCGGCACCACCACGAACAGTGTCCAGATCGTCCACTTCCCGGTCCGCCGCAGAAGTTCGTACACCACGTACAGAATGGCAGTCAACGCGATCACTTTGAGGGCGACGTCCATGGGGTTACTCCACAGCGAATGGGCATTCGGCGCAGACCGTCTCCGTGGGCGGCAACGAGCCACCTTGGAAGGGCGATCGGGGATGAATCAGGTCAGGGAACGCGAGTTGATGGGATCGGTCATCGGCCTGGGCCAGATGGC
Organism: Planctomycetaceae bacterium; assembly: GCA_013823135.1. GTDB lineage: Bacteria > Planctomycetota > Planctomycetia > Gemmatales > Gemmataceae > Gemmata. The sequence goes on from PNLP01000010.1 coordinate 130,881, forward strand.
AATTCGCTCGCGTCTATGATCTCAGCGGACGACGACGCGAAACCTTACGAGGATGCTTCAGGAATGTGCGCGACGAAGTGGACGATCCGCAAAGTTGCAGACGGAGAGTTAGCACTGGGAGCGGGCTTCGTGATTGAAAGCGCGGATTCGGAACCCCACCCACACCATGAACATGATCTGTGGGATGGCGTAGACGGTTGGCCAGAATTTGATGGGCACGAGTGGCATCAACGCCGCGACAAGCAGGAATAGGGCTCCGAGCACGTAGTAGCGACCCCAGTGAATGGCTCCCTGCGCGAAAATGCCCAAACCAACAACCGCCATCAGCGGAGGATACAGAGCGAGGAGGTATCCACCCTGGCCGCCGATGCACCCTGGGATAAGCGCAAGACCCGCCAGCATCATGCCGACATGCTGAGCGGTGCCCACGCGTTCGACCCGGTTAAGTTTTCGGTTCTGCATGATCCCGAACCACCAGATCACCACCACCCAGCCACCGAAATACACTCCCCAGCCGAGATAAGCGATCCACTCCGGGCCTTCCGTCAAAACGGCCACCTGTATCGTCATCTGTGCAATGATGTGCGAGACGGTACCCCAGAAAAACCCAGGCCCACTCGCCATGTCCGGAGCCTCGACACGACGGCCGATTACGCGTTTGAGATCCGTTGCCCAACCGCGACGGGACGCATCAATCTGCGGTTCGTCGTTCAAGAAGCGTTCGAGTGCGTCCGCGAACGCCTGGGCGGAGAGATAACGGTCTTCGGGGCGCTTCTCCAGGCACTTCGCACAGATCGCCTCCAGATCGGCCGGTACGTCGGGGCGGAACCGGCTGACAGGCGGCGCTGTCTCCGTATCATCCGTCAAGCGATGCAGGATGCTCGCGATGTCCGACCCACCGTACGGAACGCCGCCCGTCAGCAACTCGAACAGGACCATCCCAAGGGCATGGACATCGACGGCAATGGTGAGTTGCTTCTCGCCACGGGCTTGCTCCGGAGCCATGTACGCGACAGTCCCCGCGATGCCAGCGGAGGTGCTTGCGGACACGTCCAGACGACGGGCCAGGCCGAAATCCGCGACGTGCGGCCGCCCTTTATCGTCGAGCAGGATGTTCCCGGGTTTCAGGTCGCGGTGAATGAACCCGCGCTGATGGGCGTGATGCACACCAAGAGCGATGTCCCGGATCAACTTCGCGGCTTGCTTCGGCGCCAGGCGGCAGTCTGGACCGAGGCTCTTGAGCCACTTGGCAAGGCTCCCGCCGGTCATGAGTGGCATCACCAGATACGGAACGCCCTCGACCTCGCCAAAAGAATGGACCGGGACAATGTTCGGGTGTTGAAGCGATGCGACCAGTTCGGCCTCGAAACTGAATCGGGCCAGTTCTCCCGCGGAGAGTGCCTCACCGGAGCGGAGCAACTTCACCGCGACTTCGCGCTTCAGTGTCGTGTCGATCGCTCGGTAGACCACGCCCATTCCGCCAACGCCGATTTCGTCCTTCAACTCGAACCCACCAAGGCTTGTCCCATTCCAATCCCGTGAATGTCGCCGAGGTGGCAGCAGGGGTGGAATGCGACGCCCGCCGTCCAAAAAGTTCTCGATCCCCGTTGCGTGTTCCGGGTGGCGCGCGAGCCAGAGTGCCAGGGGTTTCCAGTCTCCGGAGTCCTGGGCTTTCAGCAGGATGAGGATGCCTTCGTCGAGACCGTGTGGTTGCGTTTCGTTCGAGAACGGTACGGAGGACATGGGCACGCCTAGTTACTGGTTCCAGCACTGCGAATGCATCGTACTGAGGGTGAGGCTCCTGCCGAACCGTTGGCCTGCGGCTCGGCAGGAGCCTCGCCCTCCCGAACTGGAACTTTACCTACGCGGAAACCAGTAGGTGCCGACAACCCGTCGTGGTCAGCTTTACCTGTCCGCATGCGGGGCAAAGCCTCCGGCCTTTGCCGCCGACCAGTACCACATCACCACGGCAGTGGCCACGCCGTAGACGAGAGGCGATGATTCCGGCCACCAAGCCAGCACGGGCGCCAGGAGCATCATGCCAACACCAACCGGGAAGAACCGGCTCCAGTTGGTCGAACCGAGTGTGAACAGACCCAGCCCGGTGGCGACGGCCATTGCGGGGTACATCGCCAGCACGGAGCGGGCCGAGGTGGAATGCCACAGTGGAGCGTATGCCGCCGTCATGGCGAACAACACCATGATTTTCCCACTTGCGATAATCAGCGAGTGCCGTTCGGTCACGGGGAGTTGACGGAACTTGCGCAGCATGTACCACCAGAGCACGCCGCTCAGACTCACACCGCAGGCGAAATTCGCTACCCACACCCATACGGCCGATGCATCGCTCTGAACGATCCCGTAGATCGCCACGTTCGTGGCGAGGACGAAGACTCCGAACCACACCGTGACCGGCCATGAGTAATCCATGTTGGGTTCTGGGTGAGTTCGCGATATCTGGCGGAGCCAGTCCCAGAATCCGACCGGGCGAGCGAGTGGGAGTTCGCCATTCAAGAATCGTGTCAAGTCCTCGGCAACTTCCTCGGCCGAGCGGTAACGATCCTCGGGTAGCTTTTCCAGGCACTTCAAACAAATCGCTTCGAGATCCGCGGGTATATCGGGCCGGTACTGTCGGAGCGACGGAGCATGCACGGTGGGGTCATTCAATTTCTGGAGGATGCTGGCGAGGTCCGCTCCGCCGTAAGGGAGGCCGCCGGTGAGCAACTCGAACAGGATGACGCCGAGCGCGTGAACATCGACGGCCGTCGTGAGTTGTTTGTCGCCGCGGGCCTGCTCCGGAGCCATGTAGGCCACGGTGCCTGCGATGCTCGCGGAACTTGTCTCGCTCACATCGGTACGCCGAGCCAGCCCGAAGTCGGCGACATGGGGGGTGTGGCTATCGTCGAGGAGGATGTTGCCGGGCTTGAGGTCGCGGTGAATCAACCCGCGCTGGTGGGCATGGTGAATACCCAGTGCGATATCCCGCACGATCTTCGCGGCCTCTTTCTCGGGCAAACGACGATCCGGGCCGAGCGACTCCAGCCGCTGTTTCAGACTGCCGCCCGTCATCAAGGGCATCACGAGGTACGGGACGCCGTCTGCCTCGCCAGACGAGAAAACGCGTACCACATTCGGGTGATCGAAGGACGCGACCACCTCGGCCTCGAAGCGAAAGCGGGCGAGGTCGTGAGCCGACATCGCAGTGCCGGTTCGGAGCAGTTTCACCGCCACATCTCGCCTCAGCACGGGGTCGAACGCACGGTGAACCACGCCCATCCCCCCTTCGCCGATGCGTTCGCGCAATTCCAGCCCACCGATCAACGATCCGCTCTTGAGGATCGGCACAGGGTGCGGCATGGCGATCCCTGGCCCAGCCAGGTAGTTGGCCAGCGGTAACGCCAGTTCCGGATATCGCGCAAGCCACTTGGCAAGCGGATTCGGGCTCCCGGCATCCTCGGCCGCGTGGACAATGTGCAGCCCTTCCGTCAATCCGTGATCGGCGGTTTCATTACAGAACGGTTCGGAGGGCATGAGCGAGGCTCCGGGCGTCGCGGGTTAATGCGGCACGTGCGCTTCATGCGAACGAGGCGTGAAGAGTTTGGCCTTCGCGTACGACCAGTACCACATCACGGCGGCAAGGGTGATCCCGTAAATCAGTGGTGACGTGTATGGCCACAACACCATCGCCGGCGTGAGTGCCATCACCGCAATCCCGATTGGGAAGAAGCGGCTCCAGTTGGTCGAACCCAGTGTGAACAGGCCCAGGCCGCTCATGACGATGAGTGCGGGGTACATCCGCAAGACGTGATGAGCGGGCGTGCTTGCCGAGAGCGGGACGTAGGCAACCGTCAGCGCCAGATACGCCAGGATGCTCCCCACCGCGATAATCAGCGAGTGTCGCTCCGTGACCGGCAACTGGCGAAACCGTCGCAGCATGTACCACCAGAGCACAATCGACATGGCCGCAGCGCAGACGAGGTTCGCCGCCCACACGGTCGCAGCCGAGGCTTGGTTTTCTACCAGCCAGTAGATCGCCACGCTGGTCGCCAGGTTGAACGCCCCGAACCACAACGTGACGGGCCAGGAATAGTCGGTGTGGGGCTCGGGGCGGATTCGCGCAACCTGGCGGAGCCAGTCCCAAAACCCGGGCAACTGGGCCGCGACCGCGTCGCCCCTCAGGAACCGCGTCAGATCGTCGGCCAGCGCCTGTGCCGACGAGTACCGCTTGCCCGGATCTTTCTCCAGGCACTTCTGGCAGACCGCTTCGAGGTCGGACGAGATCCCCTTGCGGAATCGCCGAACCGATGGAGCCTGCACGGCGGGGTCCGTGAGTTGGCGGAAGATGCTGCCGATGTCGCCGCCGTAGGGCACTTCCCCGGTGAGCAACTGGAAGAGGATGGCCCCGAGCGCGTGGATATCCACGGCAGTCGTGAGGTGCTTTTCGCCGCGGGCCTGTTCCGGAGCCATGAACATCGGAGTGCCGGCCTCGGAAGTCGCAATCGCGTCGGCGGGGCGGGCTAGGCCGAAGTCGGCGACGTGCGGGTTGCGGTTCTCGTCGAGGATGATGTTCGCGGGCTTGAGGTCGCGGTGGATCAACCCACGCTGGTGGGCATGGTGAACACCCAAGGCGATATCTCGCACAATCTCAGCAGCGTCCTTTTCGGAAAGGGACCGATTGGAGCCGAGAGATTTCAGCCACGATGCCAGGCTGCCACCGGTCATCAACGGCATCACGAGGTAGGGGTCGCCCGCGGGCGTCACGTCGTAGGAGAAAACCCGGACGATGTTGGGGTGGTCCAGGGATGCCACGAGTGCTGCCTCGTATCGGAATCGCTCGAGTTCCGTCGGAGACATCTCGTCCGCCGCGCGGACCATCTTCACGGCCACGTCACGCTTCAGGATGGGGTCGTGCGCCCGATACACCACGCCCGCTGCCCCGCGCCCGATTTCCTCCTTCATTTCCAGCCCGCCGATCACGGAACCCGATCGTTCCGGTGTCGCCTGCGAGGGACGGATGTTCTCACCGAGTTCACCACGAGACGCGAGGAACTGTGCGAATTCGCCGCCGAGCCCGGGATTGTTGGCGAGCCAGTGCGCCACGGATTTCCAGTCGCCAGTGTCATCGGCTTTCCGCGCAAGGGCGACCCCTTCGCGCAATCCGTTGGAGTCGGTGTTCTCGGGTGAATGTGTCTCGGCAGCCATCGACTCTTCCTTCGGGTCAGGCATCGGGTTCGGTCAGCACGCCGCGCAGGGCGGTCACGGCTCGGAACAACATGACCGAAACCGCCCCTTCGGACTTACCCAGTTGCCGGGCGATCTCGTTCACCTTCATCCCCATTAAGTATCGCATTTCGACTGCGATCCGTTGAGAATCGGGCAACTCGGAGAGAGCCGTCGCCAGTCGCGTGAACCGCTCGTTCCGATCTGCTCCTTCGCTGGGCGATGTATGATTGGCTGCGATCCAGTCGGCCATGCGAACGGACGATTGCGCAATCACCTCGGGCGACAGATCACCCCCGCGATCGTGGGCAAACTTCCGGGTGGCGTCGATCAGGTTATTCGTGAGTGCCCGGCGCAGGTATGCCAGCACCTCGTGATCCGGACGGCCGGTCAACTTGTCGGGCGTCTTCAGCGCTTCGAGGAGTGTCTGCTGAACGAGGTCCGCGGGGTCGAGTTTGCCACGAACCCACTCCGGAAGCTGGCATGTTGCCCACAAGAGCAGTGCGGGCTGAAAGCGGATCAGGTCGAGCGGTGAGGCGGTCATGCGGTGGCTCCAGTGACATGATCCCCAGCGGACATGATGGCCCGATCTTACGCGAAGTTGTGCAGAAAAGCCGGAAATGGTTGAGGGAACGGAAATGTGCCAGGTTTCCAGGTGAATTCGCCGCCCCGATTATACCGCCGCTTCACGGCTATCCCAAGCCGTTTGGCGGGGGTGGCGATACACCAACAACGGCCCATACGCACCGACCGAGCCTGCACCGATGCCGTACTTTCCGACGTTCGAACAGTTCCGTGAATTGGCCCGCACCCACACCGTTGTGCCGGTGTATCGCCGACTGACCGGCGACACCCTCACGCCGGTATCCGCGTTCTGCAAGATTCAGGAAGGCGAGTGGTCGTTCCTCTTCGAGAGCGTCGTCGGTGGTGAACGCGTCGGCCGCTACAGCTTCCTCGGTGCCGGGCCGTTCCGCACGTTCGAGGCGCACGGCACCAAGACCCGCACCCGCGATGGGAATGGCCCGTGGGTCGAAGGCGAGAACGCCGACCCGCTTCGTGTTCTCGAAGACATGATCGCGAAATATCGCGCACCGCACCTGCCGGGGTTGCCAAGGTTCTGTGGCGGTGCGGTGGGCTACGCCGGCTACGACACCGTGCGCTATGTCGAGAAACTCCCGAATGCCCCGACCGACGATCGCAATCTCCCCGACCTGAGTTTCGGATTCTACGACCGCATGGTGATCTTCGATCACGCCGCGAAGACGATCCTCGTGATTGCGAATGCAACAGGACTTGGCGAGCCCGGGGCGTCAGCCCCGGGAGGGTTGGAACGAGCTTACCAGGCTGCGTGTAGTCGCGCTGACCAACTCGCCGAGCGACTCAAAAGTGGTGTTGCCGACCTCCAACTCACGGACATCAATCCCAGCACCGGAACAGGAAGTTCGCACCCCACGCTCGCCAAGATTCAATCCAACTTCACTCGCCCCGAGTTCGAGGCCGCGGTCGAGAAGGTTCGCGAGTACATCAACGCGGGCGATGCTTTCCAGATCGTGCTGAGTCAGCGGTTCCGCACGGAAACGAAAGCGCGACCGTTCGACATCTACCGTGCGCTGCGGGTGGTGAACCCGAGCCCGTTCATGTTCTACCTGCGAGCCGGCGAGGTCACGCTCATCGGCGCGTCGCCCGAGATCATGTGCCGCGTCGAAAACGGCGTGATCACGAACCGCCCGCTGGCCGGCACCCGTCGCCGTGGCGCAACGCCGGAAGAAGATGCGGCCCTTGCCGTGGAGTTGCTTGCCGACCCGAAGGAACGCGCCGAGCACATCATGCTCGTGGACCTCGCCCGCAACGATGTGGGCCGTGTGGCCGAGATCGGCAGCGTGAAGATCGGTGACCTGCTCACGGTCGAACGCTACAGCCACGTCATGCACCTTTCGAGCACGGTGACCGGCACACTGAAGGCAGGACTTACCGCGTTCGATGCATTGCGGGCAAGTTTGCCCGCGGGCACGCTCAGCGGAGCGCCGAAAGTGCGAGCGATGGAGATCATCGACGAACTGGAACCGCACCGTCGCGGGCCTTATGGTGGGGCCGTGGGCTACGTCGATTTCAGCGGAAACATGGATACGTGCATCGCCTTGCGAACGATGGTGTTGCTCGGCCAAACGGCCTACGTGCAAGCGGGTGCGGGCCTGGTCGCCGATAGCGTTCCGGCGAGCGAATACGAGGAAACGGTGAACAAGGCGATGAGCTTGCTACGCGCCATCGAAGTGGCCGAAACGCAGTTGTGAAGTGGGTTGAACCACAGAGGCACAGAGACACCGAGAAGACAAGAGAGAAGATTGTTTTGAACAATTGTCTTCTCCTGTATTCTCGGTGTCTCTGTGCCTCTGTGGTTAATCCTGTTTGTCTGGAGCCCTCAAATGCGCCCATTTCTCCTCCCCGCGGTGTTGCTCGCCGCGAGTGTCGCTGTCGCGCAACCCTCCAAGCCCCTCGTTACCGGCGACCCCGCCCGCGTCGAGCGCATCCGCAAAGAGAAGATGCCGAAGATCGACAAGCCGATCATGTTCGGCACGCCCGAGGCCGACGCCATCGTGTCGGCCATGGAAATTTTCCCAGCCGACAACCCGTGGAACCTCGTCGTCGAAGACTGGCCGCTGCACCCCAAGTCGAAGGCCATCGTCGAGAGCATCGGCGCGAACAAGCCGTTCCGCTACAACCCGGACATGGGCTACGTGCTGATTCCGCCCGACCAGAAGAAGGTCGACGTGAAGCTGTTCGAGTATCCGGACGAGTCGGACAAGGGGCCGTACCCGCTGCCGGACATCGTGCCGATCGAGGGCTGGCCAGCGCACTTCAAGCGCGACCCGAAGTACAAGGGGATCACCCTGGCGGACGTGCAGAGCGACAAACTCAAGGAAGATGGTGACCGGCATGCCAGCGTCGTGGACCCGACGAACGGCGTGCTCTACGAGTTCTACCGACTCCGGAAGCCCGCCGGGACCTGGGAAGCATCGTGTGCGGCGATCTTCGATCTGAAGTCGAACAAGATGCGGCCCGACGGCTGGACCTCGACCGACGCCGCGGGGCTGCCGATCTTCCCGGCGACGATCCGTTACGACGAACTGAAACGCGGCATGGTTGAACACGCGATGCGGGTGACGGTGAAACGATCGCGGCGGGCATACGTCTACCCTGCCACGCACTTCGCGAGCCGCCTGACCGACGAGAACCTGCCGCGAATGGGCGAACGCCTGCGTTTGAAGAAGGACGTGGACATCTCCAAGTTCTCGCCCGAAGTGCAGGCCATCCTGAAGGGCTTGAAGAAGTACGGCATGTACGTCGCCGACAACGGCATCGACTGGGCGATTTCCTGCACACCGGACGAGCGCATCCCGGTGCTGCACGACGAACTGCGGAAGCTGAAGGGATCAGACTTCGAGGTGATCGTCGCCCCCGAAGGCTACAAGCCCCCGAAGTGAGATGGGCGAGCGGTCGGCGTCAGCCAACTGTTCTCGCGAGTGGGCAAAACACTCCAATATGCATCGGTGAGGTGCATCTAATGGGCGAAAGTCGTTTTGGCTGGTACGAGAAGGTCCGCGTCAATACTGCGGACCCCAAGAAAGCGCCTATACATGGTGAACTTGGAGCGATTCTCGGCAAGACTCAGAGTGACGATGGTTCCTGGTCGTATGGCGTGTTCATCTACAACGTGAGTCGGGTCTGGTCATGCTGCGAAGGGGAACTCGTTGACACCGGCGAGTTCGACGTGCGTGAATCTTTCTACACAGGCGAGTCGGTTAGGGTAAGTCCACGTGGTGAGTTGCTTGGGTAGTTTTAAATGGCCTTGGCCCGGCCAATATTGAGCCTCTTCACCCCGAAGGGGTGGGACAACCTAGCCCGGGGCAACGCCCCGGGAACACTGAAGGGGTGCGACACGGCATTGTGGCACCCCTTCAGGGTGCGAACCATTCACGCATCACACCCGGGGCGTTGCCCCGGGCTAGGTTGCCCCACCCCTTCGGGGTGAAAGCCAAGACGCAAGGTGAACGCCAAAGCCACACAGCGGCGTGTCAGGATCTGCGTATTCGGCAGCTGGGTTAATGTCGGCGTGATCGGAACTCATTCCAACTTGAGCCATCGTTGGCACTTTTCCGCGACCGACACGTAATTTGCTCCGGTCGGAACGATAGAATGGGCGGTGTCGCAGGTCGCGGGCCGCACGGGCGGCGCGAATTGTTTGGCGCTCTGGCCGTTGTGTGGTGAAATAAGTCCATGAAGCTTCTCACTTCGGTTCTGCCCCGCGGCCGAATCCTGACCGAAGACGGCTGGTTCACCCTTGCGGTGTGTGGATTCCTTATCGGCCTCGAAGTCGTTGGCCGCTACGCAGCCCTCACCGACTTCCACGACGGTCTCGCGGGCTTCGCCCTCATCATGGGCGTGGCTGCCATCGTTGCACGCCATCGCCGTGCGCCGCTCGGCTGGGTCACCAGCCTGACGAACTGGTGCCAGCGAATCGGCGCGACGTTCGCCAATCTCCGCTACGACCACGGAATCGACCTGCGAGGAACGCCGCCCATCACACGCCGAACGCCGCCCGCAGTCTGGGTGCTCGCGGTTGCTCTCATCGTGTGGTCCGGGTTGGCGGTCGCGTCGTGGACTGCGTTCCCCACGGGCTGGCGCACTGTTGGCATGTACTCTTCGTACACGCTCTACCTCGGCTTCCTGATGGTGCTGTGGAGCGCCCTGCTCACGGTCACGTTCGTCGGCGTGTTCGTCCCCGTCGCGGTGCTCGATTCCCTCCTGAAACGCTGGCTCGGCGATACCGACCGACGCGGGGCGGAACTCGCGGCCGTGGTCGGCTACGCCGTCCTCGTGTCGGCAGTGGCCTGGGTTGTTCCGCCGGCCGCGATCCTCGGGCTGTGCATCGTGGTCGCGATTGGGTCGTGGATCGTGTACCTGCCCAAAGGCACAGATGGCCCGGCCGTGCTGTGGCGATCGGGTGCTGACAAGCCGGTGTATGCCGTGCCGGTTCGTCGCGTGCTTTCGCTCGTTTCGATGCTGGCCGCGCTGCTGATGTTCGCCATCCTCATCACGTCGTGTGGCGGCCGACTGTTTGATCCGCCACGAGCCGACGACACGATGCCCGTGACGGCGCTCTTTGGTGCGATCGCGGCGTGGCTCGTGCCGATTCTCGTGGTGGTGGTTGCGTTGCGGTTGTGGGCCGCACGACGGAACGACCCCGCACGCCGCACGCGGCCGACCGCCCACATCGCCGGGGAAGATCGGGCCGAAATCCGGCGAGCCGTGAAGATCCTGCGGACCTGGGGCTACTCGGTGCGAACCTCGGCCAAGGGTCGCGAGAATGGGCAGGTTGGCATCGTGATTGTGCCACCCGAACAATCCGAGGCGAAGGAGTTCGACCCCCGCTGGCCGCTGAAGGTGAGCGTGGACGATCTGATTGCCGGTGAGGTGAAACAACGCTTCGACCGACGCGATGAAATCCAGGTCCGGCGACAACTGTTCCGCGGCTTGCAGAAGTTGTTCAAGCGGGCGAGTGTCTTCAAGGGGCCAGGCGGCGGTGGGTTCTGGCTCGCCCCGCACTGGTGGTTCGTGGAAGGCGTTGGCCGCGAAGACTCCGACGCATCAGGCGAAGACGCGGCCCCGCCACTGGTTGGCCCGCCATACGCTCGCGCGATTCCAGAGCGTGCCCGGCAACACGCCCACGCCGTGCTGCGTGCCACCGGTGTGGACATGATCTTCATCGAAGACGGCGTGACGTTTAAAGGGCTTGATCGCGTGCTGCGAGTCGTCACCGAACTGTACGACGTTCACGCCGGCCAACGCAAGGCAGAGGAACACCACTTCCGCGGCGTGCCGAAGGTGAAGGTGATGATTCACGAGTACGAGCCCGGCAACCCGTTCCAGTCGGATGCATACCCGGAACCGAAGTTCGACGACCTCTCGCGAGTTCGCGTGCTGCATATCTTCCGCGACCGCGGCGGCGAAGAAGAACTGATCGAACCGCCCTACGACTTCTCGTGGACCCCCGCACCCGCCCTGATGGGCTAAGTTTGTGGCGAGCCACGGGTTCATCCCCGTGGCCCGTGGCGACTTATGGAGCCCACGGGACAAACCCCGTAACGCTCGACGGCAAACGGACACAACCGACCTCTTGACCATTCAGCCACCCGCGGATTACCTCTGGTGGCATGGTGTGGTATGCTGTTCAAAGACAGCCCCGAGGAGAGGACATTTCTAGCGGGGCCATATTGCGGACATTTCTATTGGGGCCTGACAAAGCGTTCCCCTGGCTCTTGTTCCTTCGGGTTCCAGGCCGTACACTTTCCGTGGATGCACCCGTAGCTCAACTGGATAGAGCATCGGTCTTCGGAACCGAGGGTTAGAGGTTCAAATCCTCTCGGGTGTACTTGAATCATCTCTGATCTATCGCGATCAAATACGCTCAACTCCCTCGAAAGCAAGCCTGTCGCGGCATCACCTGATGCCACATCGTTGATCTCATTCACACTCACATGACCGATTCCCGTATGAGCCGGTAGGGCAACGTCGGGGCAAGTGGAGGTCCGCCCGTCCCACTCCCTCCAGCATTGGTCGGTATGGTGAGCCGACCCACGGGAGATTCGATTCCTTCACCCGCCGCTCGCATTAGCGGTGGACGTATGCGAAGCGGACGACGCCGAAGGCGAGGGCAAACCAGAAGCCACGCCAGAAGTGGTGTGGCAACTCCGACTCGCGGACCATACCCAGACCGCGAGCGCTGAGGTATGACATGCCGCCCGCGATGAGCGGTGAGACTATCAGGTTCGCGACCTGAAGGCCGACGTTCGGGAGCAGCGGCTTCGGGAAAAGCAGGATGCTCAGTACACCACAGACACCACCGAACACGGCGAACAAAATGAGTGTGCCGCAACCGGTATTGTCTTCATCCTTGCGGCGGCGCGACGTGGCAGTATCGAGGCCCGCCCCGCCGAAAAGCTGGACTCCAAGATCGAAGAGGATCTGCAGCACGAAGAAGATGACCTCTTCCACGATCGCCCCTCGTTGAATTGCAAAGCCGCTTGCGGCTTCTGATTCACCCCTTCTTCGGTGGCATCAACACGCGTTCGATGAACGTCGTGTCCACCTTTCCCTCGATGAATTCGGGTGTTTCGAAGATCGTCTTCAGCACCGGGATTGTCGTCTTGATCCCCTCCACCTTGAACTCACGCAAGGCTCGCCGCATGACCGCGAGAGCTTCCGCGCGGGTCGGTTGGTAGACGAGCAATTTCGCCACCATGCTGTCGTAGTTCGGTGGCACCTTGTAGCCGGTGATGACGTGCGAATCGAGCCGCACGCCAGGGCCGCCCGGCGGTCGCCACGTCGTGACGGTTCCTGGGCTTGGGCGAAAGTCGTTGGCCGGGTCTTCGGCGTTGATCCGCACCTCGATCGCGTGGCCCCGTTGCACGATGTCCTTTTGCGACAACCGCAATTTCTCGCCCGCCGCCACGCGAATCTGCTCGCGAATCAGGTCCACCCCCGTCACGAGTTCCGTAACCGGGTGCTCGACCTGGATGCGGGCGTTCACCTCGATGAAGTAGAAGTTGTTCTGCTGGTCCACCAGGAACTCGCAGGTGCCGGCGGAGTAGTAGCCGGCTTGTTTGGCCAACCGCACGGCGGCCTCGCACATCTTCTCTCGCACCTTCGCAGGCAAGTGCGGCGACGGCGATTCCTCGACCAGTTTCTGGTGCCGGCGTTGCAAGGAGCAGTCACGCTCGAAGAGGTGAATCACGTTTCCGTGCTTGTCGCCGAGCAGTTGCACTTCGACGTGTCGCGGGCGATCGAGATACTTCTCGATGAAGACACTACCATCCTTGAACGCGGCCTCGGCCTCGGCTCGCGCGGCGCTGATAGCGGGGAGCAACCCGGCCTCGTCACGCGCGACCCGCATCCCACGCCCGCCCCCACCGGCCGCAGCCTTGATGAGCACCGGGTATCCTGCGGCCTTGGCGAATCGCATCGCCTCATCGTCGGACGTGATGAGTCCTTCGCTGCCAGGAACCGTCGGCACCTTTGCCGCCTTGGCAACAGCCTTCGCCTTGTCCTTGTTACCAAGCTTGTCCATCGCATCGACGGGTGGCCCGATGAACTCGATGCCTGATTCCCGGCACTGCTCCGCGAACTTGCTGTTCTCGGAGAGGAAGCCGTAGCCCGGGTGAATGGCCTGCGCGCCGGCCTTCTCGGCCGCCGCGATGATACGCGGGATCTTCAGATAGCTCTCGGCCGAGATGGGCGGGCCGATGCAAATGGCCTGGTCAGCAAGTTCGAGATAGGGCGCTCCGCGGTCCGCCTCGGAGTACACGACCGCAACTTCGATATTGAGGTCGCGGCACGCCCGGATCACCCGCAGGGCGATCTCACCCCGGTTCGCGACGAGGATTTTGGTAAACATGTTTCACCAATGCGGAATGCGGAACGCGGAGTGCGGAATGAAGACCAGAATCTTCCCGAATGGGATTTGATTCCGCATTCCGAAATCCGCATTCCGCATTTAAGAAATCAGGCGGGTTCGACTCGGAACAACACCTGGTTGAATTCGACAAAATCACCGTTGTTGACGCACACTTCCGCGATGCGGCCCGACACCTCGGCCTTGATGTCGTTGTAGAGCTTCATCGCTTCGATCAGACAGACGACTGTATCCGGCTTGACCGACCCGCCGACCGTGACGTAATCCGGCAAGCTCGGTTTGGGCTTGGAGTAGAACGTCCCGACCATCGGGGACTTGATTTCCAGAAGGTTGCGCGCGGGTGGCGGAGGTGGCGACGCCGGGGCAGGCGAACTCGGGGCCGCTTGCGTTGGGTTCGCCTGCGGCGCAGGGTGCGCGTATCCCGCAGGTGCAGGGAGAAATCCTGCTGGAATCGCGGACCCTTTCCGGAGGCGAATCCTCTGATCGCCTTCTTTGAGCTCGACCTCGGAGAGATCGTGCTCCGTCATCAATTTTAACAGGTACTCGACCGTCTTTACGTCGAACGGCCGGGGCGTGTCCCGTTTCTCGTCGGCCACCGCGGACCCCCCCAATGCAAGAAAAACCGGCTCGAAGGCCGGGAGGGAGGTAGTCTACTGTTGTCGGAGGGGGAAGCCAACCGGTTCGTGTTCGGTGTTTCGTCTTTTGTGTTTCGAGTGAACCATTCGGTCCAACACGAAACACGGAAGACGAAACACGGAACAGGAAACACCAATTAGCCTTCGAGCGAAGTGAGTTCGCGTGGCAGAGTCGTCAGCAGGCTCGCGCCATTATGCGTGATGAGCACATCATCCTCAATCCGGACGCCACCCCAACCCGGGATGTAGATACCCGGTTCGATAGTGATGACCATTCCCGCCTCAAGCACGTCCTCGGAATTGGACCGCACACGTGGAGCCTCGTGAACTTCGAGGCCGATGCCGTGGCCCAGCCCATGAGAGAAACAATCCGCCAGTTTCAGGTCGGTCGCATTTGAGAGTTTCGCCGAAGCGAACACCTTGCGAGCAGCCGCGTCCACGTCCTTCGCCTTCACACCCGGCTTGATTGCGGCCAGTGCCGCATTCTGGGCCTGGAGGACGACATCGTAAACTTCCTCGAACTTGATTCCGACTCGCTCGAACTTGTTGCGGCGGGTCGGGGATGTTCCGAATGGGCTGCGGAGCGTTCGGGTGATGTCGGACTTGTAGAGCATGTCCGCGCCCCAATCGACGAGGATCTTCGTCCCGTCGCCTAGCAACTTGCCGGTGGGCGGGGCGTGGGGCAGAGCGCCGCGTTCGCCAACAGCAACGATCGGCGGGAACGACGAGCCACGAGCGCCCGCTCGCCGAATGTAGCCTTCCAGCGAATCGACCATTTCCTTTTCGGAATCGGTTTCGCGGATCGTTGCGACGAACATGCGGAATGCGCGTTCGGCCACTCGCACCGCTTCCCGAATCTTGTCGATCTCGGCGGGATCCTTGATCGTCCGTTGTTTCTCGATCGACCCGCTCACGGGGACGAAGGTCACCTTCGGCGCCAGCGTCTTGAGTTGTTCGAGTTCGCCAAGAGTGAGGCGATCTTCTTCGACTGCGACCGTCTTCGCCCCGGCCTTGTTCAGAACCTCGGCGGCAGCCTCGTAGGTCGTCTTGTTGTGCCCGCGAATGTTGGCGTCGAGGTCCGAGCACTCTTCCTTGATCTGTTCTTCGAAGCGAGTATCGCTAATCACGATACTGTGCTTGGCGCTCCCAAAGTAAAAACTGGAGTCCCCGGTAAAACCCGTGAGATATGTCACGTTGACCGGGTTGGTCACCAAGAATCCGTCAGCCCCGGATTTCTTGAGGTTCTGGACGAGCGTCTGGCGGCGTTGGAGGAGATAATTCATGCAAGTAGACGCCTGGATTAAGGTGTGGGACGAATAACCACTTACCTGGAATGACACAGGGTAAGTTAAACCCGCCTGGAGGCAAAATGTCTCGCAAGTTATTGGAAGTCTACCCTGGCTTTAGGTGAGCGTGAAGAGACAGATCAAGTTTTGCTGATATTGCTACGAAGGAGTGTCGGTTATTCTTGGATTAGTTCGACATATCCGTTGCTTTACGAGAAAGACATGCGTCTGAGCACGGTATACAGACGCTCCCGCGTCCGTTGCATTTCCCCTCCGCACACAAGATTCGGATCACCCGTGACCACCCCACCGAACGATCCCGCGATGACCGACCGCTTGTGGGTTGGGTATCACCCCCGCGCGCTGGCACCGCTCGTGACTCTCATTACTTTTGTATCGTTGCTCGTGTGGACGGGGCAGTGGTATCTGGACGATATTTCGAATCTGGCCGCTGAGCTCGGTGCGTGGGCGACGTTCGCCATTGCGTGGGGCGTGTGGCCCGCTCTCTTGCTTGTGTTTCTCTATCGAACTGTCACCTTCACGTATCGTCTTACGGATCGGGCCGTGATTACGGACTTCGGACCGCTGTGTTACCCCGTGGAACCGATTCCACTGGCGCTGGTCGGTTCTGTGGAGGTGGGGGGTGGCTGGCTAACGCGATTGCTTGGCGTCGGTTTCGTGGAGGTGCGGGCTGGCGAGCGGGTTCTTCGATTGAAAGGTGTCCGGAACCCCGAGTC
This sequence comes from Planctomycetaceae bacterium, assembly GCA_013823135.1. Taxonomy (GTDB): domain Bacteria; phylum Planctomycetota; class Planctomycetia; order Gemmatales; family Gemmataceae; genus Gemmata. Next base: position 147,229 of record PNLP01000010.1, read on the forward strand.
GTTCGCGGGAGAGGTGCGGGCGGCAAAGATGGCCGCCCAGCAGATGAACTGATCGACGGCGCAGCGGTGTGTCCCTGGAGATTTTGGCATTCTTGGCGAGCCACCGATTCTCAGGGCTTGGCGTCGCTCTCCACCTTGATCCCAGTGATAGCTTCCTCCAACTTCTTCACCCCCTCGGCCGTCACCTGGGTGCCCTTCACGCTCACGACCTTCAACTGCTTCCGGTCGTGGAGAGATTCGAGGCCGGCATCAGTCACCGAGGTGCCATCCAACTTCAGCTCGCCCAGTTCGGCGAGCGGAGCGAGACCTTTCAGCCCCTCGTCGCCGAAGTTCGTGTTGCTCACATCCAGGTTGTTCAAGCCGCGTAGCTCGGCGATCTGGGCCGCTGCCTTGTCGGTGATCCGGGAACCGTTCAGGTTCAGAATTTTCAACTTGGGGAGTGAAGCGAGTGGCTTGAGCCCCCCGTCCGTGACTTGCGACCGGGGAACTTGGAGAATCGTGAGCCCCGTGAAACTCGTGATGTGGCTCAACCCCGCGTCCGTCAGGGCCGGGGCGAGCGGACTATTCGGACGTTGAATGTCGATGCTTCTCGTCAGTGAAACCCACGGCAAGCGGCTCAACTTCTCGAAGCCTTTGTCGTCGAGCATATCGATCCTGAAGAAGTCGATGGCCACTCGGCGAAGCAGGGCCATTTCCTCCTCGCTGACCGATTGACCGGCAAGGTGCCCCATGAGGTGAAGCCCGATGAGCCGGTTCCATTCCTCTTTGGTGAATTGCACAGGCACCGGCGTTGTGGGAGCGGCTACCCACTTCGCCTGCCCAATCTTGCAGTCTCGTCCGTTGCCGGTCAGATCCTTGGCCGTGTCGCCCAGGCTTTCCTCGAAGCGGTACAGAACCTCGGTGTTTCTGTCCGGCTCCAGCCGAGTGGGTGCGAAGTCCTTGTCGTATCGGGCAACCTTGGAAACGCGAAACTCATCAATGATCCCGGCAAAGCGTTCGCCGCCCATCGAGACGAGACCGCTGCCGCCCAGAGATCCCTGGAACGGTTTGGTGTCAACGAGTTTCCCATCGACAAAGAGTCGAACGTCGGTGGCGGATCGGACCAGGGCAACGTGCGTCCGTTTGCCTCGTGTTGCGGTCCCGGTCAGCCGGGTATCGGTGCCGCCTGTGTTGGTGTAGCCTTCCCATTGAAGACCCTGATTCCCGTCGGCGAGCACGACCCACATTCGGTGTTTGGTGCCGAACGCAGGGGAGGTGATCTTGAACGTTTCGTCGAGGGTAACGATCGCTTCTAGCGTGTAAGGGGTATCGTCCGGTATGCTCAGACCCGGAACCACCACGGCTTGCTCCGGGGCGAACCGCAACCCACGCCCGCTGGGGATAGGGTCGAACCTCGGTGTGGGGGTGGGATTGGGCTGGGGCTTCGGCTTGGGACTCGGCGGCGAAGCGGGTAGGTCGGGCACGGGTTCCGGCGTCGGTTTCCGCAGTGCGATTGCCGTACCCCCGACGGCCAGTCCCGCGATCAGCAAACATGCCGCGACCGCGATCCACAAACCACGGCCATTGGCGGCCTTCTGCTCGGGTACCTCGCGTACCGAAATCGCTTCCGTCGCGTCATTCCCCAGACCATCGAACTCGGTGGGATTGAACGACTCCTGAACGGTCACCGAGATCGGAACGTACACCACCTGCGGGGCTGTCTGCTCAATGGCCTGGGCAACTGGAACCGCCGACCCGTTCGTGATTGCTCGAAGTTCCTCGGCCACGGTCAACGCCGAATGCGGCCGTGCGTCTGGCTTCTTGGCCAGCATCCGTTGAATCAGCGATTCGAGTTCGGGTGGTACCTCCGCGTTCAAACTTCGGACGGGGATCGGGTCGTCCACGGCGAGAGCGGTCAGAACCGCAAGCACGGAATCGCCATCGAACGGCACTCGCCCCGTTGTGAGTTGGTACAGCACAACCCCGAGGCTGAAGAGATCGGACCGGGGGTCGAGTTGCTTCCCGCGGGCCTGTTCCGGCGACATGTAGCCCGGCGTGCCGACAACAGTGCCAGCACCCGTCAGCCCCATGCCAGGTTGCTCGGTCACCTGTCGGGCGATTCCGAAATCGAGGATCTTGATGCGGCCTCTGGGAGCTTCGAGCCAGATGTTCGCGGGCTTGATATCCCGGTGAATCATTCCCAGGGAGTGAGCCGCAGCCAACCCCTCGGCGGTTTCAAGCCCCACCCGCAAGACCTGCTGAACGGTCAGCCGGCCTTTTCGGGCGAGGAACTGGTCCAGGGGCGAGCCGGCGAGATATTCCATCGCGATGAACGGGATCCCGCGATCTTCGCCGACCTGATAAATGGTCACCACGTTGTCGTGCCGGACGGCGGCGGATGCGCGGGCTTCGCGGAGGAATCGCTCCTTCGAGAGCGGGTCAGCGGCAGCGCTGGGAAGCATCACCTTGAGTGCAACGCGGCGTTGGAGTCCCTCATCCTGGGCAAGGTAAACCGCTCCCATCCCGCCGGAACCGAGTTGCTTCAGAATCTTGTAGTGCGAGAGTTTGCCGAGCGAACCATCCGGAGCCTGGGCACCGAAGACGGGGTCGAATGTGGACTGGACCTGGTGCCCTCCCGACGGAGTATCGGACAACCTGACCGTCCCGGGAGTGTTGGACATTACGAGATTCCTACCACACGTACGACAATTGATCGAACGGCCTTGCGTTCATATCCAGCAGTAGTGTTGAGGCACTATGCGGATCAAGGATACCGGCAAAATCGCCCGCTGGTAAGCGCGAACTTGCTTGGAACGCGGTGACGATCGCTGATGCTTTGGTCTTGGCGAGCCACCCCGGTTACGTGGTGGGTAGATTGCGAATCCGTTCGAAACCCGCTCCGTAACCGGGGTTGCTCGCCAAAATTGCTGACGGGGCGTCCGCCCACGGGCATGGACGCAATTTCGTGGATCGGGTAGGGTACAATTGTCGATCTGTTGTTGGCTGTCCTGCTCGCGGCCACGGAAGGAACTCCATGCCAACCACCACGACGCGACCGCTCCCCCCGCAACTGCTTGCTGCCGTCCGCAAGCACTGGGGGTTCACGTCGCTTCGACCGCTCCAGGAACAGGCCATCCGCGCGGCGATGGCCGGGCGCGATTCGCTCGTCGTGATGCCCACCGGCGGCGGGAAGTCGCTCTGTTACCAGGCACCCGCTGTTGTTCGCGATGGTCTCACAGTCGTCGTTTCGCCGCTCATCGCACTCATGAAAGATCAGGTGGACGGCCTGACGCGAATCGGCGTTCCCGCCGTTCGGCTCGATAGCACTCTCACCCCCAACGAACGCACGACCACTGCCGAGCGGATTCGCCGGGGCGAGGTGCGTCTCGTGTTCACCTCCCCAGAACGGCTCGTCAACACCGATGTTTACCAGTTGCTTCGCGACGCCGGGGCGCACACCGTGGCGGTGGACGAAGCCCACTGCGTCAGCCACTGGGGGCACGACTTCCGGCCCGAATACCGCCAACTTGCCCGCCTCCGTGATTTTTTCCCCAAAGCCTCCGTTCACGGTTACACCGCCACCGCAACGGACCGCGTGCGCCAGGACATCGCTCAGCAACTCGGCCTGAACTCACCCGATATCCTCGTCGGCAGCTTCGACCGACCGAACCTGATCTATCGCGTGCTTCCCCGGCTCGACCTCATGGCACAGGTGCGTGCGGTGCTCGACCGCCACCCCGGCGATGCGGGGATCATCTACTGCCTGCGTCGCAAGGACGTGGACGACATGACCGCCGCGTTGAAGGCCGTGGGGTATCGAGCCGTGCCGTACCACGCGGGGATGACCCCCGACGCTCGACGACAAACGCAGGAGGCGTTCGCCGCGGAAGAAGCCGACCTCGTGGTCGCGACCGTCGCCTTTGGCATGGGAATCGACCGATCGAACGTGCGGTACGTGATCCACGCGGCGATGCCGAAGACGATCGAACACTACCAGCAAGAGACGGGGCGTGGCGGGCGCGACGGGCTGCCGTCCGAGTGCGTGCTGCTCTACTCCGGCTCGGATTTCCTGACGCTGAAGGCGATCATCGAGAAGTCGGCCGAGGAAGCGCAAGCCCCGCCGGAGTTCACCGCAGCGAGCGTGAAGCACCTCGAAGAGATGGCCCGTTACTGCCGGGGAGCCGCGTGCCGCCACAAGTCGCTCGTGCAGTATTTCGGGCAGCCTTACGAAGTCGAGAACTGCGCCGCGTGCGACGTTTGCCTCGGGGACACGCAGGAGGTTCCCGACGCGATGACGATCGCAAAGAAGATTCTCTCGTGCGTGGCTCGCGTGAAAGAAGGCTTTGGCACAGCCCATGTCATCGACGTGCTTCGCGGCGCGAAAAGCGAGTCGATCCGTTCCCGCGGCCACGATGAACTCACGACCTACGGGTTGCTGAAGGAGGTGCCCAAAACCGACCTCCGCGACTGGATTTACCAGCTCATTGGGCAAGGCGTACTCGTGCAGGCCGGGGACGAATACCCGATCCTGAAGCTGAACGCCGCGTCGTGGGCCGTGATGGCGGGGAAGCACACGGTGCGGCTTATTCAACTGGCTCGAAGCGAGAAGCGGAGCAAGAACGCAGCGCCTTCACAGCCCGTTTCATTGCCCGTCGGCGCAGACGCGGCACTGTTCGAGTTGCTCCGCACGCTCCGGCGTCAGCAGGCATCCCAGGCCGGTGTGAAGCCGGAACAGGTCTTCAGCGATACCGTGCTGGCGGAGATGGCCCGCGGCCGCCCGACAACCGTGGACGCGCTGCGTCGTATCTCGGGTGTGGGCGACTACAGGCTCCAGTCGTTCGGGGCCGCGTTCCTGGAAGCGATCGCGTTCCACTGTCGCCGCACGGGCCTCGCGACGGACGTGCCGGCACCCAGGACGGTCGCCGCGCCGCGAGCCGCGAGTTCGGGTCCGCCGTCCGCCAAGAAGACGCAGGCGTTCCGCCTCTTCCGTGCCGGCGAATCCGTGGCCGAGGTGGTGAAGCAAACGGGCCTGACTGCCGCAACGATTAACGGATATCTGGCGGATTTCGTGACCGCGGAGAAACCCGCGTCCATCTTCAACTGGGTGCCGGAAGACGTGTGCGAACGGGTCGCCGCCGCCGCCGACATCCACGGCACGGCACTCCTCAAGCCCGTGTTCCTGGAGTTGAACGAAGAAGTGAGTTACGACCACATCCGCGTGGTGTTTGCATTCCTGGCAACACGAGAATAACGGCTTCCATTTCTCCGGCTTCTGATACTCGCACCCGCAGCAAGTCCGTGTCTCAGTCGCTTTCTCAACTTGTTCTGGCATTCGAGAGGGTATAATTCATTTTCCGCGACAACCCCATAACCTCGACGCCTCCAACCGAGGTCCGTCCATGACCATCGAGTGCCCGTACTGCAACGCCATCCTCACGCCCAAAGCGCTGAAGCCGGGTAACTACACCCCCAAGTGCCCGAAGTGTTCTCAGCCGTTCGCGCTGATGGTTCCGGAGGACGACGACGAACCGATCACAGTCGAGCAGATCGACCCAAAGCCGTTACCGAAAACCACGCCTGTGCCGATGCTCAAGCGGTCGGACCTCCCACCTGAATCGGATGATGAAGACGAGGAAAACGACGAGGACGAGAGCGATGACACGAAAGATGGCGACGATTCCGAAAACATCGCGGATGACGAGGAGCCTGCCGAGAAGCCACTCCCCAAAACGCAGCGTTACCCAATGGTAAGGAGAACCAAGCCACCCGAGCCAGCCGAGGATGACGACGAATAAGCCCGGTTCTGGCGTGATTCTCGCCAACGTGCACGCTGCGTGGCGGTATTATTTACGGTGCACTCTCCGTCCATCTTCACGTCATCGTTGTTCCGGAGCCCGCCATGTCTCAGGCGATTGTCGATCCGGCCGAGTTGCGACGGTTCGCCGCGAACCTGAAACGGTTCAATGCCGACCTCCAGGCCGGTATTGCCGGATTGCACGGCCAACTTGTCGGGCTTGGCGATTCCTGGCGAGATCAAGAACACGACCGATTCCGCCAGGAATTCGAGGCAACCATGCAGGTGATCGACCGCTTCCTCGAAGTGGCCGAAGAGCACATCCCGTTCCTGCTCCGCAAGGCCGAACGGATCGAAGAATACCTGTCACAGCGGTAATCAGTCGAAAGTCGTAAAGTCGAAAGTCGTAAAGTCACGACTTCTATTGCTTCGACTTTACGACTTTCGACTTTACGACTTTCGACTGAACAAAATGGAAGCCGACGTTCGATCCATCGACGCGATTCGCGAGTGGCACGCCGCGCTCGCCACTTACGGCGACACGCTGGGCGAAGCGCTGGCCGGCGTCGAGCTCGAAATTCGCCGTGCGCACGACTGGCTCGGCGAACAACTCTCTCGCTGGCAACGGGCCATCCGCGATTACGAAGACGACGTGACCCGCGCCAAGGCCGAGCTTTCGCAGCGGAAGTTCCCCAACTGGGATGGTCGCGAACCGGACTGCACCGTGCAGGAGAAGAACCTTCGTATGGCGAAGGCACGGCTCGAACACGCCGAAGATCAGGTCGTGAAGTGCCGGCAGTGGCTGAACCGCTTGCCCAAGTTGGTGGATGAGGTGTACTCGGGCTCGGGCCGCAGGCTCGCGAACTTCGTTGAAGCTGACTTACCCCGGGCGCTCGCAGACCTGAGCCGCCGCGTTGCGTCGCTGGATAGTTACGCCGGATTGCAAACCGATTACGCCCCCGCACCGTCGGCGGCCCCAGCCGCGCCTCCAACCTCCCCGCCCGCCACAACCCCCGAGCAATCGCCATGAGGTTCGGTACCACGCGAAGCCAGATTTACGATGCCCAGAAGACGGCACGGGCGAGGTGGGAAGCCACGGTTACCGACTGGGACGACGGCGTGCGTCGCGAACACGGCGAGCGGGTCGTGGACGAACTCGATCGCGCCGTGTCCGACACGTTGCGGGCGATCGACCAACTCGCGACTCTGTTCGTTCAAATCCGCCAGGAGTGCGAGTATTCTGGAGTCTAGGCAAGAGCGCCAACGTCACCTCCACCAATCGGCGAGGCGGAACCGTGTCGGACGAGACGCAGCAACCAGACACCGTTGTTCAGTCGCCGGATGAGATCGCCAGGACGGCTGCCGAGTCGGGCGCGCTGATCCCCGGTCTGGTCGTCCCCGGGTTCGAGTTGCTCGGAGAACTGAACCGCGGCGGGATGGGGATCGTTTACAAAGCACGCCAGATTGCCCTGAATCGAATCGTCGCCCTGAAGGCCATCAACCCCGACTCCCTGAACGCCGAGGGGAACCGGGTGCTGTTCGCTTGCGAGGTGCAGGCGACCGCGAGCTTGAACCACCCCAACATCGTCACGGTTTACCACACGGAACTGGACGGCCCGTTCCCGTATCTAGCGATGGAATACGTTGCGGGCATGGACCTGCAACGCCTCGTGCGATCGGTCGGCCCGCTGCCGATCGAGGAAGCCGTGGAGTATGTTCGCCAGGCGGCCGACGGGCTCCAACACGCCCACGAGCGCGGGCTCATCCACCGCGACATCAAACCGGCCAACGTGATGGTCACCCCAAGCCCGCTTCCGGGCGAGGGAAGGGCCGGGAAAGCGACTCGGGTGAAAGTGCTGGATCTGGGGCTGGCGCGGGTCATGGCCCACGACAGTTTGGACGATGGTCAGCCAACGCGGTTCGTCGGCACCCCCGATTTTGCTTCCCCCGAGCAAGCCGAAGACTCCCGCAAGGTGGACGCTCGATCTGACGTGTTCAGCCTGGGTGGAACACTGTACTTTCTGCTCACTGGCGAGGTGCCCTGCCCGGGGAAGACCTTTGCCGAAAAGGTAACTCAGGCACGGACGGAACCGGCCCCCTCGCCGCGAGCGATCCGCCGGGACGTGCCCCCGGTGCTCGACGCCGTTGTTCGCAAGATGCTCGCCCGCAACCCCGCCGACCGCTACCAATCGGCGGCGGAAGTCGAGGCCGCTCTCGACGACATTCTCTGGGAGATCGGCGCACCGACTCCGCCCCCAGTTCCCAAACCTTCACCGACCCCCGGCAACCCGGCCGGACTTCGCAAGACGGAATTCGCCATGTCCGACAACTTTTTCGACCGGGAACGATCCGCCGTGGCGAAACTCACGGAAGCGGTTCGAGTGCGTGCCGCAGCCGAGGCCGAGTTGAAGGCCGCCTTCGACGCCGCGACCGACAAGGCCGAACGCGAGGTGGCACGGGCCAGGAAGTCCAACGCCAGTGCTCGTCAGAGCGAACTCGGGCGGATCGACACCACTCACGCCGAGACGCTCGCGGCGTTGACCAAGAACCACGACGCGGAGCAGTTCGAGAACAACCGCGAGTATCACGAGGGCCGCGGCTCCCTCACGGAGAAGTTCAAGGCTGCCGAGGCTCGCGCACGCAAGGAATACGACGAGAAACTGTGGTACTACGACTCGCTGCTGGAAGCCGGGGAGAAGGCCGCCAAGGAACAACTCGACGCGCTCCAGCGAAAGGCCGCGAGCGGTTCCGATCGCGTTGCGACGCTCTGGGACGAAACCGAGTCGTACCTCGCCCGCTGCGGGCTGAACCGCCACGCGATCGAGTTCACGAGCGAACTACCGGAACCATCCGACGACGACGCCATCACGCGGATGAACAAGGCGATTCAGGAGGCCGAAACCTCGCTGGAACAACTCGGGGCGTTGCGTGCGCCACCCTGGTGTGGATTCCGGGGTTTGGTTGCATCCGTGCTCGTAGGAGCGGCTCTGGGCGCGTCGTCGTTCGCGGCACTCGACCCTGCGACCGCAGCGGGCGTGACGGCTGGTGTCGCGGTGCTGCTCGGAATCGGGTTGTGGTTGCTCATCCGTTCGATGGGACGAAAGTCTACGCTCCGGACCGGCGCAGTGCTGGGCGAGCATCTCGCCGACGCCCAGAGAGCGGTTCGACTGCTGAACGACTTCGCCTCGAAGGAATACGTCGCGGAGAAATCACGACTGATGGACCGCAATGCCCGCAAACGCAAGGAAACGGACGAGCACTATCTCCCGTCGTTCGAGTTGCAGAAGCAGCAATACGACGCCGAGATGGAACGCCGCGAGGCCGAGCACGCGAACCAGGCTGCGGCCCTCGAACAACTCATCGCGACACAAACGAAGGTCGAGAACGATAACCACCGCGAACTCCGCGAGGGGGTGGAACTTCGGCTCGATTCCGAGTTGAAGCGGGTCGAGGAAGTTCACGCCGAACGAATCGCAGCCGCGACCGCCGCACGCGACAACGCCTGGAATGCTGCCGCCGCCGCGTGGCGTATAGCCACGGCCGAGGTCGCCGAGAGCTTCACCGCACTCCGGCAGGAAGGGCACGAGCTGTTCCCGGCGTGGGATGAAATGGCTCGATCCGACCGGCCACTCGTTACCCGTGTTCCCATGGGCGTGCGGTGCGGCGACTGGCAGGTAGACCTGGGCGCGGTCCCCGATGGCATCTCGTCCGATCCGCTCCTCGCGCCGCCGACGGAACTGTCCGCACCCGTGCCGGCGTTCCTCCCGTTCCCCGACCGCTGCTCGGTTTTGCTCCGTTCGCGTGACGAGGGTCGGGCCGTCGCGGTCGGCGCTCTTCAGTCGATGATGCTGCGATTCCTCACGGGTCTGCCGCCGGGGAAGGTGCGGTTCACGATCATCGATCCGGTTGGCCTCGGTGATAACTTCGCGGCCTTCATGCACCTCGCGGACTACGACGAGAAACTCGTCACGTCGCAAATCTGGACCGAACCCATGCAGATCGAGCAGCGGTTGGTCGATCTCACGGACCACATCGCAAGCGTGATCCAGAAGTATTTGCGGAACCAGTACAAGACCATCGAGGACTACAACCGTGCGGCCGGCGAGGTAGCCGAACCATACCGCGTGCTGGTGATCGCGAACTTCCCCGCGGGGTTCACGCCCGACGCGGCGAAGCGACTCATCAGCATCGTGCAAAGCGGCCCGTCGTGCGGCGTTTGCGCGCTCCTGAGTGCCGACACGCGGCTCGCGATGCCCCGCGACTTCAACATCGCCGACATCGAAGCTGCGAGTTTCGCCCTCTCGTGGAAGGAAGGCGCGTTCATTCCGAAAGACCCCGTTCTGGCGACGTTCCCGCTCGTGCTCGACCCTCCGCCCGAGACCGGAGCCGTCACGCAGATCGTGCAGCGAATCGGCAAGGCGAGCAAGGACGCGGTGCGTGTTCAGGTGCCGTTCGAGTACATCGCACCGAAGCCGGGCGAGGAGTGGACCGGCAACGCCGCGAAGGGGTTCGACGTTCCCGTCGGGCGTGCGGGTGCGACTCGCCGACAATCGTTCAGCCTTGGTCGTGGCACCGCACAGCACGCACTCGTCGCGGGCAAGACGGGCTCGGGTAAATCGACGCTGTTGCACGCACTCATCACGAACCTCGCGCTGACCTACAGCCCCGACGAAGCCGAGTTGTATCTGATCGACTTCAAGGAAGGCGTCGAGTTCCAGTGGTACGCGACGTATCGGTTGCCGCACGCACGGGTGGTGGCGATCCAGAGCGAACGCGAGTTCGGCCTGAGCGTGCTTCAACGGCTCGACGGCATTCTCAGGGAGCGCGGCGAGCGGTTCCGCGACTCCGGCGTGAACGATCTCGCGGGTTATCGCGCCGCACACCCCGAACTGAAGACGCCGCGAATTCTGCTCATCGTGGACGAGTTTCAGGCGTTCTTCACTGAGGACGACAAGGTCGCGCAGGAAGCGGCACTGCTCCTCGACCGGCTCGTGCGACAAGGGCGTGCGTTCGGCTTGCACGTCGTGCTCGGCTCGCAAACGCTCGGCGGCGCGTACTCGCTCGCACGCAGCACCATCGACCAGATGGCCGTTCGCGTCGCGCTCCAGTGTTCCGACGCCGACGCGCAGTTGATTCTGAGCAAGGACAACTCCGCGGCCCGCTTGCTCTCGCGACCCGGCGAGGCGATCTACAACGACCAGAACGGCCTCGTGGAAGGGAACGACCCGTTCCAGGTTGTGTGGCTCTCCGAGGAGAAACGCGAGCAGTTGCTCAGCGAACTCCGCGACCGTGCCGGCGATCGCTGGCCGCCGCCGCTGGTATTCGCGGGGAACACGTCGGCCGATCTGGCGAACAACCACGTCTTCACGCGGGTGGTGAACGCGCCGGCCGTTTCCAAGGCACCCGCCGCATGGCTTGGCGAGCCGGTCGCGATCAAAGACCCGACGGCCGCCGTGTTCCGTGCGCTCGGCGGGGCAAACTTGCTCGTGATTGGCCAGAACGAGGAAGCCGCACGCGGGCTGTTCGCCTCCGCCGTCGTCGGGTTGTCGCCGCAACTGGCAGCGAGCGAGAAAACCTTCACCATCCTCGATGGCACCCCGGACGATTCCGCGGATGCGGATTACCTCGCGCACCTCGCGACAAAACTTCCCGGCATCGTCGCACCGGCCCGCTCCGGATTGCCGGCCGCGATCGCGGAACTGGCGCTCGAACTGGACCGCCGCAACAAGGGCGAATCGACCGACCGCACGCCGCGATTCCTGTTCGTGTTCGGCATCCATCGCTTCCGGGAGTTGCGAAAATCGGAGGAAGATTTCGGCTTCGCCCGCCGCGGTGCCGAGCGTGAACCGACGCCGGCGGAACGGTTCAGCGCAATCCTGCGAGACGGCCCGCCGGTTGGCATTCACATCATTGTGTGGTGCGACTCGCTGACGAACCTGAACCGTGCGTTCGAGCGCCCGCAACTCCGCGAGTTCGGGATGCGCGTGCTGTTCCAGATGAGCCCGACCGATTCCAGCACCCTGATGGACACGCCCGCCGCGTCGCGCCTCGGCCGCAACCGGGCGTTATTTATGGTGGAAGATCAGGACCGCCCGGAGAAGTTCCGACCGTACGGCTTACCCTCCGCAGAGTGGCTCGACGGCGTGTGCGACAAGCTGCGTTCGCGAGTCGGGTTGAACCCGGAACCGGCCGCGGTGTAAGGTGTGCGGCGAGCGGTAGGCATGAGCGTCGAAGGCGTTGGCCCCAAGTGAACTGCCCACGACCATGATCTTGCTGCACGGGACAACGAGACGTCGCGCTGAACAGATTCTCGCGCTCGGCCCCAACCCTCGCTTCCGGGAACCCGGAGGGTTGGCGCTCGAAGATGGTTTTTCGATGAACCTCGAAGGCGGCCCGTTCCACTTCGGCACGCCCGAGGAGTACGCTCGCGGCAAGGCAAGAGAGTTCCCCAACGAAGGCGGCCCAGTTATTCTGGTTGTTGATGTGCCCGATGAAATTGTCATGACATCTGCGACCGAGTGGCTCCCGCTCAGTCAGGGCTTGGTTCAGTTCGACCCAGGGGCGGGACTTGAAGAACTCGCGGCGGTGTGGCCAGCGTTGGCGAAGGCCGCACAGATTCGGAGCGTGACATGATCCAAACAACGGCCTCCTTTGAAGAGCGTGTCCGACTCGCGTTCGCGCCCACTCCACGGGCCGTTCTCGGTCTTGTGGACGACTTGCTGGAACTCTGCCGCGAACAGCCCCTTTCCCTGATCTTTCGTGATGGGAAATGCTTCGTGAGCCCTGCCGGTGATGTCAACAACTCGGTTGAGGTGCCGTTGCCGAGATCGGCCTTCCGTGCAGTGTTGGCTCGCATCGCGGCTCTGTGTAACGAGCTACGGCCGAACTCGGTTTCCCCCTACGGCGGCGCCGGCGAAGTCTGTGTCGGAAATGATTCTCGCATCACACTCCGCGTCGTCTTCACGAACACGCCCGAGGAACAGCGGTTGGAAGTCACGGGATAACGGATCTGGGTTCGGACCCCTCGATGAGGTGGTTCGCCAAAACGCAGGAGACACGGATGTCGAAGGTCGTGCCACAGAAGGTGGCGGTGCTCGGGGCTGGACCGATTGGCCTCGAAGCGGCGCTGTACGCTAAGGCATGTGGTCTGTCCGTCGCGGTGTACGATCGTGGCCAGATTGCCGACCACATCCGTCAGTGGGGCCACGTCCGGATGTTCACGCCGTTCGGGCTGAACGCAACTCCCCTCGGGTTGAAGACGCTCCTTCGGGAGAAGCCGAACCGCACGCTCCCCGCATCCGGCGACATCGTCACGGGCCGCGAGTTTCGCGACGCCTACCTCGTGCCACTCGGCGAATCGGAACCACTCCTCGAAAGCCTGCAACAAGAGACGAGCGTTCTGCACGTTGGCCGCGCGACCAAGGGTTTCCGGCTGCTCGTTCGCACCGCAGCCGGCCAGGAGCGGATCGACACGGCCGACATCGTGCTCGATTGCACGGGCACATTCGCCACACCGAAGTGGCTCGGCGATGCCGACATCCCGGCCGTTGGCGAACTCGCGGCACGCTCACAGATCGCGACTGGTCTTGAGGAAATTGCCGGTGAACGGAAAGCCCATTACGCTGGGCGAAGCATTGCACTGATTGGCGATAGTTATTCCGCAGCGACGACCATCTGCGCTCTGGCGACACTGGCCGAGGAACACCCCGCGACGTGGGTGTTCTGGATCACACGCGGCGCTCGTGGGCAACCATTGCCGCGTGTGACGAACGACCCGTTCAAGGAACGCGACCGCCTTGCAGTGAAGGCGAATTCGCTCGCCACTCGCTGCGATGGCAACCTCGAGTTCCACCCGCAAACGGTTCTCGATGAAGTCATTTCGCACGGCCCCGACAAAGGGTTCCGCATCGCCGGCCGCAGCAACGGCAAGCCGGTGTCATGGGAAGTGGAACGGGTGATCGCAAACGTCGGCTACCGGCCCGACACGGCGTTGCGTGTGGATGGCCCGGGTTACTTCACGCTCGGAGCCAAGAGCCGCGACTCGGGCTTCTTGCTTCGCGACGGCTTCGAGCAGATCAAGCAAACGTTCGCCGCGATCACCGGTAACGCACAACTCGATCACTACGGAAAGAAAGCGGCATGACATCGCGTAGCCGCGACTCAAATAGGTTGTTTCTTTGCTTGGAAACGGTGCCGGAATGAGTGAGATTGTGCCCGGGTGCGGTGAAGGTGTTTCCCCCTCACCCGGCTCGCAAAGCCTCGCCGACCTCTCCCCCCGAAACCGGGGGCGAGGTGGGGGTGCAGCGTCTGTTCTTCAAGCAGAACAATCCTTGCACTATGAAAGAATACCAATCACCCCCACCTCGCCCCCGGTTTCGGGGGGAGAGGTCGCGACGAGTCTTCGAGTCGCGGGTGAGGGGGAAACACCTTACCCACCACCGGGAACGGTTCCGAGCATTCCGCCACAGTCTCTTAACCTCCCCGCTTGTGGGGGAGGTCGCCGCGAGTCTTCGAGCGGCGGGTGGGGGGGAAACCTTACCAACTCGTCAAGCTTACCCCCCACCGGCTCGCAAAGCCTCGCCACCTCCCCCACAAGGGAAAAGGGCAAGACCTCGGGCGTCACCGTGGTCACTGGCGGGGCGGGGTTCATCGGCTCGCATCTCGTGCGCCTGCTCGTCGAGCGCGGTGAACGGGTGCGCGTGATAGACCGCCCCGGCGTGCGGCTCGATCACCTTCCGCTCGACAAGATCAACTTGGTACTCGCCGACATCCGCGATCGTGCGGCGGTGCGTGCTGCCGTGCGGGGCGCGAATGTCGTCTACCATCTCGCGGCGAACCCGCAACTCTGGACGCATCGCCGCGCCGACTTCCACCGCGTGAACTACCTTGGCACGGTTCACGTTCTCGAAGAATCGCTCGCGGCCGGGGCCACCCGGATTGTCCACACCAGCACCGAAAGTATCCTCACGCGCTCGCGGCAACCGACGCCCATCGCCGAAGACCAGGACGTGCCAGCCCGCGACGTGATCGGGCCGTATTGCCGCTCGAAGTTCCGGGCCGAGCGGTTCGCGTTCCACCTCGCCCGCAGCGGCGCTCCGGTCGTCATCGTGAACCCGACGCTGCCCATCGGTCCCGGCGACTGGGGCCATTCGCCGCCCACGCAAATGATGCTCGACTTCTGCCTCGGGAAGCGTTCAGCGTACCTCGACGGCGATCTGAACCTGATGGACGTTCGCGACATCGCCGCCGGCATGATCGCGGCAATGGGGAAGGGGCGGCCCGGTGTGCGTTACTTGCTCGGCGCGGAGAACTGGTCGATCCGTTCGGTGTTCGGATACCTCGCGAAACTGACCGGACTACCCGAACCACGTTGGCGTGTGCCGTACCCCGTGGCTCTGACCGCGGCATACGTCAGCGAGTGGGTAGCGGATGTGTTCACGGGAACGATCCCCGCCGCAACCGTGACCGGCGTAAAGCTCACCCGCCGCCGGATGCACTTCGACGCCTCACGCAGTCTGGCCGAGTTGGGAATCACGCCACGCCCTGCGAGTGAATCGATCGCCGAGGCCGTGGCGTGGTTTCGGAGTGTGGGGTGGATTTAGCGGTCGC
>PNLP01000011.1 GCA_013823135.1 Planctomycetaceae bacterium
ACCCGCTGGCTTTCCGACCATCTGGCCGGGGTTTGGTCCGGTCATCCGCGGTTCGCCGACCTCCGGGTCGAAGCGCCATTGGAAGAGTCAATTATGATTGTCGCCCAACCGACACTTCTGGGACACGCGTTGGATAACTTGCTGGACAACGCATTCAAGTACAGCGTTTCTGGTTCGCCGGTCTGCATCGAGGTCGTTCGGGGGCCGGACGCCGTGGTGATCGCGGTCGAGGACCGGGGGCGGGGGATCGCCGCCGAGGACATGGACCGGGTGTTCGACCCGTTCTTCCGTGCCGGCGAGGTCAAGCAGGCGGGGATTGGCGGAGTGGGCTTGGGCCTCGCGGTCACGGCCAGGATCGTCACCGCGTTCGGAGGCAGTGTCGGTGTCAAAGGTCGCCCCGGCGGTGGCAGCCGATTCGTGGTCCGGTTCCCGTGTCATCCCGTTCGCGGAAATCCCTGATGATTTCACCGTCCGGTACTTATGGCAGTTCCACCCCGAACACGTTGTTGAACCGCGTGGTGACGTTGGCCCGGGGGCGTTCGTTGCGGCGAGAAGGACGAGCCGACGCCCTGGCGAAGAAATGCACGCGCAGAATGGAGATGCCGTCTTGATGCGGGAAGGGGACCGAAATACGGGGTCCACCATTGCGACACGAGTCCTCGGGGCCGCTCACAGTCTGTTGTCGTTGCGGCCCCACTAAGAATTGTCCGCATCAGCCTTCTCGACCCGAGCGACGATCTCGGACGCGGTCACTCCCAAGATGCTCAGCGAGTTGATGGAAGGTGACTCGGAGCGGCCCGCAGTGCTGCAAGAGTTGGCGGGCGCGTGTCTCGACCCGTGGTTGACGGTGAAGTTCTTCGCCGCGCTGGTGGGAGAGGGTGACAACGAGAAGACCGTGTTTCTCACGGTCCTTCGCGCTCTGCTTGGCATTGCGAACAACTCGGCAGTGTCGCTTGACGCGATTGCGTGGGACAAGTTCGCCATGTTCGGGATGTTCGGCTACCTACTCACCTCCACACTCCTCAAACTCGAACGCCTCAAGGCTCGACGCGAGGGTGAATCCGCCCCCCGCCGACAGTCGCCGATGTGAACGTCGCCATTCAGCACGGTTAGCAGAACCCGACGGTGGGTTTGTTTTGGCGAAGCTCTCCGTTTCAGACTCTGTGATCATCTTTGCCGGATGAAGCCCGGGTCCTCATCTCACCCCCGATTCTTCCCGGTGGCGGGTCGCGTGCAATCGGGCATTCACCGCCGGACCTGGGGTGGCGTTTCTTAGCCGCCAACCTGTCGGCCTTCCGCAGGCCAATCACATGTCAACGCTTTCAATACCAGCGAATTGACGCCAGACCTTCACGAGTTCGTCTCAATGCAGGGGCGTTTACGTGAGGTTGCGGTAGCTGAGGTGAAGGTTCACGGAAACTGTTCAACTTCGTGAGAAATTAACACGCACTCCAACAGCATCTTCATGTGGACCGGCTTGAATCCTTACGTCGATGTGCCAACCCGCTCCCCGGAGTCACTTGTGATCCTCACCGTACGACCGCGTGCCGTTGTTCATCTTGGTCTCGTCGCGCTGATTGGGATCTGCTCGCTGACAGGTTGTACCAAGGAAGAGCTTCCACTCCCCACCCAACCGGTGACGGGCAAGGTAACTCTCGATTCCAAACCGCTCGGCGGTGCAGAAATCTGGCTCGTACCAGCCGATTCAAATGACAAGGTAAAGAACGCGAAGATGACGGTTCGGCCATACGCCAAGACCAAGGTCGACGGGACGTTCATCATCAACAGTTACCTGACCGACGATGGTGCTCCGCTTGGAGAATACCGGGTCATGGTCGTTGTCGAAGGTGGCCAGGCCAACACGCAGGAAGAGCGCGAAGATGACATGCCTGCCGCCCCGAAACCCAAAGGGAAGCGACGTCCGGCGATCCCCGCGAAGTACTCCGACCCAACCACTTCAGGTCTGACCTTCACGGTCAAGGAAGGGCCGAACGAACTCGTCCTTGAACTGAAATCGAAGTGAACCATCGCCCAGTTTCGTGCTCCCTGATCTCTACCTTCAATGAGGTGGTCCGATGCTTGCGAAGACTCGAACCCGATCCGCGTTCACACTGATCGAGCTGTTGGTGGTGATCGCGATTATCGCGATCTTGATTGGCCTCTTGCTCCCTGCTGTTCAGAAAGTGCGAGAGGCGGCCTCCCGGTTACAGTGCGTGAATAACAACAAACAACTTGGAATTGCGCTCCACGCTTTCCACGACGCGAACAATTACTTTCCACCGGCTGGTGTTGACCCTGCGTTCGGGTGGCCGCGACGAAACATTGCCCCCGGCGTACAGCACGGGATGGCTGTGTTTATCCTCCCGTACCTTGAGCAGAACGCACTCTACCAGCAGTACAGGTGGGACTTGGATTGGCGTGACGCCGCGAACCAACCGGTTGTTACCGCACGTCTGAAGGTTTACATCTGCCCGTCTGTACCGACAACGGATCGTTTAACTGTTCTGAAGACGGGTACAGTTGCTGGGGTTGCGGGCAGCACTTGGAGGGAATACGCCGGGGATTATGCTCCTCAGAGCGGTTATCGTCGCGCACTGGCTGTCGCAGGGTACACCGACTTCATCGCTGGCGACTACGCTGGCAACCCGACACCGCCTTCCGACACGATCGGTGAAGGCGGCCCATACCGTGGTGTCTTTGAAACCTGTGGCGCGCTCGCTGGCTACATCGACAATGCGTACTCCGCCTTGCAAATCACTGACGGACTGTCGAACACCTGCTTCCTCACTGAGGATGCTGGTCGTCCTCTCTCGTACGTAACAGGGGGTAAGCCGCACCCGACCAACCCAACCGGCGGGGCTAACGGTCTCGACGGTGCAGGCTGGGCCTCGCGTGGGATGAACTACGGGATCGATGGCTCGGGTCTAGACGGTTTGGGCGCAGGCCCGTGCTTCATGAACTGCAACAACCGCGACGAGCACTTCTCATTCCACACCGGTGGTGGCATCCATCTGTTCGGTGATGGATCTGTCCGGTTTATCAGTCAGAGCCTGTCGACCAAGGTTTTGGCTGCTCAGACCACACGCATTGGTGGCGAAACCCTCAGCTCGGAGTGAGGATTCTCAGGTCGTTCCGCCGACGCCGTCATTCGTGACGGCGTCCTCTATTCCTCCACATCCAAGGACATCATCCATGCGTGCTTTTGCCGCCCTCCTACTTGTTGCAAGCCCGGTGCTCGCGGTCGATCCACCGACCGTTGCGCCATCCCCGACGGACCCAATGGCACGCCCAGGTCCAACAAAAGATGGGTTTCTCCTACCCAACGGCTGGCATCTTACTCCGGCCGGAAAGCACATCGTTACCACGGATTTGCCACTCAACATCCTTCCGTTGAAGGACAGCCGGTATGCCCTCGTTGGCACGAGTGGGTTTAATCCGCATCACCTGTCGCTTCTCGATCTCGCCGAGGGCAAGGTGATCGCACGCGAAACCGTGGTTCAGAGTTGGTTCGGTATGGTGGTGTCTTCCGATGAGAAAAAAGTGTGGTGGGCCGGCGGTGGTAACGGTCTGCTCCACACCTTCGACCTCATAGACAAGAAACTCAAACGCCTTGGTGAAGCGGAAATGGACCCCGCTGACGAGCGAAAGGGGAAGGAAAAGGGTCCGCGGGGGGAACGGCAGATTGGCTTCAAAAGCGGGATGTGTTTGTCCGCCGACGGCAAGACGCTCTACTCGCTCGACATCGAAGCTGCCACCATCACTGCGATATTCGAAGACGGCACGGCGGGCAAACCCGCAGTTGTTGGAAAGCGGCCATACGACGTGGTGCTCTCCCGCAACGGTGCGTTGCTCTACGTCTCGGATTGGGCCGGGCGAACCGTGTTTGCACTCGATCCCAAGGATCTGACAGTCGTCTCCAAGATTTCCGTGGGCGAGCACCCCAACCAGATGGTGCTTCACCCGAAGGACGACCGCCTGTTCGTCGCCTGTGCCTCGAGTAACTGCGTTTCGGTGATCGACACCAAGCGTGGGATTATCATCGAAACGATCTACACCGCGTTGTTCCCGAAATCGCCTGAAGGCAGCACACCCGATGCAGTCGCGATCTCACCCGATGGCAAGACGCTCTACGTCGCGAACGCGGACAACAACTGCGTCGCCGTCATTGATGTTGAGGTGCCTTACAAGAGTGCCGTGACGGGTTTCATCCCGACGGGTTGGTACCCAACGGCGGTTGCGATTACATCCGACGGCAAGCATCTGTTGATTGGCGTTGGCAAGGGTCTCACCACAAGCGGCAACCCTATCCCAGCCGACCCCTCGAAGATCGAACCGACACGCGGCGCGACCGAATCTCGCAAGATCATCAACTGGCCGTTCATCGGGCAAACGCTCGATGGTGCCGTCTCCGTGGTGCCGGTGCCCGATGAAAAGAAGCTGAAGGAGTACACCGCGCAGGTGTATGGAAACTGCCCGTACTCGGACGCGCAACTCACGACCGCACCTTATCCGGAGAAGACCGCAATCCCCACGAAGGTCGGCGACCCGTCGCCCATCAAGCACGTGATCTACATCATCAAAGAGAACCGAACCTACGATCAGGTGTTCGGCGACCTCGCGGACCCGAAACTGGGCGACAAGGCGAAGGGGAAGGGCGATCCGAAGTTGTGCATGTTCCCGCGGAAGGTGACGCCCAATCACCACAAGATCGCTGAAGAGTTCGTGTTGCTCGACAACCTGTTCTGCAATGGGCAGGTGAGCACCGATGGGCACCCGTGGAGCACGGGCGCATACGGCACAGACTACATCAGCCGAAACTGGCACCTTACGTATTCTGCTCGCAAGGGCGTGGCAGACACCGATGAAGGCGAACTGGCAAAGCCACCGTCCGGCTATATCTGGGATGCGTGCAAACGAGCCGGTGTGTCGTACCGCAGTTATGGCGAATACGGCTCGCGGGTCAGCGACGGCATGGGCGGCTTCAAGATGGAAGGTCGCGTCCCAGGTCTCATCGGCAAGATGTGTCCGGATTACGGCATCTCGCGTCTGCCTGGTGCAAAGAACCGCGACACCGATAAGGCCGAGGTGTTCATCAAGGAGTTGAAGCAGTTCGAGAAAGACGGCACCATGCCGGGGTTCATCGTGATGAGCCTCGGCGAAGACCACACCACGGGTACCACGCCTGGCACCTTCACGCCTCAAGCGTGCGTCGCGTCGAACGACCTTGCACTTGGCCGCATCGTGGAGGCGGTAAGCAACAGTAAGTTCTGGCCAGAGACGGCGATTTTCGTGATTGAGGACGACGCACAGAATGGGCCGGACCACGTCGACGCCTCGCGAACGGTTGGCCTGGTGATCTCGCCATATACCAAGCGAAAGCACGTCGATAGCACGCAGTACGCGACCGTGAGCATGATCCGCACGATGGAACTCATCCTGGGCTTGCCACCGCTATCGCAGTACGACGCGTCGGCCCGTCCGATGTTCAACAGTTTCACCGCGAAGGCGGACCTGACCGCGTACAAGCACGCCCCTGCCGAGATCGACCTCGATGCGAAGAACGACAAGAACGCGTTTGGAGCCGAGAGAAGCGCGAAGATGGATTTCACGGAGTACGACAAGGTCGACGACTTCGAGTTGAACGAGATCCTGTGGTTTGCGGTGATGGGCAAAGATGCAGCACAACCGCCGGCTGTTCGACGTGCGATCGCATTTCGGCCGTTGACCACGACTGGCGCCCAACAACCAAAACGCTGACCACTTCGGGGGCGGAAACCGTAAACGGTCCCGCCCCACACCTCTCGCCCAGATCTTGTCGAAAAGTATCGACTATCAGCCACCCGTGGGACGCATGCGTTCCCACTCCAGACGTTGAGAAGTCGTCGTTTGGTTTTGATGTAGACGCAAAGCCACACGAAATTGTGATCGGTTGTGATAGCCAGGGACTCATTCGACGCTCCCAGGACTCCGGGACTGACCCTTCCCGACCGGTTGCGTGACCTGACCCGTACCCTCCAACTCTGTTGAGGCATCCCATGACTGACGGAACAAACCGCCGCGGATTCTTAGGTGCTGGGTTCGGCGGGTTGACCGCCGCCTTGGCCGCCGGCCCAACGCTGCTCGCACAAGACACGCCACCGGCGATACCGGCCGATGAGAGGGCGTTCAACCCAGACACCTTGTTCCTGACCTGGCAGCGGGACCCGACCACGACGATGACCGTCCAGTGGGTCGGGCGGACGAGGGAGTCGGACGACCCGGTGGTTCGTTACGCCGACCGCGGTAAGGGTGTGTGGGTGACTGGTCCGCTCACCACGCGCCAGCCGTTCCCAGTCTTTACAACGACGTTCGGGTTCCCAACCGGGCCGACCGATCTATCCGTGTTCCGTGCCGAACTGACCGGCCTCACGCCCGGGACCGAGTACGAGTTCCGGATCGGCACCAACTCTCCCATCTACCGCTTCCGGACGATGCCGTCAAAGGCAACCCGCGCGTTCCACTTCATCTCTGGTGGGGACTGCGGTGTGAATCTTCACGCGATCGCAAACAATCGCGTCGCTGCCAAGCAAGACCCAATGTTTGTCCTGATTGCCGGCGACCTCGGTTATGACAACGGCGTCAGTGCAGAGACGGCACTGCAATTCATACGGAATTATTCCCGAACGATGACCGACAGCCAGGGGCGATTAATCCCCCTCGTCGCGAGCATCGGCAACCACGAGGTCCGTGGCGGCTTCGGAAAGACGTTGAAGGAGGCGACATTCTTTACACCCTTTTTCGGCGGGTTGTATCGTGAGACCAGCTACGGGGTGCTTGATTTCGGCGATTACCTGAGCCTCGTCCTGACGGACACTGGGCACGCGGCCCCGATTGGTGGCGAACAGACGGTGTGGCTGGATAAGACGCTCGCCGACCGAGCCGGCCGGCCTCACTTGATCGTGGCCAACCACGTCCCGTGCTACCCGTCCTACCGGCCGCCGGAGGGGAAGGCTGACAAGTTCGGAACCGGGGAGGAGCAGCGAAAGTTCTGGGTTCCGCTATTCGAGAAACATCAGGTCGACGTGGTTCTGGAACACCACGACCACACGTTCAAGCGGACGCACCCACTGAAGAGCGGCGTCGTGGACGAGAAGACCGGAATCGTCTACCTCGGGGATGGGTCGTGGGGCAAATTGCGGGTGCCGAAAGAACCGGAAGCCCGGCCGTACTTGGCAGATGTGAACAGCACTTACCACCTGACACTTCACAGACTGGAGGGGGAACAGTCCTTCCACCTCGCGCTGGACGAAACTGGGAAGATCCTCGACGTGAATCGGACCGGTAAGAAAGCGCGACGGCGCACCCCGGGTTTCACGCTGATCGAGTTATTGGTGGTCATCGCCATCATCGCCGTGCTCATCGGGTTGCTCCTTCCCGCCGTTCAGAAGGTCCGAGACGCGGTGGCCCGGATGAAGTGCCAGAATAACCTCAAGCAACTCGGCCTGGCGTTACATAACCACGAGGTGGCCCTTGGTCACTATCCAATGCTCGGCGATTACACCACTCACGGTTCCTCTGTGTACTGGAGCATCCAAACGAGACTGCTGCCGTATTGCGAGCAGGGCAGCCTCCAATCTCTGATCGACTTCAGCCGCCCGATCAGTGAACAGCCGCAGGTAGCACGTGTGCGGGTGCCATACCTACTTTGCCCGAGCGAGCCGAATGATCGAGAACGGCCTGACGGGCCAACGTTCGTTCACTATCCGTTGAATTACGCGGCGAACGCGGGCGTCTGGCACCTCTTTGCGCCGCCTCAAGGTGCCAGCACGGGTGCCTTCGTCTTGAACCGAGCAACTCGGTTCAGCGACATGACCGACGGGCTGAGCAACACACTCGGGTTCGCCGAGGTCAAAGCATTCACCCCGTACCTACGAGATGGAGCGTCGCCAGCGGTACCGGGTGTCGCCGTGCCGAGCGCACCTGCTGACTTGGCCGCGTACTTTGGCGTTGGCGAATTCAAGGCGGATTCTGGGCACACTGAGTGGGTCGACGCTCGCGTTCACCAGACAGGGTTTACAACAACGTTCCCGCCGAACGCAAAAGTCCAGCACGTGGCGGGCGGCGTAACTTACGATGTCGATTTTAACTCTCACCGTGAAGGCCGATCTGCGACCCTACCGACATACGCCGTGGTAACAAGTCGTAGCTATCACACCGGTGGGGTGAACGCTGCCCTGATGGACGGGAGCGTGCGGTACGTCCGCGACTCAACTACCCAGGACGCGTGGCGGGCGGTGGGCACGCGAGCCGGCGGCGAGGTTCTCGGCGACTCGTAAACCCGGCCCGAACCTCTCACGGAACTACCACGGAGGCGACGCAGCGTGTTCACCCGTATTGATCGGCTCGTAGTCATCACCACCAGGAGTCTGTCCGAGGAATCCTGTCGTTTCTTCTCGCTGAAAACGATCTTGCTGCCGGCCTGAGGTCCCTTCGGCCTCGGCCGGTTGGGCTCGCACCGCAGCCTTCAATTACCCTTACCGAAGACCCAGCACGTCCTCTCGATAGTCTCGTAGCACTTTGCTCCGACCGTATTCGTGAGTTTCTCCAGGATGCCCCAAAGTTAGAGGAATGCCACGTTCGGGTTTGGTTGATCCAAGGCAACGATGTTCTCCACGAGCATGTGCGTCGGGATGTGCTTCCCTTCACCGCGCTTTGCTGCCTTGCCCGTTGAATCACGAAAGAAGATGTACTGCGCAACCATCTGCTTCTCTATAGGTTCCGTATAGCCGACTCACCCAAGCACGACACTTCCCAGACCACCTGAGATACCCGAGACCTGCTGAACCGTCGGAATCGGTTGGTCAGCCTCAAGTTCGGCCAGTATCGCGGGAGCAACACGTCGACCGCTCAGAGCCTGCCCGCCGGGCGGACCAGATCAGAGTGTTCCATCCCGACGGAGTTGGGCAGTCGCCTGGCACCTCATCGTTCGGCAGCTGTTGGGGTTCGAACAATCGGAGGCGATCCACGCCATTTCCAACCATCCATCGGCGAGCAGAGCGTTGATCGATAGTGAACGCCTAGACAAACCATCTTCGCTGCATCGGGGCCAACGTACGAGTCAGAACGGAATAGGAGCATGGACCGTCTGGCAATGCGAAGCAATCGCTGCGTTGGCGGGAATATTCTGGCACTCGTGGGTATCCCTAGTTGTGGATGCCGTGCTTTTGCAGGTCAGCATCCACATCGTAACATTGCTCACATCAGGGACGGGTGTCGCCATGGGTTGGCTGTGCGCGCTCGTCATCGGCGTTTTCATCTTCGCCCTCGTCGGGCACGCAATCTGGTGGGCGATCACAACGGCTTTCCGTGAGATTTTCCTATCGACAACCCACGAACCGATCCGAGTTGCACAAGCTAGCCGCGAACTCCAAAGCTGCCCGGCATGCGGTGCCGAGTGTATCGCCAACACTCATGAGTGCGAATTCTGCGACTTCCACCTGAATACCCCTCAATCGCGATCGCTGCGGCGAGTCCGGGTCGCGCAGACTGAAGTGGAGTCGCTGGCGGAAGCTGGCGATCTCGACCCCGAAGTCGCAAAGTCGGTGACCGCACAACTGACGCGTCGAGCGAGACTGATTCAGGGTTTGCTCGCTGATCCCGCGAAGCCCGTTCCGACGCCCGAACCCGCTCCTACAGTCCCCCCGATTGCCGAACCTGCTCCGACTTTGGCTGCGGTTGTGCCGGTTCTTGAAGCGATCTCCCAAGCGTCTGCTTCCGTTCCCACACCACCGACTGAGTCTGCCACACCAGAACCGCCAACGCCGCCGCAACGGGGTTCGGTTCTCGCGGCGTTCATGGAAGAGCGGAACATCCTGTGGGGTGAACTGGTCGGCGGCTTGCTCATTGTCGGGTGTTCGATCGCGCTCCTCGTGACGCTCTGGCACCGCCTGGAAGCGTTCCCTTACTTCCCGTTCCTGCTGTCCGGGTCGATCACGCTGACGCTGTACGCCGCCGGGCAGTACACGCTGCACCACTGGAAGTTGACCGCGACCAGCCTGGGATTGCTCGTCATTTCACTGCTTCTCGCTCCGCTCGACCTGTTGTTGCTCACCGACCCCATCACGCGCGGCGAACTGTCCTTGCCGTTGGACGTCGGAGTGAAGATTCTGGCGGTTCTAGCGTTCGCATGGGTCGTGCGCGGTGGTAGCCGGGACGTGCTGACCGCCCACGCCGAGTGGCGATGGTGGCTTGCGCTCGCCGTGGTGGGTCCGCCCGCGGCGCAGCTCCTTCCCGGCGCGTGGCTCGCGGCCGGGGCCGAGTGGCTGGCTCTCGCATGCTTTGCGGCGCCGTGCGTCCTGATCCTAAGACGACTCGGAAATGCGGAACATCTCGAACGCGCGACCGGAACGGCGTTGCTCCAGTTCGTGGGGCTGGCGTTGTTCGCGCTGGTCGCGGCGTGGGGATTGCACCTCGCCCGTTCCCCAGTCGTGGCAATGCAAGTCGTGGGTTTGGCGGTTCCGCTGGTACTGGTCGGTACCGTGATGGCCGAACTCGGGTTGGCTGTTGCACTCCGTGTGAGGGAAGGCGGGCCGAGGGTGGTTGGTTCCGCTGTCGGGCTTCTCGGCGTGGTCGTGATGACGGGCGGCCTCGCGTGCGGTTGGGTTCAACCGTTGTCAGTGTTGGTGGGCCCCGCTATCGCCGGAGCGTACTTCCATCGAACCGCGTTCGCGGCCCGCATTCCGGCAGCGATCGGCCTGGCGGTCCCGGCGTTCGCGCTCGCCGTTGCCGTGGCGTGGTTCGGTCTTGTCGGACGCTGGAATGAACCGCTCGCTTCCGTGTTGGGCACCTCGGAATGCGGTGCGGTGCTGGCCGCGTTCGCACTGACGTTCGGCGTGTTGGCCGAAGTCCTGGCTCGCCGCCGATTCGCTATCGGTCCGGTGGCTTACGCTCTCGGTGCGGTTGGGGTTGGCTTCGCCGGGCTGTTCCTCGTGAGTGCGAATGGGACCGCGAATCCGACGACGGCCGCGGTGGTTCACGCCGCGTGTGCGATTGGGTTGATCGCGGCGAACGCGCGATGGCGACTGCGGGTGCTGGCACACGGCGGGCTGTGGCTGATTCTCATCGGCTCGCTTTGGGCACTCTTCGCCGCGGCTCCGGAACGCTTCGAGAAGTGGGCGTTCGTGGTGTCGCTGGAAGCCCTCGCCTTCGGGTTGCTGGCCCGCGGGTTGAAGGCACTCCGGCACGGGACTGCGGGATTGATGCGGCGAGCGGGGCGTGATGTGTCCATCGCGGCAACGGTCCTTGCTCCGGTGCTGATGTTCGCGTCGGACGGTCTACCACTCACGACATGGGACACCGGCACGCTGTTCGTGCTCGCGGCCGCGGGGCTTGCGCTCGCCGGACTGACGGGGGCAGCACTCTCGACGTACTTCGCTGCCATCGCCGGCTTTCTCGGGTTCGTCCACCTTGCTGCGGTCACGTCGGAATCGGAACCGGCTTTGCGGGCGTTGCTGATCGGCACGCTCACCCACGCCACGATTACGATGGTCCTGGCGGTCCGGTGGCGTCGGCTGGAACGCGTGTTCGCGAAACCGTTGCGAACGTCGGCGATGCTGGCTTCGCTTGCCGGTGGCGTCGTGCTCTTAGCTCCTCCGACGGAGCACACCATCGAGTGGGTCGGCTGTGCGGTCTGGCTGGCCGGCGTGTGGCTCATGGCTGCGATTGTGTGGCGTGATCGCAGTGCGTTCTCGGTTTCACAGTGTGCGCTCGCGCTGGCGGCGGTGCTGTGCGGCGTTGCGTGGTTGAACACTCTTGATACGCCTCCAAGGCAAGTGATCGCGTACTTCCGGCACCCAGCGTTGCATGTGTACGCGATCTCGCTGGGGTTGCTCGGTCTCGGGTGGGCGGTTGCTCGCCACCGCCTTCGGTGGAACCCGCTTGCTCAGCATCTCTGGACGGAACAACCGTGGTCGGCCGAACGGGTGACGCTCGCCGTCGTGGTCGTGGGGCAGTTCCTGTTCGCGTTGTCTGCGATTGTCCCGGAGTTGCACGCTGAACTGACTCCGCTCGGCTGGACATTCCAATCCGAGCAGCCGGAGTTGGCGCGGGTGTTCGGCTCCGGGGTGTGGGGAATGCTTTGCGTGGTGGCGGTCACCCTGCTGGCGTCGTGGCGACTCGCCGGAACCGAACGCGACACCGACGCGCACCTCGGCGGGTTGCTGGTGGTGTTCCTGTCGGTGCCGATCGTGTGGGCTGGCACGCACGCCAGCGAAACGGCTTCCGCCTCGGCGCTGCGGTGGAGCCTCGGCGTTGCGTTCGTCCTCGGCACGGCGGTTGTCTCGCTGCGTTCCTCGTTACGGCACAGGCTAACAGGCCTCGGCTTCCCGTATCACCCGTCGGCAATCATACGGCAGGCGGTGCCGGTGACACTGGCTGTCGTGGCGGGCGTGGTCGTGCTTCTCTCGGTGAAGGTTGCCGAACTCGCACTGACCGGGCTGAAGCCTTCGGGACCAGACCCGGGATCGCTCTTTGCGGCGATGGGGCCGTTGCTGTCGAACGTGGTGCCGTTGCTGCTCGTCGTGGTGGGCTTGGCTTGCTCGGCACTGCGGGAGCGGTCGCCAGCTTATGCTTTCACGGGCGGCCTCGTCTTCACGGCAACGCTGGCAGCCGGGTATGCAGTTGGCGTTGTCACTGCAGGCGATTCGCTCGACGGCACGCAGCAACTACGCATCGGGTTGATCGTGAGCAGTGCTGCTTCGCTGTGGGCAATTCTCTGGCTCGCGGCCGAACGCCGCGTGACGGGTGGAATGCTCCTCGCGGTGCAGGTTCGACTTGGGCTCGGGGTGCTGGCGACGATCAGCGCATCCGCTGCGGGTATGCTGTTCAGGTCGGCTGGACCACTCCCCGCAGCGTGGGCGGATGTCGGACAGTTCGGTTGGCTCGCGTTGCTTATCGCACTCGGGGCAACGCTGCGGCACTCGGCGAGGAACGAGCCTCACTTGAAGTTCCACGTGATCGCGTTGTCGGCGGCGATTGCGGGCGTGCTGGCGGCTTGTGCAGTTCAGCCCTGGGATGCGTCGGGGCAATGGCTTTCATTCCATCTTCTCGGCTGTGCGTGGGCAGTGCTTGGAATCGGGCTCGCGCTTGCCGTGCAAAGGCGTGTTGAAGCATCGCTTTGGCTCGATGGGATGACAGTGGTGCTCGTGCTGTTCGCGTTGCGGGGCCGCTGGCACGGCCCCTGGCAGCCGTGGATGTCGGTGACGCTTGCGAGTGTCGCGGCGTTTGTGATGGGCACGTCGGCCGTGTTGAACCGCAGTGGCGTTCGCGTGGCGGTCTCGGGTTTGTGCGTGAACTTCGCGGCGATTCTACTGTGGCTGCCGCTTGCCGCGCACACTCACTCGGGCTTCCTGCTGGCGAACGCCGCCGGGCTCGCGGCGGCCGCAGCGATCTGGACACGCGTGTCGCGTCGCAATCCGGAAGCGAACTGGCAGGCACTGACCGACATCGCACGCGGGGTCTCGCTCGTGCTGTTGTGGTTCGGGTTGTTGCCCACGTTCGCGGGCACCCGCACCGATCCTGTTTGGCTGACGTGGGGTGCCACCGTAATCGCCGCGGGATCGTTGCTCGCTTCAACTGCCGAGGCGACCGCGAAGCTCACCCGGATCGGATTGTTCGCCGCCAGCGCCGCAATGGTGTTACTCGCCGTCGGCGAGACAACGTCGCGTTCGGTGTGGGCCGTCTGGCAAACGCCCGTTGCGCTCACCGCTTACGCCGTGTTCCACGCAGTCTGTTGGGCGACGACGAGGCACGCAACAAAGTTCATCCCTCGACCACCTCGCCAGGATGCGTGTGTGGAGGGGCTCGCCGGCCATGCCATTCTCGCGACGACGGTGTTGGTGCTTGCCGTCAGGAACGGGCTTGTCGCACCGGAACTCACCGAACGCCTCGCAAGCGCGTTTGCCGTCCTTCTGCTGGTCGGGGCTGCCGCGTTGCTGCAGCGTGCGGTGCCGACGTTCGCAAGCGTTCTGCGATATGTTTGTGTCGCACTCGGCGCGATGGTGTTCGCCTCAGCGGCGTGGGCTGTGCCCGACCCGGCGGGTCTTCATCCGTGGCTGCATCGCAATGCGTGGCTGTTCGTGTCGTTGATCGCTGTGGGGGTCGTCGGGACGGAACTCGCTTCGCGACTCGGGGAGAACTGGCGTGGTGCCGCGAAGAGAATTGGCGGCCTGTGTGCCGCGTGCGCCGTGCTCGTGCTGGGTGTGAATCTTGTGCAGCAAGTGCCTGTGTTCGACCCCGTCGCGAAGCACACGCCGCTCGGCCCGCCAGCGGTACTGTCGATGCTCGCCGGCATCTTCGCGTGTATCGTGCTGGCGATTCACTTCGCCCTTCGGCAGGACCGCGACCCGCTCGGGTTGCCGACCCGCAACCGTACGATCTACGTCTACCTCGCGGAACTGCTGGTCGTGCTGTTCTTCACACACATCAGGTTCAACGTCCCGGAGTTGTTCCTCGCCGGTGCCGTGCAATACTGGATGTTCGCGGTGATGGCGATTGCGTTCGTCGTGGTGGGGTTGGCTGAGCTCTTCGAACGCCGCAAGCTCGACGTACTCGCAACCCCGCTGCGGCGAACGGGCGTGCTGGTGCCATTGATACCGCTGCTCGCGTTCTGGGCGAAGCCGCCGGCGTTCCTCACCACGTTCGCGACCAACAAAGCCCCCGGCCTCAGTCCGCTCCTCGGGTACCTGGAGAAGTTGCCGCAGGAGTTCAACACTTACGCCTGGTTGTGGTTCCTCGCGGGCGGGTTGTACGGACTGGTCGCGCTCGCCCGGAACTCGTTCGGGTGGGCGTTGCTCGCGGCGCTCGCCACGAACGCGGCCCTGTGGTCGCTGCTCACACACCATCAGGTTCCGTTCGCGGTCCACCCGCAGGCGTGGGTGATTCCGTTCGCGCTGATCGTGCTGGTATCGGAACACATTAACCGGGCCAGGCTCAGCACCGAGACATCGAACGGGCTGCGTTACCTCGGCGTCGGCATGATCTACGTTGCGTCGTCGGCCGATATGTTCCTCGCGGGGGTCGGGCAGTCGGTGCTGTTGCCGGTGCTTCTCGCGGTGCTGTGTGTGATCGGCGTGCTGGCCGGAATGTTGATGCGAGTGCGGCCGTTTGTGTTCCTGGGCATCGGGTTCCTGCTCCTCGATATCTTCGCGATGATCTGGCACGCGGCGGTCGACCTGCAACAAACGTGGGTGTGGTACGTCTCCGGCATCGTGCTGGGCGTCGCCATCCTGGGACTTTTCGCGGTCTTCGAGAAACGCAAGCGCCAGCAAGACACGTAGTAAGCATCCCGAACAGGCTGCGGTCCGGCATGAACCCTGCGACTGACACCTGGACTCTTGCGAATTCAAATGTCAGTGAACGGATCGTACCAAACCCACGACCCAGCATCCCCGAATATGCGGCCCAATGCCGCGACAGTGGGCGACTTGGCGGGCGTTGGCCGGATTCGACGTCGGACGTGTGATAGTAGTGAGTTCGTGGCCATTGTGGATCATGGTCTGTCGCAACCGTAACCCCGCTAAATTGCCATGGGCAACTTAGCGGGATAGCCTCCGCAATTTGAGGTACCACTTTCCCGAAATCAAACGGATCCGACGATGTGGCCCGCGGCCACCTCATCATCGTGATGAAGCGGGTGTCAGCCTTCTCGACGAGTCCGACGCCATCCGTGGTGGTTGATATGTTCGATCTCGGGTGTATATGCCAGCCGAATGCCCCTCTCGTGGTACGGGCCGGGTGTTCCTCATTTCGCGATAAATGAGGACCGCTGCTGGACAGCCCTGAGAGTCCGGTCTGCCGCCGCAAGGTCACGCTCGGCTCGCTTGATTCGCTTTCCGAGGTCGCGGCCGACGGCCGGGTCCGCCTGCTGGCTCATTATCCGTTCTGCTAAGAGCCGCAAATCGAACACGCGAGCTTCAGCGAGCGCGGCTCGCCCAGCTCGCCCGGCACACAAGGTCAGGACCGAGGCGACCCGGCTCGTGGAACAGTGGATCAAATCACTACATGTTCTCAGCAACCAGATTCTCTGGGTCCCACACCAGCCTGACTACACTCTCGCATCAACGCATACAGTTGCGCCCGCGTCCCGATTTTCGCCTCGGTCACGGGGGTGGTGTGTAACCCGTTTTTTCAGTATTCGCCGCCGCTGCCGTGCCCACAGCCCAGCCAGGTGGTGACCGGTGTCCTGTACATCGACGAGAAGTAGTTCTCTTGCGGGGAACTGCGATGTTGCCAACCAGCTCGGCGGAAGTGGGGGCATCCCATTGCCGGGGTCGGCGCGGACGACCACGTCGAACTCGTCGCCCACCAAGTTCTCCAACCGAATCGCAGTTGCGATGACGCCACGAGTGGCGTCGATTCGTCGTCCTTGAGTGTTCGCTCGTCGTCGCCCAAGCCGGATACGACGGGCCAGGTCGGCAGGAACTTCCCAAGGGCGTGAGCCTGCTTCAGCGATTGCACGAGCACGAGGACGTGCTGCGGAGCACCCTCGAAGGTTGCAGGCAACGGCGAAGACAACATGCCGCGAGCCTGCTGAGCGTCACCAACTCGAAGAGCGCGGGCCAACTTCGCAACACGACGATTTCGCACGTGGCCCGTGCGGACCTTGTTCTTCACGTACGGCACCGAGGTCTTGACCGTCATTGCGATGTGGTTCAACACGCCAGCCACCACAACCCGGCGTTCGACGTTGCCCGTCCTCGGAACGACAATCTCATTCCGCCCGTAGAGCTGCCAGCAACGGGCCGTCTCGAATGGCGAACGCCGCCGGATATAATGTAAAAATCCGAAAAGACGCGCGTTACCGGCGTCTGCAAGGCGTTCGAGTAGCCCTGTCGCTTTCCGGACTCGTGTTACGGTGGGGTCGCTGGGATCGGGGGGCGAGTTCTGCGGTCAGGGGGTCTTCCAGGGTCGAGTAGAGAGCATCCGTGACCAGAACTACTTCGTCTTTGTGTAGCTCGACGCAGCCCATCTGGCCCAGCAGGGTGACGACGACCCGCTGCCGAATGTCGAACACCTTCCCGTCGTCGGTCACCGCGGGGGTGATCCCGTGGCGCAGCAGCAGGTGGCCGAGGTCGACGGCATCTTTCTTCGTGCCGACGATCAACACGAACCTCGCGGTGTCGAAGGCGAGGCAGATCTGCACGATCACCCACAGGACTTCGACGCTCTGGTCGTCGTACCGAACGAGTCCGCCCCCACCGGCTACGAAGGAAACGACACTGGGGTCGGTGAGAGCCCCGGTGTATCGAAGACTTGCAACCGCGCTCCGCTCGTCTCCCGACGCAGTGACTGGGATGCTCGCAGACTTGTAGACACCCCGGATGACGGTCTCCAAGCCCGCCCAAACTCGGGCTCGGAGTGTGCCGGTGTCACTGCGGTGAACCTTGAACAACGCCTGTGCAGGCGTGCCGTATTCGGAGCCGCTCTCGCCAACAACTTTGGGGACTTCGACACGAAGGTGTCCGAGGAGCTCCGTCGCGGGGGCCACTTCCAGGAACGGCCCGCGGCGGGTGATCGTGACCTTTGATTTTGTCGTGGTCGATCTCATCGCGATCCTCCGCGGACGCCGAGATCGCCACCCGTGGCGGGGGCGTCGTCATCAACGTCATCAACCTCGGGACGACCGCCCCGGAGGTCATCGACGGCGTCCTGCACACGGTCATCGACGGACTTTTCAGGGGGCGGAGCTTGCAGCCACAGGTCCAGGAGATCACGGGCTTCACGGGCGACGGAGTATTCGCCGGCACGCAACCTGAAGCACTCCGTCCGGCCGCGTGCCTCGGACGCGAGCGCGTGGATGCTCACCCGGATGGCACGGGCCGCACCAGTGTTGGTCCTCCTCGGCCCGTCGTCCTTGCCGAAGAACTCCTCCTTCAACTTCGCGAACTGGGTGCCCCTCGCGAGCAATGCGGCGAGCTTCGCTTGCGTACCGCCGGGCAACTTCTCCGATTTTTCGATGAACGCTTCCGGGATGTGCCCGTCGCGCACGGCGTCCTGGGTACGGCTGTTGCCCGGCTTTGAGCGCCGAGGTCAACTCCTCGCGCGACGGCTCCGCCCCCGGGCTGCGGTTGCGAGTGCGGCCAGGTTTTCGAGCAGCTTCAGGCCGGCAACCGGACCTCGGCAGCGGTCACCAGAGGTGGTTTTCGCGCGTTTGAAGCACGTTGGGAAGGAGCACAACGGACTTCCCACCGAATATGAGCGGAACCTTGACCTTGGACCTGAGGACGACGAGGCGCGACCATGAACAGCGATAGTCTGGTTACTCGACTCGAACGGATTGAGGCCGCGCTTACGGCTATCCTCGACCGGGAGACCGTCAGGGAGTGGTACGGGGTCGACGAGATCTCGCGACTCGTTGGCCGGGGTGAGTTCACGGTTCGCGAGTGGTGCAGACGCGGTCGGCTCAAGGCGGTGAAACGCGGCAGCGGTCGGGGCAAGTTCTTGTCTTGGGTCGTCTCCCACGATGAACTGAAGCGCTTTCAGCGAGTGTGACTGTTACCTGCGGAGCCCCGGGAGTGATGAACGCAAGAGTTCCAAGGTGCTGGAGTTGCCCGTGTTTCGAGATGGACTGGTTCGCAATATCACTCACACGAACGAGGCGGAATAATGACTGCGGACACTGCGGACACCTTAACTGTCGATCAGAACGAGGCCGCGAGACTCATAAAACTGTCGGCAAAAACTCTCGGCAGGCTGGCCGACGCAGGCGAACTCGTTGGTAGGATCAAGATCGGTCGCCGAGTGCTGAATCTGCGGACGACACTTGAGTGTTGGCTCATCGCCAAAGCAGATACGACGGTGCGTTGGGAACATCACCCGAATGATGGCGAGAAATCAGAGTAGTAACCGCATTCCCGTTCACCATGGGACGCATGCGATGCTTCCTGTGCGTCTACGGTGGCCCTTCGCAGGATACCCACATCATGGCTTCAATCAGCAGGGGCACCGAAGGCAACATTAGAATCTTGTTCGTGGGCGCGGGCAAGAAACGCCGCGCGGTTTACCTCGGGAAGGTGAACTAGAAACACGCGGAGACTATCAAGCTGCTTGTGGAAACGCTGGCCGCGTCGGTTGCCTCGAAGACGCCGTTAGATGGCGAAACCGCCGCATGGGTGGGTAACATCGGCAACGACCTCGCGGAGAAACTGGCTGCTGTCGGATTGGTCGCCGTCCGCGTCAAGCAACAAACCGCAGGTCTGAAAGACTTCTGCACGTCCTACGTTGAAAGTCGGCCGGAAGTGGCCGCGAATACCCGAAGGAATCTCCTTCAAACGACTCGATACCTGGTCGAGCATTTCGGTGCTGATCGTCAGCTTCGAACCATTACTGTTGGCGATGCTGTACAGTTCACGTCTCAGATGCGGGCCGATTACGCTAGCGCGACCGCGAACCGGAACATCGGGTTCGCGAAGCAGTTCTTCCAGGTAGCGGAACGCGACGAGTTGATTGACCAGAACCCATTCCGGGGCGTGAAGAAAGGTAGCATGGAAAACCCTGCCCGCATGCACTACGTGACGGCAGACCAGACGAAGCAACTGTTGGACGCATGCCCAGATGGGGAATGGCGTCTGATCGTCGCACTGGCCCGCTACGGCGGGTTGCGAACGCCATCGGAACATCTCGCCCTTACTTGGGCTGATACTGATTGGAAGCGTGAACGGTTTTTGGTTCGCTCACCGAAGACGGGCCGCGCTGGGTGCCGATGTTTCCCGAACTGCGCCCACACCTCGACGAGGCTTTCGACCGTGCCGAACCGGGTGCGGTTCATGTGATCACCCGGACACGCAACGCGAGCTGGCGGACGACCTTCGCGAAGATCATCGTTCGGCCCGGACTGTTACCGTGGGGAAAGCCTTTCCAGAATTTGCGGGCGAGCCAGGAAATGGAACTCGCCCAGCGCTACCCGCTGCACGTCGTCACGGCGTGGATCGGCAATTCTATCCCGGTTGCCGCGAAGCACTACCTGCAGGTCACGGATGCCGACTTCGCTCGGGCCGCGAAAAGCGACGCAGAATCCGACGCGCGCACGACGCAAAATACGACGCAGACAGCAGCGGACGTAAAAAGACCTGAGCGGACACAACTGCGGAAAGTGCTTGAAAACCAAGCATTCCGTCCAGTTGTGTCCGCTCAGGTTTTACTGTGTCCGTCTGTTCAGTACACCCAACAGGAGTCGAACCTGTAACCTTCGGTTCCGTAGACCGATGCTCTATCCAGTTGAGCTATGGGTGCAAAATCTACCTGATGCAAAGCAGCGATGGACTCGTGCTAGAGATTTTAGCCAATAGCTGCCACGATTCAATCGCGACAGGAACAAATCGGAACTTCCCGACCAAATCTCTCGATCGCTCTGCTAATGTATGATCCACAACGCAGGGTGTCATCACGCAAAACTGATCGATCCGAATCTCACTTCGGTCACGCTACAATACCCTACTCGTCGCCGGGCGACTGGGTCTCCCGACATCCTCGTAATCGATCACCGCACCACACTGGAAGTTGCCATTCCATGAGCCTTGCCGACACTCAACCGGAACTCCCTCGGTTCCGTCTGATGGCGCCCGCCAACCCGCCCAAGGGATTCATCGTCCGGAGCTTCGGATTAACCGACCTCGGGCAGGTTCGACAATCCAACGAAGATCACTTCGCCATCATGGAACTCGCCCGCACGATGCACGTCCACGGGACGAATATCCACCAGGCGCAAGCGCAGTACAGCCACCATCGGGGCCACATCTTCATCGTCGCCGACGGCATGGGTGGGCATAGTGCAGGGGAGGTTGCCAGTGCGCTGACCGTCATGACAATCGAAGGATTCCTCCTCAACACACTCAACCGGTTCACCAACCTGCAAGCATCCGAAGAACACGGGGTGATGGAGGAATTCCAGAACGCTGTTCTCCAGGCCGATGCCAAGGTGTTCGAGGAGGCGGCCCAGCACCCGGAACTCCTCGGGATGGGCACCACCCTGACGATGGCGTTTGCGGTGGAGTGGAAACTCTTCGTCGCACACGCGGGTGATAGCCGGGCGTACCTCTTTTCCAAGAACGAACTTCACCAACTGACTCAGGACCACACCGTGGTCGCCGAGATGGTTCGGCAGGGTGTGCTGTCGCCGAACGAGGCGCTCCGCCACCCCTCACGGCACGTCGTGACAAACATTCTCGGTGGTGTCGAACCGGGCGTGCGTGTCGAGCTTCATCGGCTCAACCTGGAACCCGACGATCTGTTACTGATGTGCTCCGACGGCTTGACGGAGATGGTCACAGATGACCGCATCGTGGCCATCATTCGCGAGGATCGTGATCCGCAGCGAGTGTGCGAACGACTTGTTGCCGAGGCGAATGCGAACGGCGGCAAGGACAATGTCACGGTTGTCGTGGCCACATTTCACGACTCAGCCAAGATCGACTGAACTGACCCATCCGGGCCGAAGCGAACGCGGCCCGGCTTCCAGCGAAGTGGATCGAGTGGTTCGCCCTTCGCGGCTTGCAACATGGCTTCCGCGATGTTGAAATCCGCGAGCGCCCGCAACCCCACATACGATGTGGTCAGTCGCGGGTTGATCTCGATGGCGTAATCATTCGAGCCATCTGCTACATTGCCCAACACCAGATCGACGCCCACATACCCCAGCAATCCCGGCACGCAATCCACAGCACGCTGCCCGAGTCGCACGGCTCGCTCTGCGAACTGGGGTGGGATTGGTAACTCACCGCCAAGGTACTTGAAGCGGCCATCGTCCGAGAGCAACTGAAACGTCGGCAGCAACGGCACCTGCCCGCGCGGCCCGCACAGGAACGCGACACTTGCGGCACGCCCTGGCACGAACTCCTGCAAGATCATGGGGCCGGTGTGGTTCTCGGCCGCGAGCCGTGCCTTTGCGCTGGCCACGTCGAACGCGGAGTTCAGCTTGAACGTCGCGGTGGAGCCTGCTCCATCTTGCGGCTTCCACACGACGGGGAAGACCTCGCAGCGCGTCGGCTCGCGGTCTGTGGTCGCGGGCGTGGGAACTTTGTGTTCGCGCCAGTGCTGCGACAGCGCGAGTTTGTCCGATGTGAGTTCGATGGCATCGGGCGACGGGCCGAGGTGCTTATTTCCCAGGTCTGGAACCCGCTGAACCGCTCGTGAGAGGATTCCGTCCGACTCTGGAGCAATCACGAGCGACCAGTCGCCGGCTTCTTCAGACGACTCCAGCACTTCGACTCCCGGAATCGCCGCGAAATCTGCCACGACGGCGTCGCGCATCGCGCGGCCTTCGCGGTACATACCGTGTTCAGGCGAAGCCGAATCTCGACCGATGCCGAGGGCCGTCATGTACTCGGAGACCAAGACGCGCATGGCTTTTCCGCTTCCCGAAAGAGGCATCGTCAGGCATACTCTATGTACCTGCCTGCCTTCCTCGCACTCTTCCCACCCACGCGAGGGTCTTGTTCATGCTGCCTCTCCGCTGTCCAGGCCCGACCCGTCGCGAAGCCATCACCGTTGGCTCTCTTGGTGCGCTCACGCTTCCGCAGTTACTCTCTGCGCGAGAATCGGCACCGCCACGCCGACCCAAGGCGTGCATCATGCTGTTCCTTCTGGGTGCGCCACCACAACAAGAGACGTGGGATCCGAAGCCCGATTCGCCCGTCGAAGCTCGCGGCGACATGGGTGTGATTCGCACCGCGACCCCCGGCCTCATCATCGGCGAGACGATGGTGAAGACCAGCCGATGGACCGAGAAGATCGCGGTGCTGCGAGCCGTTTCGACCAACGACAGTTCGCACTCGTCGTCGGGCTACTACATGACGACCGGCTATCCACACGCACCCGTCGGCGTGGAGAACGCGAAGCCGGGGTCGCCGAACGACTGGCCGAGCCTGGGTGCGGTGGTGCGGCGGGTTCTGCAACCGCAGTGCAAGTTGCCGGCAGCCATCACCCTTCCGGAACAGTCTGCGAACGATGGCAACCTGACGTGGCCGGGCCAGGACGCGGGCTTCCTGGGTCGCGGCTCCGATCCTTGGCTCCTCAACTGCGAACCCGAGAAGGGGAAGTTCGACATCCCCGGGCTGACGCTTCCGCCTGATGTGTCCGAACCCCGCTTCGGGGAACGCCGTCAGTTGCTAGAAGGGATCGACCATCTCTCGGCGCGTTCCGATGAACGCGGTATCGCTGCGAAAGCCTTCGAGATGATCGCGTCACCCGCAGCACGAAAGGCGTTCGAACTCGATTCGGAAGACGTCCGCACACGTGACCGCTACGGCCGTTCGCGCTTCGGGCAGTCGTGCTTGCTGGCACGGCGAATGGTGGAAGCAGGCGTGCCGCTCATTCGAGTGAACTGGACGCGCGTTGCGGGTGCGCCGAACAACGGACACTGGGACACGCACAGCAAGAACAGCGAGAGCCTACGGAAGATGATGCCGATTCTCGACACGGCGTACACTGCCCTGCTCGAAGACCTGAGCGACCGCGGGATGCTCAACGACACACTGGTGGTGTGGTGTGCGGAGTTCGGCCGCACGCCGAAGATCAACGGCGGGGGTGGTCGCGATCACTGGGGACCGGTGTTCTCCGTGGCGCTCGCGGGTGGCGGCGTGAAGGGCGGCGCGGTCTACGGTGCGAGCGACAAGCTGGCGGCCTACCCGAAGGATGGCCGCGTGACGCCACAGGATTTGCACGCGACGATCTATCATTGCCTGGGGATACCGAAGAACGCCGAGATTCACGACGGCCTGGGCCGCCCCCTTCCCGTGACCCGCGGCGAACCCGTGCGACAGATTCTGGGGTGAAGCCGATGGCACTGAAAGAAGAGGAGTGGTTTGAGGCGTGGGAGCTTGAAGCACCGCTAAACTTCCTCTTTGGAAAGACGAGTGATCGCAAACTCCGATTGTTCGGAGTCGAGTGTTGCTGGCTGGCGCACGACACCC
Organism: Planctomycetaceae bacterium; assembly: GCA_013823135.1. GTDB lineage: Bacteria > Planctomycetota > Planctomycetia > Gemmatales > Gemmataceae > Gemmata. The sequence goes on from PNLP01000011.1 coordinate 23,946, forward strand.
TCGCCAACATCAACCCCATCATTCCAGGTTGGCTCAACATCATCAATCGATATGCGGAAGGGTTTATCTCAGACAGCGAAATGGAGAAGGTGGAGCACGCTGCGTGGGAGTTAGCTTCTCAGTACGGCGAAGTGGGACCATTCAGCCCCGAGATTGATTCCCCAGAGTGGAATGAGAAGTTCCAAGCCGCTGATGCTCACGAGGTGGTGCGATACCTTGCAACCATACCTTCGGGTGATGAACACCTGACAAATTTGATTGCTCACGCTCTTATTCACCTCTCATCCGGAAACGTGATAAGCAAATACGGAAGTCTCATCAGCTTCTACGACGCTCGGCCACTGCTTCATGACATCTTCGGCAATCCGTTTCGCCCCGTTACGGTTGATGCGGAGTGGCTCACGTCAACGGTGGTGCAACTCGCACGCGGCATCTACGAAGACCGCGCCTTCGACCGAATGCCGATCCTCGCCGATGCGCTCCAGGATGCGGGTTGCGATAACGACGATGTGCTGAGTCATTGCCGCGATGAATCGGCAACGCACGTTCGCGGTTGCTGGGTCGTGGATTTGTTGTTGGGGAAGACGTGATCGCTGCTCGTTGTAGCCGCGGATGCGGCGACCGAGTGTAGCCAGGGGTGCAGTGAGCGGAGCGAACAAACCCCTGGTCCGAGGGCATCGCGAGGGTGTCTGTCGCCCCTCCGGGGCTGCGATCCGCATTGCGCCGGAGACCAGGGGTTGCGCTCGAAGACTCGCTCCACCCCTGGCTACACTCGGTCGCCGCATCCGCGGCTACAAACACGCACCGCACTTCGCGGCTACAAACACGCACCGCACTTCGCAGGATGGAAACAAAAAGCCACGGGGAAGACCCCGTGGCTTGATCGGCTCATCTGTAACTCACGCACTCGCGTTGCGGGCGGCAACTCGCTTCATGCCGGCTGCAAGGTCGCGTGCCTTGGCCTTGTTCGCACGTTCGGCCACGTTCCCGCTCGGCAACGCTTCCGCGTCGGCTGCGGCCTTCGTCGCCAGGTCGGTCGTCACCTCGGCAGCCTTGCGGGCGTGGCTCGTCAACACCGTTACCACGTTCGAGCGAACCTGCACGAAGCCCGCTTCCACGAAGTATCGCTCGGCCGTTGTGCCAGTCTTCAGGCGGAGTTCACCGGCACCAAGCCGACCGATGATCGGTGCTCGGCCCGGCAGCACGCCGAGTTCGCCATCGAACATCGGAACCACGATGAAGTCCACAACCGTGTCGAGGATGGCCTTCTCGGGGGTGACCACCACGCAACGCAACTTCCCCTTCAACTTCTCGTCCTGAATGTTCGAGACGTTGCTCGGCATCAGGGCGTGTTCCATAGCGGATTGAACGGTCGGTTCAGGGGTTGGCATGGTCGTTGTGTGGGTTGTGGGTGTTGTGGCGAGCGAGGGACGTGAATCCCTGTCTGTTCAATCGTGAGAGGACAGGGGACTCACATCCCCCGCTCGCCGGGAACGAACTCACCCTTTCATCTTCTCTGCGGCGGCCTTGGCCTGATCGATACCGCCGACGTACATGAACGCACCTTCCGGCAGCGTGTCGCACTTGCCGTCGCACAGTTCCTCGAAGCTCGTGATCGTGTCTTCGAGCTTCGTGAACTCGCCGGACTTGCCGGTGAACGGCTCGGCCACGAGGAACGGCTGCGACAGGAACCGTTCGATACGACGAGCGCGAGCCACAACCTTCTTGTCGTCTTCAGAAAGCTCATCGACGCCGAGGATGGCGATGATGTCTTGGAGGTCGCGGTATCGCTGAAGGATTCGCTTCACGCGGTCGGCGACGTTGAAGTGCCGTTCGCCGACGAACTGCGGGTCAAGCAACCGGCTGTTCGACGCCAGCGGGTCGATGGCCGGGTAGATACCCTTTTCTGAGATCGACCGTTCGAGGTAAATGAACGCGTCAAGGTGCTGGAACGTGTTGGCAGGTGCCGGGTCGGTGGGGTCGTCGGCCGGCACGTACACGGCTTGCACCGACGTGATGGCCCCGTCGTTGGTCGTGGTGATTCGTTCCTGCAACTCGCCCATTTCCGTGGCGAGCGTCGGCTGGTAACCCACGGCGCTGGGCATACGACCGAGAAGCGCGGACACTTCGGAGCCGGCTTGCGAGAACCGGAAGATGTTGTCCACGAACAGCAGGGTTTCGGTCTTGCTGACGTCGCGGAACCACTCGGCCATGGTGAGGGCCGACAGAGCAACGCGGAGACGGGCACCTGGGGGCTCGTTCATCTGGCCGAAGACCATCGCGGTCGATTCCAGCACGCTCTTGGCGTCAGCCGCGGCGCTGGTCTTGGTCTCTTGCATTTCGAGCCAAAGGTCGTTCCCTTCGCGGGTTCGCTCGCCCACGCCCGCGAACACCGAGTAGCCCTTATACACCTTCGCGATACGGGTGATCAGTTCCTGAAGGATAACCGTCTTGCCGAGACCCGCACCACCAAACAGACCAGCCTTACCACCGCGAACGAGCGGGGTGAGGAGGTCGATAACCTTGATGCCGGTGACGAGCACTTCGGACTTCGGCGAGAGTTGATCGAACTTCGGCGGTTCGCGGTGGATGCTACGCGTTTCCTTGTTGCCAACGGCTCCGCGACCGTCGATTGATTCGCCAAGCACGTTGAACACGCGGCCGAGCGTTTCGAGGCCGACCGGCACAGAAACAGGCGAGCCCGTGTCAACGGCCGACATGCCACGAACCAGTCCGTCGGTGCTGCCGAGGGCGACGCAGCGAACGCGGCTGCCGCCAAGGTGTTGTTGCACCTCACCAGTCAGGTTGATCTCAACGCCGCTGTCGGTTTTGGAAGTGATCTTGAGCGCGTTATAGATTTCCGGCAGTTGCCCTTCTTCGAATTCCACGTCGAACGTGGACCCGATGATCTGGACGATCGTGCCGGCTTTCTTCGTGGTCGTCGCGGTTACCATCGGCAATGCTCCGTTGTCTCGCGTGATCTCAAAGCACGTTATTGGTTGTCCGCTTGGTCGCGCTACCCTGTTGGGTCGCGGCTAAACGGGTTTCGGTATCAGAAAGCTCAGGTGATGCTCGCAGTGTCGCAACTGCAATCGCACCGCAGTGTCCTTGTTCATCGCACCAAACAGCGGGGACGGGTGAATCGGCCCCGTGTGTGCCGCGAACTTCGTCGCGGCAGCATTCAACTTCGCGACCGCTACTTTTGGGTCGCCGCCAGACTTCGGGACGGTCATACGAAGCGTTGGCTTACCGCTCGGCATTCCCTCAGCAAGATACTCCCGCAACAGCACTTTCCCCGTCGTTACCCGCATCAGCCAAAGAATGGGCCAAAACACGAGTGGGAACTTCGGGAACCCTTCAACCGGGTACGAGAGCCAGTTCGCAAGATGCCCCGCGACCTGCCCCAGATCCCAGTTGCCCGCCCTGTCGTATCCGTTCGCGAGCAAATTCTCGGCGTCCGCAACCACTTCGTCTAGCGTGGCGAACGACAACTTGCGGCGTTCGACAGGCATCGGGAGGTTCCCTTTTCGAAGCCGCTAGCGGCTTCGCAGTTCTCACTTGAGTGCTTCGGAACCTGCGATGAGCTCGCTGATTTCCTTCGTGATGTTCGCCTGACGGTTCCGGTTGTAGACCCGCGTGATTTCCTTGATTAGGTCGCCCGCGTTCTCGGTGGCTGCCTTCATCGCGACCCGGCGAGCAATCTGCTCGCTCACGGCGGCGTCGAGGAACATCTTGAACAACCGCACCTTCAACGCGGCCGGTACCAACTCTTCGAGGATCTCCGAAGCGTCTGGGAGGAACTCGTAGCTCACCTTGGACTCGCTCGCTGCGGGAGCCGCGCCGGGTTTGCGTGTTTCCACCGACATCGACGACAACGGCAAGAGTGTTTCGACAACAACCTGTTGCCGGGCCGCGTTGATGAACTTCATGTACGCGACCTTCACTTCGTCAATCTGGCCTGTGACGAAGAGGTCGATGTAGTGGTTCGCGAGCACATCAACTTCGGCGAACGATGGCTTCTCGTTGAAGTTCGTGTATTCCTTCGCTCGCGGAATACCCTGGAACTTGTAGAACGCGATGCCCCGCTTACCTGCGGCTTCCAACTCGAATGGAACGTTCGCCTCGCGGTAGTGCCGTATCGTCGCCATCCCTTCGCGGATGATGCTGCCGTTGTATCCGCCGCACAGCCCACGGTTCGCAGAGATAACCAGCAACAGCGACTTCTTTACCGGACGCGTGACGAGCAAAGGGTGCGAAACCTCACCCGCGTTCTTGCTCAGGTCGGCGGCCAACTCTGCGATCTTCCGCGTGTACGCGTCGGCCTCGGTAGCACGGTCGAGCGCCTTCTTGAAGCGTGCGGTGGCGATGAGTTCCATCGTCCGGGTGATCTTCCGGATGTTCCGCACCGCCTTGCGGCGCTTCACGAGGACTCGAAGGTTTGCCATCGGAGTAGTTCTCAGTGGTCAGTTATCAGTGTTCAGTAAATCCAAAGCACACCGAAGTAATCAGTTGCAGTAGGTTTGACTGACAACTGATTACTGACAACTAACAACTAGCCGCGGAACTGTGGTTGGAACTCGGCGATGGCCGCGTTCAGTTTCTCCACCACTTCCGGCGTCATGTCCTTCTTTTCCGCGAGGAGAGCCCGAACCTCTGACTTCTGTTCCTTCATGAACTTCAGGAACTGCTCTTCCCACAATCGCACCTTGCTCCGCTCCACCTTGTCGAGACTACCGCTGTTACCAGCGTAGATGATCATGATCTGGTCGATCACGTTCAGCGGGCGGTACTGACCCTGCTTCAGGATCTCGACCATGCGTTGACCGCGGTCGAGTTGCCGTTGGGTGGCAGGGTCGAGGTCGGTGCCGAGTTGGGCGAACGCTTCCAGTTCGCGGAACTGAGCGAGCGTGAGCTTCAAACCGCCGGCCACGGTCTTGTTCTTCATCGCCTTGATCTGAGCGTTGCCACCGACGCGGCTCACGGAAATACCCACGTCCACGGCCGGGAGAACGCCCGCGTTCTTCAGGTCGGGCTGGAGGTAAATCTGGCCGTCGGTGATCGAGATCACGTTCGTCGGGATGTACGCCGAAACTTCGCCTTCGAGAGTCTCGATGATCGGCAGAGCCGTGAGCGATCCACCCGTGCCCGCAACCTTGGCGATCTTGGCGCCAGGGAACTTCTTGAGGTCGTGCTTGGCCTGGTCGTAGCCACCCAGTTCAGCCGGGCCGACGTAGACCATACCCTTGTCGCCAGGGCCGCGACGTTCACCTGGGTTGGATTGCTTGTTGATACCCCAGTGAATGTCGGCGTTCGTCGGGTCGGTGTGCCCGTCGATAATCACCCAACGCTCGGCGAGCTTGGCGCTCCGTTCGAGCAAACGGGAGTGACAGTAGAACACGTCGCCAGGATAGGCTTCGCGACCTGGAGGGCGGCGAACCAGCAGCGAAAGTTGGCGATACGCGGCGGCTTGCTTCGACAAGTCGTCGTACACACAGAGGGTGTCGCGACCTTCTTCGTACATGAAGTACTCGGCCATCGCCGTGCCAGCGTATGGGGCGAGGTACTGGAGCGGTGCGGCGTCGGCGGCCGAGGCGACGACGACGATGGTGTACTCCATCGCGCCGGCCTTCCGAAGAATCTCCACCACGCCAGCGACCTTCGACTCCATCTGCCCGCACGCAACGTACACGCAGATGACGTTCTCTTCCTTCTGGTTGATGATCGTGTCGATAGCAATGGCGGTCTTGCCCGTCTTGCGGTCGCCGATGATCAACTCACGCTGCCCACGACCGATCGGGGTCATGGCGTCGATGGCCTTGATGCCTGTCTGAAGCGGTTGCTTCACCGGCTGCCGTTCAACGATACCCGCTGCCGGGCTTTCGACAGGCCGACGCTTCGTGGCCAGAATCGGCCCCTTGCCGTCGAGCGGATTGCCGAGCGGGTCCACGACTCGGCCAATCAGGGCCGGGCCGACGGGGACGGACAGCAGCTCGCCGGTGGTGCGAACTTCCATCCCCTCGCGGACCTTCAGGTAATCGCCGAGGACGATCACCGCGACCGCGGATTCTTCGAGGTTGAATGCCTGGCCTTTAACGCCAGCCTCGGGGAAGTCCACAAGTTCACCGGCCATGACCTGCGACAGGCCATAGCAACGGGCGATACCGTCGCCGACTTCGAGCACCTGACCAACCTCACGCGACTCGACCTTACGGTCGTAGTCGGTGATTTGCTTGGTCAGCACGCTGATGATTTCGCCGGCATTAATTTTGGACGACATAGCTGCTGCCCTTGTCGAGCAATTGAGTACGGAGGGTATTGAGCCGGGTGCGAACAGACGTATCGATCACCCGGTCGCCAATCTGAACGACCATGCCCCCGAGCAGGTTCGGATCCACGCGAGTCGCGAGGACCGGTTGCTGCTTCAGCAGGGCTGCAAGAGTACTCGTCAAAGTCGAGCGCTGGGCTTCGGAAAGCTCGACCGCGGAGGTCACCTTCACGCGAACACGCCCAGCTCGATCATCGAGCAACTGGCGATAAGCGCCGGCGATTCCCGCCAAAAGATTCAGTCGGTTGTTCTTCGTGAGAACCGATAGCAAGCCACGGAACAGATCGGAAGCGTTACCTGGCAGAGCCGCACCCAGCGCGGAGGCCTTGGCACGCTTCCCCACGGCTGGGCTTGCGAGAAAGCTCGCCACATCCGGGTTCGTGTTGAGCACGCCCGTGACAAAATCGCCTAGTTCCTCACCCAGAGCGATGACCGCTTCCTTCGGGTTGGGCTGCCCGAGTGCCGCAGCAATCAGCGCCTCGGCGTACACCTTCGCGAGCCGGGATTGAACCGACCCCGCTTGCAGAACGGTGTCTCGCAGTTCGTTGATGTTCATGTTGCGGTCCCGGACACGGGAAGCCGACCGAGTCGCCTCGGTGGGCACACCTTGTTCACAATCACGCCTTGCTGGTGAGACCCTTCAGTTCGCCGATCGACTCATCGAGCAAACGACGGTGATCGTCGACCGAAATCGTCCGCTGAAGCGCTTTCTCGGACATCAACGCGGCGAGCTTGACAGCTTGCTCGTAGATTTCCTTGAGAGCCGCGTCCTTGGCGGCTTCGATTTCACGCTTCGCACGATCCCGTTCTGCTGCGGCGTCTTTGACTCCAGTCTCACGCTCCGATGTTTTGAGTGCATCGGCATCGCGGCGAGCTTCGTCCAGCATTCCCTTCACCTGAAGGGCCGCTGCGTCGAGTTGTTTCTTTGCCTCGACCAGCGCAGTCTTGGCGTCTTCGCGATCCTTGCGGGCTTCATCGAGCGCCCCGCGAATGTTGACCTCACGCTTCTCCAGACCTTCCTTGATGGCTGGCCAGGCGAACTTACTGAGGATCGCAATGAGAAGCCCGAAGACAATCAGCGTGTAGATACCAAGGTCGTAACGCTTGATCCCGGTGAAATCGAGACCGCCCTTCGCTTCGCCTGCCGGTGCAGCGCTTGCGAAAACGGGAACGTCAACCAGCAACACGGCAATCGCCGCGATCACAAACAATCGGCAAGTAAGGGAGAATCGCATGGAGTACAGCCTCCTCAGGAGTTCCACGTTCCGAGTTTCACGTTCCAAGTTGAAAACAGCAGGTTCTGGTTTTTAACTTGGAACCTGGAACTTGGAACCACGCGATCACAGGAACACGAGAGCCAGGCAGAGGACGAGGGCAATAATCCCAGCCCCTTCGACCAGACCGGCGAGGATGAACATGGCACCTTGAATCGCTCCGGCCTGTTCTGGCTGGCGAGCAATGCCGCCGAGGGCCGCGTAGCCGACGAGGCCAATGCCGATGCCAATGCCGATAATCGCCAGACCCATCCCGATACCAGCTCCAAGGCCAGCACCTTCAGCAGCGAACAGCGGAGTCGCGCTTGCGAGAACTCCGAGCAAAGCAACCAACAGCAGGTTCGAGAATCGCATCGTCGGAATCCTCCAAAAATCGGTTGGGTGAAGTTTCGTGAAATCTCTCAGCGTCGCGAATCAGTGCGGCGGGTGTTTCGCAAGTCCGATGAACACAGCCGTCAAGAACGTAAAGATGAACGCCTGCAAGCCCGCGATGAATAGTTCCAACAGGCTCAAGGCGGTCACCAGTGCGACGCTGAACGGCATGATGCACCAGTACAACCAGTCTTTCCCCTTCGCGATCGGGATCTGATACATCGGATCAGAAACCAACGCGATGAAGAACAGAATCATGAACAAGACGGTGTGCCCGGCCAACATATTGGCAAACAACCGGACGGCCAACACACCGACCCGAATGAACGCCGTAGCGTATTCAAGGATCGCCATGCCGAAGGTGATGCCAAAGCCCATCAACTTCATGAACCCGCCGCCTTCGAGTTCAATGTGCGGGATGAACGTCTTCAGGTAACCGCCGACGCCATTCGACTTGATCCCCGAAATGTGGATCACGAAAAAGCTCACCAGCGCCAGAGCAGCGGTCACCATAATCGAGGCTGTCGGCGAGCCAAGGAACGGGATCATCCCGATCAGGTTCATCGAGAAGATGAACAGGAACAACGTGGTAAGGTATGGCAGGAAGCCGATGGCATCGTGTTCGCCAACGCCAGGGCGGGCGATCTTGTCACGCACAAAGAACAGCAGGCTTTCGATCAGGTTCCAGAGCTTGCCGCGGGGCGGCTCACCGCTCTTCATCTTCTGCCCGAGCCAGATCATCGAGATGCCAACCGCAACCGCGCTGATGGTCATCAAGAAGATGAACTTCAGGGGCAAGCCGTGCCATTCGAGATCATGGATCGTGATGCCAGCAGTCGGGAAAATCTCAATGTGGTCGCTATCAACGACGTGCGCGAACGGGTCGATCTTCGCCTTGACTTCGGCGGATGCCGCTTGTTCGGTTGTCGTCGCTGCTGCCGCCATCGCCGCACCTCACGACCCGGTTTTGTCCGTGGCCGGCACAAGCCGGCAAATCTTACCCGAGAGAGAAGCTGACTTACGCCTTACTGCCCGCCTGACTCTCGCCGCATCATCTTCGAACCGATTAACGCTACTTCAACAGCCAACGTTGTCAGATACGCTCCCAGCACCCAACCAAAAAACACCAGAGGTTGAGCTCGGAACGTCTCGCCCGCTGCGAAGAACACAACCACCGCGCCGCCGAACCCAATCAGCACCCGCACGAACGTTCCAGAAAACAGCACCGCTACTTGCACGAATGCCGAGGCCTTTGCTGATCGTTCCGCGATCACAAGGGTCGTGATCCCGACAGGCACCGTCAGGCCCAAGGCAACCGCAGCACAGAGCCAGTGGTATGGGCCATGCCACTGTGCCAGAGGAGTCGCTATCGCGACTGCGACGATCAAGGGCGCGCCAAGCAGAATCGCGATCTGTCGGATCACGTCCTGCTCCCCGAGCTTTCATTGGGTGGTTTCGGCAGCTTTTTTGCTGACAAAACTTTCGCCATCTGCGTCAGATGGAAGAAAGAAACCACAAGCCCGAGGAGTGTCAGCCCAATTGTAAAGCCGGGCATCGTTCCCAGGAAATAGTCGAGAATCAGGCCGAGAATGGCGAAGGAAGCCATCTCTGAACCCGCCATCAAAAAACCGAGCGGCATGCTCGGTCCATTTTTTGGCCCATCCGACGGTAACCCGGCGGACATTGGGGTGGCCCGTGTGCTAACCAATTCCGGGATGACGTAACGAAGGCGTATTGTGCCCAGTCAGCGAGCGAAGTCAACCGGCATCTCGTGAAAAAAATCACAAGCTTTCAACGTGTGATGCAAGTGTAATTTGAGTAAGAACTAATGTCAGACGGGCTCGGCAAGGGATTTTGCAGATTTGCGATGCGATTGATCCCATTCGGTGCGTAAAAACGGCGAGATGTCACCGTTTTGCCCATCGTCGGAGCACCGGAGTTCAGGGATTGTTCCCCGGTAGTGTCGAGGAAGATATCGGGTTGCTCTTCCGCTGGCAGATCATCCGCTCATCACGACAACTCGCCTTTCGCGGAGTATTTTGTTACTGCCAGTTCGGGTAATACCGTCGCCGAGCAGGATGGATTCGGACTGAACCACCAAATCGCGTTGACACGCCGCGTCGGAAAAATTTAGTATGGAGGTGTCGATTGGGTTGTCAGTTACGTCTAATTGCTCGCTGAGCCATTCGCGTGCTGATCGCAGGACACCCTCTGAAATTGAGGTATCCTCACCTGACTGAAATTGTGTCGGGTGTTTCGACACTTCGATCCGGCCGTATATTGTTTCACTCAATATAATGGTCGGAATGTCCGCTGGGGCGAAGGCTCGCTCCCCTCTCGGGATGGATTCCGGAACTGCCAGGAAGGCCACTGTTTGAGCACGGACGCAAGTGTCCGTAAACATCCCAGATACGTCGTTGCCCGATGCGAGGGAGTGGCCTCCCGATGAACACTGCTGGTCTTCTGAACGATCGGCCGAAAACGGAGTTGGCCAAATTGGCTAACCGTCGGGGCATTCGCGGCTGGGAGACGATGAACAAGGGGGAGTTAATTAAGGCTCTATCCCGACCTGTCACCGCCAAGCCCGGGGCCAAGGTGTCCAAACCGAATCCGATTAGCAAAACTCCGAAACCAGCTCCACGCTCCGCCAAACCCGCGGCCCGTGTTGTTCAACCTGTTGCCAAAACACTGGCCAAGCCCCTTCCGAAGCCTGCCGCGAAATCCGCCGCCAAGGTGACGAAGCCGGTAGCGAAGCCGAGCCCGGCGCCAGCCCCGCGAATCACGACTCCCGCCGTTGCCGCTCGCGCATCAACGCCGGTTTCGAGCACGGCTCGTGCGGCTACGCCCTCGAAGCCCGCTACCAGTAAACCCGAAACTGCGCCCTCTGGCAAGAACGGCGCTGCAAAATCGACCAGCAAGGAATCGCCCCGCGATCCTGTGGCGAAGTCGCCAGTGAGTGGGCCAAGTAAGGATCGCATCTTCATTGCGGTCCCTGATCCACACTGGCTCCACGTAATCTGGGAACTGACAGCACAGTCGGTGCAACGGGCTGAAGCCGCCCTCAAGCAGGATTGGTACGGCGCACGGCTCATCATTCGTCTGTCGGACGTGACCAGTCACGACACGACGAGTACGTCCGAAACTCCAATCCGCGACATCGTGGTCGAGAACGACTGTAACACGTGGTACATCAACGTTCCACAACCGCCACGTCAGTATCGGGCCGACATCGGCTACATCTCCCGCCGTGGTGACTTCTTCCCGCTGGCGAAGTCGAACGTTGCTACGCCACCGAAAGCCGGCAGTTCCGAGGCGCTTGACCCAGCCTGGAACCTTGGTGACGCCAAGCAGGCCGAGCGCACTCTGGCTCGGTCGTCGGGCTTCGAATCGGCAGGTAACCCGGAACTGCGCGAGTTCTTTGAAGAGCGACTCAAGCGGTCGCTGGGAGCTCCGAAGGAAACAGGTTTCGGTAGTGGTGCCACCCCACCGGGAAGCCTGAAGAAGTTCTTCTTCGACATCGACGCCCGGCTTGTGGTGTTCGGCCGCACCGACCCGACCGCTCACCTGACGCTGGGCAACGACCCCGTGTCGCTGAAGTCGGACGGGACCTTTGCGATGTGGTTCAGCCTGCCGGACAGCCGACAGATCATCCCTGCTGTTGCCACGTCGTCGGATGGAGTCGAAGAGCGAACCATCGTGTTGGCCGTTGAGCGGAACACGAAGTACCTCGATCCGATGATCCACGACCACATGAACGAGGTTTGACTCATTGAGGCCCACCCATCGCAACGGGTGGGCTTTTTGTTTTCACATGCTTGATCTCTTCTTCACAGTTGCGGACGAACCCGCGGCCCTAACCGGTGAGTTTGTTCTCGTTCGCGTGAGCCGTCGGGCGATGGCCACGACGTTCGAAATCGCAATTCCAGTTGGTGCGCATCCTGAACCAATCGCCGCAGCCACAGCGGCGCTCGATCTCATCGACGAACTTGAAGACCAAATGACTGTTTACCGCGAAGACTCAGAAGTCTCGCGGCTCAACGCCGTCGCATCCGATCGACCTGTTGAAGTGGAATCACAGCTCTTCGAGTTGTTCACACGCTGCGGGGGCTGGACACATGAAACCGAGGGCGCATTCGACATTGCCACCGGCGCGATCATCAAGGAATGGGGCTTCTTTCGACGGGAGGGCCGCGTGCCGTCGCCACTGGAACGGATCGAGGCGATGCATCGCACGGGCTTCCGCCACGTCATGCTGAATCCCGAGACGCGAACGGTGAAGTATCGCGTGCCGGGGCTGGAGATCAATCTTGGTGCAGTGGGGAAAGGATACGCTCTCGACCGCGCGGCCCACTTGCTGCGTACCGAGTGGGGCGTCACCTCGGCATTACTCCACGGTGGCGGCAGCAGTGTGTACGCCATCGGTGGCCCACCGGGCGACCCGCGTGGCTGGCCGATTCGACTTCGACACCCGTCGGACACGAACACTTCCCTGGGGACCGTATACTTACGAAATCGCGGACTTGGAACCTCAGCGGCCACCTTTCAGTTCTTCGAGTATAAAGGCCAGAAGCTCGGGCATTTACTCGACCCACGAATCGGTTGGCCAGCACAGGGGATTCAAAGCACGTCGGTGACAGCAACCACGGCTGCGGAAGCCGATGCGATGTCTACCGCCGCGTTCGTGCTGGGCATGGCTGGAACCGAGAAGTTGCTCCGGCTGAAGCCCGGCCTTGGCGCTGTGATGCTGGCAGACTTGGCGAGCGGTGGGTGTCAACCCACTGTTCTTACGGGGAAGGAGCAACCGGCTGACGCCGACCGCTCACCTCGAACATTCAACCTCGCTCCGGAATCGTATTCTCCCGCCCACGCGGACAGTCACACATGAATTCTCCTATCCCGCTCGCGGTCATCTACGCGGGGCTTGCCGGCACCGTACTCGCACTCATCATTGCGACCGCTCAGCAGAAGTGGTCGTGTAAGGTCTTCTTCCTCCTCGCGCTGCGTCTGGCCATTGGCTGGCACTTCATGTTCGAGGGGTTCCACAAGATCCACTCGACGTACACAGGGCCGACCGACACGAACCGCCCGTTCACGAGCGAACCGTACTTCAAGGTTGCTCCGGGACCAATCGGCGAGAAGATGCGGAAGCAGTTCGGCGACCCCGCTGTGACCATCGCTGACAAGGTGAAAGCACCGAAGGACACCAAGCCAGAAGCGTTCGCCAAACTGAGCGTCGAGGAACAGGCCGCAGCGTGCCCCGCTGCTGTGATTGCTCAGATCGACGCGAACGACATGAAGGACAAGGTCGAGGCAGCAGTGAAGGCCGAGGCCGCGAAGGAACTCGCTGCGATCGAGGCTGACGAGAAGAAAGCCATCGAAGCAGCGAAAACCGACGACGATAAGGCCAAGATCAAGGCCAAGGCCGACGAAGTTCGAAGTGTTGTTCAGAAGAAGGACGCGGAGTTCAAGCAAGTCGCTGCCAAACGTATCACTGAGGCGAAGGCCGCTTACGCCCGCTGGGTATACGGCGTGGATGGCCGCCCGAGTAAGGTGAAGATCATCAGCACGGGTGATGTGTCGTTGACCGCTCCGCAGCGACTCGAACACATCGAATGGCTTCGCAACGAAGCGAAAGCCGTGACCGATCGTCAAGCGGTCGGGTTGGGCAACGGCTACGGCATGGAATCCAAGCGGGGCTCCGAGGTTCGCATGGACTTCATCGCAGCCGAGGCGGATCTGGCGAAGGACGCGAACGGCTTCATCGCTGAGTTGCAGAAAGAGTTGAACGGTGGCACCGCAATCGAGGAACCCGTTCAACTCTCAACAGGTCAGAAGCTCGACAAGTTCACGATGTGGTTCCTTGTCACGGTCGGGGCGTTCATCATGGGCGGGTTCCTGACACGTCTCTCATGTGTGATGGCGGCGGGGTTCCTCGTCATGACTTACCTCGCACACCCGGCGTTCCCGTGGTATCCGCTGCCACCAAACACCGAGGGCAACCCAGTGTTCATCAACAAGAACATCATCGAGTGCCTCGCGCTGCTGGCGTTGGCGTGTATGCCGACGGGCCGCTGGCTCGGCATTGACGCGGTGATTCATCGCGTGATCTGCGGCAAGGAAGAAACAGCACCGCCCGCGACGACCTGACATTACGCCGCTTGCGGCATCGCACAACCTTGACGACAATACAGACACACCCTCCCGGAGTGGATACATGGCTCTCGACCTTACCCCCGAACAAAAAGCGACCGGCAAAGCCAACTTTGAGCAGGCCGCTGGCGACCTCGCTCGTGCCGGCAAAATGAACACGATGGCTGTCGGCGGCGCACCCGTTGATCCGAAGAACCCGGACCGTCGCGACTTCCTCAAGGTTGGCCTCGCGGCCGGTGCCGTCGTTCCGGTGTCGGCAGCGGTGTACTACGGTTACCAGTCGTGGAAGGGGAACAAGGCCGTCAAGATGGCGCTGATCGGGTGCGGCGACGAGGGCGGCGTGCTCATCGGCGACCACAACCCCGAGTTCAACGAGTTCGTCGCGGTGTGCGACATTCGCCCGTCGAACCTCGACCGCATCTACGCCGGCGAGCCGAACGGCCCGCGCAAGGGGCTGAACAAGATCTATGGCGTCGATAATGCGAAGAAGATCGCGAAGTATGACACCGTCGATGCGCTGATCGGCGACGCGAAGAAACTCGGCATCGAAGCCGTCGTGATCGCGACACCACTCAACACGCACGACGTGATCGCCAAGCAGTGCATGGACGCCGGGCTGCATGTGCTGTGCGAAAAGCTGATGGCACGGACCATCGGCAAGTGCAAGAGCATGATCCAGTATGCCAAGGACAAGGGGTTGCTGCTGTCGATCGGCCACCAACGGCACTACAGCACGCTCTACGCTCAGGCTCTCGAAGTCGTCAACGCTGGCGTCCTCGGCGACATCAAGCACATCCGGGCACAGTGGCCGCGAAACAACTCGTTCCCGTTCACCGCGACCGACGCCGAGAAGGCCAAGTTCGCCCCACAGTACATGAACGACCTGCCGTTCTACCGCGACGGTTGGTGCAAGCCGATTCTCAAGCAAGATGCCGACGCCCTCACCCCGGAAAAGCTCGCAGCGGTGGCGTTCGGTGACGTGAACCAGTATGGCTTCAAGGACGTGAAGGAACTCGTTCGCTGGCGGCTCTACGACAAGACCGGCGGCGGGCTCATGGCCGAACTCGGCAGCCACCAACTCGACGCCTCGTCGATCATCCTCGGGCACGTTCACCCGCTCGCGGTTAGTGGCATCGGCGGGAAGTTCTTCTACGGACCGGGCCGCAACGACCGCGAATCCGACGACGGCGTGTTCGTCACCTACGAGTTCCCCGGCCCGACGCACCCCAAGGGAGCGAAGAAGGGTAAGGACGAGAACGACATCGTGATCGTGACGTACTCGTCGTTCAACACGAACAGCTTCGAGGACTACGGCGAGTGCGTCATGGGTAGCCGTGGCACCATGATCCTGTCGAAGGAAGCCGAGGTGTATCTCTACAAGGAACCGGAGCCGGGCAAGGCGAACAGCGGCGGTCGCGATACGAAGGTAACCGTCGGCACGGGCGGTAAGGGGCCGGCGATGGAATCGACCAGCACGTGGGGCGGTGGCGGCGGTGCGGCGATCTCGAAGGCACCGGGGGCGTCGGCGTGGGATAGCGCCGTTCGCGGCTACCGGACCGAGATGGAGCACTTCGCATACTGCCTGCGGAAGTGGCAAGAACTGGGCAAGCCGGTCAGCTACGAGAAGGACGCCGACGGCCATCTGAAGTACGCGGACATCATGCCACGTTGTCACGGTGAGGTTGCGATGGCCGATGCCATCCTGGCGTTGACCGGCAACATGGCGATGGCGAAGAAGGAACGGATCGTGTTCGAGGAAGACTGGTTCAACGCTGATAAGATGGACGCAGTGCCCGAAACGAAACACGCCAAGAAAGCCTAAGTTCACCGCTGAGAACGCAGAAGACGCAGAGAGACAACAGGAGAGTATGAGAGCCATGTGGTTCTCACCTCAAGTTTTCTCTCTGCGTCTTCTGCGTTCTCAGCGGTGAATTCTCTTACTTCTTTTCGCCAGGGAGTTCCGCGACGCGAATATTCCGAAACAGCAAGTCCGTTGTTGGGTCGTGTCCCTGAATCGAGATCGGCCCCTTCGCCGCGCGGTAACCCTTGCGGGGGTTCTCGTCCTCTTTGCGGTCGTCAGTCCAGTCCACGGTCTGGTAGCCATTCACCCACGTCGCGATGTGCTTTCCGTCCGCAACCACGGTCATCGTGAACCACTCGTTATCGTTGCTGACCACCTTTCGTGAAGCGATTCGGCGGTAGATCGCGCCCGTGCCGAAATCCTTCGGCTTGGTGCGGTCCTTCTCAAGGTAGCTGTTCTGAACCTGAGCTTCGTAGCCGTTCTGGTACTGCCCCGGAATGCACCGGAAGAAGAAGCCGCTGTTCAGCCCATCGCCGAGCGTCTTGCACTCGAATTGCAGCACGAAGTTGTCGAACTCCTTCTCCGTGACGAGATCACCCGGCCCGTTCTTGACAGACAACTCGCCATCTTTCGTGACCTCAAACCGCGACGCCATCCGCTTCGGATCTGCGGCGTTGACTTTCCAGCCGTCGAGATTTTTGCCGTTGAACAGGGGCTTCGTATTTGATGCTGGAGTGATTTTGAAATCCCGAAACTTAGCGATGGTCCCTTCCGGAATGGTAATCTTCGTTCGTGTCAGCATTCCCTCCGTAAATACTCCCCCAATCCATTTTGGACGCAAGGGGGTGTTCTCATATCCAGATGTTAGGGACAGTAGAGGTCGTTTCTCCTTGGCGACATCGTCTGCATATTCGACTTGGAACTTCACAATGTTTGCGGGCAAGGATGTGTTAAAGGTCGCGGTGGTCGCTTTCGTCCCGCCCAGCACCAACCAGCCATCTTTTACGGCCGCTTCGCCATCAATGGTCCACCCGAACGTGGTTTCGCCATCGAACAGTAGAAGCCAGCCGTCGGCGATCTCCTTCGGCGTGAGCGTGTTCGGCTTGGGCTTGTCGTCAGCAATTGCGGGTCTGGCAAAGAAGATCGCACAGACAGCGGCACAGAAGGTGAGTCGCATTGAGATTGCTCCGTGGGAGTGGGTTGGGTAGACAGTGTAGCCCTCCCGCTCGTCACTCCGAAGTATGAATCCGAAAGGTCGTCCACAGTTTGACTTGGCAGGAATTCCAGAAACGAGTTACGCTACTATTATTGTTGGTATCGGACGTTACATCCCACTATCGTTCCTCACACGAGGTCTTCCATGAATTCACCGCTCCGGCGTGGGTTCACATTGATTGAATTGTTGGTCGTGATCGCCATCATCGCCATCCTGATCGGTCTCTTGCTTCCCGCAGTGCAGAAGGTTCGCGAGGCTGCAGCGAGGATGCAATGCTCCAACAACATGAAGCAAATCGGCATCGCCTGCCATGCTTTCCACGACTCCACGGGCACTCTGCCACCATCCGTATTGCTCAACGCCTCGGTCACGGACCCGACCCGGTGGAGCCAGAACTTCGGCCCCAACTGGGCTGTGTTGATCCTGCCGTACATCGAGCAGAGCAATCTTTACGCTCAGGTGCAGGCGAGCGTCCAGGCGTACCCCACAACGGCGGCGGAAGCCGGGTGGCGGTCGATCGTTGGTACCCGGATCAAGACCTATCTGTGCCCTTCCGATGTTGGGGGCGAGGTCGCTTGCACGCGGGCGAGCAACACCTGGGCACGTGGCAACTACGGTGGGAACGCCGGCCCGGGAATGTTTTGGTACACGAGCCGTTCGGCGAGCGACGCCGCAATCCTCGATTCGGGCGGCGGCAAGTATGGCGACAACAGCCCGAACTTCAGCGGAGCTGGCGGGTACCCGATGGCCCCCCTTTCCGGCGGTGGTGTGTTGGTCGTGAACAAAGGAATCCCCCTCCTCGCGATCACGGATGGCACCTCGTCCACCATCATGGTCGATGAACTGCGTATCGGCCCGTCCGCCAACGACCCCCGCGGGACGTGGGCGATGGGTCAGTGCGGGGCGAGCATCTCAGCGGGTAACGGTCGCGGCGATAGTGCTGGCCCGAACATCTCTCAGTCGGGTTGGGACGACATCGACGGAGGCGACGATCGGCCCGACATCGGGATGGGGGTCTGCAACTGCGGCAGCAACCAGGTGACGGCCAAGAGCAAACATACCGGTGGCGTGAACACGCTGTTCGGCGACGGGAGCATCCGTTTCATCCGCGACGGTGTTGATCAGCGGACGTGGTTCCTGCTTCACAGCCGGAACGATGGCCAGGTCATTTCCGCGGACTACTAACCGGGGGAACGCCATGCGCCGCATCGTTCCCTGGGTGTACTTCGCACCCGCACTCGTCGTGATCGTGTCCGGTTGCGGCACCGACCCCGCCCGTATCAAGGGGCGGTTGCTCGACAATGGTCAGCCCCTCGCTATCCCGGCGTCGGGTGCGCCGCAGTCGATCGTGTTCGTTCCCCTGGGAGCGGACGGCTCCAATCAGGGGCGGATGTACTCCGCCACGCTCGGTCCGGATGGAGCCTTTGAACTTGTTGCTGCTGGTGGCTCAGTGCCGCCCGGCAACTATCGGGTATCTCTCGATATCACGTTGCCTGGCAAGGCGGGGGAGAGGTTCAAGCCTTTCGCCGGCACGGGCTCGCCCATCCGAAGAGAGCTCAAGCCGGGTTCCAACGATTTGGTCATCGACCTCTCGAAGCCCGAAGGTTGAGCACCGACACTCTCCCACGCAAACCCACCTGACAGCAGGTGGGTTTTTTCGTCTGTGCTCCAACTTTCCCAGAATTCCCCCGTTGACGCATTTGCGTCCAGTCGTCCAATGTGGTTAGATAGACCTTCCCGCCCGATAGGTTGAGATTTCCCGCCGGATGGGTTCGGCCTTTCCACCCAACTGACCCTCCCGTTCCCCCTTGAGCTAGTCCATGAGCACGATTGTCGAGAACGATGCTGCGATGATCGAAAAACTCCGCGATGCGCACAAGAAGTTGCGCAAGGAGATCGGCAAGATCATCATCGGTCAGGAAAAGGTTCTCGACGAACTCCTGATGGCGATCTTCTGCCGAAGCCACGCCCTGCTGATGGGCGTTCCCGGCCTGGCCAAGACCCTCATGGTCTCCACGCTGGCTCAGGCTCTGGACCTCGGTTTCAAACGCATCCAGTTCACACCGGACCTGATGCCGTCGGACATCACGGGCTCGGAAGTCATTCAGGACGACCCCGTGACGCGCGAGCGGATGTTCAAGTTCCTGCCCGGGCCGATCTTCGCGAACATCGTTCTGGCCGACGAAATCAACCGAACGCCCCCGAAGACGCAAGCCGCGCTCCTCGAAGCCATGCAAGAACGGAAGACGAGCATCGGTGGCGTTGACCATCCGATGAAAGCCCCGTTCTTCGTGCTGGCCACGCAGAACCCGATCGAACAAGAAGGTACTTACCCGCTTCCCGAAGCGCAGTTGGACCGCTTCCTGTTCCTCATCAAGGTTGATTACCCGACGGATGCGGAAGAAGAGCAGATCATGCGGAACGGGACGTCGGACATCAAGACGACCGTTTCCCCGGTGCTCAACGCCGAGGACATCATCGGCCTCCAGCAGATCGTTCGTCGAGTTCCCGTGTCCGACAAGGTCTTCCACTTTGCCAAGAAGATCACGCGGTTGAGCCGCCCCGGCACCCCGGAAGCGGCCGACTTTGTTCAGAAGTGGCTGACCTGGGGCGCGGGCCCGCGTGCAAGCATGAACCTGATCCTCGCCGCGAAGGCACACGCTCTGTTGCGTGGCTCGAACCATGTTTCCGGGGACGACGTGGTTGCCGTGGCCACGCCGATCATGCGTCACCGGTTGATCCTGAACTTCGCGGCGCAGAGCGAGGGGATCACCATCGACCAGGTTATCAACGATCTGGTCAAGGCGGCAGCGAAGGCAACGGCGGCTTAACGTTTCGAGTTTGATGTGTGTTGCATCTGTTTAGCCGCCGCCCCGCCGGGGCGGCCGCTTAACATTTCGGGTAGCCATGCCTAACTATCTTCAGCCTGAAATCCTCTCGCGCGCCGAAGCCCTGGGCATGAAGGCCCGGCAACTCGTCGAGGGGCTGCGCGTTGGCGACCACAAGAGCCCGTTCAAGGGCTTCTCGGTCGAATTCGTCCAGCACCGCGAGTACGTCCCCGGCGACGACATTCGCCACATCGACTGGAAAGGCTACGGCCGCAGCGAGCGGTACACTATCAAGCAGTACGAGCAGGAAACTAACTTCAGTTGCCACATCCTGCTCGACGCATCCAACTCGATGCGATACGGTTCCGGCGAAACGAACAAGCTCGAATACGGCAAACTCCTCGCCGCATCACTGGCGTACCTCGTCGTTCGCCAGCGAGACTCGGTGAGTCTGCGGGTGTTCAACACGAAGGTTGTCGCCGAATTGCCCCAGAGCAGCCAGATGGGGCACATCAACGCGATCACAAAGACGCTCGAAGCATTGGAACCGCGAGAAGCGACGACCATCGGGCCACTGCTCGATCAGGTGGCTGACCGCATCGGTCGACGTGGAATCGTGGTGCTCATCTCCGATTGTCTGGAAGACCTGGAGCCGACGCTTGCGGGGTTGCGGCACCTGCGATTCCGCGGCCACGAGGTGATTCTGTTCCACGTCCTGCATACCGACGAAGTGCAGTTCCCAATTGACGG
The DNA here is from genome assembly GCA_013823135.1 of Planctomycetaceae bacterium. Classification (GTDB taxonomy): domain Bacteria; phylum Planctomycetota; class Planctomycetia; order Gemmatales; family Gemmataceae; genus Gemmata. The sequence continues at coordinate 44,662 of PNLP01000011.1, forward strand.
CAACATCCGCTTCGTTGGGCTGGAGGGTGCTGAGGAACTGATGACGCGGCCGCAACTCCTCCGCCCCGCGTACCTGCGGATCGTGGAGAAGTATCTCGCCGATATCCGCCGCGGGTGCGACGGGAGTGGCGTGGATTACATGCAACTACTTACTGACCGACCGCTCTCGAACGCACTGGCCGAGTACCTTGTCCGCCGGTTGCAGGCGGGTCGACGATGAGTGAATTGAGCGAGCAGCCGGGTTCACCCCGGCTGTCTGATGCAAGTGAGCAACCGGGTTCCCCCCGGCTGCCTGAAACCCACGGGGATAAACCCCGTGGCACGCCTCGAAGGTCGCGGCTTATCGCTGTAGTCGTCGTGTTGGGGATCGTCGCGGGCCTCGGCATGTGGTTCTTCTTCATCCGGGAAGGTGAACCGAGAAACGACCTCGAACGCCTCCGTGGTGACTGGCAAATTGCCATCGCCGGCCGCGACACGCCGAACGCCGTTAGTGTGGCTAGCGATCGTTGGGAACACCAGGGCGGGAAGGCGTATCGAGTCACGCTGAACGAGGCGACCGACCCGCGAGGGATCGAACTAGAACTTGTCGATGCACCGAAGCTGGTCGGCCCCGCGGTGAAGTTGCACGGCGTTTACGCATTCGATGGCAACAACAAGGTTCGCATTCGGATGGCTCCGGGCACGCAGCCACGCCCGAAGACTCTGGACGACAACGAGTCGCCCGAATGGGTGCTGACCCGCGTGAAACTGCAAGAGGCTCCCGGCCACGGGAGGTGAATAGCCAGGGGTTGACGCCCCTGGCTATTCACGGTGACCCCGCTGGGGTCACAACACGAGGTGTTGACTGATATCTTCGCAGCCCCGAAGGGGCGACCGGTAATAGCCAGGGGTGTCAGCCCCTGGGGTGGCTTCAAGGTTCCTCGCGATGCAGTTTCTGGCTCCCACGATGTTGGCTGGTGCGGCGGCGATCTCCATCCCGCTCGCACTGCACTTCTTCTACCGTGCCCGGCACACGCCGTTGCCGTGGGGGCCGATGCGGTTCCTCAAGGAAGCCATCGAGCAGACGAGCCGCCGGCTCAAGTTTCAGGAATTGATCCTGCTACTGTTGCGCTGCCTGGCCATCATCTTGATTGCCCTGGCCATCGCTCGCCCAGGTTCCGAGAACGCGGCGCTCTCCAACCGCGGTGATGCAGTCGATGCCGTTCTGGTCATCGACACGTCGTTCAGCATGGGTGCCCGCGACGGCGAGAAGACCCGCCTGGAGCGTGCCAAGGAAGCGGCCCTCGCCGTGATCGACACCCTCCCCGCGAACTCGTCCGTGCAGGTCTTCAGTTGCTCGGACCGGGCCACGCTGCTGGGGCCAATCCAGAAACTGAACATGGATCAGGCCAAGCAGGTGATCGGCACCATTCAGATCACGAGCCTGTCGTCGGACTTGCTGCCGGGGTTAGCCGAAGCGTTAACCACCGCGAAGTCCGGCACTGCCTCCGCGAAGGAAGTGTACGTCTTCACCGACATGCAGAAGGAAGCGTTCGAGCGGCAGCAGGGTGGCGTGCGGGCGAAGTGCGAGGAGATCAAGGCCGCGGGGAATCTCGTGTTCATTCGCTGCGGCGACATCAACCGTAAGTTGCTGAACGTTGCGGTCGAGGACGTGACGTGGCACACCGAATCCATTCCGCACACGCGGACGCGAATTCCGTTCGTCATCACGCTCAAGAACACGGGCGTGGAACCGGTCAAAGGTCTGAAAGTCTCGCTCGAACTTGACGGGAAGGCTGTCGAGAAGGACGCGGTGCAGATCGACCAGATCGACCCCGACCAGACGTTCCCGGTCACGCTCACGGGGAGCCTGGAGAAGGCCGGTGTCAGCGTCGTCGGCGTGCGGATCGAGAACAACGACCTCCCCGGCGACGACGTGTTCTTCAAGACCATCCTCGTGCGCGACAAGGTGCGGGTGCTGCTGGTGAACGGCACGCCGAAGCCCGAGAACCCGACCGGCTCGGGCGACCACTTCGTCCGCACGGCGCTCAACCCCGGCAAGATTCCGGACTACTACATCGAGTCCGAGAGCGTTGCCGCGAACGAGGCCAGCCCGAAGAACCTCGACGGCACCGACATCGTTTACCTGCTGAACGCCTCGATTCGGGACACGGATCCGATCGCCGGGATGTCGGCGGATTTCCTGGCCGAACTCGACAAGTTCGTGAAGAACGGCGGCGGCCTGGTCATCAGTTGCGGCGATCAGGTGAGCAGTGACCTCTACAACAAAACGTTTGGCTCCGCGGGCACGAAGGTGTTGCCGTTCGACCTGGCAACGATTCTGAACGCGACGGAAACCTCGCCGTTCCACCCCGCCGCGGACTCGGTCGAGGAGGCGTCGTTCCTCAGCAAGTTCCGCGTCTCGCCCTACTCGCAATCGCTCCAGGCTGTGTCGCTGTTCCGCATGTTCAGCGTGACCGAAGCCGGGGCCAACGGGCGTGTCCTCGTGCGAACCACCAGCGGTCTGCCGTACATCACCTCGAAGGTGGTGGGTGCCGGCGAAGTCATCATGATCACGAGTTCACTCGACGAGTCGTGGGGCAACTTCTCGTCCGACCCCGGGTCGTTCCAGGTGCCGCTCGCGGTCTTCACGGTGACCCACCTGACCAGTCGCAAGGTCGCGGGCGGAACGAGCACGGCCGGCAACCCGCTCGTGTACTACCCACCGGCCGAAGCGGGCTCTGTGTTCGAAGTGGTGATGCCCGCGCCGCCCAAGGACAAGTTGCGGCCGCGAGTTAAGCTGGAAGCGCTGGACGTTGGTGGGAAGCGAACAGTCACCGCGACCGATACGCAACTGGCCGGGATCTACCACATTGTTCCCGTGGGGAAGGGCGACGACAGCGGGCCGGTGTTCACGGTCAACCCGGACCTGCGTGAGTCGGTGAAGCTGGCCTCGGCCACGGACGACGACGTGGAAAGCTGGCTCGGGTTCCGCCCGGCGATCGTGCAGGCAGGTGCCGGCACTGATTCAGCTGTGACGCAACTTCGCACACGCAGCGAGTGGACCGAATACGTGCTCGTGGCGTTGCTGGTTCTGTTGGTGGCCGAAGCCGCGTGGGCGTGGGTCTGCGGTCGAGCGTGGTAATCGGTGCGAGCCACGCACGGGGTTGATCCCCGTGGTTGCGGTCGGAAGTGAACACCCACGGGGATGAACCCCGTGGCTCGCCAGGATTTTTCGTTCCAGCGGTGACCTTCATGCATACGGTGTTCGCGTTTCTCTGGATCTCCGAACTGCAACTGCGGGGCTCGTTCCCGGGGTTGATCGCCGCCATCCTCGGCACGCTCGCCGCGGTTGCCGTGATCGTGCTGTACGTCCGCGAATCGGGGAAGATCGCGCTCGGTCCGCGCGTTGCGATGGCCGTCGTGCGTACCTCCATTGTGGTGCTTGTCGCGCTCCTACTCATGCGCCCCGTCTGGGTATCCGAGCAGAAGCGGGACAAGGTTCGCCCCGTGGCCGTGCTCATCGACGTGTCGCAGAGCATGGACAACCCCGACCCCCGGCCGAGCCTCGACGACCAGGGCCGCGCCGCCATCGCCTTCGGCCTCATCGACGCCGACAAGGGACTTCCCACGGAGTCGCTCTCGGCATCCACCGAGAAGGCACTCGAGCGGCCGAAGCGGATCGAAGTCGCCCGCGCCGCTCTCACCAACCCGAAGATCGACCTCCTGAAGCGGCTGTCGAAAGTCGGCCCGCTGGAGATTTACACGTTCGGCGCGGCACGCATCGGGCGTGACTCGGCGAACGAGGACTGGCTCAAGAACCTCACCGCGACCGAACCCCGCACGGCACTCGTCGAGTCCGCGTTCGAGTTGCTCAACCGCGACGATGCCGACGCACCCGCGGCAATCGTGATCATTACCGATGGCCGCGAGAACGTCGGCCCCAAGAGCCTCGACGATCTGGCCCGCGAATGCTACCGCCGCAACATCCCGATCTCGGTTTACGGCGTGGGTAGCTCCGCGTTCGGCCAACTCCAGACGGCGTTCGGTTCGGGTGTCGCCGACAAGAGCGCGACGGGTGCCCGTGTCGGTTCCGACACCGACGTGCCCAACACGCTGTTCGTGGACGACATCACGGCAGTGCCGGTTCGCTACACCGTGAAGGGGGTCGCCGAAGGAACCGCGAACATCGTGCTGAAGTACGGAGACCGCGAGGTCGCCACCAAGAAGGAAAGTTTCACCCTCACCGGCGATGACCTCCGCGACGGCAAGACCTTCGCCACCGTGATGAAGTTCACGCCGACGAAAGCGGACGCGGACACCAAGAAGCAAGAATACAGCGTGAACATCACGATCACCCCGACCGGGAGCCGTGACGCCGCCGACACGCTCACGAGCAACATCTCGCGGCCCGCTCAGGTCGTGAACCGAAAGCTGAAGCTCCTGTGGGTCGACGGCCTGCCCCGCCGCGACTTCCAGTTCCTTCAGCGCGACCTCCTCCGCGATCGCCGCATCGACGCCAAGTTCTATCTCACCGAAGGCGACCGCTCGGCCATGCGTTCCGGCCCGCCGTGGATGATCGAGTTCTCCCGCGAAGTGAATGGCGTGCTGAACATCGAACGCCCCGAGTTCCGCAAGATCCTCTTCGACTTCGACCTGCTTGTGCTGGGCGACGTGCCCGGAAAGTTCTTCACGAAGGACCAGCAGGAAGTCATCAAGGAGTTCGTCAAGGAGGGTGGTGGCCTCATCAACATCGCTGGCCGCTGGAACGCCCCCGCGGCGTGGGCTTCCGAGAAGGGGAATGGCCCCATCAAGGGCGAGACCACGCCGATCGCCGACGTGCTCCCCGTGGAGTTCGACGCGGTCAAGTTCCCAATTCAGGCGCTGGAGAATCCCGTCGGGTTCGTGCCGGTACTCGCCCCCGCGTCGAGCCGCACGCAGATCGTTTCCCTCGAAGACGACCCAATCGACAACGCCGAACGCTGGGGGCGACGTGGGGTGGCTTCGACTCTACCAAGCGAGAAGCAACTCAAGCCGCTGTACTGGTACTACCCGGTCACCAAGGTGAAGCCTGCCGCGGATGTGTTCTTGGTCCACCCGACCGCACGCACACCCGCCCCGGACAACAAGGAAATGCCGCTGTTGGTTGGGCACTACTTCGGCAAGGGGTACGTGCTGTTCGTGGGGTTCGACGACACGTGGCGCTGGCGTTTCAACAACCAGAGCAAGCTCACTGGGCGGTTCTGGACGCAAGCCATCTACAGCGCGGGGATTCCTCGCATCGTCGGCACCAAGATGACGCAGCTTTCGACGAACACGCTCGCCCCCGTGCTCGGCACGACCGGCGAATACTACGTGCGAGTGTTCAACGACAAGTTCGAGCCGTCAACGGCCGACGAGATCGAGGGCACACTGGAGAAGGTGGATGCCGGCCCCGACGACAAGGACCGCACGGTCCCTGTGAAGTTCCGCAAGGTGCCGGGCACGGATGGCGAGTACGCGACAACGCTCCCATACAACCGCACCGGCCAGTTCCGGCTCAGTGTGGACCCGAAGAACAACAGCCCGGCTTCGCTGAACTTCCCGGTGAGCTACCCGGAGAACCACGAACTCTCGCCCGGTGCGCTCGACGAACCGGCCATGCGGAAGCTCACCCGCGAGAGCCGCGGGGAGGTGACCGATAACGGGTTCTACCGCGAGGAGTCGTTGATCAAGTTGCCCGAGAACGTGAAGCCGCAAACCTCGCCGATGTCGAACCGGAACGAAATCTTGCTCTGGAACAAGTGGGCGATGGTCTTGTTGATTGGGCTGCTCTCGGTCGAATGGTTCCTCCGCAAGTTTAACGGGATGAGCTGATATCCCGTTTAGCTGTCGCCCCAGCGGGGCGGCGCAACAAGCCGCCCCGCTGGGGCGGCAGCTAAACATTGCCGATACGAACAACGATTCGGTTCAGACATATGAATTCCGTTCTCCGACAACTGCGACAGTGGCGACTCCGCGAACAGGCCATCACGCTCGCCTGGGGCGGCGCGCGGTGGTTCGCCATCCTCGCGGTGGTCCTCGCGTTCGCCTGTGCCCTCGACTGGACCATCGATCGCTACTCCGGGTCCGCCAGTTGGCGCAAAGCACTCCGCGCGACGCGCGTCCTCGCGCCGTCCGACCCGCTCGCCATTGGCCACACGCCGTTCGGCGTTCGCTTCCTCATGACCGCAGGTCAACTCGCTCTCGCGGGTGCGCTCGGGTACTACTTCATCCTTCGCCCCTGGAAACGCACGCCGCCGATCGACGATCTCGCGGTTCGTGCCGAGAAGGCGTACCCCGAGTTCGATCACCGACTCGTCACCGCGATTCAGTTGAACCGACCCACGGCCGACACGCGAGGAATGTCGCCGGCGCTCATCGCGGACGTGACACGCGAAGCCGGCGAGATTGCTTCGAAGCACAACCTGCTGACCCTCATCAACTACAACCACCTGAAGTGGGCACTGGTCGCGCTCCTCCCTGTGCTCATGTTGTGGGGAACCTTCGCGGCGGTGAACGCCCCGCTCGCCGTCATCCTCGTGAAACGGCAAGCGTTGCTGAAGGTCGAGATCCCCCGCGACATCAAACTGGAGAACCGCACCCCCGAGGTCTACCCGACCGGGGCCGAGGTCACCGTGCGATACGCGGTCAGCGGCACGTACTCCCCGGATTCGGTCGGCACCTTGGTCGTCGTGCCCGAAGGTCAACCGGCCGAGTTCTACGAGTTGACCAACGAAAAGAACGCTGACGGCGCGGGGACCGAGTTCTTTTCAGTGAAGTTGCCGCCGTCGTCGCTGGACTTCAGTTTCCAGGCCCGGCTTGAAGCCGGGCGCACCGAGGAAGCGAGCAAGGTACGGTTCGAGGCTCCCCCGCAACTCGCGAAGGACGATCCGAACCGCCCACCGCTGACTGCCGAGCAGGTGCTGCCCGCGTATCTGGGGAGTCAGCCTGACGGGCAGCCGTTCTATCGCCGCAACGACGGCTGGACTCGCGGTGAAGTGGTCGATGCACTGCCACGCTCAACGATCATCGTGGAAGCACTGTTCAACAAGCCCGTTTCACAGGCTCAACTCGTCCCGATCGTGCGGGAAGGGTTGCAAGAACGTGAACTTCCACCAATCTCCCCGGCGGAGATGGGGAAGGACAAGCAGTCCGCATCGTTCGTGGTTCCGACTGCCGCCCGCATGATCGGCTACCGGATCGATCTCAAGGACTCGTATGGTTTCCCGAACCCTACGCCGATTCGCCGCAATGTGCGAATGTGGGAGGATCGTCCACCAAACGTCGAGTTCAAGCCAGAGTCGTTGCGAAACCCCAATCCCGAAGCGTTCGACGGGCAGGGGAACCCGAAGGATTACGAGTTCGACATGGCCCTCGCGCCGGACGGCGTGGTCATGGTCATCTTCAATGCCCGCTCCGAGGTGGGGCTTCGAGCCGCCAACATTCGCTTCCGCGTGATCCCGAAGGGGGTTCAGTTCGACCTGTATCCCGAGGAATACAAGGCGATCCAGCACCCCCGAGACGATCCGAACCTGATTGTCTACGACCGGCTCCCACTGACGCGGTTCAACCTGCCGAAGAACGCCGATCTCGGGCCGTTCGTGTCGGATCTGGGGCTGTTTACGGATTCATTCACACGCACGGTCGAGTTATTTAGCTTCTCCTTCCTCGTCGATGTAGTGCCACGAATGAACCGGAACCGGGTGAACGTGCAGTTCTATCCGTTCCCGTCTCGCAATCCGCGTGAGGATCCGAGCGACCTCGAGGCGGGCGGCCGTTACAACTTCGAGATCTCTGGACTGGAGAAAAAACTCCCCGAAGTTCTGCCAGACGGGAAAACTATCCTGAAACGCGCGAAACTTGAAGTCGGTGATACGGTTGAAGTCTACGTGGAAGTCTTTGACAAGCTTCCTGTGGTAGACGCCAAGGGGAAACCGATCCTGGGTGAAGACGGAAGACCGCTTCCGCCTCGCCCCGCAGGCTATACCCGCGAGGCGAAACGGAAGATCGTGGTAACCGAGGCTGACGCGGGACTTGCGCTGCTGGCTCGCGACGAAGCCCGAACCAAACTTCGCGACAAGGTTGACCAGTTGGCCAAGGACCAGTTCGAGGTCTTCAAGCCGAAGAAGAAGTGAATGCCGTATTGGTTTGTCGATTCGACCTGGACGACGTTGAGCTGATGCCACCCCGTTGGGGGTGACTGCTGCGGTGTGTTACAACCGTAACACGGTGTAACTCGTCACAGATTAGTGTTGCAAACGTTCCGAACCACAACGATAGTTAAAGAATCCTACCTGGACCGGCTCTCCCCGGTCCAACCCGCCTCAAGGAGGCCCGCCGATGACCGCTGGACGCCGTAGCCGATTCATCGCAATCGCATTGCTGGTTGGGGCGTCCGCCTCGCTGGCCATCTCGAAGGATACCGATCCTGCCAAGCAGCGAGATGAGCAGAAAAAGATCAAACAGCGAGTCGATGAGGCCGCCCGCCGGCTCGGTTCCACCCTCGACGCGATGTCTTTCCAGCGGTTGTCCCCGACCGTCGAGCGCAAGATGCTCGACACCATGGTCACGGAATTCCGCGGCCTCAGCGATAACGACATCCGCGAGATTCTGAGCAAGCTGGAAGTGGCCATCGCCGCGACCAACCCCGAATCGGCCACCGCCGCACAGAAGGAAGCGATCGCCAAGCAGCGACTCGTGGTGGAACAACTCCGCGGCATGCTCTTCAAACTCGACATCATCAAGAGCCTCGACGAAGCCGCCGCCCGCCTCGACCGCGCGGCCGACTCGCAACTTGGCATCAACGCCGAGACGCTCACCAACGCCCGCTTGCCTCGCAAGCCCGGCCGCGTTGTGATCGACGACCGCGAACAACTGGGGATCGAAGAAGACGACCTCCGCAAGGAAGTCGCCTCTGTGTTCCAGCAGATCGGCATCCTGATGAACGATCCGATCATCTCGAAGAGCCTGAGCCAGGACCAGAAGGACCGCATCACGGCCGCCGAAGTTCTGCCCCGTGGCAACCGGCTCATCGCCGAAATCGAAGTGACCGTTCGCACGCTTCGCGGTGCCAACTTCACCGACGCTGGTGAACGTCAACGCCGCCACGCCAAGGAACTCAAGGACTTGGCCGCCGCGCTTCGCACGCCCCCATCGAACCGAATCGACGCTCTGAAGGCCGCGGCCGACAAGGTCGCGAAGGCGATCGACGCCCAGACCAAGGTCAACAACGACTCCGCCGAACCGGTTACCAAGGAAGAAGCTGAGAAGGCCCGCAAGAGCGGTCTCGATCCGAAGGTCGTCAAGGGGAACGAACTGGCCAACCAGCAGACCAAGGCCGAGTTCGCCACCCGCGACGCTCGCAAGGCTGCCGAACAGGCCGCTCCCGAAGTCGCCGACATGCTCAAGCCGGCCGAGAACAACCAATGGAAGGCCGAAGACGCTCTCCGCGAAGGCAAGGCCGACAAGGCGAAGGAACCGCAAGACAAGGCGCTCGAAGACCTGAAGAACGCCAAGACCGAACTCGATCGCCAGATTGCTGCCGCCGAGATGGCCAAGCAAGACCCGCTTGCCGCCGTCAAGCAGGCATCGGAACGGATCGAGCAACTCATTCAGGATCAGAAGGACGCCGGCAAGAAGACTGAAAAGGCCGAGGCCAACCCGGCCAAGCTCCCGGACGCCAAGGTCGCCCAGAAGGACGTGACCAAGGCGACCGATGAAGTCCGGAACATGCCGCTTCCACCAAACGAAATGGTGAAGGCCGCGCTCGACAAGGCCGCCGAGGCTCAGAAGAACGCCAACGAAAAGCTCGACAACAAGAACGCGACTGCTGCGAAGCCGGACCAGAAGGAAGCCGTCAAGGCTCTCGAAGAAGCCAAGGCCGCGCTGGATCAACAAGCCAAGAACATCGAGGAGCGTCGCGCCGAGATCGCCAAGCTCGAAGAGCTGAAGGACAAGCTCGACATGCTGGCGAAGAACGAAAAGGACGTCGCCAAGGACGCGAACAAGGCGGCCGCCGACCCGAAGAAGCCGGACACGGGCGACATCGCCAAGAAGCAAGACGACCTCAAGGATCCGACCAAGGACGCCGCGAAGGATCTCAAGGAGATCGCAGACAAGAACAAGAACGCCGACCCGATGGCAGCCGAGAAGCTGAACGAAGCGGCCAAGAAGGTTGACGACGCCAACATGAAGCAGGACGGGGCCAAGAAAGACCTCGACATGAACATGCCGATGGCGGGCGGCGAGAAGGCGATGGACGCCGCCAAGAAGCTCGAAGAAGCCGCGAAAGACGTTCAGGCTCAGATTGACCAGAAGAAGGGCCAGGAAGCGAAGGACCAGGCCGCGCTCCAGCCGAACAAGGTTGATCCAATGAACGCCGCCGAGCAGGTTCAGAAGGCACTCGAGCAGGCGAAGATGGCCGCCGAGAAGGCCATGGAAGCGAACATGGCCAACGCCATGCCAATGGACAAGGCGATGCCAATGGCTGGCGAAAAGGGCGAGCCGATGGCTGGCGAGAAGGGCGAGCCAATGATGGGCGAGAAGGGAATGATGGAAAAGGGGATGCCGAACATCGCCGAACTCCAGAAGCAGATCGCCAAGCAGGCCGCCGATCAGAAACTGCCTGAAGCTGCCAAGGCCGCCGAGATGGCTGCCAAGGCCATCGAGAAGGGCGACCTTCCCGCCGCGATCGAGAACCAGCAGAAGGCTCTCGACCAACTGAAGATGGCCGCCGAGAAGGGCATGATGGGGGAGAAGGGTATGCCCATGGCTGGTGAGAAGGGTGAGCCAATGATGGGCGAAAAGGGAATGGGTGAAAAGGGGATGGGTGAGAAGGGGATGGGTGAAAAGGGAATGGGCGAGAAGGGAATGGGCGAGAAGGGAATGGGTGAAAAGGGAATGGGTGAAAAGGGAATGGGCGAGAAGGGAATGGGCATGGGGATGGGGATGGGGATGGGCATGGGCATGGGAATGGGAATGGCCCCAGGTGAACTCGCCAAGCAGCAGCAACAAGTGCTCGAGGCGACGAAGGCGTTGCAGCAGTCGCAGCAGGCGAATAACGCGGCCCAGGCCGCCATCCAGCAAGCCCAGGCCAACGCACCAATGGCCGTCCAGGGTCAGTTGCAACAGGCTCAGATGCAGTTGCAACAGGCTCAGATGCAGCTTCAACAGGGTCAACCCGGTCAGGCCGGGATGAACCAGGAAGGCGCTGCCCAGGCACTCCAGAAAGCACTCGACACTCTCCAGGCCGCCCAACAACCCGGAATGGGTATGGGGATGGGCATGGGGATGGGGATGGGCATGGGCGAAGGAATGGGGATGGGAATGGGTATGGGGATGGGACAAGGAATGGGCATGGGTATGGGTATGGGTATGGGGATGGGGATGGGACAAGGAATGGGTATGGGAATGGGAATGGGAATGGGCATGGGCATGGGCATGGGAATGGGCATGGGAATGCCGATGAACGAGGGGATGGGCGAAGGCGACATGAACGGTGGCGAGAAGCTCAAGAACGCGGGTTCGAACGGCACGATCGCGACCGGCGACGGCACCTTCATCAAGCTCCGCAGCAAGGACCGCGAGAAGGTCCAGTCGGGCTCCGACACCCAGTTCCCCGCCGAGTTCCGCGAGTTGATCAAGCAGTACAACGTCAACATCAAGAACGCCAAGCCAACCGGCGGGAAGTGATGTTAACCTGAGTCGATCGATCCCTTGGCCGGTGAGTCGATTTTCGTCGGCTCACCGGCCTGATTCATATGCAGAGAATCCGTCGAGGTGATTCGGCGGGTCATCATTGTGGAGATCACACCGAATGCGCCATTTCCTCCTCGCCGCTGCGGTCACGGCGGTCTTCGTTGTTCCGAGCACGACGACGGCTCAGACGAAAGCTGACCCGAAGCCCGAGTCGAAGGTTCCGCCAGAAGACAAAGTGAAGATGGACGCCGAGACCAAGGCGGCTGTCGAGAAAGCCCTGAAGTACTTGGCGAAGGAACAGGCGGCCGACGGTTCGTGGGGCAACACTGCGATCACCGGGTTCACCCTGCTCGCGTTCATGGCCAACGGTCACGCACCGAATCAGGGTGATCACGGGAAGGTTGTGGCGGCTGGGGTGCGGTATCTCCTCGCCCAGTGCCGTGACGATGGCTACCTTGTCGGTGCCCGTGGCGGGAACATGTATTGCCACGGCATGGCGGCTCTCGCGCTCACGCAGGTTTACGGCATGACCGGTGACGAGGACGTGAAGAAGGTCACCAAGAAGGCCATCGACCTCATCATCAAGACGCAGAACAACGAGGGCGGCTGGCGCTACGATCCGTCGCCAACCGGTGCGGATATCTCGGTCACCATCATGCAAGTCATGGCTCTTCGTGGTGCGAAGGATGCCGGGCTGCAAGTGCCCGACAAGACGATGGCCGATTCGATCAAGTACATCAACAAATGCCGCGACAAAGTCAGTGGCGGCTACAAGTACCAGCCGTACGGTGGTGGTGCGGGTTACGCCCGAACCGCGGCCGGTGTGTGCGTTCTCCAGTTGTGCGGGGAGTACGAAGCCGAGGATATCAAGAAAGCCGTCGAATACATGGAGCGAGTTGGTGAGGACCGCGGGCACTACTGGTATGGCCACTACTACGCGGCCCATGCATTGAATCAGGTCGGCGGCGAGGTCTGGGAAAAGTACTACAAGAAGATGCGAGACAAATTGCTGGCTCCCAACTACCAGAAGGACAACGGTTCCTGGTACGACCCACGCCTCGAAGCGGCATACGGCCCAGCCTACCAGACATCCATAGCGGTCCTGATTCTCAGTGTCCCGACGCACTACCTGCCGATCTATCAGAAATGATCGACTCCTGAAGCCCGCCCATCGCAAAGGGTGGGCTTTTTCACGCACATCTTGAACTCTCTCATCCCCACGATCTCACATTTCCCTTCTGTGGTCTTCGCCAGTATCCTCTTGTATGTGTGTAACGGTTATCGGGGGAAACGATAGCGATGTTTGGTCCAGCCAAGGAGCGACCTATCCTGTTCTGGCGACCGTATCGTAAAATGAATCCCATCTGACAGCCGTTCATCGGCTCGGCCGACCGTGTAAGTCGTCCTCTGTCTCGCCGGTATACTCACCGGGAAGCCCTGCATGGCCGAGGCTCCGCTCACCCGGATCACCCTGCTCGCTCGCATCCGGGACGGCCAGGACACGCTTGCCTGGCGCGAGTTCGTGCAACTTTACGGCCCTGTGGTCTACCGGTTCGCCCGGAACCGCGGGTTGCAGGACGCTGACGCTGCCGACCTGATGCAAGATGTTCTCCGCAGCGTGGCTCGCAATGCCCACAAGATGGAGTACGATCCGAAACGGGGTACCTTCCGTGGCTGGCTTTACACGGTAACCCGAAACAAGATTTACAACTTTCTGAGCAGTCAACGAAACCGTCCTCGCGGGACGGGCGACACCGATGCTCAGGAGCGGCTCGAAGCCACCCCAGCACGAGAGGAAGATGGCCCTGACGCGGAGTGGGAGAAAGAGTATCAGCGTCAGCTCACTTCGCGTGCGATGGAACGCGTCAAGGACGAATTCCAGCCCGCGACGTGGCAAGCCTTCTGGGAAACTGCCGTCGAGGGGAACGCTGCCGCGGATGTCGGTGTCGGGTTGAAGATGACCGCGGGAGCGGTGTACGTTGCCAAAAGTCGCGTACTCGCCCGACTCCGCGATGAGGTCAAGAAATTGATGGATGACGAAGATTCTGATCGGTGAACGGCCTGATTACGCCGCGATCAACGCACTGAGTAGCCGCTCGCCTGGAATGAGATTATGCCGACCAATGCAACCACGATATGCCCCCCAAGTTCTGAGCTCGAACGCCTCGTTCGAGGGCGGTTGACGGAAGCACGTTCTGCTGTGATTTCGGACCACGTCGGTGTGTGTGTGAGCTGCCAGGTTCGGCTCGACGCTCTCGCAGGCGGGACGACCAACGACCTGACCATGAACCTACGTCGGTGCCAGAAAGACACGCCACCACCTTCGGATTCCGCATACTGGAAAGCGATTTCTGCGGCTGAGAACGAAGTGCAGCTCACTTCAGTTTTCGCCAACTCGCCCGACTCCTCAGATGGCGGGATGCAACTCGATTTTCTCCAGCCATCAGACGAAGCCGGAAAGCTCGGCAAACTTGGGAGCTTTGGCATCATCCGGGTCGTTGGTCGCGGTGGGATGGGTGTCGTTCTTCACGCCTATGACCCCTGTCTGGCACGGGACGTGGCGGTCAAGGTGATCGACCCGAGACTCGCGAACAACGAAGTCGCCCGCCAGCGATTCTGTCGGGAAGCCCGAGCCGCCGCTGCGGTCACGCACGATAACCTCGTTGCGGTTCACCAGGTGGACGAAGATGAGGCATCGGGGCTGCCGTACCTCGTGATGCAACTCATCAACGGCGAGTCGCTCGAACAACGGCTGAAGCGGGTCGGGAAACTGCCGCCAGTCGAGGTCGCGCGACTTGGTATGCAGGCGGCCGCTGGCCTCGCGGCCGCACACGCCGGTGGCCTGATCCACAGGGATATCAAGCCGGGCAACATCCTTCTCGAAGCTCCCTCGGATCGCGTGAAGCTCACGGACTTCGGTCTTGCGCGGGCGGTCGAGGATGTGAAATTGACCCGCACGGGGTTTGTTGCTGGCAGTCCGCTCTACATGGCTCCCGAGCAAGCACGCGGTGATGATGTGGATCACCGGGCGGATCTGTTCAGCCTGGGGAGTGTGCTTTACGAGGCCGCTACCGGCACGCCGCCATTCGATGGGAAAACCCCACTCGTAGTTCTACGCCGGGTGTCCGACGAGACTCCTCGTCGTCTCTCCGACCTGGACCCGGAGATCCCGGACTGGTTGTCCGAAATCGTCGAGAAGTTGCTCTCGAAAGATGCCAAGGATCGGCAGCAAAGCGCGGCGGAGGTGGCCGAAGCGTTCGCGGGTGAACTCGCACGGTCGCACGGACTCTCACCACTGGATGTCCCGGCTGAGGTCTGTTCCGGTGCGGGATCGCGGACCGGCACCGCAACCCGGACGCGGAAACAGATCTGCTGGAAGGGCGTTGCGTGTCGGACTCTGCCAGTCGCCATGGGTGCGGCGCTCGGGGCGGTGTTGGTCTGGTCGCTTTGGTCGCCCGATGTGGTTGAACGTGTTGTTGAGAAGACGGTCGAGGTTCAAGTGCCACCGCCGTCGATCGACCCTGGTCCGGCCCCAAGGGTTGTCCTTCATGGCGACTCGGGCACGGTGTGGGCGCTTGCGTTTCTAGGCGACGATCGGCTTGTCGTTGGCATGGATGATGGGCAGGTGAAAATCTGGGACGTGAAGAAGGGTGGCGTTCTCAAGACGCTTGAACCTCGGCAGGGCGGAACGGTCTGGTCAGTCGATGTTTCTGCCGATGGTAAGCGACTCGTCACGACCTGTGATGCCTCACTGGTTACAGTGTGGAACCTCGAGAATTTCAAGGTCGAGAACTCGTTCCCACAACCAACCTCCACGAAAGCCGCGGCGTTCAGCCCGGATGGATCGAAGCTGGCAACCGGAGACCGAAACGCGACCATCCGTGTGTGGGATATCGCGGCTCAGATCCCTGTCGAATTACGCGGGCACCGGGGTACGGTTCACGGTCTGGCGTTCAGCCCAGATGGCACAAAACTGGCGAGCGCCGGCTCTGACGGAACTGCCAAGATGTGGAACTGGATCGATCCAACGGCAGATCCCGTGACCCTGGGCGAACACAAGGGGCCGGTTTACGGTGTCGCGTTCAGCCCGGATGGCAAGAAACTGGCGACGACGGGTTGGGATGGCACACTGCGAATTTGGGACGCGGCTCTCGGGTCCGTCGTGCAGACGATCAAGGCTCACGACGGAGACGCGTGGTCCGTCAGTTTCGGCGACAACGGGAAGTGGGTTGCAAGCGCGGGCCAGGACGGTGTGAAAGTGTGGGACGTGGAGACTGGCGGTGAGGTGTTTGCCTACCGCGGTCGCCGGGCGTTCCACGTTGTCCGGTTCGCAAAGGATGGCACCACCCTGGCCGCTGGTGGGCGTGATGGCAGTGTTCGCGTGTGGGAACTCACGAGGTGATACCAAATCGCGTTGATCCGAGATGTCGCCGGCCTCTTCTGTGAGGCCGGTTTTCGTTTGGTAAAGGTCAATCGGGGGCAGTGACCCCGGCGAAAACACGGATACCACTTCACCCGCCGCTCGCTTTACTTCGCGATTTCCGCGTCCTTGGGGACCACGAACAGTTTGACGTGTCGTCGCAGGTCGCGAGTCAGACCTGGCATGTAGCTGATCGTCAGGAGCGTCTTCTTGTCCTTCTCCATGCCTACGACCGTGAGTTTATCCTGGCCCGAACCCGCCCATGCGAACACGAGCAACTTCTCGGTCTTGAAATCCACCTGCTTCGCGATGGCTTCGGCCGCATCTTTCAGAATCGGCGACTTGGAGAGTTCCTCAGGCGAGGTGATCGTCGTCGGACTGCCTGCTTTGCCATTCTCGGGAAATGCGATCTTGAGTTCCTTGGTCGAGATCTCCTTCACGACGGACTTTTCTTCGGCAGCAACGGCCATCGAGCCAACAAACAGAGCCAAAGCAATTGCACTCGCACGCATGATGCACCTTGTGGATGAACGCTTCACAGTTACGACATGAACCCTGTCATGAGTCGCTTGAAGCCGGGGAATGTTATACGCCTACGCGGTGTGCGGGATGGGATGATGTTACACAGAGTGTCTTCCCATCACGGTTCCGATGATTTCGAACGGAACGGCTTTGATTCTCGATTCGTCCGGCTGATTCCAGGTTCGTCCACGGATATCGTGAGAGCAGAATTCGGTCGCAATCACCACATCGTACAGTTCTTAAGTAGGATCTAATATTCTTTCTTCCAGACAGGTCAACGGTTCCAGAACGGTTCCAGACATGGGTGGCAATATCGCGTGGAATCGAAGTGTTCATACCTGCTCGTACCAATTGAGGCCGCGAACTGATCTTGTCCAGCTTCGCAGCCCACGCTATCCCCCCGTTGCGAGCCGGGAAGCCCGGCAACTTCCGGCGGAGGCGGCGTATGGGTCGGTCATACTTGTGTGGCATCGGTGCGATCGGGATCGCGATTGCAGCCTGGGCTGTGTTCGCACTGAAGGCACCCGCACAGCCCGAACCCGAGTTACTCCCGCCATCTGTTCTCCCACAGAACACACCCGAACTGTTGCCGTTGCCCCCGCCCCCGCGTTCTGACGACGACGAGGTGCAACCAGCCCAGTTCACCACACCGGCGGCCCAGCTCCCCGGTGGTAGCGGCGCTCAGCCTGTGCGCAGCAACGTACCCGACCCGCCGTCGCCCGTTGTGCGCATCCAGGTGCGAGTCCCGGCACACACTCCGCCCGGCGACGACATCAAATACCTAATCACCGTGCAGAACACCTCGACGGCAGAGGCCCACTCGGTCACGGTTCGCAACCCGCTGCCCGAAACCATCGAAGCCACCGTGAAGGCCGATCCGGAGTGGGACAAGGCGAAATCGACACCCAAGGAACTGGTCTGGGCGTTTGGCACACTTGCACCCGGGAAGTCAAAGACCATCGAACTGACGCTTCGCCCCAAGAAGGACGCGAGCGAGGTAAAGAACCTCGCGTATGTGCGGTTCGAGCACGGCGAATCGGTCACCACCAAGATCAACAAGCCGGCTGTGCGTGTGACGAAGGTCGCTCCGAAACAGACCGTACAGGACGAGACTTACACCGTTCGCGTGGCCGTGGACAACACGGGAAAGGTCGCCGCCGAGAACGTTCGCGTGGCCGAGAACGTCCCTGCGTCGGCCGAAGTTGAGCCGATTACGAAGGGTGCCAAGCGGACGCAACAACCCGACGGGCAGCAGTGGGTGTGGGAGATTCCGAAGTTAATGCCTGGCGAGCGAAGGGTTCTGGAGTACCGCATCACGCCACGCGAGGCGAAGGACGTGTTCGCCCTAACGAGCCTTTCCGCGGGGAAGGGCGTCACCGATCGCGCCGAGGCGAGAACGCTGGTTCTCGTGCCGGGACTCGCCGTGAAACTCATTGGCCCGACCGCGAACGCCCCGGTGGCTCCCGGCGAGTCGGCGAAGTACGAGATCACTGTGCGCAACACCGGCACGCTCACGAGCAACAACGTCCGCGTCACGGGAACACTCCCCGCTGACTGCAAACCCACCATGAAGACTGAGGGCGGGCAACTGTACCGCGACGCGATTCAGTGGGTGGTCGCGCGGCTGGAGCCAGGCGAGGCGCAGACCTTCCGGTTCGCGGTGAAGGCGACCACGACCGGCCGGCGTGTGGTGGTGGCGTCCGTCGCGGACGCTCGCGGCCAGCGTGCCGCGGATGAACTGGCGACGGTGTTCCAGGGAACGGCATCGCTATCTTGGGAAACAGAGCCGAAGCCGGTGGCGCTTGCCGTTGGCCGGCAGGGCACGTTCACGGTCAAGGTGCGAAACGGTGGCGGAGAGATCGCGCGGAACGTGAAGGTGGAGGTCGATCTGCCGGACGCGGTGAACCTGGTTCAGGTGACGCCGAACGTCAGCCCGAAGGGCGGCAAGTTGGTGTTCGGTCCAGAGTCCATCGCCGCCTACGGTGAATCGACTTACACGATCACATATGAGGCGAAGCAGGCCTCGCAGGCGTGGTTCAAGTTGAAGATGACCGCCGATTGCCTGGGCGAGCGACCGATGCAAACTGAGAAGGCCATTGAGATCACCGGCAGCGGAAAGTAAATCGATGGTTTGCCCGAAGTTCATCAATTCTCCCCGTCGGCGGGAACCGCTTGAGATTGTGGCATTTTGGCGAGCGGGGGTGCGTAAGCCCCCCGAGTTCTTGTCTTCGCTCACACCTCGGGGGACTGACGTCCCCCGCTCGCCAAAATCTAAAGGCACACTCGGGTTCGGTTGCCAATTCAATTACTCCACTCTGAACGAGTAGAACACCGGGGTGCGAACCTGCGCTGGGCGGGGTATCATGATCCTCGCGGGTTTGCCCGATGTCTTCGCCCGAACCAACTGCTTGGGAGTGATCGCAATGCTCCGCACGTCCCTCGTGCTCGTTCTGCTCACCGCAACTGCTGCAACTGCCGAGAAGCCCGGCCCGTTCTACCCGCCACTTCCGAAAGCCATCACCAGTTTCGGGGCGATCGAGTCCGATGGCTTCATCTACGTTTACGGTGGTCACGCAGGCAAAGCGCACGGTTACTCCAGCGATACAAGTCTGGGCACGTTCCTCCGTTTGCCCACGGGCGGCGGCACGAAATGGGAAGAGTTGCCGGGCGGTCCGGGGCTGATCGGCCTGAACCTGGCGGCGACCGGGGGCAAGGTTTATCGCGTCGGCGGGATGGAAGCCAAGAACAAGGCCAGCGAGAAATCCGACCTCAACTCCACGGCTGAGGTTGCGGTGTACGACCCCAAAGTCGGGAAGTGGTCGCCGGGAGTTCCACTTCCCGCGGGTCGTTCCTCGCACGATGTCGTCGCGGTTGGAAGCAAGCTCGTGGTCGTCGGTGGCTGGCAGATGCGGTCGAATGACAAGTCCTTGTGGTCGGACACGGCATATGTACTCGACACCACCGACAAGGAACCCAAGTGGGAATCGATCCCGCAACCCTTCAAACGCCGGGCGCTCACCGCTGCTGTCCTCGGCACGAAGGTTTACGTCATCGGGGGGATGACCGACGCGAACGAGATGGTGCGGAAGGTGAGCGTTCTCGACGTTGCCACGGGGAAGTGGACCGATGGCCCCGAGTTCCCCGGAACGGATCGCCTGGGCTTCAGCCCTGCGGCAACCAACGTGGGCGGAAAACTCGTTCTGAACACGTCCGACAAGAATGTGTTCGTGCTCAACGAGAAGGGCACCGCTTGGGAGAAGGTCGGGACGACAGCCGAGAGTCGCTACGTTCACCGACTGGTTCCAGGCGAAAAGGATGTCGTTGTCGCGATTGCCGGAGGCACTCCGCAGGGGTCGCACGCCACGGTCGAGGTCGTGAAACTGGATGGCGATAAGTCCGCACCGCCCGCGCCCGCCACTCCCGGTGCGCAGAAACTCTGCCCTGTCATGACGACGGACGAGATCGACCCGAAGGAATCGAAATCGGTCCTCTACAAGGGCGTGAAGATTTACCTGTGCTGCGACCAGTGCGTCGGGAAGTTCAACCGCGATCCAGTCGCATACCTCGACGCCAAGATCATTCCTGGATTAGCGGGAATCGAATTGCCCAAGCGAGACATCGAACAGATGTACTGTCCAGTTCTCAAGGATCGCAAGGTATCGTCGAAAGATCCGTTCACGATGTACAAGGGCGTGAAGGTGTATTTCTACAACGACCTCTCTCGTCAGCGGTTCGAGAAAGAACCCGAGCGGTATGCCGACCCTGCAATTCTTCCCCAGTTGCCAAAAAAGTAAGAGAAACCCGGAACTCTGTTAGGCGTTCGGGGTTTGATTGGTATGTGGTGGTATAATTTGCAAGCATGCCTTGAAAACAAGCAAGCAGCGTGAAGATTATGGGTGTTTAAGATAAAAGATGCTGATGTCCAGAGACAACTCGGCTCGTCGTTGCCATAATATTCAACGAGACGAGAGCAGAAGACTCCCACCCCTTACGTTCAGGCGAATGGTAGATCTGAAACATCGATCGCTTCTGTCCTGAACGGTCTGTTTGACGAGGCTCATCGGAGCCGTTCGTCCGTGTGGCGACAAACCACACAATGTGGTCCGGTTCGGAGCGCGTTCGCTCGGGAACTCTGGGTGTTCGGGAATGAATCCCGAACTCTTCATGTGTTTTCGTTGAGAGACGAAGCGAACGACCGAACGTCTCACGGATGGTGAAACTTGGGCTCGCAACCAGCCAGTTCAAGAACTCCGAAATGTACTCTCTCCCTGGTGTGGCGCCGCCTCACTTGATTTCGCCCGACCTCAACTGGTTACTCTCCAATGTCCAGTGTCCGTTTTGCAGCATACTTGGTGATGGTTCCTGTCGCGGCACTCGTTGCCAAATCGAGCTGGGCCAAAACGGTTGTTGTCAGTACGTTCAGTACCCGCTCGTCCCAGGATGAGATCGAAAGCGAACTCGCATTCGGACAGCACCTCGATGTTGTTGACCTGGAACTTCGTCGCCAAATCCAGATCAAGGACGCCCTGCTCGATGAATTGATTGCCGGCCGAACGACCCTTGCTGCGGTAACTGACCGATTCCTCGTACTGAATCAGAGTCAACCAGCGAGCCTGGCTGTGATCCGAAAAGAATACCCCGGTGCGACTGACGAGGAGAAAACCGCACGCAACGTGATTGGGTTTGCCGAGGCGGAGTTGTCCAAATATCCCCCGACCCAAAAGGCCGAGGTGCTGGCTCGACTTGAAGCACAGTTCCGACAGAGCTACCCGGCACCAGTAAGTGACGCCTTCCCGGCCTGCGAGAAGTGAGATTGAGGCAGGGTGAAATTGAAGAGGCGACCGGAAGGTCGCCTCTTGTCGTTAGCCTTTCCAGTTGCCACATTTCCAGGTCCAGTCGCGGATCGGGTCAAGCACTTTCATCACGTCAGCGAATAACGTCTGGTCGATTGGTTCGGTCATCGCCCGCAGGTTCACTTCCAGTTCACTCTTGCGTGCCGCTCCGGTGAGTGTGCAGGGAATCTGCTTTTGAGCGTAGCAGTATTGCATCCCCAGGAACGAGATGTCGGCTCCGCGACTCTGGCACAACTCCGCGGCCTTCTTGCAGGTGGCCACGACTTCCGGCTGACCGGGGAACCACGGCTGCGGTCCCTGGTTCGTGAGCAAGCCCATCGCCAGGGGGCTCGCGTTCATCACTCCAACCCCGCGGGCCTTGGCGGTCGGCATGAAGTCCGTGAGCAACCGCGTGTTCCACAGGTTGCAGTGAGCGTAGCTGATGACCACGTCGAGATCGCAGCGCTCGATGGCCTGTTTCAACAGTGGCAGTGGGTAGCATGACATGCCGATGAACCGCGTCTTGCCTTCCTTCTTGAGTTGCTGCAACACGTGATACGTCTCGTTGAAGACGTAATCGTAATCGGTGGCAAATTCGATGTCGTGAGCGAGCAGAATCTCGACGTGATCGGTACCGAGGCGTTTGAGGGAAGCCTCGAAGCACTTCCGCGTCCCTTCGGGGGTGAAGTCGAACACGGCCGAGTCGAGCCGGCACGCCTTGGTGCAGATGCTCACCTTCTCGCGCCAGCCGCCCGAGAGCGCCTTGCCGAGGAACTCCTCGGAGGTGCCACGTCCATAGAACGCGGCCGTGTCCACGAGGTTCACGCCGGAATCAATCGCGGCGTGGATGCAGTCCGTGGCCTCCGCGATCGACACGGGGCCGAACTGCTGCCCGAACGCCGCTCCGCCCTGCCCGAGGACGGAGACGTTCAGACCAGTCTTGCCGAGGGGTCGCTGTTCCATGGGTTCCTGCCGCTCCTGTGATACGTGTTGACCGCGTGGGATGACGGCGGTATCTCCCGGCCTTCGAGGACTCAGTGTCGGCGAGGGGGGCGAGTCATGCGGTTCGCTCTGGTGGCTCTCTTGGGGTTGTCGCTCGCGTCGTGCGGCCGGTTGGCGGAGAAGCGGTCGGATGCCGGCGGTCTGCGAACGGACCGGCTTCACGGGCGGGCCTACTTGCAGCCGACACGAACCCTTCCCGATGTTCTGATGCAGGCCGCGAACCCTGTAGCGACCGATACCGCGGGGCAGCCGTCAGTTCAACCAGAGGGCGATGTGCGTTCCATGCCTAACCTGGGTACGTCCGCCGCGCCGCCCGCACTCAACACACTTGTCAACCTGTCTTCCGGTGACTCGAACTTCACGGGCCGGTCAGCACTCAATCAGATCTCGGCCCGTGCCAGTCAGGGTAAGGTATCGTCCGTCCACATTGAGGACGGTAAGTCTGTGATGAAGCTGAAGTACAACGACGGTTCCTTGGGAACCGTGACGACCGGAGACGGCACGAGCGAGTACCAGTTCTCGCCGTCCGTGACGCCGACTCTTCCCTGAGGCTGTTACAGCGTTACCACGCTCTTCTCGGCGATCGACTTCTCAGCCGCTTCGATCATCTTCTGAGCCGTGATGGCGTCGTCGAGCGTGCTCAGCGGTTTACCGCCCATTCGCAAACAGTCCACGAGGAAGTGCCGCACCTCGTTCATCACCGAGCCCTGATAAGCTGTGTATGTCTGGCTGTGAACGAGCCCCGGCTTGATCTCGACGTGGTCGCGGTAGCTGTATCGCGTGCTGCCGGCGGTGCCGATGACCTTCACCATCACGGTCCAGGGGTCGGCGGCGTGGTCGTCGGCCGCGAAGCTCGCACAGAAGTGGGCGAGTGCCCCGTTGTGCAATCGCATCTGCACCATCGCGATGTCTTCTTCGGTGTACTCCTTGTAGTGCAGCGTGGCTTTCATCGCACACAATTCGACTGGCTTCCCCACCAGATACAGCAGGATGTACGAGTGGTGGGTGAGGATCTGGCGCACAACGCCGGGGTAGCGCTTGGCGACCTCTTCCGGGTGGTGGATGTTGTACATCACATACGCGGAGGTGATTTTGCCGAGGTCGCCGTTCTCGACGAGCTCGCGCGTCCGCATCATGCTCGCTTCGTAGACGTAGTTGTGCCCCGGCATGCAGACCAGATCCTTGGCCGCGGCCAGGTCTCGCATCTGCTCGATTTCGCCGATTGTGACTCCCACGGGCTTCTCGACGAGCACGTGCTTGCCGGCTTTGAGGGCGAGTGCTGTGTATTCGAGGTGCGATTCCAGATTCGTGAGCACGAATACCGCGTCGATGGCGGGGTCGGCCACGAGTTCCGCGGGGGTTTTGTAGTTCTTGCACCCGAACTCGGTGGCCCGCTGTGTGGCCCGTTCCTGGTTGCGGTTCCAGAGGCCAACCAGCTTCGCGCCGGGGCATCGCTTAACGGCGGCGGCGTGCAACACCGAGATGTCGCCAGCTCCGATGAACCCGACGCCGATGCTTTCCTTCGTGATCTTCATCGCACGCTCTCGAAACAATAGGGGGGAAGCTGAGTTTTAGCCGGCGGGATTCCCGTTTTCAACTACTCGGCAGTATGCGATGCTAAATCTGCAAGCGCTCCCCATCTGGGTCGCGGCTAATCATGGAGCTTGCGGTATGCCTCGTTTCGTCCGAGTTCTGCTGGTTGTGCTGGCACCCTGTCTCCTCATTCTGCTTGTTGCGCTCCTCCCCGCTCGCGCTGCCGATATCCCAGAAGCGCACAAGCCTGACCCCAAGACGGTTCAAAAGCACGACGAAGGATACCGCTACACTCAGGCCGGCTGGGTGGTTCTCCACATCGAAGGCGACCCGTACCCACGTGGCTATCAACACGGCAAATTGCTCTCGGCCGAGATCGCGAAGTACATTGTGACCCTGGGCCGTGAACGCAACACCAAGGATCCCACCGAAGGATGGCGCACCGTTCGCACGCTTACCGATGCCCTGTTCCTTCGCAAACTCGACAAAGAGTTCCTCGCAGAGATGAAGGGGATCGCCGATGGAGCGGCCGATGCCGGCGCGACAGTTGGCGACCGAAAGGTTGACCTCCTCGACATCGCGGCCATCAACGTCTGGCAGGAGATCGACACGCTCGAATCAGCGCTTGCTGCCACACCCACGGGCGTTGAGAAATTGAAACTCACTGCCCCCGTGCAACCCAAGAAAGATCATTGCTCCGCGTTCGTGGCGACTGGCCCCGCAACGGCTGACGGCAACATCATCCTTGGGCATATCACCATGTTCGGGCTCCACTTTGGCCCACACGTGAACTTCTGGATCGATTGCAAGCCCACAAAGGGCCACCGCTTCGCGATGCAAGGTTTCCCTGGTGCAGTGTGGTCGAGCCAGGATTACTACATGAACGCCGACGGCATTCTGCTCTGCGAAACGACCATCGACCAAACACCATTCGACCCCACCGGCGAGCCACTCACGACCCGTTCGCGCAAAGCGATCCAATACTCCAGCAGCATTGACGATGTTGTGAAGTACCTCTCGCAGAACAACAACGGCTTGTACTCGAACGAATGGCTCATTGCGGACACGAAGACGAACGAGATCGCCATGTACGAGCTGGGTACCAAGAAGAGCAAACTGTGGCGAAGCTCGAAGAACGAGTGGTTCGCGGGCACCAAGGGCTTCTATTGGGGCTGCAATAACGCGAAGGATCTGGACGTGCGGTTGGAGGCAACACCCCTCAACGAGAAGGCTCCCGAGAAGCAGGGCTGGGAACCCGACAACCGCGACAAGGCGTGGCTAAAGTTTTACGAGAAGCAGAACGGGAAAATCGACGTCGATTCCGCGAAGGCTGTGTTCGCCCTGGAAGAGTTGGCGTTGCCGCATTCACTCGATGCGAAGTTTACGACCACCAAACTGGCCAAGGATCTCGCATCGTATGCGCTCTACGGACCGCCAACCGGGAAAGAGTGGAAGCCGAATGCCGAAGACAACCAGAACCACCCCGGAATCAAGTCCCTGATTTCGCACCCTTGGACCGTGCTCACGATCAACGCGCCGGCGGGAGCAGTAGCCCGAGAGGCGAAAGACACGAAGAAGCCCGAGAAAGTGCCGACGATACCCACACCGTGGAAGATCCCAGAGACGCCCGGTCCACGACGGTAAACTGTTTGGCGAGTGGAGGACGTCTGTCCTCCGCTTGCCTGAGCGTATCACTTCTTCTCTTCTTTGATCTCGACGACCTTTCCCTTCGTGAGGATCGTCTTCAAGGTCTCGACGGCCTTGGCAGCATCTTCCTTCTTTTCGAATGGGACCGTGCCGATCGCGATGGACTTCCCTTCCGGCCCCTTGATCCGGAACCGCCAGCCGTCCTTCGCCTTGTACACCTCGGTCACGCCAATGTCGTCACCCTTTGCTTCGACCTTCTTGTCGTCCTTCTTCTCCTTGTCCTTTTCCTTAACCTGTGCTGGGGCAACAGAAAGCCCGGTGACGGTCATCAGGCCCGCGACGATACCGACGAGTGCCAATGAGCGGAAGCATTTGCCCATTTGAACTGCTCCGTGAGTTGCTGATAAGACTCTTCGTGCCCGGCGACACCGGGCGCGAGATTATCGCAGGCGATATGCTTCCGAGCAACCAATCTGATGACGAACTTGTATTGGAGTGTTCATCAACGTCGGAAGTGGCGAACACGCGGACCAAATGGACACGTTGCACCGGTCCCTGGGGCGGAATCGGTCGTGACCGCCGGGACCATCGTGTAGAAGCCCATGGAACGCGCCAGCCCGTCGGTGCCGGCTAAAAGGTATGCTCCGCTGTCGTAGGGGAATGCTCCATTACTCCCGACCAGCACGCCGCCACTCTTGTAGAAGCCGTCTCGCCCCGCGGTGCTGACCGGTGGTCCTGGGCTCGGGAGTGGACCCTGTAGCACAGTCTGATGGGGAATGGGCGGGGGAGGCCCAAACCCGCTCGGGGGTTGTGCGAAAGCGAATGACCCAAATACGACAGAGAGAAGGAGTGCGAGTGCGTACCGCTTCATGGTGCGTGCTCCGGAACCGGGTAAGCCAAGGTGAGTATTCCCCCGGGTTCAGCTTGGTCAACGCCATCCGGGGGATTGAGCCTACTGCCGTGAGGTTGTCGGACCGCGAATCCGCGCCAGTCGATTCCACTGGCGAATCGTGCAACCTGTCAGTTGCGGTTCCTCCGAAAGACCAGCCGTTGCGGCCGGTATTCCCCTCACATAGCGGGCATACGATTTGCTTGTACACCCTGGTTCCGCCTACCATGGAGTAGGCCTTCTGAAAATTGCAACCGTTGCCGGACACCTCACGATGCGCACCCTTACCGCGATCCCGGTTTACAATGAGGCGAAGCACGTCCGTCACGTTTTGGCTGAAGTGCGGCGCTACAGTCCTGAGATTTTGGTAATTAACGACGGTTCGACCGACGGTACCGCTGAATTGCTGGACTCGGAACCGAACCTCCACCGAATCGACCACCCGACGAATCGCGGCTATGGGGCCGCGCTGATCTCTGCATTCGCTTATGCCCTCGAATACGATTTCGATGTCCTCGTCACGATGGACTGCGACGGGCAGCACGAACCAAGCCGCATTCCTGTGCTGCTCGAAGCGATCCACGATTGCGACATTGTCTCTGGCTCGCGTTACTACCGTGACTTTCGCCAGGACACCCCCGCACCGACCGATCGGCGATTCATCAACGCCAGCATTACCCGCGAGATCAATGAGCGGTACGGCTTCGACCTGACGGATTCGTTCTGCGGGTTCAAGGCGTATCGGCGGGAGGCAATGGCGAAGTTGCAGATCACGGAACGCGGATGGGGAATGCCGCTGCAACTGTGGGTGCAGGCCGCACGACAACGGTTGCGGGTGAAAGAGATCGGCGTGCCGCGATTGTACCTCGACCCGAACCGGGCGTTCGGCGGCGTGATGAACGACCCCGAGCAGCGACTCGCTTACTACCGGGAAGTGCTTGCGTCAGCCGAGCGTGATGAGTTGCCGAGTCTGCCCCAAACCGCCGCGAAGGAATGCGTGTGTCCGGAGCTTCGCTGATGTCGCGGTTGCGGGTGCCCACAACAGACAGAGCCGTGCTGGCCATTCCCAGCTTCGACGCGCTCCCGGCCCTCGTTGAAGAAAACCGCCGTCGGCTAAACCGCGACGATATCCAGATCGGCGGCTTGCCACTGCGAGAACTCCGGGCACTCGCACGGCGAGAGGTTTTGGAACTCGCCCGGTCTTCCAGTGCAGAGGAGGGATTTGATGTCGATGCACCTCTCTTGCTTGCGGGGCACCAACCGGAGTTGTCGCACCCTGGCGTGTGGGTCAAGAACTTCGCGCTGAACGGCCTCGCAAAGAAGATCGGCGGCATCCCGCTCAATCTCATCGTCGACAACGACACGCTGAAAAGCACTTCACTCCACGTTCCCGTAATCCCAGATCGCGGCCCGAAAGTTCACAGCGAGTCGGTTGCGTTCGACACGTTCAGTGGCGAAGTTCCCTACGAAGATCGCAAGATCGAAGATGCGTCTGTGTTTCGCACATTCGCCGAGCGTGTCGCACCGTTGTCGGCGAA
This sequence comes from Planctomycetaceae bacterium, assembly GCA_013823135.1. GTDB lineage: Bacteria > Planctomycetota > Planctomycetia > Gemmatales > Gemmataceae > Gemmata. The sequence continues at coordinate 72,742 of PNLP01000011.1, forward strand.
TTGGGGTTTTGAGACGTTGCTGGCACATTGCTGGGCGAGCGGTGGACGTGAGTCCTCTGTCGAGTCTGAAACAACAGGCGACTCACGCCCCCCGCTCGCCCAAAATATTGGCGAGACATTCACCGCGATGCGAACGAACCGCGAGGAAGCGTGGGGCTGTAAGAACCTCGAGTTGCTCGTAAGTCTGTTATTCTGGTCCGAGGGATACGCTCGATTCGTTGCTCACATCCTAGCCGATCTCTCACGATTTGCGGGAGTCTACAACTCAGCGATCCTCAAGTATCGCACAGCGAACGGCATCAAGAGTCGAAACCACCCAGCACCGGAACTACAGCAACGTGCAAAAGATATTGAGGCACCCTTCTGGATGAGGTGGTACGGACAGGATCGTCGGACACGGTTTTGGGTTTGGAGGAATGACAATCAACTCCACTTCAGCAACGGCACGCACATTGCGGCGGACACAAACAGATTTGTGCATGAGTGGCCCGAGTTCTCAGAGAGTGGCACTCGCCTCAGTCCGCGTGCCCTCACGCTCACGCTGTTTGCCCGCGTGTGTCTCGGTGATTTCTTCATTCACGGCATCGGTGGCGGCAAGTACGACGAGGTGACCGACGACATCATCCGCAATTATTTCGGCATCGAACCGCCCGCGTATCAGGTGCTTTCCGCGACGTTGCGGCTCCCGCTGCCAACGCTCCCGTCCACGCCCGACGATCTGAAACGAGCCGAGCGCCGCGTTCGTGATTTGCACTGGAACCCGCAACGGCACCTCGTTCCAGAGCAACTCGCGCGGCCCGAAGTGCAATGGCTGCTGACACGCAAGAATACGCTGATCGCGAACGAACCCCCGCTCACGGATCACACAGCAAGGAAGGCGTGGTTCCGCGAACTTCAGGCGGTCACGATCGAGTTGCGGCACTTTGTCTGGAAGCAGCCGACGATAGCAAAATCCGATCTCACACGCATTCGTGCTGAGGTTGCCGCCAATGAGGTGTTGCAGCGGCGAGATTACTCGTGGGTGCTGTATCCTGAGGAAACGCTACGTCCGTTTTTGCAACGCTTCCTCAACCTTTGAAACGATACGTGTCAACTCTCCGGAGCGACTTCAGCAAACTCCGGGATGCGAGTTGAGCGTTCGAGGAGCACTTCTTCCGCAGCACGGTGACGCGACTTGATGTGAACCTGTGGGATCAATCCGCCACCCAGAATCAACGCGGCCAGCGTGAGCACTGCGAACTGTTCCCGTGACGTAATCCCGAGTTTCACGCCGCTTGTTGGGCGTGCTCCCGTGAACAGCAAGAAGTACGCACGCAATACTGCGATGCCGTTGATCGCCGAGGCCAGCACGACCGTCACGCCGACGAGGGGGTTCACTTCAATCGCGCCATCGACCAACAACTCGGCGGCGACGAAGCCAAGCGTCCCAGGGAACCCGACACTTCCCAGGCCCGTCAGCAAGAAGCAAACCGCCAGGGAAGGGGAGTGGACATACAACCCGCGAAACTCAGTGAGCGAAAGTCGCCCGTATCGGGCTTCGAGTGCGCGAATGGTCAGGCCCAAGCCACCCAGCGAGAGTGCGACCGACACCCACAAGGACAACGCGCCGGTCAGGCTTATAACCGTGTGCAGTTCGAGGCCGACCAACGCCAGCGATGCGTGGCTCAGGAACAGGTACGCGAAGAAGCGTCGGGCGTCGCGCTGCACAACGGCCATCCCACCCGCGTACACCGTTGTGATCAGAGATGCGATGCCAATGGTGTTCAGTACCCAGTCGGGTGCTACTGGCAGCACCAATCGGACAGCAGCGTACATTCCCGTGATCGGAGTAACAAATAGCAGTGCTGTGCCGAACGAGCAATTCTCAAAGAGGTCTGTGACCCAGACATGCGCAGGCGCGGTTCCGCTACGGACTAACACCGCGAGCAGCAGCAGGACGGACGCGAACGCTCCGGCTTCCGGCCCCGCCCCACCCATCGCTAACCCTGCGAAAAGCAGCACGGCGAACAGACCCATGTGCAGAACATAGACCCGTGTTGGTCGGCCTCGCCGAATCAGCTCAAGGTACGGGGGCAATGTGTTGAGCACGAGCAACGGACCCAGCAGCCACGTGGCGGACGCGAATGTGGCTAGTCGCATCGAGTCGCCCGCCAGCATCCAGGCGAAGGAGAAGCGTGTCATCTTCGTGCGAGCGGTCGCCAGAGCTGTCAGGAAGTGAAGCAACGCGACGAGTGGGAGCAGCGGCGCGCTCAGATGGTCGATCGCCAACAATGGTGTGCCGAACACCCAGGGGAGGACATCCGTTGCGCTTGTCCCGGATGGGGCTAACCCGAACTCGACTCCCGCCCACGCCGCGAGGGTGCAGACAAATGTCAGTCCAGAAACTACCAGACACCATCGAGACGCCGTCAGCGTGTCTCGCAATTGGCCGACCAACAGGCTACCGATCAACGGTATTGCGATCGACAACTCCAGCCAGGGAACGGAATTGAAGGTCATACGTGTTGCTCCGTCCCCTGGGCATCAACCGGGTGATGTGCGTTTGTCGGATTTTGAGGCGGTTCATCCTTCGGTTCCACGCTCGCCGGTGGAGATGTTGGCCCGTTCAAGTAGACCGCCCACCTCCGTTCCATCCGGTCACACCAAAGGAAAACGGACACGAACGGGCGTGCCACATAATCGGTCAGGATCGCGTCCAGGTAACCGCGCTCCAGTGCGAACCGATACAGGAACGCGCGGAACGACGCCGGGGCGAATGCGAGTGGGCCACGCGATTGCGGCAGTCGATCACCCAGCGCGTTCTCAAGGTTTCGGTAGTCCTGGAGCAGCGTTGGTGCGCGGATGAACTGGAGCGTTCGCAGGCAAGCGTGCCCGAGCAGATGCACCAGTGCGACGTACCACAGGAAGGGAACCCAGTGCCCGCAGCCGATCTCGGCGACGATGATTCCCACCTGGGCAAGCGAAGCGAACGACAACGCACTCTTGATGTCGGTCTGAACGGATCCCACGAGGTAGGCATACGCGGCGCTGACCAACCCCAGGGTAATCACCGCGATTGCCAGCCACATCGAGGCGGCGATCAAGGGACTCATTCGCAGCAGCAGGAATGCCCCGAGGTGGACCGACAACGCTCCGTAGAACACGGCGCTGCTTGGAGTCGGTCCTTCCATGGCTCTGGGTAGCCATCCCGAGAACGGCACCAGTGCCGACTTCCCCGCAACGGCCGCGAGTAGCAGCAGGCCCACCAGAAGTGCCTGTGACTCGCTCATCGCCGCCTGCCCGTCTGGCCACGACGCATCACCCATCAGTTTGTCGAAATCCCCCTCGCCAGTCATGTGGTGGAGGACCACTGCAGCAAGGAGCAACGCGGCATCCGAGACGCGATAAACGATCCACACCCGCAAGCCGTTCCGCGCCGGGGCCGGGCGTTCCTGGAAGAACGCCACCAGAAGCGCGCTCGATAGCCCGACTAACTCCCATCCCGTGAAAAGTGTCTCAATCGAGTCGGCGGTCGATGCGATCACCATGCCGGTGAGGAACGCCGCGTACAGCACGAAGAAGCGGTTGTAACCCGGTTCGCGGTGAATGTAGAGAACTGCAAAGGAGCCGATCGTGCCACAGAGAGTGAACGACAGGATCCTCAGCGGGACGGATAGACGGTCGAACTCGAACTTCACGGCGAAGTGGTAGTGCGCGTGGTTGGCCTTTGATACACTCCCGCCAGAATGATGTTGGATGGAGACCCAGTTCCCCAGGTCAAGCACGACGTGGCGTTCGGCCGGTGTAGAGCATGAGCGTGAGCACGCCAACCGAGGCCAGAAGCCCGACCACGATTGTCGAACGCATGGTCCGGCTAGTTGTTCGCTCCGAGAGCGGCGAGCCTAACAATGTTGGTAGCCCGAGTGTAACCAGGAGCGTCACGGGTGCGAGTAGGACAAGGAATCCCAGGACGTTCATGAGTTGAACGAGATTGGGCTCGACCACAGGAGCTGCTGCCAGTGGCGGAACCGACGCCAGGAGGCTAAGTGAGCGGAACGGTACTGAGGTTGAACATGGATCTCCCGGACATCAAGGACCGGCACCGTCGGGCGATTGCGTGAAGGCGATCAAAGCGGTCACACGGATGGGTCGATCTCGGCAAACTCCAGGTGGTCTCGCCAGCCGCGATACCAGTCGGCTGAGGTCTTTGCGGAAGGAAGCACATCGGCCTGAGGGTGATAGGGGCGGAACTCCCCCTTCTGGTACAGCAGAATCTCGTTCGTTTCCGGTGACTGCAACGCGAGCTGGATCCACCCGTTCTCGGTCAGAGTTTTGCCCACGGGGTTGCCGTCCAGAATCTTCGTCATGACGGTCGTGGTCGTCTCACAAACGATCATGAGCCGAACGGGCTCGTGAATCTCCGTCATCTGCCACGGCAATCCGGTTCGGAGATCGCTCGCGGCCCCGTCCATCACGCCCAACAGCGAGGTGATGTTGTGTGGCAACTTTGTCCCGCATCCGTAACCTGGTGAATCGACGTGCGAGAAGAAGTATTCCAGGTTGATGCCGCCACAAACCGGGAACACGGCGGCCATCGTGCGGGCCAGGATGGTTCCGTTCTCGTCGTCCTGGGTCGGGTCATATGCCGTCAAGAAGGCACGCCGGTCCAGGTATAGCCCACGGGTTCGCTCCCGACGCCCGACGTGGCAGATCGCGTTCGTCGCATGGCCCAGTTCTGGGCGAGTCTGGGCAAGATCCTCACTTCGCCCTTCGACGTGCAACCGTGCTTCGGCAAACGACTGCGTGAGCGGGGCCGACATGAATCGCCGGCTTCGCTCGTGAGCGTTTCGCTCGCAGACCCGGGTGAACTCTTCCTTGATGGTCTTCAACTCGGCCCAGTGGCTCTCGGGAACGAGATCTTCATCGTAGAGTGTGACCGTGTCGTCGCAGGTGTTGTGGAAGCCGCCCACGAAGTGCGTTGTATCCGGGATCGTGATTCCCTTCTCGGTAAGGCGTGCTCGGACTCGGGGATCGTTGAGCACCTTGGCTGCGGCTCGACCGTTCGGCGCACCCGAACCACCGCCACATGCCCCACAGTCGTAGGCGGACTTGTGCGGGTTGTTCATGCTGTATGAACCGTGGCCGATCGTGAAAACGAGTCGACTAAAACCATCGATCAGCCCGATATCGCGAAGCAGTTGTTCCGCGATGGCGACCATTTCATCAAGCGTGTATCCGATGTGGTTCCCCCGGTCGCCGGGTACACACTCGGGGCTTCGTTCCAGCTTGAGTTGTGTTCGCGGTGCGCGTTGAACAACCCGGCCCAATCGTTTTCGCATTCGGGCGGTCAGTCGCGGGAACAGAACTCGGCCCACTAATGGAATCGAAGCGAGGATTCCGAGGGTCGCGGTAAGCAACGCTCCGACCACCGGTGTTCGAGTTCCAACGTGTGCCCCAAGGGCGGCCGCACCGTAGATTTTCTGGGTCCAACGCAGACGCTGATGCACGTCCACGAGGCTCTCGTCTGCTTGCTCCTCGACCCAGTGTTTCGGCGTGATGACAATCGGGCAGAGCGGTACGAAGTGAGCGTCCGTCGAACCCTTGTAGTACATCGCGACTGCGAAGAATCCGGCGACACCGAACGTCTGACTATCCGGGGCGACTTCCTCCATGTGCCTTCGGAACGATTCCTCGCGTTCATCGAGGCACGCGACCAGTTGAAAGCGTGGGTTCGTCGGCTTCCGTCGCGAATGAAGGGCTAATGCGTCGAGCGTCTGGGTTCGTAACCGCATCTCATAGGCAAGATGGAAGATTCTCCGCCGTTCGATCGCGGAGAATCCGTCGATCTCTCGCACCAACGCTGTCCATTCAGTTGTTGTCATGCGGGCCAACTCTGCCGGTGCCCACGCCAGCATCTGGGCCAACTGGAAGACCGGGAAGGCTCTCTCTTCAATGCTCCGCCGAGTTGGTGGGGCAATCTGTTGTCGGAGGGCGTCGCGGAGGCGGTCGAGTGGCCCACCGTAACCCAGACTATCGTTCGCCGCATACGCGAGTGCGAATCGCTCCAGGAGCAAACGAACGGCCAGGAACCCAATCAGGCTGTTCTCGCTCACCGGGCGTGCGACCCGGTCCCCACGGATTTCCACCTCGTGGATCATCCCACCCCAGCCGCGGAGTGCGAGGAAGGTCGCCGAGAGGTAAGCGTCCCACTCCGACTCAGGGACTCCGAGTGCCGCAAGCGATTCCTGGATGGATGCGAGTGGGTCGGTTTGTGCGTCCTGGAGTCGTGCGACTTCGGTCGGTAATCCACGGAGCCAGCGGTCGGGCGTCCCACCCGGTCGCCTGTAAAGAGAGCAGAACGCACGAAAGTAACCCTGGTCCCGGTCGGGCAGGGGCCAGTGCGAGACCCCCTGATCCAGGTATGCGGCCGAGAATCGGGTCAGGATGTCATGAACCCAACGATCCGTATCAACGCTCGCGACCTGCAACAGCAGGTCGCGATGACGCACGGGTGCCTTGGGGGGCGGGGCGATGTCGGGAACCCCACTCACGCCGTCTCGACAGACTCCCCAGAGCGTTTCCAGAGTGAATGCTTCCCATTCGGATTCGGACCATGTCTCGATACCCGACGAACGGAATCTCGTGAACAACTCCCGGAGCCAGGCCGGGTTTGAGCCGTTACGACCTCGCAGGTCCCGCATCACCCAGCGGCGGGTTTCGGAAAGCAATTTGCCGCGAGCCGCTGCGGAGGCATCCGGACACACTTTCCGAAGCGAGTCCGTCTCGACCATGAACCAGGTGAATTCGTTGGCAGACCCCGAAGCGAGCGGGTACTGCAGCATCGCCAAACGCAGGTCAAGTCTTGTGATCAGCCGGGCGACTTTTTCCGTGGCATTGGTTCCCAACTCCTCCTCGAGAACGGCGAGTAATTCTGGGAACCGAATTCGCCCGCGACCCAGTGCGTCGCGGTATCGCTGCTCGGTCAGATAGGGTTGGCATCCGAACAGGTCTGCAGCCAGTTCGACGCCACGTTCAAAAGGAAATTTCTCGAATGCATGGAGCGTGTTATGGTGAATGAAGACCGTGATCGGTCCCTGGGCAGGCAACAAGTGCGCGGCGCGCTCAATCGCGTGCCTGAGCCGGTGAAGTGACGATTCGGAGTGCTTGGGATCAGACTTTTGGTCCGCAGTCGGGTGTGTTTCCGTCAAGGTTGTGTTCGCACCGTGGCTGGGTTCGGCGACCGCGAGCTGGCGGACCATGATTGCCTCCGGTTTCCACCGCGGCTGATCTGACAATGAACTCACAACCACTGACCGCGTTGGAAACGTAAATCCCACATAACGCAACTCATGTGCCAACCGTTCTGGCTGGAATTTCGTCCGTTATGCGGTCTGTGGCCATTCGCGAGACAAACGCCCAAGAATCGATCCTGTTGGCGATCCTGTAGGAACGCAAAGCACATTGAGTTAATGACTTAACTTCGAAGAAGATCATTACCGGGGTGTTCGTTGATATTCCGAGAACATGATTCTGATGGTTATTATAGCGTTGTGCTGGGGGATCCTGAACTGATGAGAAATGCCAGTTCCTCTTCCAGAAATGGCACACTCGGCAGATTCCTGTCTTTGCACCGGACAAGTTGCCACTCGGATGAGATTTGCACAGTGAGTGGTTCGTCAGGAACCAGTATGGTCGAAGTGCGACCACGCTGATGCTTTGACATCTGGTGTGTTGTAAAAACACGCAGATGAAATTCGCGGAGGGTTGATGATGTCGGGATTGCGGTGGCGCTTACTTTGGCCAGCCGTTTTGGTCACAGTCTGTCTTGTGACATTGTGCGTCTTTACCGCTGTGTCGCTGTTCCACCAGCAGGCAACAGTCGCGCGAGTGTTCCGCGAGAACGTTGAGAGCCGGCGTGCCGCCGTTGAACTTGAGGAGTGCCTGAGCGCTTTGGTTGCACTGGAGAACGCCCGGGTGGAGACCGTGGGCGAACTCCATAAGCGAGCGTCCCTCCACCTGAGTACCGTTGATGAAGTCTCGGATGAACCCGAAGAACTGCGACTGGCGAAACAGATGAAGACCATGTTTACAGCCTACCTGGAACGCTGGCAGATGCTGCCGCCTCCCGGAAGCCCTGAACACGAGTCGGAGGTCTTTGAGGCTACCCGATTTCTGGAATCGAATGTACTGGCTCCGTGTACGGAATTCCGCCTCTACAACGGCAAAAGGCTTGAGGAGATCACGACACAACACGAACGCGTGTTGAATCAACTCGCGTGGGGAATGGCCGGTGTCGGAGGTCTAGGCGCTGTGGCAGGAGTCGTGTTCGGCTTTGGGGTCGCTCGCGCCCTGAGTCGTTCCATCCGAAGGCTTCAGGTCCAGATTCGCGACGCTGCCGGGAAACTGGGTCCGGACATGCCCGAGATTGTGTTGCGTGAGGAGGGCCAGTTCGGCAGCCTTCAGGATGAAATCGAAGATCTCTCGTTACGAATCGAGCGAGTGGTTCAGGAACTGCACGACCGCGAGCGAGAAGTCGTTCGGGCCGAGCAACTCGCGGCCGTGGGGCAACTGGCAGCGGGTGTCGGTCACGAGATCCGTAACCCGCTCACTTCGATCAAGATGCTCGTCCAGGCCGCACTCGAAGATCATGCGAACCCGGGGCTGTCTCCCGAAGATCTGGCCGTTATCGTGGGTGAGATCCGACGAATGGAGCGATCGTTGCAGACATTCCTCGATTTCGCACGACCGCCCAAGCCTGAACGCAGGAAAGTCGATTTGCTTGGCATTGTGAATGCCGTGATGGGGTTGATCCGGGGAAGGGCCGAGAAACAACATGTGATCACCAAAGTGGAATCCCAACCCGGACCGGTGCTTCTGACGGCCGACCCTTACCAACTGCATCAGGTGCTGGTCAATTTGGTGTTGAACAGTCTGGATGCGATGCCAACAGGTGGCACCCTCACGGTTCGAGTTCGGACGAGCGGCGAGCGTGTCGAACTTGAGGTGTCAGACACTGGCCCAGGCATCCCAAAAGAGATGATGTCGCGGCTATTCCAACCCTTCGCGAGTAGCAAGGATACGGGCCTCGGATTGGGTCTCGTGATCTCCCAGCGGATTGTCGAAGACCACGGAGGCACGATCGGAGCAGCCAATACCATTGACCACGGGGCGACGTTCTTCGTCAAACTGCCAAGACAGCATGATTGAACTCACGGAACCGAGTCCTTCGACATCCACCACTCCTCACCCACTGCAAATCATGCCCACACTGCTGGTAATAGACGACGAGCCAGCGATTCAGCACGCTTTCCAACGAGCGTTCCGTGGCGGCGACCTCACGGTTCGATCCGCGACGACAGCCGCTGAGGGGCTTGTCGCCATTGGTGCCGAACGCCCCGATGTGGTGGTCCTCGACGTTCACCTGCCGGATGCAACCGGGCTGGACACGTTCCACCGGATCAAACAGATCGATGCGCGGATTCCGGTCGTTCTGGTCACGGGTCACGGGACGACAGACCTAGCCATCGAGGCGATGAAAGAGGGCGCGTATGAATACCTGCTCAAGCCGCTGGAACTCGCTGAGTTGCGTGCTCTGATCGACCGAGCGGTTCAATCCAGTCGGTTGATGCGGGTACCAACCACGATCCCAGAGGCTGGGTCCGTCCCACCAATCGGGGATCTGCTTCTGGGTCGTTGCCCGGTGATGCAGGAGGTTTACAAAGCCATCGGTCGCGTTGCCCGGCAGGACGTGACCGTGCTGGTTCTCGGTGAGTCGGGAACTGGGAAGGAACTTGTTGCCCGGGCGATCTACCAACACTCCAAACGAGCCGAACGGCCGTTCCTCGCGATCAACTGCGCAGCGATTCCGGAACCACTCCTTGAAAGCGAGTTATTCGGCCACGAACGCGGAGCCTTCACGGGGGCGGATCGCAAGCGAATCGGCAAGTTCGAGCAATGCCACGGTGGGACCATCTTCCTCGACGAAGTTGGAGAGATGACCCCCCTGACACAAGCGAAGATCCTTCGGCTCATTCAGGAGCAGCGGTTCGAGCGAGTGGGAGGAAGCGAGACGGTTCAGACCGATGTGCGCTTGATCGCGGCGACGAACGCGGACATCGAGAAGATGGCCGAAGACGGGCGGTTCCGGAAAGACCTCTACTTCCGGCTGAACGTGTTCACCATCACGCTCCCCCCGCTCCGTGAGCGGGGTGACGATATCGACTTGCTGGTCGATCACTACTTGCGTCGGTTCGGGCAGGAGTTGGGCAAGCCTGTGGCCGAGATTACGCCGGAGGCTGCTGCGGCGCTGCGTGCGTACCCCTGGCCGGGAAATGTTCGCGAACTCCAGAGCGCGCTCAAACAATCCGTGCTTCGGATGGGTGGTTCGGTGCTGCTGCCCGATTTTCTCCCGTCGCACATCATTCGCCCCACCGTCGTTACCACTCCCAACGACACCGGAACGAATCCCACAGTTGCTGGATTCGACTGGGATCAGTTTGTGGGCGGTCGCATCGCGGAAGGGAGCGAGAATCTGTACGCGGAAAGCCTCGAACGCATGGAGCGGGAAGTTCTCGTTCGTACCCTCAAACACACCGACGGGAACCAACTTCAGGCCGCACGCATCCTGGGAATTACTCGGGGGAGTTTGCGGAACAAGATTCGGACGTTGGGGATCAGTATCGCCCGGTCCGTCTGGTCCGACGACGACCAAGGTGACGCATGAGCGACCAATCTCCAGGCAGACGACGGAATAGGTTGAACCACCCACGAACCTTGGTGATGAGAGAAATGTGGTGGAATCCACGTGATTTCCAGGGGGAAACTCCTCCAAGACGGTAACTTCGGGCCGTGGCACAGGTCTTGCGTAATGGGGGATGCAGTCTTCCCTCAACAACGAGACTCCCGTGGCCAACCATAAGTCGTCTCACACTGCGCCACCGCCGATCACTCCGGGGTTTCTGCCTAACATTAAGTTCGACCTCCTCTCGGGATTTCTCGTCTTCCTGATCGCGATGCCGTTGTGTCTGGGGATCGCCCAAGCGAGCAACTATCCCCCCATCGCCGGGATCTGGACGGCCGTGATCGGCGGCCTTCTCACCGGGTTCCTCAGCAACTCGCAACTGACGATCAAGGGGCCTGCTGCGGGCCTGATCGTGATCGTCGAAGGTGCCGTTCTGGAACTCGGCCGTGAGGCCGCTCCCGCGGGGGCTGATTTCGCCGCTCAAGTTCAGTACGGGTACCCGCTCGCGCTCGGGGTGGGTGTAACTGCCGGGGTGATCCAGATTCTGTTCGGGTTGTTGAAAGCCGGGAAGATCGGCGAGATGGTGCCGCTGACTCCGGTTCATGGAATGCTGGCCGCGATCGGAATCACGATCATGGCCAAGTCGCTGTTCGTCGTCTTTGGGTTGTCCGCCCCGTCGGGCGCGCCGATCGACGCGATTGCGGACATCCCCCGCGTGTTCACGAACGGGAACGGGACCATTGCTGTGGTTGGGTTCACCAGTCTGGCGATCCTGATCGCCTTCCCATTCCTCAAATCTCGAATCTCCTTCTTGAAGCCAGTCCCCGCGCAAGTGGTTGTGCTTGTCGTGGGCATCCCAATGGCGATTGCGATGGGGTTGTCGGCGCTGGGTGAGGCCGAGGGAAACGCGATGAAGTACCTCGTGAATGTCCCCAACGTGCTCCCGGCGGTATTCGACAACTACAAGGTTGCGTTCATGCTCCCGGATTTCAGTGGGCTGGCGACCGGGGTCGGACTCAAATACGTGATTCTGTTCTCGCTCGTCGGTAGCATCGAATCGATGCTGAGTTCGCAGGCCATTGACATGATCGACCCCTGGCAGCGGAAGACCGACCAGAACCGCGACCTCCTTGCGGTTGGGTTGGCGAACACCATCTGCTCGGCGATCGGGGCGCTGCCGCTGATCTCCGAGATCGTCCGGAGCAAGGCGAACATCGATAACGGTGCCCGGACGAAGTATGCCAACATGTTTCACGGCATGTTCTTGTTGGCGTTCGTGCTGATGCTCCCGTTCGTGATCCGCATGATTCCCCTGGCCTCGCTCGGTGCGATGCTCGTCTACACGGGTTTCCGTCTCGCCTCGCCGAAGGAATTCATCCACACCTACAAGATCGGTGCTGAACAAATGATCGTGTTCGTCACCACCATCGTTGTCGTCCTGTGTACCGACCTGCTCATCGGAGTGGTCTCGGGCATTGCTCTGAAGATCGTCCTGCACGTGATCAACGGCGCTCCGCTCACGAGCTTCCTTCGAGCCGACGTTGAGATCGCTCACACCGACGATGACAGGGTCGTGGTGCTGAAGGTTCGCAAGGCTATCGTGTTCGCGAACTGGCTCGGCCTGAAGAAAGCGATTCTGGCACAGGCGGATGGACGAGATGAAATCGTGCTCGATTTGTCCGAGACCAATCTGGTCGATCACAGCACCATGGAGAAGTTACACCAACTCGAACAGGATCTTGCCTCGATCGACAAGCAGTTGAGGGTGATCGGCCTCGATACCCACACACCCATGTCTCTCCACCCGCTCGCAGCTCGCAGAGGCGTTAGCAAGTCGAGCGTGGTCCTTCCGCTCAGTCGCGAGTAATCCCGGCCCGTTGCACCTCGCTTACTTTCCGAGGTGCAACAACAACTCCCGCTGGCGGAGTTGCTGAAGCCGCGACATTCCCCCGCAGTGGTTCAAGTACTCTGTGAAGTCGTTCACGCCGAAGATGTGGTCTTCGAGGAACTGCCCGAATGCGGCCGTGTCGCGTTCCACGTCGAGCCACAATCGCAAGTGATCCTCGTCCGAGAAATACTCACCCGGCATGTTCCCCGGGTAGCTCCCGTACGGCACCTCGCACACCGCATCGACGCACAGGAACGGAATCTGTGTTCGGTGTGGCTCCCGCCGCATCTCGTCGTGTGGCACGAGCCGTTCGCAGGTGATGATGAGTCGCTTCGCGGCTCGTGCGAGGTCAATGTCCGCGACCGAGGTTCCCGTGAATCGGCAGTTCCCGTAGCGATCGGCCTCGTGGACGTGGATTGCGGCTACGTCGGGGTACAGTGCCGGGACGGCGACCAACTTCTCGCCCGTGAAAGGGCACTCAATTTCCTTGGCCGGGCTGTGCGAAAACGTGTCGGTACCGAGCATACTGTGCGCCGGGAGGAACGGCACGCCCATCGCCGCGGCAGTATAGCGTAGGGCGAGCGTGTAGTTCGACCACTCAACGCATTGCACGGTCCCCGATTCCATCACCCGGCGGCAATGTGGCGAGAGTCCGCGGGCTTCGACCCCCACGATGTACGCAGCATCGACCCGGCTGATGGTCTGCCCGCGACCGGTCAGGTTACCGGCGCACAGGATCTGGAAGTCGTGGGTCGTGGTGTGGCCGCTGAAGCCGAGGTGTTGGCGGCGTTGCCGCAGGATCTCGTGACATACCGCGGAAGGGATGCGATTGGTGCCGAACCCGCCGGTCGCGAAATAGTCCCCGTCGTGAACGAACGTCCGGACCGCCTCGGCCACGGTCATGACCTTATCGACCAACCCACGGGGTTTCTGGGCGAAGGCAGCCCGTGCGGGTTCGGAATGGGGAGAGGTGAAGAGGAGGGCCATGGGATTTTTGATTGTCGATTTGTGATTGATGATTGAGAAGATATCGCGCGGCTGGTCCCGCACCAAAACGATACTGCTTCTTCAATCGAAAATCACAAATCGACAATCAAAAATCACGAACGAGAGCGGTATTCCCGCACCAGTTGGCGGAAACGCGGATCCTTGCGGATCGAGTCGAGATCGTGGTCTTCTTCCATGAAGCCGAAATCGCGGTAACCGAGTTCCACGGCCTTGCGAAGCGAACCGAGCGCCTGGTCAGGTTGTTTCAAAAGGGCGTAACGGCACGCGAGGTTGTAGTGTGCGGTGGGGTCCGACGGCCGTGTCGCGACGAGTTGCCGGTCGATGGCAAGCCCGTCGGCAATCCTGCCCTTGGTTGTCAGGTTGCTGGCCTGAATTCGCAGGACTTCGGTGAACCCTGGCACGGCTGTGATGAGCTTGCCGTAGAACTCGAGCTCGAAGTCGAGCTGGCTGCGTTCGGCGAGGAAGCCGATAACCGAACCGGGTGGAAAGGCGTGTTCCGATGACGGAGGCGTTGGACGCTTACCGGAGTGGGGCATGTGGCAGTTCCCCCGATAACGATGGCCGGTGAGAGGTGACCCGACCAACTTAATGGGATTATACTCCTCAGTGGCGCGCGGTCAAACGTCTCAAGTGCAGACCGTGGCAACTGGGGTTCCGATTGTAGCGGTCAAAGCGAGCCACGGGGTTCAACCCCGCAGCTCGCGGCTACCATCACTTCTTGACTACAGGTTTCAGTTCCTCGGCGCTAGTAAGACTGAAGAAAAATCCGTGAGGATTGTTCCCGTTCGACACCTTCAGCAGGATGGTGTTCTTCCCCTTCACGAGCTTCACGGGAACCTTGTGCGTCTCCGGTGCTGCGGCCTTCGTGTCGCGGGTGGTGAACAATTCCTTGCCGTTCACCCACAACTTCGCGCCGTCGTCCGGCCCGAGTAGCACTTCGCCGGCCTGCTCGACAGGCGAATCGACTTCCGTGTACATGTACGACGCCGAGTTGTTCCCCTTTTCGCCATGGTGGGCCGCGAGGTCGAAGTAGCCCTTTCCGTCGGGGCGGATCGTCTTCCAGCCGACCGCCGTGACCCCCTTCCAGGTGTACGTCACCTTCGGGTTGAACTCGCCCTTCTCGGGACCATGCTCCGTGTCGAGTGCTTCGTCCATGTCTTTACCGGGGAACGGCCCGATGATGTGGAACGTGTCCGGCGTGAAGGCTGCGGTCTTCAGCGTTTCGAGATACGACACGAGGTCGATGAGTTCGTCCTCGGTCAGCGACGCAACGATGTCCTCAGGCATGATCGAGATCTTCAGCTTGCGGATCGGCCCTTCGATGTCCTTCTTGTTGACGGTGGTGTCCTTGCCGTTCGCGTCGCGGAGCGTGAGGCTGGTCGGCGTTTCGCCCACGAGCAACCCGCTGATCGTCACCTCGGCGTTCGTCGTCACCGAACTCTGGAGGTACTGGTCGGCGATCGCCTTCGACGGAATCAGGATCGACTCGAACAGGTTCTCGCGGCTCCCCTTCTTGCCGATCATCGAAAGGTCGGGGCCGACCTGCCCGCCGATGCCGCGAACCATGTGGCACTTCGCACACTGCGCTGCACCCGCCAGGCTCGCGTTCCACACAGCCTTGCCGCGTGCCACGTCGCCAGGTCGCTTGGCCAGTTCCGAGATCGGCGGCAACTTCTTCGGGTCGAGCTTGCCCGCTGCCGGGAACGCGAGCAACGCCTGGTTGCGGAGCCCCTGGAACGGCGAGTTGCGGAGCAGTTGGCCCGTCTGCGCGACGAGTTCCTTCGGCAAGCCGCCCTTCTTGTGCGTGTCGAGCAACCACTGCGTACCGGCCTGATTCCCGGCGAGTGCCGATAGGCACGCCGACTTCAGTTCCGCGGTCGCCTTCTCGGACAGCACGCCCTTCGCGATGGCATCGAGTGCCGTCGTGGAGTATGCCGCGGGCTTCTGACCCTTCGGCAGCAGGTCGCCGAGTGACTTGACGCACTCGATCGACAGCGGGCCTTCGGGCGTGCCGACTTTCATCAGCGCCGCGACCGATTCAGCAGACGGAATCTTCCCGAGCGTGCGGACGGCTTCCTTGCGAATGTCGATGGCCGCTTTCTCGTCGGCCGCGAGTGCGGCGACCACGGCCACGCGGTCGGCGGAACCGATGGCCGCGATGAGTTGCAACGCGGTGGCCTGCGTCTTCGCGTCCTTAAGCAGTTCGTCGATGGCCGAGGCCAGTTCCTTGCCGGCTTGCAGCCCCTTCCACTTGGTGGGAAGGAACAACTTCAGGCTGTCGATGGCACGAGCCTTCACTTCCGGCGCGGCGTCCGATTTCAGCACTTCGAGCATCGACTGCCCAGCCGAGGGGTCGTCGTTCGACGCGATGATGTCGATGATGCGGGCCTTCTGCGGGGCGGTGAGTTTGGCGTCGCCGAGCAACTTGCCGAGTCGCGGCAGCACCGACTTCGGCCGCAGTTCCCACACGAGGTCGGCGGTCTTGTCGTCCCATTCGGGGAAGTGCTTGTCGAAGTCCGCGAGGATGGCATCACGCCGCGCCGGGTCGGTTCCGCACGCGATGTTGAGAGCGGCGCGGTAGAAGATGTCCTGCCCGTAGTACTTCTTGGCGAGGGCGTAGATGAGCGACTTGGTGTCGTCATTGACTTCAAGCAATCGCAACCAGAGGAGCATTTCCCGACGAAGCTCGACAGGAAGAGCAACTATCTCCTCAACATTTCTGGCAGAGAATGTCCCTGCGAACGGGCTACCGCGGTGCTCGTCTTTGTCTGCTTGCAAAATTCGGTTATACGTCTGCCAGATTCGAGGGCCGACCGCTTGAAGTTGAGAGTTGGTCGACTTCATGGCGAGTTGGGCAGGGCTGATAATGAGCTTCGATCGGGGGATGAGTTTCGGAGACAACGAACCTGCCAACTGAGGAGCGTAGAGCGCCATCCGAGCAACCACGTTCGGGTCGCTACCCTTTTCCATCGTCTCAATCAAGAGGGCGAGGGTGTTCTCGGGTTTCAGGTTGCCAAGTGCGGCGAATGCAGCAGCTCGCGTCGCCTGATTTGGCGACCCCAACGCTGCCAGCACCCCCTTCGCATCGTCCAACTTCACTTCCGGGATCGTGTAGCCCTTGTGGCCCTTAGGCGTGATGCGGTAGATGCGGCCGTCGGTCGGGTCGCCCATGCCGTGACCTCCGACGCCGCGGTCGTACCAGTCGGCCACGAAGATGCTGCCGTCCGGTGCAATGCACACGTCCGACGGGCGGAACCAGTTGTCGCTGCTCGTCAGCAGCAGTTCCTTCTCCAGTTCGTAGCCCGCACCCTTCGGCTTGCGATGGAACCAACGCACTTCCCGCGGGCCAGCGTCGCAGTGCAGCAACGATCCGCGATACTTCTTCTCGAACATCGTACCTTCGTAGAAGGTGATGCCGGTCGGGCTGCCGAAGCCGGTGCGCAGCGTCTTGTGGACGATGCCGGGTTGCTCCTCGTGCCAGTGCGTCTGGCCCGCACCACGAGGACCGTAGCCGTAGTTGCCGCCGGGCATCACGAAGCAGATGCGGGTTTGCTGGTTGCCGTCGTCGTCGTTGTCCGAGAGCCACACCTCGCCGAAGCTGTCGACGCAGCACTCGTAGTTGTTGCGGAAGTTGTGGGCGATCAGTTCGAGGTTCGTACCGTCCTGGTCCACGCGCCACACGGTCCCCTTCTGGCAATCGGTGGTGTTTGACTTCCAGATCGGCCCCTTCTTGTCAGCGCTCTGGAGACCGTTCGGGCCGCTGTCGCCGATGGTGAAGTACAGCTTGCCGTCCGGCCCGATGTTGATGCCGTGAACGCCGTGGTCGTGGTCGAAACCGCCGATGCCGGTGAGGAACTTCTTCGGCGGGCCGTCGGCCTTCAGGTCGCCGTCCTTGTCCTCGAACACGAGGATGTCGGGCGACTGGCACACGAACACTCGCTGCCCCTTGCCGTCGGCATACGGTGCGACGCACACGCCGAGCGGGCCGTACAGGTCTTCGCCCTGGTAGAACGTGACCGCCTCGGTCGCCTTGCCTTCGCCCTTGGTATCGACCAGAACCTGAATGCGGTCGCCTTCCTTGCGGATGATCGGCCGACCGAACCCCTTGCGGCGGTAGTTCACCGCTTCCGCCACCCACACGCGACCCTTCTGGTCCACGTCGATGCTGGTGGGGTTGATGAGCATCGGCTCGGCCGCGAACAGTTCCACCTGGAAGCCGTCCGCAACTTTGAGCGCTTTCAACGCGGCTTCAGGCGAAAGTGGCCCGCCTTTCGGCTGAGCGGTGGCGAGTGCGGCTGATGCGAGCAAGACGGCGAGGGGCATGATGCCCCTGAAAAACGACCACATAAGGGTGGCTCCGGCGGTGAGAGGAGAAGCGGCAGGTGAGCACAGTGTACCGGATGCCGGAGGTGTGGTGTAGGGACCAATCGCGACCCCCCCACCAAATGGGAAGCGGGAAGGTTGTTGACTTTCGTGGCACACCAATCTACCGTCAAGCCACCTGCCGAGACCCCATTCGATCATCTGCGTTAAGACGCCTCACGCAAACCCTCCTGGTATCTCATGACACGCAGACATCACCAATTTCGCCCGAAGCTATCGCTCGCTGGGCTGTGTGCCCTGGTGGGGGTGCTTGCGTTGCTCGTGTCGAGTGCCCCTGCCGACGAACTCACCACCGAGCTTGCCAAGAAACTGGCGGGCGCGAAGTTCGATCACTACGCCGAGGCACCCGGCTATTCTGAAGGCCCGACGTGGCGCAAGGGCGAGGTGTTCTTTTGCAGCGGGGCGTTGCTCCGCGTCGATGCGAAGAAGGTGGTCTCCAAGTATCTGGAAATCGGGCCAGCGGGGACCGTCCTTCGCGCCGATGGGCACATGGTTGTCGCCGACAACAAATTCAAGGCGTTGCTGGACGTGTCGCCGGAGGGGAAAGTGGGCGTGATCGCGGATCGCCACGAGATGGCGACGCTCCGCAGCCTGAACGATGTCACCATCGACGCCCGCGGAAACATCTACTGGACCGACCCCGAAGGCTCGACGCCGAAGACACCCGTGGGCCGCATCTACCGCTTGCGCCCGGATGGTCGGGTGGATCAGATCGCCACGGGGTTGGCGTTCCCGAACGGCCTTGATGTCGATCCCGCGAGCAAGTTCCTGTACGTCATCGAATCGCAGACGCAGAGGATTCTGCGATTCGCGTTGCCCGAGGATAACGACCTGCTTGGCAAGCCTGAACTCTTCTCCGACCTGGGTGGCTCGGGCGGCGACGGTTGCGCGTTCGACGCGGCAGGGAACCTGTGGGTTGCCGACTTCCACCGACCGGACACGAAGACGGGCCGAATCACGGTTCTTAGCCCCGAGGCGAAGGTGCTGGCGTACCTGCCCGTGCCCGCGAAGGTGGTCAGCAACATCGCGTTCGGCGGCCCGGATCACGACGAGATCTTCTGCACCACGGGCGACCCGCCCGGCGTGTTTCACGCGAAGGTCGGCGTCAAGGGATTCGTCGGCCACCCCGGCAAGCCGATGAAGATTTCCCGCTACCTGAACGTTGTGCCGCTGAAGTCGCACCCCGACGCCGAGACGATCCGCAAGATCGCGAAACTTGCCGCCGATGCCAAGCAGATCAATGGTGAATTCGATGACCCAACTGCGAAAGAATTTGAGCGTCTCGCGGAGCTCCTTACCGACAAGGACTTGTTGCCAAGTCTGGTGAAGATGAAACTCAACATGGAAGCCGTCGCCAAGCGGCACGCCAGCGATCGCGCCCTGCTCGCGGAGATCAAGCGACTCGGCGGCACCGCGACAATCGAAATCGTCGCCCCGGAATCGTGGCGTGCCATCGCAAGTGATGAATCACTTCCCGTGTTCGGCCGCATCACCGAGATCTACTTGAACGAGCGCACTGACGGCCACAAGGCTCCCGTTTCCAAGGCGCTGACCGACCGCGTGACGGACGATTGGCTCAAACGACTCGCGGGCCAGGACCAGCTTCGGCGACTGGAACTGTCGGGCACGGCGGTCACGAGTGCCGGGTTGATTCACCTCAAGGAGTTGAAGAATCTCGAAATCCTGAGCGTGTGCCTGACGGCCGTGGACGATAGCGGCTTCGAGCACCTCGCGGGGCTTACCAAGATGCGGCGAATGTCCGTCTGCTCGTCGAAGGTGACCGGTTCTGGCTTCAAGCATCTGCACGGGATGACGCAGATCGAATCCATCAACCTGCACTCGTCCCCGGCGAGTGATGCGGGCCTCGAAGCCATCAGCAAGCTGACGAACCTTCGTCGCCTGGAGATCGTTCACAGCGCGGTTACCGATGCCGGACTGAAACGCCTCGCGAGCCTTGTCAACCTTCGCCAGTTGCACCTCGCGAGCCACGACACAACAGCGGCGGGCTTGCCATTTCTCGCGGGACTCAAGGAACTCGACCAACTCGACGTGTACGAAAAGCCCGCGAGCAACGCAACACTCGCGGAGATTGCAAAGCTACCGAAACTGCGCCTACTCATGCTCATCACCGGCACGTTCGACGACGACGGCGTGAAGCACCTCGCGGGATTGCTGACACTGGAGGAACTGACGCTGAACTCGGGGAAGGTTACCGACGCGGCGCTCGAACATCTCGCGGGATTGAAGAACCTTCGCAAGCTGAACCTGGGCGGCACGAAGGTCACCGCAGCCGGGCGTGAGAAGCTCGCGAAGGCGCTGCCCAAGCTGGCCATCACGCCGTGATCCGGGTACGTCAGAACTCTGCGGTAACCGAACGAAGTCTCTTCCACATGAGGTTGATCGAATGTTCCGCATCCGTTTGTTGAAAGCGTTCGCCCTGTTCGCGCTGGTCGCCGCCGGCGTGACTGCGGCCGAGGACAAGAAGGGCTCGATCGCGGGGATCGGGCCGACAGGCGAGATCAAGAAGGCGCACAGCGATTTCAAGTTCACCGAAGGCCCGACGTCTGATGCCGAGGGGAACGCGTACTTCACCGACATCCCCAACGAGAAGATTCACAAGATCGACGCGGCCGGAAAACTGAGCGTGTTCCGCGAGAAGTCGAACTTCGCGAACGGCCTGATGGTGAACGCCAAGGGCGAGATCGTGGCGTGCGAGATGAATGGCGCGATCGTTGCCATCAGCGCTGACAGCAAGGAACGCCGCGTGATCACCGACAAGTACGAAGACAAGCGGTACAACGCGCCGAACGATCTCGTGCTCGACGCGGCCGGCGGCGTGTACTTCACAGACCCTGCGTTCCGCGCGCCGATGCCCCTGCCACAAGGGAAGACGTGCGTCTACTACGCTGCCGCTGATGGCAAGGTCACGCGACTGATCGATGATCTGCCGAACCCGAACGGCGTGCGGCTGTCGCCCGACGAGAAAACGCTGTACGTGTTCCCCAGTGGTCAGAAGGAGATGATGAGCTACCCGGTCGAGGGGCCAGGGAAGATCGGTAAGGGGAAGGTGTTCTGTGCTCTGGCTCAAGCGAAAGAAGGCGGCAACGGTGGTGGCGACGGGGCCGCGGTCGATTCGAAGGGGAACATCTACATCACGTCGGCAACCGGCTTGCAGGTCTTCGACAAGGACGGCAAGGCGCTGGGTACGATCAAGTTCCCGGAGCAGCCGTCGAACGCGACCTTCGGCGGCAAGGATCTCAAGACGCTGATCGTGACCGCCCGCACGTCGGTCTACACCTGCCCGATGGAAGTGGTGGGACACCGGTATCCGGGCAAGTAAAAGCAGACCGGGAGCGGAGGAGACTAACGAAGTCGTTTGGTGTTCTCCCCTCGCGAAGCAGAGGTTGGTGATGAAGCCAGGCAGTCGAAAGTGGGACGAGGCGATCTGGGCGGCCGGCGCGGCAGGTAAGCGGCCAGACTGGGCCGATGTCATGTGGTACGCGGTGGACGGACTTGGCTGCGTGGGGATGTTTACCTCAGGCGGCCCAGGTCCAATCCCCCGATCTGTGTTTCGCGATCTTGATGCCCACAACTCGTTGGCTAACTATCTCCGTGACCTACCGTTCTTGGGAAAGCCAGAGTTGTTGATCCGCTACAAGCGAACCGACGCATGGAGGCAAGCGGCCGAGCGAGGGTTGTATGCATTCGATTACGACGGCGACAGCGAGCTACCCACCGGCTACCGTCTTGTCGCCCGCCCGAAGGCGTCGTGTGCCCTCAGCTTGGGTAGCCTACCGATTTGGGCTCAGGAGCAGTTCGGAGCCCTCTGCGTCTCGGGCGAGTCATTCGCCGAGTCGGCTGGGCGTGTCCTTGACTTGTCAGGCGTTCGTTCCGGGCTGGTTGAGTAGAGTCGAACTATTTCGACTACGAATTCCAGCACTTAACCCTTGATCACGCCGATCGGTCGCATCCGGGCGACCTTCCGCGACAGGTCGGCATCGTGGACGGTATCGACGACGTCGTCCACGTTTTTGTAAGCCTTCGGCTGCTCTTCCGCGAGGCCGCTGCGGCTCGTGGCCATCGCAATGACGCCGCGGGCTTCCAGTTCCTTCTCGATCTTGCGGCCGGCGCCGTCGAGCTTCGCCGCGGTGCGGCTCATCGCACGCCCGGCCCCGTGACACGTTGAGCCGAACGTCTTCTCCATGCTGCCGGCGCTGCCGACCAGCACCCACGACGCACGCCCCATGTCACCAGGGATGATGACCGGTTGCCCCACGGAACGGAACTGCTCCGGCACATCGGGGTGACCCGCGGGGAACGCTCGCGTCGCTCCCTTGCGGTGAACCCATACCTTCTTCTTGATGCCGTCCACGTCGTGTTCTTCGAGCTTTGCGATGTTGTGGGCGACATCGTAGAGCAGTTCCATTCCGAGGTCTTGCCACGACCGGCCGAACACCTCGGCGAACACTTCGCGGGCCTGGTGCATCAGCAACTGCCGGTTGCAGAAGCCGTAGTTCGCGGCCGCACGCATCGCGGCGATGTACTTCCGCCCCTCCGGGCTGCCGACGGGTGCGCACGCGAGTTGCCGATCAGGCAATTCAAACTTGTACTTCTCGGGACAATTGCGGAACACGCTCAGGGCATCGTCGCACACCTGATACCCCAGGCCGCGTGAACCCGAGTGGATCATCACGCAAACCTGGTTCAATTCGAGCCCGAACACCTTCGCGACATCGGCATCGAGAATCGCATCGACGACCTGCACTTCGAGGAAGTGGTTACCGCTGCCGAGGGTGCCGCACTGCTCGGTACCGCGCTTGACGGCGTGGTCCGAAACCTCGTGCGGATCGCCATCGGGAATGCGGCCGCCCGATTCGGTGTGATCGAGATCCTTCGCAACGCCGAGTCCGCGGTCGATCACGAATCGCGGCCCTTCGCCCATGAGTCGCCGCGTATCGGTGGTGTTGAACTTGTAGCGGCCTGCTCGTCCCGCACCCGACGGAATGGTGTGGAACAGTGCCTTCACTAACTCGCGAATGTGCTTTTTCACGTCGTCGAGGAACAGGTTCGTCTTCAGCAGACGAACGCCGCAGTTGATGTCGTAGCCGACGCCGCCGGGGGAGATGACGCCGCCTTCTTCGGGATCGGTGGCGCAGACGCCGCCGATGCAGAAGCCGTAGCCCCAGTGGATGTCGGGCATCGCGAGGCTGGCCTTCTGGATGCCCGGCAGCGTGGCGACGTTCGCGACTTGATCCGGAGCCTGATCCTTGCGGATCGTCTCCATGAGTTTGTCGCTGGCGAAGATGTGGCCGTCCACGCGCATCCCGGGCTTGTAGCTCTTGGGGATGCGCCAGCAGTTGCAGCCGATCTTCTCAAGCGTTCCAGCAAATTCGGGCTTCGCCATGATCCCCTCGAACGTTTAGCCACGACCGAAGGGAGCGTCACGCGCTCCCTTCGGTCGCGGCTAAACGAGTTAAATATCCACGATAACCTCGGCCAACCATTCGTCGCCCTCACGCACGACCTTCAGTTCGTGGTACGTGATCGCCTTCACCTCGTGCGCGAGTTGGTGGCGTGCCGCGTCGAACGGTTCGCCCCACGCGGTACCCGTCAGTCCGTCAGCACGCACCTCGACCGCAAACCGGCTGAAGACCATGCGGTCTTCGTCGCACTTCAGGAGCAGGTCGCGGAGCCAGTCGAACAGCAGGAACTCGCGGTCGGTGCCGGTGAGTTCGACCGTCACGGCAACTCGCGGTTCGACGCTTCCGACGTCCTCGACGACAGCCGCGAACAGGCACGCCGCCGCTTCCGCAAACAGCGTGTTCAGGTCGGCCGCTCGGACGCGAAGTCCGAGGTCGGCGGTGTGCTCGAAGAGTTCGTACATGCCGCGATGATACCCCGCCCACGACTCAGGCGGAACCATTGACACGCGGAAGTGGGGAGGGGTTCAGGGGGAACGTTGGAATGAAATAGACGAATCCGTCGGCGTCTGGGTGCTATGACACGTCTCCGGGCGGAAGATGTACGCCCGGATTGAGCTTACCATCTCGCGATCGGCTTCACCACCGCACGACGGCGGTGCCCCAGGCCAGGCCGGCGCCGAAGCCGCTCAGCACCACGAGGTCGCCTTCCTTGAGCTTGCCATCCGCGGCCGCCTCGTCCAGCGCGATCGGAATGCTGCCGGCGGAAGTGTTGCCGTACTTCTCCAGGTTGTTGAACACCTTCGAACGCGGGATGTTCAGCGCGTCGATCGCCGCGTTGATGATGCGGATGTTCGCCTGGTGCGCCACGAACAGCGTCACGTCGTCCACGGTCACGTTCGCCGCCCGCAGAACGTCGTTGATCGTATCGCACAGAATGTTCACGGCCCACTTGAAGACTCGGTAGCCGTCCATCGACATGAAGTGCTTGCCTTCCGCGAGCAGTTCCGGCGTCGGCGGTAGGCGACTACCACACGTCTCACGCTGGAGCAACGGACCGCCTGCACCATCGGAACCCATGCTGTACGCCAGGATGCCCTGATCGGGGCGGCCGGGTTCCACGAACACCGCACCGGCACCGTCGCCGAAGAGCGGGTAGGTCTTGATGTCGGCCGGGTTCAGCACGCGGCTGTTCGTG
This sequence comes from Planctomycetaceae bacterium, assembly GCA_013823135.1. GTDB lineage: Bacteria > Planctomycetota > Planctomycetia > Gemmatales > Gemmataceae > Gemmata. Next base: position 97,359 of record PNLP01000011.1, read on the forward strand.
TCGCCGCCGATCACCAGTGCGCGGTCGCTGACCCCGGCCTTCACGTAGGCCGCGGCCGTGATGAGCGCGTACATGAAGCCGGCACACGCCGCCTCGACCTCGATCGCGGGGCCGTTCAGGCCGAGTTTGTCTTGAACGATGCACGCGGTGCTGGGGAACGACATGTCCGGCGTGAAGGTGCCCAGCACGAGAAGATCGCAGTCTTTCGCGGTCTTGCCGGTTTTGGCGAATAAATCGTTGGCCGCTTCGAGGCACAGGTCGGAAGTGGCCTGGTGTGCGGCCGCGTGCCGGCGTTCCAGGATGCCGGTGCGTTTCACAATCCAGTCCGAGTCGAAGCCGAGACGAGCATGGAGGTGGTCGTTGCCGACAACCATATCCGGGACATACTTGCCCGTACCCACGATTCGTAGACCCATGAGGGACTTGCACTTCGGCCGCGGCGAAGGTCGCTCGCTACTCATCAGACGACACCCGCACGATGATGTGGCCCGGGCATGTGCCAGTGGCCGGAATAGGTGTTATATGCACCAGCACGGAATACGGAATCAGATTGGGTTTCAACAAGCTCCGAGCCCGAGCGCCAGCGAGGGACAGGCGTGTTTCCTCGCTGGTGCTCGGGCTCGGATGAAGATGTTCTGGCGTCACTCCTTTTTCGCCACGGGGATCTTCTGATCGAGCAGATACGCCACGAGGTTCACGAAATCCGCTTCCGGGAGAACGTCACCGAAGTTGGCGGGCATCGGCGAGAGCATCGTCTCTCGGTTCAGTTCGATGTCCTTCGTCGGTAGGCGGATCTCTTTTCCCTCGCCATCCGCGACGATCAGTACCTCGCCCTCGACTCGCAGCATCAACCCGGTGATCGTCTTCTCGTCCTTCGTGGTGATGACGCGAGCCCGGAATGCCTGATCGACGTTGCGGTTCGGGTCCAGGATGTCTTCGAGGATTCGTTCCGTGCCGCGGAGGCCGATGCCGTCGAGTTGCGGAGCAATCTTGCCGCCCGTCTCGCCGATCTTGTGGCACGCCGCACAGTGCTTCGCGAACAACTTCGCGCCGGCTTCCTTATCGGGTTTGGACGACGCGAACACTGCCGTGCGCTTCTTGATGAGTTCCGCGATTCGCAGATCGGCTGCGGGCAACCCCTTGGTGAGTGCGGCGATTTGCTTGTCGAGGTCGGCGACGTTCGCGGCCCGCAGTCGCTCGATGATGGCCTTCTCTTGAAGCAACCGAGCAGGTGCTTTGCCCATCTTCACGGCGTTGAGGAGATCGTCGGCCCCGCCGGGCGAACCCGCGAGTGCCACGCCAACCGCAACCGCCGTGCGATACGGTGCATCCTTGAGCGCATCGCGAGCATCGAAGCGGGCTTCCTTGTTGCCGACAGAAGCGAACACGAGCAAAAATCCGGCTCGCATGGCGTCCGTCGTGGTGGGATCAGCGATTTGCTTCCGGACGACACCCAATCCCTCGTCAGGAGCGTATCGCATAAAGACCTCGGCGGCCCCGAGTCGGATATCTTCGGGGGCCTTTGGTTCGGCCAGTGCCTTCTTCAGTGCGTCGAGCGACGTAACCGACAGTTCGAAATCTTGGGGGTTTCGTGATCGGTCGGCGACGGCAGGCAGTGCGTTCAGAATTCGCAAACCAGATGCGAACAGTTTCACTTCCGCGGCTGTTCCCGATGCCCCGAACGCTTCTGTCGCGAGTACGCTCTGACCGATTTTCATCAGCCCTTTTGCGGTCTCCGCGTTCAGCTTCGCGCCCCGAGTCTGCACGCCTTTGAACCCGGCGAGAATTGCGTCCGAGGTAACGCCCGAGCGATTCGTGGGTGACAACGCGAAGAAGAGTTTGGTTTCGTCAGGCCCGGTAACATGCCGGGCGACGTGCTCAGCTGCAACAGGCAACTTCTCGACTGGAATCTTGTAGTTGTTGATCTGGGACAGGAGGTAACCCGCCGCTGCGGGACTCGGAATCGCCAAAGCCATATCTGCGTAGATGGCGTCGTACACTTTCGGCCACTCAGCGGCGTCACGCAGGCAGTTCCGTAACGCCACGCGGGTGGCGTGCTTCAGGTGCGTGTCGGCGTCTGGGGTCCTCTTCAGCAGTGCGAGCAGAGGTTGCACGAAGTCCGCGTGCGGGTGCATGATCGCTGCCTCGGCGGCCGCCCGACGGACGTGCGGCGACAGCAGGTGCTCTGCCGACAGCACTTTCACCAGGAACGCACGCTCACCCTCGCCCCACTTCTCCCGACTGTTCAACGCCCGCGTGATGTGGCCCTGGTGCTGCTCGATCGTCGTGCCGATCTCGTGCTTTGGGCTGAACCACTTCTCGTACTCTTCCACGGGCACCGGCTTCGGCCCGGCCTGTGCGATGTACGCAATCCACGACCACACCATTGCGGCCTGCTCCGGGCTCTTCTTCATCCGCTCGGTCGCGTTTGGCAGGTCGAAGTCCTTGCCGCCGCGATCGATGAAGCGCTGCCGGAGTTGGTGCCCCGCGAGGAATCGCACCGTCAGGTTGGGGTGGAACAGGTCGTCGAAGAGTTCCGCGTCGGTGGCCTTGGTGAAGTCGGTCCGGTGGAACTTCGGTGCGGCAACTCCGGTCGCTGACGCTCCCGGCTCGCCTTTGTACACGATGCGCCAGATGCGGCCGTGGTCCTTGTCGCGTGCCGGGTGCTTCAGATCGACTTCGTAGTGACCGATGATCTTGTTGTAAAAGTCCGCGACGTAGATCGCACCGTCCGGCCCGAGCTTGATATCCACAGGGCGGAACCAGCGGTCGGTGCTCGCGATCAGGTCGGGTTGCTGCACGGCCTTCGGAGTCGCGCCAGTCCATTCGATCTTCGCCGTGTTCACGCGGTTGGTGACGACGTTGCCCAGGAAGATCATCCCGTTGTATTGCTTGGGGAAGTGGTCCGCGTCGTACCACGACACGCCGCACATGCCCGTGCCGCCGGGGGCATAGCCAAACATCACGGGGCCGTAGCCGAGGCCGTCGTGTGGCTTGCCGAAGCTCTCGTAGGTCGCACCGGGAATGATCTGCGTGATTGGCCGCGAGTGGCAGTCGGCCGTGTACAGGTTGAACCACGGATCGACCGTCATGCCGAACGGGTTCACCTGCCCGCGTGAGTACACTTCGATGCGGCTGCCGTCCGGGCGGAAGCGGAAGGTGTTCCCGGAGTGCATCTTCACCTCGTGGCCGTCCTTCCCCTTGACCGTGCTGTCGTTGTTGAACCCGTGGCACGAGTAGACCCAGCCGTCGGGCATCAGGGTGTACGAGTTGTACATGCCGTGCGTGTCGCGATAGCCGAAACCGCTGAACAGCACCTCGCTCTTGTCCGCTTTTCCGTCGCCATCGGCGTCGGTGTACTTCCGGATTTCGCCCACGCTCGAAACAATGACCGACTTGCCATCAGGCAACGGCAGCACCCCGATGGGGATGTTCAGGTCGCTCGCGAACGTCTCGACCTTCTTCGCCTTGCCGGTGGCGGTGTCGAAGTCGGACAGCACGAACAACTTGTCGGTCCCTTTGCCCAGCGGCGCTGCGAACGGGTAGTGGTACGACGTCGTGACCCAGAGCCGACCCTTCGCATCCCACGCCATCTGCATCGGCTTCTGGATATCAGGTTCACTACTGACGAGTTGAGCGTCGAAGCCGGGCGGCAGCGTGAACGCCTTGCGTTCATCGGCCGGCGACAGTGCATCGGTTGGCGCCACGAGATCGGCGGGCAACGGCTTGGGTTGCGCTGCGAGGCGAGCGGGGGACGTGAGTCCCCCGGTAACTGACAGCACGAGGAGTGCGAGGAATCGCATCGGGGAGGGTCTCCGGCGGGGAAGCGGTGACCCAGATTGTACTCGGGACTCACGGGAGTCGGGAGTCAAGAATCGGGAGCCGAGAATCGGGAACCGGCAGTGCTTTGGTAGGGTCAGTCGAGACCGGCTTTGCGGTCGAGCCCCACCATCACCTTGCGAAACGGTGGGGCTCGTCGCGAAGCGCGACTCGACCCACCCTACTTCCGCCTCCCGTCACTGCCCGATGGTACGCAGATTGGGCATCTGGTCGATAAACTTGTCGGCAGCATCAGATGTCACCTTGGTGGCTTTCACGCTCAGCGTTCGTAGCCCGTCGAGTCCCTTCAATTCGGCCAACCCCTTGTCGGTGATTCCCGTCTTGTTCAAGTACAGAACGCGGAGCCGCTCGAAGCCCTTCACAGTTGCCATCGACTTGTCCGTGATCTGCGGATTCTCCGAGAGAGCGAGGTGCTCCAGCATGGTGAGCCCCTTCATCCCGGTGAACTCGGCATCGGTGACCCCGCAGCCGACAAGCCCGAGGTAACGGAGTTCCTTGCACTGACCGATCGTCGAAGCCCCCGTCGGGGTGAGTGTCGCCTTCCCGAAGACGATCTTTCGGAGGTTGGGCAAGTCCTTCAAAGCCGCGAGTCCCTTATCGGTACACTTCGTGGCGTCGGCCACCTTGATGCCGCCAATCTCGGGATGCTTCTTGAGTGCCGCAAGCAAGGCGTCGTTGGCCGTTTCAAATTCGACTACAACTCGAGCTTCGAAGAACAATGTGGTGTCGATGTCTGCCTTGCCGCCGAGCCGAACAATTTCGGTCATCACGGCCTTCTCGCCGGCTGTGGTGTTCTGTGCGGTCGTGCTCGCAGTGCACACGAGCAGGAGGAGAAGGGCGACGATTCTCATGGACGCGACTCCGGCAGGGGGGGGTAGGAATTCTACATTATTGACGTTTCGCGCAGGTCTCAACGTTGTGGTGTGAAACCTTCATGATCAAACTGATTCCTCTTCATGGGTCGATAAAGGCGGAAGGTTGTTTCCGGATGATTCCGGAGTCTACCCGGATCATTCCGGACGGTGATCGGTTTCTCGTGAGAGGCGAATTCGTCGCAACTGAAGTGTTTGCTGGTTCTTGAATACGATCTGATATGTGTCATTCCGGACAGATAAACGATTCTGGGCTCGAATAACGGTTCTGGCCGTGGTGTCCCCGGTTCCAGCCGGAATGAACCTACGGGCGTTTCTTACCTTGCGTAGGGTAGGTCTCCGGCTCAACGGCGAAACGCGGAAAGCTTCTGTGATCCTCTCATTTTTCTTTCCAGGCTCGCTGGCTATGATGTGAACACCCGCCATACCCGCTCGGCTGCGTAACGTCCGACCCTTACCGGGGTTGTCCGCTTGGAAATACTCACCGGAGCCGGATCGATGCCGGATACGCAACCTCTGGAACCCGCCGACGCACAGGCTCCGCAAGCTCCGCCGGACCTGACGGGGCGTATTCTGGGCGACTATCAGCTTTTGCGCCGCATTGGTGCCGGTGGCATGGGCCAGGTCTACCTTGCCCGCCAGCTCTCACTCAAACGCGATGTCGCTGTTAAATTGCTCCGCAACGATCTCACGACAAACCCCGTTGCCCTGAAGCGGTTCCAGGCTGAAGCCGAGGCCGTTGCCAAGCTGAACCACCCGAACATCGTTCACATTCACCAGATCGGGGAGCACGAAGGTCTGCGGTACATGGTGCTGGAATACGTCGAGGGTCGGAACCTGCGGGAATACCTTGTTCGCAAGGGGCCGCCGGATCTGGCCGTCACGCTCAGCGTCGTCCGGCAGGTCGTGCTCGCGCTCCAGAAGGCACACGAGGAAGGGATCGTTCACCGCGACATCAAGCCTGAGAACATCCTGGTGACGCGAAAAGTCGAAGTGAAAGTGACCGACTTCGGGCTGTCTCGTTTTTTTTCCGGTCCCGCTCCCGCGGTGAACCTGACTCAGAGCGGCGTCACCCTCGGCACGCCGTTGTACATGTCCCCGGAGCAGGTGCAGGGGAAAGTGGTGGATCACCGCAGTGACATCTACTCGCTCGGCGTCACGTGCTACCACCTCCTGGCTGGCGAGCCACCATTTCGCGGGATCACGGCTTTCGACGTGGCACTCAAACACGTTCAGGAACAACCCCGCCCCCTGTCTGAGCTTCGCCCAGACCTGCCCACCGACCTGTGCAACCTCGTCCACAAGATGATGGCGAAGAACCCTGATGACCGTTACCAGTCGGCCCGCGAGATTCTGCGGGACATCGTGCGAGTGCGAGACGGTCTGGCGGTGAACGCTCCGGCACCCACGGCGGTCCTGACGCTCTCGAATTCGCAGCCGAACAACGTTGCTTCGTCGAGTGGGAGTATTTCCACTGCACCCAGCGGCACCGTGTTGATGACAGGCATGATGCCGGTGGTGCAGCCGTTCCCCTGGGCGCGGTGGTTGCTTGCCGGGCTGAGTTGCGTCGGAGCCATCGCTTGCGGAGTGCTGGTCTACGCGAAGATGAACCCACCCCCGGAGCCTCCTCTCGCGTCGGCTAGCTCACCTGGACTTCCGGATATCCGCCCCGCTGAGAAGCTGGTTCCCACGCGGGAGCGAGAGCTAATCGCCGCCCTCGATAACCGCAACACGACCCCCGAAAAGATGGTACGCTGGTCCATCGAACTCGGACTGCTGTACGTCAAGGAACGCCGGCTAGATGAAGCCGATGCCCGCTTCCGGAAACTGGAGAGTGAGCAGTTCGGTCCTGGTGGCCCGCTTAAGAAACTGGACCCGGACGTGCTTGCAGCACGCGATGCGAGCGCTGCGGGGCGTCTGGGAGAAGCCGTGGTCATGGCCTATCGCGACACCGAGGCGGCTGCAAAGGCATCGAACGAACTGGTCATGAAAGTCGTGGAGATCCCCTATCCGAAGTTCCCCAAGTTCGACAAACCCGAACGGGGGCTCGCAATGGTGGATGCGCTCCGGTCGCGTCACCCAGACCTGGGGCAGGCCGTTTCGGACGCTCTGAACCGTAACGCGGTTACGCTTGGCAAAACAAAACTCGAACCGGCTGTGCTCGAACAACTTCGCCTCCCACCGCGGGGCGGTAAGTAGGAATGACACCGACAAAGGGAGTCGAGAGAGCAGGGCAATTGATGAGCGTCGCCTACGAACTCATGGCTGGCACGATCTGTTTCACGACCACGGGCGATGTGGAGCACCGCAGCGCTCTCGACACTCTCCAAGAGGGCTTGGCGGACGCGGCGCAACAACCTGTCCCCGGTGGCTGGCACCTCCTGTTCGATATCCGCAAGTCCACCGAAAATCGCGACCCCAACGAACTGCGAAACACGGCCACAGCGATAGCCATGCACCGTGCGGCCCTGTCCGGTCGGTGCGCCGTGGTCGCAACCGATCCGTTGCACTACGGCCTCGCCCGGATGTTCGGCGTGTTCATGAGTGGCCTGGGGTTCGATGTCAACGTCTGCAACAATCTCGAAGACGCGAAACACTGGCTGAACCCTGCCCAGCACATGTGACTCGTCGGTATACTCTTCCGCATGTCCACACCACTCACCCGTTACTTTCGACTCAGCGAACACGGTACGACGGTTCGCACCGAGATACTCGGCGGGATCACCACGTTTGTCGCGATGGCCTACATCGTCGTGGTGAACCCCGCGATCCTCTCTTTCGCCGGGTTGCCCATTGGTCCGAGCACGGTCGCGACCATCCTCGTCGCCGCGGTCGGCAGTCTACTCATGGGGTTGTACGCGAACCGGCCGATTGCCGTGGCCCCGTACATGGGCGAGAACGCGTTCATTGCGTTCGGGCTGACGGCCATCACGATTGCAGGGACGCCGATCACCTGGCAACAACGCCTAGGCGCGGTGTTCATTGCGGGCCTCGTCTTCGTTGCCATCACACTACTTCACATTCGGGCGTGGCTGGCCAATGCGGTTTCGCTGAGCATGAAGCACAGTTTCACCACGGGGATTGGCCTGTTCCTGGCATTCATCGGGCTTTACGAGACGGGGATCGTCACGAGCTTCGCAGAAGGGGCACCCGTCGCGGCCCTTCGAGCAGGGGATACCGAGTTTCTCCGCAAGCCGCCCGTGCCTGTGAAGATCGGCAACTTCCACGACACGAAGGTGCTGCTTGCCGTGGGTGGCTTTCTGCTGACGGCAACCTTGCTCGCTCGCGGAGTGAAGGGGGCTCTGCTCATCGGCATCGTGCTGACGGCGATCGTGGGATACTCGCTTGGCGTTGGGGCGGTCCCTCAGGGCGTGGTCGCGTTGCCGTTCACGGGGGATTACTCGCTCGCCCCAATCGCGTTCCAACTCGACATCGTGGGTGTGCTGAAACTCAGCTTCTTGCCCGTTCTGCTCACGCTGTTCCTGATGAGTTTCCTCGACACTCTGGGAACGCTCGTCGCGGTGGGTGCGGCCGGCGGAATGCTGGACGAGAAGGGGAACTTCTCCGAACCGGAGAAGCCGATGCTCGTGGACGCGGCGACGTGTGTGTTCGCCTCGGTCGTGGGCTCATCGACAAGTGGTGCGTACATCGAGTCGGCGACGGGTGTGCGGGAAGGGGCGAGAACGGGCCTGGCGGCTGTGGTCACTGGGTTATTGTTCGCGGCGACGCTGTTCTTCATCCCGCTTGTGCAACCGTTGCAAACGCTGGCCTATGCTTATGGCCCGGCGTTGATCGCGGTGGGCGTGATGATGATGGCATCGGTGCGGAAGATCGACTTCGATGACTTGACCGAGGCCGTGCCGGCCTTTGTGACGCTAGTGATGATTGTGTTCACCTACAACATCGCCAACGGGCTCACGGCGGGGCTCATCGCGTACTCACTCCTGAAGGTGTTGGCGGGGCGTGCGCGAGAGTTGACGCCGGGTTCTGTCGTGCTGGCGTTGATGTGTCTGGTGTACTACGTGTTCGGCTTACCGCACTGAGCGTGGGCGGGGTTGGATCGCAGATCGGCTTGCACTTTGATGACGCCATAACTTGATTCCGGGCGAGTGTGACACCCCTCTCTGGAAGCATCTGACTTGTCCGGAAGAAAGTTCGTTAGAACAATTTTAGACTCCGCAGAAACGAATTAAGTCACGATTCAGCAGACAGTTGTTCATTGCCGTTGTGGCCCCGAGGCCGAGTTCATCTCCGAGTCGGCTTCAGAATGATGTGAGAGATGAGCAGAATTGGATCTCAAAGCGACCGACGCTGATTGGGATAAATCATGACTCAAACTGAAACCAGGAAATGTCTTGCGCCTCGCTTCAGCACCCGGAGTCTCATCAGGAGCAATTGATTGAGAGCCGACAAATAAGCCTGGGAATAGCTGATGGACAAGGGCAAGGGGCGAGTGAGGTTGCGTGGCTTTTGTCGGGTGGGTCGAGTCGTGCTTCACGACGAGCCCCACCATCTCATAAGGGGGTGCTGATGGGTTTGGTGGCATTGGGCCTCAGGCCTGTGATTGCAAGACACAGGCCAGAGACCTGTGCCACCAAACCCACCTCCTTAACCTGAATGGTCTTCGACTTCAATCACCGGGCTTTGCGAGCGAGCGTGCGCCGGAGGACGTTCGTGGCGAGAATCGGCAACAGCGTCATCGCCGTGAACCCGACGTAGACCAGTAAGATCGAGCCGATGATCACGTTGAACCCCTTGATCGCCTCAGCCTTCGCGAGCAACGCCAGGAGCAACCCCAGCGCGACCGTGGCCCCTGTGATCGCCCCCGCGGCCATCACTCCCATCTGCGCTTTCTCCTCCGCGTCGTAATCCTTCGCTGCGTTGGCCATCGCCTTTACCATGAGGAGCGCGAAGATGAGCCGCGCGAGTTCGCAACCTCCGGCGAGCAGGGCAAAGACGTAATCGGTCCCAATCTGCTTGGCACCGCCCATGATGATGACCGGCAGGAGCGTATCGAGAATTGGGAGTGTGGTCGCCCAGAGTATCCACGTTCCCGAACTCGATCCGGTGCCAAAGCGACCCACCATACCGCCAACGTTATCGATGGAGATGCCTGCCAACACCAGGTGAGCACCCGCGAGGGACGCCGCAGTGATTGCCAGCCCCCGAGACTGTTTCGGACCGGCAATGCAGAAGCCGAACCCAACCCCCGCGATGATCCAGTTCGTGATGCCGAGGATGCCGGGGAGTTTGACCAGTAGTTCCGCTGAGTTGTTGCCACCGGAACCGAAGTCGTCAGTGCGGGTTGTCGTTCCTCGCGATGTCCTCGTAGTGGTCGTGGTTGTCGTGCTCGAACTACTATCGAACGCACCAACCCACCCCAGAAAGATCATGAAGGAGATCAGCCCGAGCGACACCAGGTAAAGCCATAACGAGATGTTCAGCAACAGCACTCCAGTCTTGGCTGGCGCAAAACCCGCTGGTCTCTTCTTCTTTGGGGGTCGGTGCCAGTCATCCTCGTTGTCATCGTCGTCGTCATCATCCCGGCGGCGCTTTTTGCGGGGCCGGTCATCATCGTCGTCGTCGTCACGCCGATGCTTGCTCCGTGGCCGATCCTCTTCATCCTCGTCGTCATCATCCCGGCGGCGCTTTTTGCGGGGCCGGTCATCATCGTCATCGTCATCGTCATCGTCATCGTCACGCCGACGTTTGTTCCGTGGTCGGTCGTCCTCGTCCTCCTCATCCTCCTTCTTCTTGTTCTGCTCAGCCCCTTCCCACAGATTCTTTTTGCGTGGTGGGTCGCCCGCGTCAGCAGCAGGTGTTTTCTTCTTGGGCTTGGCGTCGGCGTCGAATGTGAATTGATTCTCTGTAGGCGGCGGAGGGGGGAGTGGCAGTGGCGCGGGCGTAACGGCCTTGGGTCGTGCAGCGGATTTCGGCGGTGGGGGTGGGCTTGCGGGTGGCTCGTCTTCAACCACTTCAAACGCAGCCGAAGGAGCCGGGGCACTCACGGGAAAGAGGGTGGCGCATTTGGGGCATTTCACCTTTCCGGTGGCCCCGTCCGGAACACGGAGTTTGGTGGGGCATTTCGGGCACGCGACGACGGGCACGGGATGACCTCATAAGTACGCGAGATGCCCGTCCGGGCGCGACGGTTGGTAAAGGTGTTTTTTAGCGTGCCACACGCGCGGCGGGCAATGCCGGTTGGGTTTTGGCGAGCAACCCGTAGCCAGGGTGGCTCGCCAAAACGCGATCACTTTCCGCCCGGAGGTGCGTATTTCGCGAGCCAACTGAAAACTTCTTTGTGCCAGTAAGCCCCATTCTTGGGCTTGAGCACCCAGTGTCCCTCGTCAGGGAAGTTCACGAAACGCGACGGCACACCCTGCCGTTGCAGCGTGGTGAACAGCTCGTGACCCTGCCCGATGGGACAGCGGAAGTCGTAATCGTTGTGGATCACGAGCATGGGTGTCTTGTTCTCTTTCAGCTTCGCGGCCTTGGCGTGTGGCGAGAACTCGCGGTACTTGCCGGGGATTTCCCACGGCAGACCGCCGTGCTCGAACTCGTCGAACCACAGTTCGTCGGTGGTCCCCCACATGCTCTCGAAGTTCCACACCGAGCAGTGCGTGATGAGGCACTTGAACCGCTTGGCGATGTCGTTCACCGCGAACCAGTTCATCATGTAGCCGCCGAAGCTCGCCCCGGCCGAACCGATGCGATCCTTATCGACGTAAGGCAACTTCTCGACGTAATCGAGCCCGGCGACGAGATCGCGGTAGCACTTCCCGCCCCAGTCAGCGGTGATCTCGTCCACGAACTTCTGGCCGAAGCCGGTCGAACCGCGCGGGTTCGGCATCACCACGACGTATCCCTGTGCCGCCCACAGCGACGGGTTCCAGCGGAAACTCCAGCCGTCTTCCCACGCACTCTGCGGGCCACCGTGAACGAGGAACGCGACCGGCCACTTCTTCTTGGGGTCGAACCCCGGCGGCTTGAGAATCCACATCTGCATCTTCACGCCGCCCTCGACCGGCACTTCGACCGCTTCGGGTCGCGGGAGGTCAAGCGCATCGAGTAGCGAATCATTAGTGTGGGAAAGATTTGTAGCAGCTTGAATCCGAAGGGAGTTGTCAAGTTCGCCAGTGAAAACTTCTGCGGGACTTGTAAGCGTAGAGCGCTGGTAAGCGACACGACCGGCAGCGAAGGTCGGGCTACTAGCGGCACCATCCAGAATAGTCGGCTTAAAGAAATGGACACCCGACCACATAACACTGAACACCGGCGTGGAGCCGTTGTAATCAGCCGTGTACAAGAACCAACCCTTGTCTCCCCACGCGAACTCATTCACCGATGTCACTGATTGGTTGGTTACGTTCAAAACCTCGTTCGCGAGCGTGCCATCCGCCTTGCAATCGGCGACCACGATATCCCACTTGTCGGCCTCGTAACCCGCCTTCTTCTGTGCACGCCAGGCGAGCTTCTTGCCGTCGGGGCTGAACTTCGGGCCGCTATCGGCGGACTTGTTCGCGAGCGTGAGCGTCTCCCACTTCGGCGACGTGTTCGTGACGCTGACGCGGCACAGCTCGTAGTTCGTGCTCCACGATTCGTCCTTCTCGGGAACGGCGGTGAAAACGAGATGCTTGCTATCCGGCGTGAAGGTAAAGTCGTCGCCGCTGCTGAACGTCGAGCTGGTAGGGTTCGCGTCGCGGTCGCCGGGGGTGACATCACGGGGCTCGGTGCCGTCGACTTTGCATACGAAGATGTGCTGCCGCTTGTCGCCGACGTATTCATCCCAGTGGCGGTAGAACAGTTTCGTGAACACCTTCGCCTTCACTGGGCTTTTCTCGATCTCCTCGTCCTTTGCCTTGTTGAGCTTGTCCGACTCCGCGAACGGTTTCTCGCTGAACTCCGGGAACACCGACGACACAAACGCGATGTGCGTGCCATCGGGCGACCACGTGCCGGCCGTTGCCCCCGTGCTGATTTCCGTGACTTGCTTCGGTTCACCACCTTCGACCGCCAGCACCCACAACTGCCCCGATCCCGACCGCGTGGATTCGAACAGGATCTTCTTGCCGTCCGGGCTCCAGTGCGGGGCCGTATCCTTCTTCCCCTTCGGGTCGGTGAGTTGCATCGGCGGCGTCTTGCCGTCGGTTGCCGCGATCCACAACGCGGTGCTGCTCTTATTGGCGTCGAAGTCGATTGTGGAGATTTGGTAGACGACCGATTTGCCATCGGGAGAGATTTGCGGGGCGGCCACCCGCTTGAACTTGTACAGATCCTCGATCTTCATGGGCCGCTTCTCGGCGGCGTCCAGGCGAGCGGAGGACGTGAGTCCTCCGGTAACGAGCATGGTGACGAGTGCCACCGAGCGCAGGAACAGGTGCATGCGGAACCTCGGAAAACGTGTATGGTCCGTTCCGTTGTACCCGATGTGCGGGACGCACGAAAGTCTGCGATGCCGCGAGCGGCCTCGCGGCTTGATTCGTAGGATGACGGGAGAAAATCACCTGGAGCCCGATCATTCCTCAAACAACTTCCAATGTCGCCTGCACGGTCTGCGGGTGCGTCTGCGACGACCTTCGCGTGACCGTTGACGGCGAACGAGTCGTGAATGCCGAGGGCGCGTGTTCGCTCGCCGAGCCGTGGTTTCGGTCGCAGAACGTCGAACATCCCCCCGCTGCGGCGGTCGATGGCATTGCAGTCGAGCCCGCGGTCGCCTTCGCACGGGCCGCTGAATTGCTCAAGGCCGCGAAGTACCCGCTGATCTTCGGCCTGTCACGCAGCACGACCGAGGGCCAACGCGCAGCCACCGCACTCGCAGACCGCATCGGCGCGACCATCGATACCACCGCGAGCACCGGTCACGCGCCCTCGATCATGGCACTTCAGCAGGTAGGTGAATCGACGAGCACACTGGGCGAAGTGAAGAACCGCGCCGACCTCGTGATTTTCTGGGGCAGTGATCCGGTTCGCACACATCCCCGGCACCTCGAACGCTACTCGCTCGAACCCAAAGGGCGATGGATGCCCAACGGCCGTGCGGATCGGTTCCTCGTCGTGGTCGATGAGGAAGAAACTGAAACGGCGAAGTTGGCCGATCTGTTCATCAAAGTGCCCCGGGGTAAGCACTGGGAAACGCTGTGGGAATTGCGGATGCTGGTTCGGGAAGTAGAGGGGGAGACACGGAGAGGGGGAAAGGGGGAGAAAGACAAAGCAAAATCAGTCGATTTCTCTCCCCCTCTCCCCCTCTCCGTGTCTCCCCCTCTTTCCCAGGGTTTGAGTGAACTCGCCCGGCGCATGAAGTCCTGCCGTTGTGGCACCGTCTTCTTCGGGTCGGGGCTGACGGCCGCGAAACTCGCACACCGAACCATCGAAGCGTTGCTGCAACTCGTGACCGACCTGAACCAGTACACGCGGTTCTATGCCCGACGGATGCGGCGGTACGGCGACGTTGCCGGGGCCGATTCCGTGTTGGCCTGGCAAACCGGCTACCCGTTCGGCGTGAACCTGAGCCGTGGCTACCCGCGCTACAACCCCGGCGAGTTCACCGGCCCGGATATGTTGACCCGCGGCGAGGTGGATGTCTGCCTCATCGTTGGCGGTGAAACCGCTGCCGACTTCCCGCCCGCGGCACTCGAGCACCTTCGGCGAATCCCTGTAATCCTGCTCGATTCACCGGGTATTCCTCCCGTAGTGCCTGCCGCCGTGAAGTTCACAACAGCCGTTTACGGTGTCCACCGCCTTGGCACCGCTTACCGGATGGATGAAGTGCCGATTCCGTTGCGAGTGCTGCTGCCGACGGATTACCCCAGCGATGCTGAAGTGCTGAACGAAGTGCTGACGCGAGTGGACTGAATGCGGGCCGAATACCGGGGCGTGTCCGGGCGTCTATAATCGTGTTGTGTCGGGTGCTTCAGGAAACTAACGGAGACGAGTCGATGATTCGCAAGCTGATGGCTGCCGCGATCGTGGTGACCCTGAGCGGTCTGGCGTTCGCCGCCGACCTCAAGTCCGGCCCGCAAGCCGGCGACAAGGTTCCCGGCCCGTTCCACCCGCTCAACGTCAACGGCGAAGACGCCGGCAAGAAAGCCTGCCTCTACTGCAAGGCCGGCGACGACCCCACGGTCGCCATCTTCGCCCGCAGTTCGGACGACGCGGCTCTCCAAAAACTGATTGCCATGCTCGATGAAGTCAACACGAAGTACGCCAAGGCCGACCTGAACACGTTCGTGGTGTTCTGCTCCAGCGAAGACAAGCTCGAACCCAAGCTGAAGGACCTCGCCGAAAAGGCCAAGCTCAAGAAGGTCGTGCTGGCGATCGAAACCGCTGAAGGGCCAGAGAAGTATGCCATCAGCAAGGACGCCGACGTAACTGTGCTGGTCTACAAGGACCGGACCGTTGTCGCCAACCACAGCTTCGCCAAGGGCAAGTTGACCGACAAGGACTCCGAGAAGGTCGTCGCCGATGTCGTCAAAATCGTGAAGTGAATTTGGTCGCGAGAAACGAAGCCCACGGACAACCATCCGTGGGCTTGTTCTTTTCCTGGCCCATGTCGCGCAGCCTGAAGGGAGCACATTCCCGCGTCAGGTTGGGGCCGCACCGTACAATAGCTCGGCCCACATAACGCAGACTCCCGGAATCGTGCATGTCCCTTTTGCTGAGCGCCCAAAACCTGACCAAGGCGTTTGCCCACCGCCCCCTGTTCGCAGACCTTTGCCTCGATCTTCGTGCCGGTGAGCGAGTCGGGCTCATCGGGCCGAACGGTGCCGGGAAGTCCACGCTTGTGAAGATCCTCGCCGGCCTCGAAGCCGCCGACGCGGGGAACATCACGTCGCGCCGCGGGGTCCGCATCGGGTACATCCCGCAGGACGACGTTTTTCCTGCGGGGCTTTCCGCACGCGAGGTCATTATCGCGGCGCTGGCCGACGATCACCTCGAAGAACACGAACGCGAAACGCAGGCCGCGATCACGCTCACACAGGTCGGGTTCGCCGACCACGATCAACTCGCGGAGAACATGTCTGGCGGCTGGCGGAAACGGCTGGCGGTCGCTCGCCAGCTCGCCCGCAAGCCCGATCTGCTCCTCCTCGACGAGCCCACTAACCACCTCGACCTGCCCGGCGTCATTTGGCTGGAGCGACTCCTTCGTAGTGCGCCGTTCGGCTACCTCGCGGCGACCCACGACCGGGCGTTCCTCCGGGCGATCGCCGACGAGATTCTCGAAGTCAGCCGCATCTACCCCGGCGGGGCCTTTCGCGTGGCCTCGGGGTACGACGACTTCGCCGATCGTCGCGACGAGTTCCTCGAAGCCCAGGATCGCCAGCGGGCCGCGGTGGCGAACCAGGTTCGGCGCGAAACCGAATGGCTCGGGCACAAGGCCCAGGCGAGAACTCGCAAAGCGAGTTCTCGAATCGAGGCGGCTGGCGCACGACGCGGAGAACTTGCGGACCTCAACTACCGCACCGCAGCCGCGGGTGTCGCGGGGATCGACTTCTCGGGCACGGGTCGGCAAACGCGAAAGCTCTTGACCGCGACCGGCATCAGCAAGTCGCTCGGCGGGCGGCCACTGTTCAGCGGCCTGGATCTCATGCTGAGCCCCGGTACGAAGCTCGGCTTGCTCGGCCCCAACGGCAGCGGAAAGAGCACGCTCATGCGTGTGCTCGCAGGGCAGACCGACCCCGACACCGGCGTGGTCACCCGTGCCGAAGGCTTGCGAATGGTGATGTTCGAGCAAGGCCGGGCCGCGCTCAACCTGACGCAGTCGTTGCGTGAAGCACTCTCCCCCAACGGCGAGCACGTCACGTTCGGCGACCGTCAGTTGCACGTCGCTGCGTGGGCGCAGCGGTTCCTGTTCAAGGCCGAGCAGTTGAACCTGGAGATGAGCGCGCTTTCCGGCGGCGAGCAGGCCCGCGTTCGCATCGCACAACTGATGCTGAAGCCCGCCGATGTCCTGTTCCTCGACGAACCGACCAACGACCTGGACATCGCCTCGCTCGAAGTGCTGGAAGAGAGCCTCGCCGAATTCCCCGGTGCCGTGGTGCTCGTCACGCACGACCGCGACCTGATGGACCGCCTCTGTACGGAGGTGATCGGCCTCGACGGTCGCGGGGGGGCGTCGTCGTATGGGAACGTGAACCAGTGGCTCACGGCTTACGAACGGAGTAACGTCGAGCAGACCAAGGCCGCAACAGCGACCGCAAAGGCGGCAACGGCAGCAGCGATCGCGAAGCCGAAGAAGCTGAGTTATAAAGAGCAGCAGGAGTGGGATGGTATCGAGGCGGCGATCACGGCAGCGGAGGCCGTCGTTGCCACGCGCGAGGCGGAAGTGTCGCGCGTCGCCCCTTCCGATCATGTTGCGATGACCGCCGCCTGTCGGGCGCTGGAAGAGGCACAAGCCAAGGTCGAGAAGCTGTTCGCACGCTGGCAGGAGTTGGAAGCCCGGCGTTCCGGAACGTGATTGGGAGTGGTCGCAATGAAACGGATTGGGGGAGGACGGCACGTGGGCGATCGCGCCGTCCTCGACCCCAAACCGCGCTCCTGGGCAAAGTGGAGCCTGATTTGGTGTTGACGTTGCTGAGAAGCTCATGAATCCTTGCGGGCGTGTCTCATCCTAATGCAATCGCCACGCCGAACTGTCCCGAATCTTTGTAACATCCCGCAAAGCCATGTCATTTATGGTTTTACAGATTGTCTGATCTGCCTCGTCTGGCGAGTGTTCACACGAGTGTACTGTCCGGCACCCCGACACGTGCCCCTCACGTCGGACACTCGCGTTGGGGGATCGTCGCGGGTACAATCACCCACGCAACAGCCACAACACCAAGGAGTCGCAAGTCATGGCCATTGAGCCGCTCACCATTGGGGTTTGCAGTTGGTCGCTTCAGGTCACCAGCATCCCGGAACTGAAAGGGTTCCTCGACCGACTCGGGATCGACGTGGTTCAGATTGCCTGCGGCGACCCTCACCACGCCTCCTGGAACGAAGGCGACAGCATGCCCACTGCTGCGAAGGCAGCCGGGTTTCGCATGAGCGGTTGCATGTTGGGCTTCCCCGGCGAAGACTACACATCACCCCAGACCATCGAGAAGACCGGCGGGTTCGGCGACCCCGCCACTCGACCCGAGCGACTCGAACGCTTCAAGTGGGGGCTGGCTCGCACGAAAGAACTCGGCCTGACCGACATTATGTTGCACGCGGGTTTCCTGCCACACTCCGGCGACCCGGCCCGCAAGCCGTTCCTCGACACGCTGGCACACGTCTCGGAACTGGCCAAACAGGCTGGCATCACGGTGGCGTTCGAGACGGGTCAGGAGTCGAGCGAACTGCTGCGCCAAACACTGACGGACCTGAAGTGCCCGAACCTGATGGTGAACTTCGACCCCGCGAACATGCTGCTCTACGACATGGACGACCCGTTGAAAGCGGTCGAATTACTGGCACCCTTCATCCGCAGCGTTCACCTGAAGGATGCGAACCGCCCAACGACGAAGGGAACGTGGGGCGAGGAGGTTCCTCTGGGCCGCGGGCAGACGAACACCAAGGCGTTCGTAAAGGCACTGAAGAAGATCGGCTATCGTGGGGCGTTGTGCATTGAGCGAGAAGTGGGGACGCAGGTGGAACGCTTCGAAGACATCGAACACGGCGTCCGCTTCCTCCGCGACTGCCTCGCCGAGGCGTGACCGATTGCGAGGGAACGCTCAGGCAACCTCGGCGGCAACGTATACCTTGCCGTGTTGCCTGAGCCACGTCTCGTCACTGTGTTCTGCATGTTCCCGTACTTGTCGGAGCAGTTGCACCGTCTCGGCCTCGTAGCACGGCTCGCTCGTGTCGTCCGTCGGGATTACGGCCTCGACCTCCATTGCAACAACGTACTGCGTCGTCTGGATCAATCGCGTCCGCTTGACTCGTTCTCCAGCAACTCGCATCACTACTCCCCAACTCGGCTCTGCCAGATTGCCGGATCATCGTGACCGTGGCGAACAGCAACTACCACGACCTGATTCGGTTCTTCGCGATAGTACACCACGAACGGGAAGCGGCGAGTCAGACAGGCCCGGATGCCAGGAGCAATCTCACCGTATAGAAGTGGATTCCCCTCAATTCTGACGACTGCCCTGTGTACCGCTTCAAGGAAATGGTCCCCCAAACCGGTCGCTCGGGCTTCGTAGCCGGCGCGCGCGTCGGCGATATCGTCGCCGGCTTCGGGTAGGTAGATTGCTGGCGGCATCACCGTGGCCGTCGAGCGTGGGCGACCACCTGTTCCCATGTCAGAGCCCGACTGGGGTCGGCATCGTGGGCCGCGAGACGGCGTTGGAGTTCAGCAAGCAATTCTGGGCTGGGTGTCGGACGCCATCCAGAATCGGCGATCTGATCCCAGAGACGGAAAACGAGTTCCAGCTGATCTTCCATTGGCCAGGCGCGAACGGTGTCCAAAGTTCCAGTTGTGTCCAAGTGACGCTCCGAAGGGACTCAGTGAATCCCATCTTAACCACGCGACCGCGGGAGTGAAAGTAGCCTATTCCCCGTCGGCGTTCTTGCCGGCGGGTTCCGTGTCGGCGCGGACCTTGGGTTCGATCAGCACCTTCAGCAACAGCGTCACCAGAGCCAGCATCGTCAGCACCGAGGCCAGCGCGAACGCGGCGGGATTGTCCGAGCCTTCCCACAGCTTTTGCACCCGCAGCGGCATCGTGTCGGTTTGGCCCTCGATCCGGCCCGAGACCACATACACCGCACCGAACTCACCCATCGCGCGGGCGTTGCACAGGATCACGCCGTACAGCAAGCCCCACTTGATGTTCGGCACCGTGATCCACCAGAACAACTGCCAGCCACTCGCACCCAGGCTTCGCGCCGCGAGTTCCTCATCCGGGCCAACAGCTTCCAGTACCGGAATCAATTCGCGAGCCACGAACGGGAACGTCACGAACGCCGTGGCCAGCACCAGTGCCGGCGGCGCGAAGATCACCTGATAGCCGTGATCGCGAAGCCAGAGGCCCAATTCTGTTTGCATGCCGAAGATCAAAACGAACATGAGCCCGGCAACCACAGGCGACACCGAGAACGGCAGGTCAATCAGCGTGATGAGGAGACCACGGCCGCGGAACCTGAAGCGAGCGATGGACCACGCCGCCGCCACGCCGAAAACCACGTTCAGGGCGACCGCGACCGGCGCGACGATCATCGTCAGGAAGATCGCGTGCCGCGTGTCGGAGTTCGCGATGAGGTTGTTCCAGTACACCCCAAGACCCTTCGCGGTCGCCTGAGCGAACACGGACGCCAGCGGCACGCCGATCAGCAACCCGACGATGCCGAGCGTGAGCCCTATGAGCGTCCAGCGGACATACCACGGGTCGCGGGTCGCGCGACGGAGCGGCGCTGCCTGGAAGACCGCAGCGGGTGTGGGTTGGCCGCTGGCGAGTGCGGATTCAGCCGACATTCCGCTTGCTCCGGTATTCGAGGTAATTGATCGCGGCCAGCAACACGAACGAGATCCCGAGCAGCACGGTCGCGATGGCGGCGGCCTCGGCGTAGGAGTACTCTTCGAGCCGCACCATGATCAACATCGGGGCGATCTCGGTCTCGAAGATTTTGTTGCTAGTGATGAAGATGACCGAGCCGTATTCGCCTAGTCCGCGTGCGAAAGCCAGTGCGAAACCGGTGAGTGCCGGCGGGATGAGTGTCGGCAGAATCACGCGGAGGAATGTCTGCCAGCGCGAGGCGCCCAGTACCGACGCGGCTTCTTCGGTCTCGGCGTCCAGATCCTCGAGGACGGGTTGCACGGTTCGTACCACGAACGGGAACCCGGTGAAGACCAGTACCAACACGATGCCAAGTCGGGAGTACGCAGCCTCAATGCCGAGTGGTGTGAGGAATTGCCCGATCCAGCCGTTCGGAACGTACAGGCTCGCGTAGACCAGGCCGGCCACTGCTGTCGGCAACGCGAGGGGCACATCCACGAGGGCATCGACTAACCGCTTGCCTGGGAACTCGTAGCGAACGAGCGTCCAGGCTACGATCAGGCCAAGGACGATGTTCACGGCAGCGGCGGCGAAGGAGACCCCGAACGTGAGTTTGTACGCGGCCACCGCTCGGGGCGTCCACGCTGCGGCGACGAACTCGCTTGGGCCGAGCGACGCGGCTTTCACCAGACAGGCCGCGAGGGGAATCAGAACCAGCAGCGTCAGGTACGTGATGGTGTACCCCAGCCCAAGCCCGAACCCCGGCAACGCCCGACGACTCACCCCACTCATGCAATCTCCACTTCGTCAGCGGACACGCTTCCCTTCGGGTCGCGGCCAAGCGAATACTCACTGCTTCTTCTGGCCTGCGGCCTGGATCTGGTCGAAGATCTGGCCTTCCGCGAAGAACTTCTTCTGAACCTCGTCCCAACTCTTGGTGGGTACGAGCGATGTTGCCTCGTGGAGAGCCATCTTCGGAAACAGCGTCTGATACTCGGCGTACAGTTCGGGGTCGGCCTTGGCGAGTGCTTCCGGCTCACTTGGCCGGTGATAGTTCTTCACAATCAACTTCTTCGCTTCGGGAGTGTACAGGTAACGCATGTACGCATCGGCGATCGCAGCCGTCCCCTTCCGCTTCACGTTCGCATCGACGACTGCAATGTGTGGTTCTGCCAAAACGCTGATCGCGCCACCCGGCGTGTTCGCCCCAGGGTGCACGATCTCGAGCTTCCCTTCGGCTTCCTTTACTTCCAGGTGCGCCTCGTTCTCCCAGGTCAGGTGAACGTCGCCGATCCCCTTTTGTGCGAAGGTCATCGTGGCCGCGCGAGCGGCAGCGTCGAGCACGGGCACCCGCTGATACGCCTTCGTGACGAAGTCGCGAGCGTCAGCTTCGCTGCCGCCACGCCAGATCACCGATCCCCACATGGAAAGAAAGCTCCACTTCCCGTTCCCTGAGGTCTTCGGGCTGGGCGTGACGATCTCCACATCCGAGCGGGTCAAGTCGGCCCAGTCGCGGATGTTCTTGGGGTTCCCCTTCCGCACGACAAAGACGATCGTGGAGGTGTAGGGCAGTGAGCGGTTCGGGTAACGCTTCTCCCAGTCGGGATCGAGCAAACCCGCCTTCCGAACCGCGTTGGTGTCCGTCCAGAGTGCCAGAGAAATGATGTCGGCGGGAAGGCCGTCGATCACAGCACGCGCCTGGCTACCCGAGCCGCCGTGGGACTGGCGGATGAAGAGCTTGACGCCCGTTTCCCGCTCGTAATGGGCGATAAAGCCGGCGTTCACGTCGTGCCAGAGTTCACGAGTGGGGTCGCATGCCACGTTGAGCAACTGCTCATTTCGCGCGAAGCCAGACGCAGCCACCCAGATGCCTGCCCCGACAATGTAAACTGCGACAAACCCGATCAGGAGCCGTGCCCACATCGTGGAACCTCGGGCCAGGAAACTAGATCATCATGTTTATCATGTTGGTAGGCTACGTGTTCGTGTCAGGCTGGTCAATCGCAATCGTGGGTGAGCAAAAAAGAACCCCAGGTCAATTGACGCGGGGTTTGAGGAGGCAAGCAGTTATCTGGCCAATCAGTCGTTCTTGGCACCGGCAGCGATCCAGGCTTTCAGAATTGCGACCTGCCCTTCGGGGAGCCCCTTCTTGGGGGGCATCAACTTCGCGCCCTGGCCCAGGACCGATTTCACCAACCGGCTCTTGTCCGGATCGTTGGCTTTCACGCTTTTCATCACGAAGTCGTAAGAGCTAAGGTCCACCCCGCCTTTCTTCTTCTTATCGCTGTGGCAATTCACGCAGGAGTTCGTGAGAATCGGCATCACATCGGCTTTGAAGCTCGGAACCTTGTCCGCTTTCGGTGCCGCGGCCAGGGCTGGTGCGGAGTGCAACCCACCCACACTGCCACAGATGCCGACGATCCCCGCAAGCAGAATCCCCAAACCGAGGCGCGAACGCATTTGAGTCCTCCCGAGTCAAGTATGGTGTTCTGTTCCCAAACGATGTGCTGTAACACTACACACCAACTTAAACGCTCAACCTGATCAAATGATTCCCTGGAAACCTCATATGTGAGAGAGAATTCATGATCGGTCGCAACGGTTTTTCCAGTGACGCCAACTTCCTGAAGGAGATTGCCACAACCTCGTTCCTCGAACCGATGTCCGAACTCCCTCAATTGGGCTAAGTCAACTTGACTGTTTGATCGCATTTCACCGATCTGACTCACGTGGCAGAACTCGGCCACTTCCGCCGCGAAAACGCTCACTGGAGTTGGGCACTCGAATTGCTCTGACTGGGTTACACCCAGAATCTGACGCCAACGACTCTTAGTCTGCACGAAAATGTCGCAATCGTGCCCGATATATGGGCATACCGAACTGGACCGGGGGCAGGAAACCTGTGACAACCACTCTCACTACACCTGGTTTGTCTCGCAGTTTGAATGGGAGTGCCGCGACAATCGCGAAACTCTTCGACAACTACACTCCACACTCGACCGCGTGGGATGAGTTGTTCAATCGCGTGGGCGACCCACATGATCACTGCTCGACTCTCGTCGAGCGACTCGGGCGGCTATTCCTCAACGAGTTCCACACCAAACGGACGAACGCCGATCTCGCCTTCGTGAATCAGGGCGTCACCTTTTCGGTGTACTCCGACCGTCGTGGCACGGAGAAGATTTTCCCGTTCGACCTCATCCCTCGCATGATCCCGGCGAAGGAATGGGTTGAACTCGAGAAGGGGCTCGTGCAGCGCATCAAGGCGCTGAACATGTTCCTCCACGACGTTTACAACGAACAACGAATCCTGAAAGAGAAGGTCATCCCCGAGGATCTGGTTCTCGGATCGAAGGGTTTCCGCCCCGAGATGATCGGCTTCACGCCGCCGGGTGGCGTCTACATCCACATTTGTGGGACCGACCTGATCCGCGACGCGGACGGGCAGTTCCTCGTGCTCGAAGACAACGGCCGCACGCCAAGCGGTGTGAGCTACGTGCTCGAAAACCGAACCGTGATGAAAAAGGTGTTCCCGCAACTCTTCGCCGACATCCGCGTGAAGCGTGTCGAGGACTACCCACAGCGGTTGCGTGAGGCGCTCAACTCGGTTGTCTGCGAAGGTGCGAACACCCCGCCAAACGTCGTCGTGTTGTCGCCCGGGCAGTACAACTCGGCGTACTTTGAGCACAGTTTCCTCGCCCGGCACATGGGCGTCGAGATGGTCTTCGGCCCGGACCTGTTCGTTCAGGACGACACGGTCTACCTCAAGACGACTCGCGGGCCGCAAAAGGTGGATGTGATTTACCGCCGGCTCGACGACGATTTCCTTGACCCCGAAGCGTTCCGCCCCGATAGCTTGCTAGGCGTTCCGGGTCTGTTCCGCGCCTATCGTGCGGGGAACGTCACGCTCGCCAACGCCGTCGGTACCGGCGTGGCCGACGACAAGGCGGTTTACCCCTACACCGAGGACATGATCCGGTTCTACCTCAGCGAAGAGCCGATCCTGAAAAACGTCCCAACCTACATCTGTGCCCGCCCCGCCGACCTGAAGTACACGCTCGACCACCTCGAAGAGTTGGTCGTGAAGGCCGTGAACGAGTCGGGCGGTTACGGCATGTTGATGGGGCCGAGCAGCACCGCCGCCCAGCGTGCGGAGTTCGCCGCGAAGATCCGCGAGAACCCACGAAACTACATTTCCCAGCCAGTCGTGACGCTCAGCACGTGTCCGACCTGGACCGAAGAAGGGACTGCCCCCCGGCACGTCGATCTTCGGCCTTACATCATCAGCGGGAAGACGACCTGGGTGCTGCCCGGCGGCCTCACCCGCACGGCACTGACGAAGGGGTCGCTGGTGGTCAACTCCAGCCAGGGCGGCGGGAGCAAGGATACGTGGGTTGTTGACTAACTCCGAATGCGGATTGGTTCGTGTGGGAGACAAGGAGAAGGGGAGGGTGGGAGAGGAAGAACTGGTTTAACTCCCTGTCTCCCCCTCTCCTTGTCTCCCACTCTCGTCCTGAACTTACTGCGGTTCTGAGGGGAGTTCGCGTGATATCCCGCGTTGCGGAACAATGCTTCTGGATGGCTCGATACCTGGAACGGGTTGAGAACACCTCACGAGTTTTGGAGGTCAACCGAACCCTCCTCCTCGACTTCCACGTACCGGTCGAACAACAGTGGAAGCCGCTGCTCATCATCTCCGGTATCCACGATTACAAGGAAGAGCCGACCGCCGAGAACATCCAGGAATACATGACCTGGGATCGGGATAACCCCTTCAGCATTATCTCATCGTTGTTCTGGGCTCGTGAGAATGCCCGCATTATCCGCGAAGTGATCTCGGGCGAGATGTGGGAACGGCTCAACTACTATCACCTCTGGATGCAGGGCACCGCCGGGCGTGAGGCCTACGACAGCAACCGCCACGAGTTCTATGCACAGGTGCGGCGGATCAACCAATTGATCCACGGGATCGCCGACACGACCATGAGTCACGGCGACCCCTGGGAGTTCTTCAAGCTGGGAACCTACCTTGAACGCGCCTCTCAAACGGCGCGCGTCATGGACGTGAAGTATCACACGATGCTTCCCAAGATGGAAGACATTGGCACCCCGATCGACAACGCCCACTGGGTCGCCATCCTGATGAGCTGCTCGGGGTACGAACCCTTCCACAAGAAGCCTCGCCAGTCGCCAATCGACCCGGGGTCGGCTGTCGCCGAATTCTTGATCTTTGATGAGCAATTCCCTCGATCAATCAAGCGTTGCCTGTGGGAGTGCGAGGGCGCTGCGACGGCTGCAGCGGGTAATCCGATTGGGAGGGCTGCAACGCTTGCGGAGAAGTCAATCTCTGACCTGCTCGCATGGCTTGAGGCCCGAACGATATCTACCATCGTCCGAGAAGGGTTGCACGAGTCGCTCACGCACGTTGTGGACACCGTTCACACGATTGGTGATGCGATCAACGCGACGTTCTTTGCAGCCGAGGTGATTCCGCTACGGAAGGAGCCAACTCAATCCCAGGACGGGAAGACCCAGACGCAGACGCTCGGCACGCTGACACAGACACAGAAGTAACGACTGATGTTGGCGAGCGGGGGACATCAGTCCCCCGGTTGTCTTGAAACCGCCACCGGGGGACTGATGTCCCCCGCTCGCCACAATGTACTGCATCTGAGGAACACCATGGGCATCCGCGTCGCACTGAATCACGTCACGAAGTACAAATACGACCGACCTGTCACGCTGATGCCGCACGTCGTGCGACTCCGGCCCGCCCCGCACGCCCGCACACCCATCCTGAGCTACTCCCTCAAGGTTGAGCCCTCCGAGCAATTCCTCAACTGGCAACAAGACCCGTACAGCAACTATCTCGCCCGGCTCGTTTTCACGAAACCCGCCAACGAACTCACCGTTACCGTCGATCTGATTGCCGACCTGACCACCATCAACCCGTTCGACTTCTTCATCGAGGAGTACGCCGAGAAGTATCCGTTCAAGTACGACGAGACGCTGGCTCGTGAACTCACGCCGTACCTCGAAACGCTACCTGTCGGCCCGCGGTTGAAGGAGATGATCGAGGCTCAACGCCGCTCCGGCGTGCCGATGAACGATTACCTCGTGAGCTTGAACCAGGTCGTCAACAAGGCTGTGGATTATGTGATCCGGATGGAACCCGGCGTTCAGGAGCCGGAGTACACACTCGACTGCGGTCGCGGGTCGTGTCGTGACTCAGCGTGGTTGCTCGTACAGTTATGCCGAAATCTTGGTCTCGCGGCCCGGTTCGTATCGGGCTACCTGATTCAACTCGTGAGTGACGAGAAACCCCTCGATGGCGGACCGGAAGGCCCGAAGGCCGATTTCACCGACCTGCACGCATGGACGGAAGTCTACGTTCCTGGCGCGGGCTGGGTGGGGCTCGATCCCACCTCCGGGTTGCTCACGGCCGAGGGTCACATTC
Organism: Planctomycetaceae bacterium; assembly: GCA_013823135.1. Lineage (GTDB taxonomy): Bacteria > Planctomycetota > Planctomycetia > Gemmatales > Gemmataceae > Gemmata. Next base: position 123,983 of record PNLP01000011.1, read on the forward strand.
CGCTGGCCTGCACTGCCGACCCGCAATCGGCCGCGCCGGTCAACGGCTCGTTCACCTGGTCGAAGCGGCTCGATGTCGAGGACGACAAGGTCGAGGAGGGGTTCGAGTTCAGCATGTCGGTCACGCGGATCAAAGAGGTTCCGCGAGTTACCAAACCTTACACCCCGGAGCAGTGGGAAGCGATTGACTCGCTCGGTCGCCAAATCGACGTGGACCTCCGCGAGTGGGACGTGCGGCTCACGATGGGCGGCGAACCGACCTTCGTGAGCATCGACGACCGCGAAGCCCCCGAGTGGAACATCGCCGCGCTCGGGCCGAAGAAACGCCGCCAGGGTGAATTGCTCCTGAAGCGGCTCCGCGATCGCTTCGGCCCGCAGGGCTTGCTGCACTTCGGGCAGGGGAAGTGGTACCCCGGCGAGCAACTGCCGCGCTGGGCGTTTGGTTGTTACTGGCGGCGAGACGGCGAGCCGATCTGGTCCGACCCCGAGTTGGTGGGAGACGAGGCCACCCGGTACGGGTACACGGCCAAAGACTCCGAGCGGTTCATCGCCACGCTTGCAGAAAACCTGGGTGTTTCGACCAAGTACATCATGCCCGGCTTCGAGGACTCCTTTTACTACATGTGGCGTGAACGCCGCTTGCCCTCGAACGTCGATCCGCTCAAGAGCAACGTCGATGATCCCCAGGAACGGGAACGGATCGCCAAGGTGTTCGCCCAGAAACTCGGCTCCACCGTTGGTCACGCGCTGCCGTTGCGGAAGGCGTTCGGTCCCGGCTCGAAGTGGGAATCCAGTTCGTGGTTCCTGCGGCAAGAGCACCTGTTCCTGATCCCCGGCGACAGCCCGATGGGCTTCCGCCTGCCGCTCGACTCGGTGCTTTGGGAAGACCCGAACGCCCGGCAATTCATGGAGGAACGCGACCCGTTCGCGCCTCGCGGCACACTGCCTGCGTTCACCCGACTTCAGACGCGAGGGGTGACGCCTCTCCTCGGTGAATCCGGCTCCGGTGCCGGTCCGGAAACGGATCGTGCGAATCGCGGCGACTACTACGGTTTCTCCTCGAATGGTAATGGCACGAAACGAACGGCCGCGGGGTTCCAGGGCGATGCCCCGAACCCATACGCCGGGCCAATCGTCCGCACGACACTTTGCGTCGAGCCGCGAGACGGCAAACTCTACGTGTTCGTCCCGCCGGCCCGCTACCTGGAAGATTACCTCGAACTCGTTGCGGCCATCGAGACGACCGCGGCACAGCTCAAGATGCCGGTGTTGATCGAGGGGTACCGCCCGCCGTCCGACCATCGCGTGAACCACTTCTCGATCACCCCCGACCCCGGTGTGATCGAGGCGAACATGCACCCGGCCGACTCGTGGGACGAGTTGGTGAACATCACGACGACGCTGTACGAAGAAGCGCGACTGACCCGGCTCACGGCCGAAAAGTTCATGATCGACGGCCGGCACACCGGCACCGGTGGCGGCAACCACATGGTGCTCGGCGGATCGACCCCTTCCGACAGCCCGTTCCTTCGGCGCCCGGATGTGCTCAAGAGTCTCGTGTCGTTCTGGGTGAATCACCCGTCGCTGTCGTACCTGTTCAGCGGGTTGTTCGTCGGGCCGACCAGCCAGCACCCGCGAATGGACGAGGCTCGCCACGACGCACTGCGTGAGATCGAAATCGCCTTTGGTCAGGTCGAGAAGTCGCGAGGCGAGCACGTCCCAGCGTGGCTCGTGGACCGACTGTTCCGCCACCTTCTCGTGGATGTCACCGGTAACACGCACCGTGCCGAGTTCTGTATCGACAAGTTGTTCAGCCCCGATTCCGCCGAGGGGCGTCGCGGTCTGTTGGAACTGCGCTCGTTCGAGATGCCGCCGCACGCCCAGATGAGTTCCGCGCAGCAACTCTTCTTGCGGTCGCTGGTCTCGTGGTTCTGGCGGAAGCCTTACGATCACAAACTCGTTCGCTGGGGCACGGCACTGCACGACCGGTTCATGCTGCCGCACTTCGTCGAGGAAGACTTCGGCGATGCGATTGCGGAAATTCGCAGCCGTGGCGGGTACGCGATTGATCCGGCGTGGTTCGCCCCGCACATCTCGTTCCGCTTCCCGCTGCTCGGTGCAGTCACTCACCGCGGCGTGAATCTCGAACTACGCACGGCGATTGAGCCGTGGCACGTTCTGGGTGAAGAAAACGGTGGAGGCGGAACAGCCCGTTATGTCGATTCGTCGGTAGAACGCGTTCAGGTGAAGGTGCGAGGTCTGACCGACTCGCGACACATCGTCACCTGCAACGGCCGGCGGGTTCCGTTGCACCCGACTGGCACGAACGGCGAGTATGTCGCGGGCGTGCGGTTCCGGGCCTGGCAGCCGCCGAGTTGCTTGCACCCGACGATTCCTGTGCATGCCCCGCTCGTGTTCGACGTGCTGGACACCTGGAACGACCGCAGCATCGGCGGTTGCACGTATCACGTGTCTCACCCCGGTGGCCGTGCCGACGAGCAGTTCCCGGTAAACGCTCTTGCTGCCGAGAGTCGTCGGGTTGCGCGATTTTTCGCATTCGGGCACACCCCGGGTTCGGTTAGCGTGCCACCACTGGAAGTTAACCCCGAGTTCCCGCACACGCTCGACCTTCGTAAACCGGAACCCGTGTTGCACCGTCAGGCCATGCCTGTCACAGAACCCGTGGCGAGCCGCGCCACGGTTGGTGTGGTAGAATAAGAGGAGTCTTGGCGAGCGGGGGGCGTCAGCCCCCCGAGTTATTGCAAAGACCTACCCAACCGGGGACTGACGCTGCCCCGCTCGCCTTAAATCACTGCGCATTAGGATGCCTATCAGCCTCTCGCCATCTCCGCCCGACAACCAACCGGCACCAAAGCCCGGTCGGCCGGCGTACAACTCACCGCTCCGAGGGTACGACGAGGCGGCCGATCCGTCCGGCACCCCGCGGCCGCACTGGAACGGGTTCTTCGAATCACTCGAAGAACTGAGCCCGGCGGAACTGAGCCGGCGCTGGCGCGACGCCCAACATCTCATTCGCGATAACGGCGTCACTTACAACGTCTATGGCGACCCGCGTGGCATCTCGCGACCCTGGCAGCTTGACCCGATTCCGCTTCTGATTGCGCCGACTGAAGCGTCCCAACTCGAAGCCGGTCTCGTACAGCGGGCGAAACTCCTCGAACTCATCCTGGCCGATCTCTATGGCCCTCATCGCCTGCTTCACGCGGGCTTGATCCCACCGGAACTTGTCTTCCCAAACCCGGGGTTCCTCCGACCCGCTCACGGCGTCAAGGTTCCCGATGGCCGATACCTGCACCTCTACGCCGCGAACCTCGGTCGGGGAGCCGACGGTAACTGGCGGGTGCTTGGTGACCGCACGCAGGCTCCCTCCGGTGCCGGGTACGCACTCGAAAATCGCATCGTGATGACACGCACTCTCCCGGAAGCCTTCCGGGATTGTCAAGTCTACCGCCTTGCCCCATTTTTTCAGGCGTTCCGCGACACGCTCCGGGCGATTGCTCCACGCAACCGTGAGAATCCCCGGATCGTGCTGCTCACGCCGGGGCCGTACAACGAGACGTACTTCGAGCACGCTTACCTCGCACGATACCTCGGCTACACGCTTGTGGAAGGTGGCGACCTCACCGTTCGCAATAACTGCGTCTTTCTGAAGGTGCTTGGCGGTCTTCAGCAAGTCGATGTGATCTTCCGCCGGCTCGACGACGATTTTTGCGACCCGCTCGAACTGCGTCCGGACTCGTTCCTCGGGGTGCCGGGGTTGATGCACGCGGTGCGCAGTGGGAACGTGGCTGTCGCCAATGCACTCGGTACCGGCGTCCTCGAAACACCCGCGTTCCTGGCGTATCTACCGCGGTTGTGTCGCGAACTCCTCGGCGAAGACCTCAAGCTCGAATCGGTTCCAACCTGGTGGTGTGGTGACCCGGATTCGCTGCGGTACGTTCTCGACCACCTCGCAGACATGGTCGTGAAACCGGTGTTCCCCGCGATGCGGATGGAACCTGTGTTCCCGTCCGATCTCTCAACCGAACATCAATCGGCACTTGCAACCCGACTGAAGGCCCACCCCCACGAGTACGTCGCACAGTCCCGACTCGATCTGTCCACGACCCCCATTATGGACGGCGGTAAACTTGTTCCTCGCAAGATGGTCCTCCGTGCCTACCTCACCGCCCACCGAGATAGTTTCAAGGCGATGCCTGGCGGGCTGACCCGCGTCAGTGCGTCGGCCGACACGATGGTCGTGTCGATGCAGCGGGGCGGCGGGAGCAAGGACACGTGGGTGCTGGCAGACGGCCCCGTCAGCGATTTCAGCCTACTCTCTTCCAACAGTCGCGTGGAACTGACCCGCGCTGGCGGCGACCTTCCAAGTCGCGCGGCCGACAACCTGTTCTGGCTCGGACGCTATGCCGAACGGGCCGAGGGAACAACCCGATTGCTTCGCGGCATCGTGGTGAGGTTGGCCGAGCGGAGCGGCTTCGCCGATGTGCCGGAACTCCCCGCTCTGCTTCGCACGATGATGCTTACTTGCGAGCCGAACACGCTGCCGGCGAACAGCACGCTGAACTCGGAAGCGAGCGTGTTCCGGGCCGTGTTCGACCCGACCCATTCCGGTAGCCTCGCGACAGCAGTCCGGGCGTTGTTGCGGGTCGCCAGCATCGTTCGCGACCTCATTTCGATCGATATGTGGCGAGTGCTCAGCGGGTTGATCGACTTCCCGACCGACCCGTATTCCTATGGCGAGGATGGTCCAACCCCGGCCGATGTGCTGGACCTGCTAAACCGCACGGTCATCACACTCTCGGCATTCGGTGGGTTGGCAGTGGAGAGCATGACCCGTGCCGAAGGCTGGCGGTTCCTCGACATGGGCCGGCGACTGGAACGAACCCTTCACATCATCGCGATGCTGAAAGGAACGATGGTCAGCCCCACGACCCACGAGGGGCCTATCCTTGATGCAGCCCTGGAAGTCGCGGACAGCGGGATGACCTATCGCCGCCGCTACATGAGCAGCCTGCGAGCCGAGGCGGTCCTCGACCTGATCGTATTTGATGAGTCGAATCCCCGTTCGCTCGCGTCGCAGTTGGCAGCCCTCGAAGATGACGTAAATCACCTACCGCGACCAGCACGCGGGGCAGGGCGGGCACCCGAACAACGCTTCGCGCTGGCTGCGTTGAACGCTGTGCGGTTGGCGGAACCCGAACGTCTGGCCGCCGTGCAGGATGGTCAGCGGCCCGCGCTCGCCGAATTACTGGAGCACGTCGGAGGCTGGTTGCCGATTTTGTCGGACGCGATTACCCTTCAATATCTGAGCCACCTGCAAACATCGCGGCACCTGGCGAGCACCGAGCCGATTCGCCGCACCGGGGCCGACAGCGGCGACAGGCTGTAATTTCGGCGAGAGGATTCACGCCCCCCGCTCGCCGAAATCCGCATCCCGAAGGAGTCTGGCCGATTATCCGTTATCGGATCACTCACGACACGACTTACGACTACAGCGAGATCGTCTCGCTGTGCCAGAACGTCGCGCACCTGGTGCCCCGCGAGTGTAGCCGACAACGCGCCGATGAGTCTGTGCTGAGCATCACTCCCGACCCTGCCGTGATCGAAGACCGCATCGACTTTTTCGGCAACCCCATCAGTTACTTCACGATCCAGGAACAGCACCGCGAGTTGACGGTAAGTGTCTCGCATCGCGTTGAGGTGTGGAGCGTTCCACAACTGGCACCGCTCAGCACGCCCGCGTGGGAAACGGTCCGCGACCGTCTGCGATTCGACCGCAGTCATGACTGGCTCGATGCCTACCAGTACGCGTTCGACTCCCGCTACGTCGTAGCCGACCCGCGGTATGCCACCTATGCCGCACCCGGGTTCACGCCGGGGCAGTCGATCGTTGAAGCGGCTCTCGACCTGACTCGCCGGATCTACTCGGAATTCATCTACGATCCGCGCGCGACGAACCTCGCGACCCCCGTTGCCGAGGTGTTCGAAAAACGCCGTGGTGTTTGCCAGGACTTCGCCCACCTTATGCTCGCGTGTCTGCGGTCGCTGGGCCTCGCGGCACGCTACGTTAGCGGGTATCTCTCAACGCAACCGCCTCCCGGCAAGCCGCGTCTGGTTGGGGCCGACGCGACGCACGCCTGGGTGAGTGTGTTCTGTGGCGAAGCGGGTTGGATCGACTTCGACCCCACCAATAACCAGATTCCCGGCGACCGATATGTGTTGCTCGCATGGGGCCGAGACTACGAAGATGTCAGCCCGCTAAAGGGTGTGATTCTGGGCGGAGGTCAACACACCGTGCGAGTCTCGGTGGACGTGCGGCCCGAAGAAGTCAAATCGCAGACACAAACCCAATCACAGCTGTAGAGAGCCGGCTTTTGAGGAGCCGGCTCCATCAAATACTCCACTACTCTTTCGGTAGCGTGAAGTCCGCGATGTACAGTTGCGTGGGCGAACGGCCGTCGCGACTGCTGGTCCACATCACCCGCTTGTAATCGGGGCTGAACACGGGGAGCACATCTTGACCGGGGGCGTGGGTGATTCGCGTCGTCTTCCCGGTCTCCAGGTTCATCCAAAACAAGTCGTAGTTCGGCCGGGCGAGTTCGTTCGAGTGGTCGGCGGCGGTGTAGATGATGTGCTTGCCGTCCTTGAACCAATACGGTGCCCAGTACACCCACTTGTCGTCAGTCGTCAGGGCTTTCTCGCCTGTGCCATCCGTGTTAATCACGTGAAGCTGAAGCCTGTCCTTCTCTTTGCGGTCAGCGCGGAAGATGACCTTCGTGCCGTCTGGGCTGAGGAACGGGCCGCCGTTGTAGCACTTCGTTCCTTTGGTGATCTGCTTCGGATCGGTGCCGTCGGCGTTCATGATGAACAGGTTCACGTCGCCCGCGGTCCCAGCGGAATACACGATCTTCTTGCCGTCCGCGGAGTAGCTCCCCTCGGCCGTGTACACCTTGGCGTCGGGCGTGAGGCACTTGATGTTCCCGCCGTCGAGGTCGGCCTCGTAGATCTTCATGTGCGTGTCGAAGTCCCACGAGTAACGCCGGCGAACGCCTTTCTTTGCGTCTTCCACACGCTGTGTGGTCTCTGCTGCCTGGTGCTTCTTCGCATCGGGGTCGCTATGACTGCTGGCGAAGATGACTCGCTGGCCATTGGGGTGGAAGTAGCCACAGGTGGTGCGGCCGATGCCGGGGCTGACGCGGGTGAACTTCTTACTCTCCAATTCCATCACGAAGATCTGGTAGAACGGGTTGCCGGTGTCTTTCTCCTCGGCCTGGAAGATGATCTTCTTACCGTCCGGCGAGAAGTAACCTTCGCCCGCACGGACGAAGCCCTCGGTCACCTGCCTGATGTCTTTCAGATGTGCGGTTTCTGCCGTCTTCCAGTCGTCGCCCGGTTGTGCCCCGAGTGTGAAGACTAGCGGAATGAGCAGTGCATTCATGTCTGGAATCCTTGACGGAAACGGAGGATCGGCGCGAACCAATTCCCGTGTATCGTATCAGTTCGGGATAGCCTGCGGAGGACGATCATGCCGTCCGAAGATGCGAAGCCGTTGCCTTGTGGTCTGTGTGGTCGTGGATTCACCCGATTGGGACTGACCAAACACCACTGCCTACCAAAGTCCCGGGGCGGCACGACCGAACACATCGAGTTGATCTGTTCGCAGTGCCACGGGATGGTTCACGCGACGTTCACGAATCGGACACTGGAATCGCTCTACCCCACGCTTGCAGAGTTGCGGCGTGCCCCGGAGTTGGAGACGTTTATCAAGTGGGTTCGGAAGCAACCCGCGAGTAAACGGACCAGGAATGCACCGCGAAAGCGGAAGGTGTGATGGCAGTTGGAAGTGGCATTTTTGGCGATTCGCCCCGCTTACGGCGTGGGTTTCGAGCGGATTCGCAATGCACCCACCCCGTAACCGGGGTGGCTCGCCAAAAAACTCAAGGCACACGCGGATAACACAGTCACTGCATTAGTTCCTGGGTTTCTTGCCAAATCCACCCTCGCGGAATGGGTTGGGCTTATCACCCTTGGAGGACTTGTCTGAGCCCTTGTCGCTGGTCGCGCTGGCCTTGTCGGATGGTGTCGATCCTGGGAGCGAGAACCCGCCAGAGCCTGGCCCGCGACCACCGCTCGCGAACGACGGAGCAGGTCGGGCCGAACCACCACCTTCGCCGTTCAATGCAGCGATCTTGGCATCTTCAGCAGTCTTCAGGTTGAACCGGAGGAGTTCGTCAGCCGTAATCAATCCGTCGCCGTTAAGATCCATGTCCAGGAACTTGGCGATTTCGTCGCCAGCCTTGCGCCATTCGTGAAGGGCAACCTGTCCGTCCTTGTCGCCATCGTACTTGTCGAACCACTCCGGCAGATCCTTGGGCAGATAGCCGTATCGCATGGCTACCGGTTTCGGCTCAACGGTGTCCTTTTTCTCGTCCTTGCGATCGCGATTGCCCCAGCCGCCAGCGTTTGGATCGCCCCAGTTCCCGCCATTGAATCCGCCGCCGTTGAATCCGCCGCCAGGCCCAGCAGGCCCGCTTGATCCACCGCGGTCACGGTTCGCGTAGTACGCCCGATATTCCTCGACATCGACATGGCCGTCGCCGTTACGGTCAATCACCTGGAAATTCTGCTTGAGCCTGTCGTCGGCCTCGGCGAACGAGACTCGCCCATCGCGGTCCTTGTCTTGTTCCTTGAGACGTTGAGCGCCGCGATCCTCGCCACCACCAGGGGCACTGAAACCTCCCGGACCACCTGGTCCAGCGAACGGCGCTGGGCCTCCGGGTGCGGGACCGCCCGGACCGAGTGTAACCACCATCGGAGCACCAAAGCTGCCAGGGCCACCGGGAGGTCCGCCTGGGGCACCACCTGCCGCAGCCTTCGCGGCCTTGGCCGCTTCGCTACGTGCGAAGTGATCGAGGTACTGGGACTTCGTCATGATGCCGCTGTCGGGCAGGGGAATGCTTCCGTCGCGTTCCGCCCGTTGCCGCGAGAAGTCGCGCATTCGGGGGTCCATCTTGCTCAGGTCGATCGTGTCGCCGGTACTCTGTGTGGAACGCTGGAGCATGGACCACGCCATCTCGGGGTCCATCTTGAACCCACCCTTGCCAAAGCCACCGGGGGGGCCACCACCGCCGGGAGGGCCGAAGCCACCCGGGGTGCCGCCGTCTCGCTTACCGAATTGCGCGGTGGTGTGGTCGGGGTCGAAGATGAGGACCAATCCAAGTAGTGCGACTAACGCGACCAACTTGCTGCGGTGCATGGCGACCCCTCAAACAGAGCAGACTCACTCACCTCAGATGGTAGCCACCAGCCACCCCACATGTCACGCCTCTTTGGCGCAAGTCTCATGCCGCTTTCATGAGGAGGGGCGCGCAGTCCGGTTACGTTGCCTGCTTCAGTGTTCGCACGATGTAATCGCGGACATCCGCAACCGATACGCCCGTTGCCACCCGACAATTTGGTGTCGCCGTTCGGGAAGGTCGGGCATCAACGACTGTCATTCCCCGGGTCAACTCGCCGCGAGTTTCCACATCCACGTAATGCGGCTCGCTCGACACAAGTGCGGGGACAGCCACGGCAATCGTTCCGAGAACGTCTTTCAGGTGGAACCCTTCAATCCCATACAAATTGGAACTCGCCCGGATGCCAAATGGCACGATCTTGCGCAAGAACTGACAGGTTCGCGAGTCCGGGTTCGGGAGTTCCAGCAAGTCCGACGGAGAGAAGATGAGTTTCCGCGTCACATCGAGAGGGATGATGAGAGGGTGCATTTCGCCGTGAAGGACTCGCTTCGCTGACTCGGGATCAAGATGAACGTGAAATTCCGCGACAGGGCCAGCATTCCCCGGCACATTCCAGCAACCCCCCACAATGACAGTCTGATCCAGCACAACTGGAAGGATGGGGTCGCGGTCGATCGCGGCAGCGAGCGTTGTGAGTGGTCCCAGGTTGATGACGGTGATTTGCCGGGGATGCTCGTGGGCCAATTCACACAGCACTTTATCTGCTGGGTGAAGCGTGTGCCGTGTTGCGCTCGGGAACGTGATGCCGCCGAGGCCGCCAGGGCCGTGAAGGGCGTGCCCATCCGATTCATAACGGATGGGCAGGGCAGCCGCGAGTCGCGGCCACTTCGGCGGGTCGATGACATCGATGAGGGTGTGTACGTTCGCCGTGGCCTGTTCGGCGTTCACATTTCCCGCAGTTGGCAGTAGCCCAACCAGTTCGAGATTGGGGTCGTTGAGCGCGAGGGCAACCGCGAACGCGGTGTCGATGCCCGGGTCGGCGATGATCACGATTTTGCGTGGCATAGGTGTCCTACCGCGTGCGTCGGGTGACGGGCGAACCGGTGCCAGACCTTCTGCTGGGAAGGCTCACTTCTCCCATCTTACTCCATAACGGCAAGCGAAACACGCGTGTTCAGAGGCTTGATCGCCCCTTGAACGTGCTTCATCAGTCTGGTGTCCTTGTACGAGAGAATCGGACATTCCAGGCCTCTCCATGTCAGCTCATTCAACTCCACAGTTGCCGAAGTTTGAATGTATAGAAATGTCTATTTAGTGCGATCTAAACGCACCAACAACGGACATTTATCATCGACAATTGGGGCGAAACCGCCTTTGAGGGGAAGAAAGTGGCAAAAAACGCCCGGACTCGGTTGACAGGTATAGTGAACGGATGTATAAGTACATGTGTCAGGTGCAACTGAGGAGTTGAGCACCAACCGGGTGAGACGCAAACGGCCGGCGAAAGCCGGGAAAAGGCGGAGGGAACAACCATGGAAAGCTGGCGTTTGGTCTGGCGGGAAGGGTTTGTGCCCGTCGTTTCGACTTCTGGTCTGGAGGCGCTGCGGGCCGCTCTGCAAAGCGATGATCCGCGACTGACTCAGGGGAGCACGACCACCCCCCCTCCACTCATGTGTGTGCAGGACTGGCCGGTGGAAGCGGCCTGTGCCCTCGGGTTCTGCGGTTGGCAAGGCGACGACCTCGAAACGGTTGGCCAGGTCGAGGAGTTCTTCGCCCGCCTGTGTTTCGAGGCTGATCAGCGACTTGGCGAACCCGCCGCGTGCCGGTGGTTCTTGAACTGGTTCGATGACACTCCCCGAGCCGAGATGCGGCGAGAACTGCTCGCCGAGGTGGAACTGGCTCTGGCCGAGCGCGTGCCGATCGAACGAGCTGTCCCCGTGGTTGAGATGCAAGAGAAGACGGAAACCGCAGCAGCGTAATAACTTCCAAAACCAACAAGCCATAACCATACGAAGCGGAGTCAGACATGGTTGCCACTTGCCGTCACTGCTCGAAGTCGAAGGTCAACCGCCCACGAGGCCTGTGCTGGAGCTGCTACTACACGCCGGGGGTCAAGGAACTGTTCCCGTCCACGAGCAAGTATGCTCGGCGGGGCGTCGGGAACTTCTCGGGGAACGCTCCGCTCCCTTCTGCTCCGACGACGGCCGCCCCTGGCACGCCGGAAAAGCTCGCGGTTCTCGAACAGCGAGCCAAGCTCAAGCAGGCCCTGTTCCACCCCGCCGACGCTCGCTTTGCTGGCGATTCCCGCCCGCACGAGTTCCTGAAGACCCAGACTGTCGCCGCGTGACCTTGTTGGAATCTCCATGAGTTGGAGCCGCAGGAAGCGGCGACTCCAACTCCATACGAATCCCACCCGCGGAAACGGGTGGGATTCGCTTTTGGGGATCAGTGACAACGCGCTGTCACAAATGTTCCGAACCCAAGGTGTCCGGTTGAGGTCTGTTTGGTGGGGTTGTTCTGGAAGAATGGGTAAGTTGGATCCGGAGGCCGACTTGGGGCATTCTAGACGCCCCGCGAGCAGCGTAAGCATTACGGGGACATGAGATTGCGGATCCTGGGGCGAGAAAAGGTGGGAGTGCGCCCGTTGTGCCGACCGTGCGCTCGGCAATCCAAAAGGCGGGCTCCCCAAATCGTCTTCGCTCCCGTGTTCCGGAGATTCGTGGCGTAGAATTGGAAAGCGTTTTCAGGACGACTGGCGCTCAACGGAGGACAACCCCATGCTAGTACTCAGTCGCAAGCTCGGGGAAAAGATTTTCATCGGAGACAACATCTGTATCACGGTGGTCGACATCGACCGCGGCAAAATCCGACTCGGGATTGAAGCGCCGCGGGATGTGCCGATCTACCGCCAAGAGTTGTTGCCATTGCATCAACAGAAGGTCGAAGGCCAGACGAACTTGCCGGCTGTGTCCTGATCTTGGACTCATCCATTGTCTTTCGAACCGGCTCGTAGTCCTGACCGCGGGGGCGGTATGTGGATTCGCTGGAATGGGGCCAATCGTCAATTTTCGCCTTCCGTTGAGCAAACCTGAGGACGCGCCTTCCCCGGCGTATCCTCAGGTTTGTTTTTTGTGCAGCTCACATCTCATCTCCTCAAAGTTCGGGATTTCCTGACGACTGTTGCGCCATTTCTTTTACGATTGCCGATCATGTAACGCTCGCTTGCGAACTAACGATCCGCCCCCAATCACGCGAACCGAACCATGCCAGACCCCATCGTCATTGCCACCTGGCCATTCGGGAAGGTGGCTGCAGAAGCTGCCCTGAAGTCGCTCAATCGCGGCGAACCCGCTCTCGATGCGGCTCTGGTCGGTGCCCAGGCCGTGGAAAACGATTACAGCGTCCGCACCTCAGTGGGGTTTGGCAGCCTGCCGGACCGCCTCGGCCGGCTCACACTCGATGCGTGCGTGATGGACGGCAAAACGCTTTCCTGCGGCGCGGTCGCGGCCGTCGAACACATCAAGCACCCCGCTGCGCTCGCCCGCCGTGTCATGGAAAAGACCCCGCACGTTTTCCTGGTCGGCGAGGCGGCCAAGTGGTTCGCGCTTCAGCAGGGGTTCCCACTGGAGGTGCCGTACACCACCGAGGCCATCAAGGAATGGCTCGAGAAACACCCCGACTTCCGCAAGAAGGGCGAAGTCAAGCCACCGGCCCCGTGCGACAACCCGTCGGACATCAATGTCGATGAGCACAACCACGACACGGTGACGGTGCTGACGCAAGACAAGAAGGGGAACCTCGGCGGCGTCTGCACCACGAGCGGGCTGGCGTACAAGCTTCCGGGACGAGTGGGCGATTCGCCGATCATCGGTGCCGGGCTGTACGTGGACGATCTGGCGGGTGCGGCTGGTGCAACGGGTGTGGGGGAAGAGATCATCCGGATCTGCGGAAGCAGTTTCGTCGTGGAACAGATGCGCGGTGGGAAGTCTCCACAAGAAGCGTGCGAACTCGCGTGCAAGCGGGTGAGTGCTGCCGCGGCGCGTCGTGGGGTTCACCCGGCGGCTGTCGCGTTCCTGGCCCTCGATCCGAAGGGGAACACTGGGGCGGCCTGCACGACACGGACGAACTTCAAGTACGCCGTTGGCCGTGGCGAGAAAGTCGAGATGTTGCAAGCCAAGGAAATCGGCCCCGACGCGTGAGGCGGGCTCACGGCTTGCTCATCCCCACGAAACTCCCTTCGTTCTCACGGGCAAGCGCCCAGAGGAAAGCACCCACGTCTGGGCTCTCGAAGTAGAAACCGACGGCATGGATCTTCACCCGCGGCTTGCCGGCCAGCGGTCGATTCCACGTGTCGTTGAGTGTCTTGCGGATGTGCTTGCCGAGCTTCTCACCAAGTTCGGCTTCTGTCAACGGCGGCCGACGAGTCTGCTCTGCGAGCGTGAGCCCTGGGCCACTGGTTGGTAGGCCATCGGAGAACAGGTAGATCACATCGAGCCCGCCCTGCTCGCGGAGCGAGAACGCCTTTTCCATCCCGGCGTGGAGGTTCGTGTCTTCGTAAGGCTTCACGGCAGCGAGTGCCTTCTTCACGTCGTCGATCGACTTCTCGCCGTCGTAGTTTCGCCAGTCGCCCGTGCCGAATAGCCACTTCGCGGAACTGGAGAAGATCACGACCTGGTACTTCTCCAACCCGACCACACTCCGCATAACCTTGGCGACCGTTTCAACCACGATGGGCCACTTCGTGGGGTCAGCCGTCTCGCTGTCCTTCTTCGCCATGCTTCCGGAGATGTCCACCAGGAAGACGACCCGCTTCCCGGCAGTGACGATGCCCGCGAACCGCGCGTCGGTTTCCTTCTGGAGCTTGTCGAACTTGTCCGCGAGCTTGGCCTTGTCGCCTTGCAGATCCACGATGTTGATGTTCGCGTCGGTCAACTTCTTGGTGAGATCCTTGATCTGGGCCTGTGTCGCCTCGTAGTCCTTGCGTGACGCGGCCGTCTTCGCGTCGAGGTCGTCGAGTTGCTTCTTGAGGTCGGTGGCCTGCTTGGAGAGCACCACCTTTTCGTCGTCGCGCTTGCGGAGGAGCCGACTGAGATCGTCGGCAGTGACGGACATCTCCGCGAGCTTCTTCGCGAGGGCGTCGGTTTCCTTCTGCTTCTTACGGAGGATGTCGTCGGCATCTGTGGCCATCGCACGGGTCGTGGCCAGTTCCTTCGCGTTCGCCGTCACCTTGGCCTCGGCCGCGTTGAGCGCAACCTGCGTGGCGTCGGCGAGTGCCTTGGCGGCCTTCGCTTCGTCGCGTGTGGTGGCGAGCCGCTTGGCGAGATCGTCCTTCTCGGTGCGTGTGGTCGCGAGTTGCGTCGAAAGTTGCGTGACCTCGTCGGTGAGCTTGAGCTTCAACCCTTCGAGTTCCGTGAGCGCTGCCGACAACTTCACACGCCCGGCTTCTTCGCTGTTGAGCCGCAGACGTGTTCGTTCCAGTTCGTCGAGCACGGCGGCGAGTTTTTGCTTCGTGGTGTCGAGGTCGCCGATCGCAGATTTGTTGGCGAGGGCTTCGTCGCTGGCCATGCGGCTGTTCAGCAGAAACAGCAGGGTGACGCATCCGAGCGCACAACAGAACACGTCGAGCATCCACATGCTGACCAGCGTCGGCTGTTTGTGTCGAACTCGCATGGGGTACTCCCTGGGAAACCGGTTAGCCGCGACCGAAGGGAGCGTGCAAGCTCCATTCGGTCGCGGCTAAACAAACGCGTTCACCGCAATCCCTTCGCGGTTGGTTTTTCGACCGACTCGGGAACGCTGACCTTCAACGGAATCATCGCATCCAGGTGGGCCCGTGGCAACTCCGCAGCCAGCCAGCGTGCAGCCAGGTTCGCGGCGGCCTGTGCGACCGCGTTCGCGGGCAACACCTCGACGACTGTCCCTTCGGGGGTGTTCTGGTGGATGTTTCGAGCGAAGGCCGGCAAGCGACCGGCTTCGTGGGTCATCCACACGGCACGCGGGTGAATGGGCAACCCGGACTCGTTCAGGAAGTCACGGATGCTCTCCGATGCGCCGCGGGCGAGAGCCGCACAGTGGCTCTCGAAGTCTTCGGGCTGTTGAATCA
Organism: Planctomycetaceae bacterium; assembly: GCA_013823135.1. Lineage (GTDB taxonomy): Bacteria > Planctomycetota > Planctomycetia > Gemmatales > Gemmataceae > Gemmata. The sequence continues at coordinate 139,345 of PNLP01000011.1, forward strand.
CGTCCTGGAACCAGTGCTTGGTTCGCAGTGTGAGGTTCACCCGCTGACCGGCTCGCGTGCGGTCGAGGGCGTCGTCGAGTTGTTCGAAGAGTGCCTGCTCGGCTTCGGCGGAGTCGCGAGGGTCACGGCGACATAGCCGCACACAGCGGTCCGAGACCGCGTCAAGGAGTTTGTCTTTCCAGAGCTTGATGGCGAATCGCGGCCAGTTGGTCGAAGCCAGCACCTTCACGCGGTCACGCTCGACGGATAGCACGACAGCGGAGACCGCGAATTCGTCGGCGTCAATCACCGCGACCAATCCCGGCCCGCTCTCGGATGGCCGCAATGGCACGACATCGGGTGAAGCGAGTTCTGGTGCGGCGGGCTTGCCGTTCAGGATGGAACCCGCACGATCGGCGACGACCGCGAGTGCCCCAACTGCAGTTCCCTTGAGCGGAAGTTTTGCCTTGGTTGCTGCAGCGACAAGTTTCGTCACCTGCGCCGGCCCGAGGTACGCGGGCAACGCGAGCACGATCGCTTCCGACTCAGCCGCGATGGGGGCACGCAACTTGTTCAGCGTGAGATCGAGGGCGGCTTCGGGGGTCATGACGTGCCGGCCAACTCGCCAGTCGCGGGGCTGCGTGAGTGCCGGAAGGAAGTTCGAGCAGACCGCGTGCGGCATCCTTCGACAAAGCGCATACCCGACACGACCGACATCCGCGGTGCGGTGATCGAGCGCAATGAACAGCGGCAGTTCTTCGTTGGGATCTTCGAGCATTAGGGCGCGGATTTTCCCGACCGAGACGCCCACGGCACGAGCGCGAGTCGAGGTGAGATCGACCCCGACTGCTCGGGATTTCTCGTGAACGGGAACCGGCTTCTTCGACCAGAGCATGTGAGTGCTCGAAAGTGTGAGTGGCTAGTGTGAGTGTGAGTGGAAAAACCAAACACCAAGAACCTTGGTCACGTCGGCTCGCTATCCAACTTCCGTTCCAGCGAAGCAATCAACCCGTGGATCATCCGGCCGACTTCCGCGACCAACTCAAGCAACGGCTGAATTTCTTCGGTGGTTGCATACCCCAAGCGTTGGGAAATAATGATCTGTGTCTCAGTTTCAAACAACGAGCCCCGAGCGATACCGACGTGGCGGATGTACTCCCGTGTGAACTTTCGGCCTGCGCCTTCTGCAATGTTGGAAGGGACCGACACCGCGGCTCGTTGGAGCTGGCTTGCCAGCCCGTACATCTCGGTATTCGGAAACTTGTGGCTCAAGGCATAGCAATCAACGACGAGCTCAATCGCTTTCTGCCAGACACCGAGTTTGTGGTAACTTGTGACAACCATTGTTTTCACTCACTGAGAAGTGTGAGTGGCCAGTGTGAGTGTAAGGGAAAAACCAATCAACATTCTCACTTCATGTTTTTCACTCACACTCACACTAGCCACTCACACTTCCCGACGGATCGTACAACCGCAGCAGCAAGTGTTCCTGGCAATACTCCTGAGCGTCCACGACAAGCAGTTCCTCGGCTCGTTGCAGCACGTTCACGAAGTACATCATCACGAGGCTCAGCAGCAGCGCGACCAGCGTGCAATCGAACGCGATCTTCAACTGCTCCTTTGCCTGGGCCGTGAATGCGTCGATGGTTGGGGCGTCGGCTCCGAACGCACCGCCCAGCCCGCGAACCGTGCCGACGAAACCGATGGCAGGAATCGCCCAGGCCAGATAGTGTACCACGGCCATCCCCGAGACGAGCCGCGACAGTTCCACGTCGGCCTGGTTCCGCACGACCTCCGCGACATCTGGTGCCGACTTGCTCACGGCGTATTTGCCGAGCCCGAGGCGGATCATATTCGCGAGGATGAACGGCCGGCGAGCGGTGACTTGCTCCACTTTGCGAGCCAGCGGGCGGGCGTCTTCAGGCAGGATGCGTGCGCCTTCTTCGGTGGGGAGCAGTTCCAGGTGAAAGGCGGCTCGCTGGCGCCGCACTTCACGATAGCGGCTGAACAGGATGAGGCTGGCCCAGACGAAGCAGATGTAGCACGCGAGTTGTTCCGGCCCGAGCACGAGTTGCGTGAGTCGCGTTTGGTTCCACTTCTGCGCCCAGTCGGCCCGCGCGGCGGAGCCTGCGAACAGTTCCCAGAACGGTGCCGCGATGCCGCCCACGATGAGGAGCGCGACGACGAGCAAGAACCACTCGCGGGCTGGCCGGTGCGATGCGGGAATCGTCATCGAGACATCACTCCGGTCACGGGCACCACGCGGCCCGATGATCTGACATTTTCGGACTCTGCGCGCTGGGACGCAAGTAGCAGGGCGTGTCCATTTCCTGAACGAGAACGCCAACGCGCGAAGCAGTGCCGATACGGGAGGTTAGTGGGGTGGCGACGTGTAATCGAGAGGTTTGCTGTCTTTACCCTGAAAGGGTTGTATTCCACAGCCCAGGGTCGCCGCTTCGGCGCACCCTGGGTGACCGATCCGACGTACACGGGGCAAACCCGACGGCGACCGATCACGTTAGGTTACCAGGGTGGCGCTGCGCTGACCCTGGGCTGTGGAATACAACCCTTTCAGGGTAAGACGCACGTCACCGAGGTATTCGTTTCACGCCTCGGCAGATTTTGGCAGAATCCCTGGCTCAATCCCAACTCGCGATGGGGGGCAACCTCAATTACTCAAGGCACAATTCGATGTGTGGATTCTCGCGGATGATTTCGACGAGCCAGTCGAACATCGTGATCCCTTCATGTCGGTTGGCCATCTCCAATCTTGCTGCAAAATCTGCGTAAACATCTGTGCCTGGATGAAACTCCTCCAGGTGCTCCATCAACCACCGAGCCATTGCCTGATGTCCCAAGTTCCTACGAGACCATGCTGAATTCCGCCAAACAAGCCTCCAGGCTACTGCTTTGGAGTCTTTACCCCACCAGTAAAGGTAATCGTGGAATGCATCAAGATTGCCACCACATTCACCCCCGCCCGAGGTTTCACGGATGAACCCGCAGTTGCACTCCTCCATGAATCCAGCAAAGTCCGCGAAGTTCACCCCGTCGATGAAATAGGTCGGCTTCGGCAGTTGCTCCATCTATCACCCCGCGGCAGATTTCGGCGGCACGAGTTCGCGTTCGTCGAGGATCGCGTAGCTGTAGCCTTGTTCCGTCAGGAACATCTGCCGGTGGTGCGCGAAGTCGAGTTCTCGTGTGTCGCGAGTTACGAGCGTGTAGAAGTGGGCGTCGCCGTCGCCACTGCTCTTGGGACGCAAGATGCGGCCGAGACGCTGGGCTTCTTCCTGACGCGAACCGAACGTGCCGGATACCTGAATCAGCACGTTCGCGTCGGGCAAGTCGATCGCGAAGTTGCCGACCTTCGAGAGCACGAGGTGCCGCACCTCGCCGGAGCGGAACTTGTTGTACAGGTCTTCGCGCTCCGCACTCGGCGTGCTGCCGGTGATGATCGGGATCTCGAAGCGGTCGCTCAGGCGGCGCAGTTGCGTGAGGTATTGCCCGATGACCAGCACCCGCTGGTCGTGATAACGCGAGAGGAGTTCCTCCACCACGTCGTCCTTCGCCTCGTTCTCGCTGGCGATGCGGTACTTCGCACGGTGATCGGCCACGGCATACGCCATGCGGTTCGCGTCGTCCGGCAACGCGACGCGAATCTCGGTGCAACTCGCCGACGCGATCCAGCCCTTCGTTTCCAGTTCGCGCCACGGCACGTCGTACTTCTTCGGGCCGATCAGCGAGAACACGTCGCCCTCGCGACCGTCTTCACGAATCAGCGTGGCCGTCAGGCCGAGGCGGCGGCGGGCCTGAATCGTGGCCGTGACGCGGAACACCGGTGCCGGCAACAGGTGAACTTCGTCGTAGACGATCAGCCCCCAGTCACGCTTGTCGAAGAGGCCGAAGTGCGGGAAGTCTTCGGTCTTGTCCGGGCGGTACGTCAGAATCTGGTACGTCGCCACGGTCACCGGGCCGATTTCCTTCGTATCGCCGGTGTACTCTTTCACGTCGTCTTCGGTGAGCGTCGACTTGTCGATGATCTCGCGCCGCCATTGCTTCACGGCCGTGATGCTTGTGGTCAGCACCAGGGTGTTCTTCTGAAGCAGGCACATTGCCACGATGCCAACGATGGTCTTCCCCGCCCCACAAGGGAGGACGATCACGCCGGAACCGCCACGAACGTCGCCGCCCGCGTGGAAGACATCGCCCGCTTCGCGCTGGTAGTCGCGCACGTTGAACTGAAGCCCGCTCGCGCAGGTGTCACGCAGCTTCATTGGAAGGTTCGCGCCTTCCGTGTACCCGGCGAGGTCTTCTGCGGGGTAGCCGAGCGTGATGAGCATTTGCTTCAGCACGCCGCGATACGCTGGGTCGATGGCGAAGCTCACGTCGTCGAGTTTCTCGCCGAGGTATTCCTTGAGCTTCTTCTGCCGGGAAAGCTCCATCATCAGAGGCTTGTCGGCACAGACCAGCTTCAGCGACTTCTCGTCCACGCGCTGCAATTTCACGCGACCGTAGCGAGCCACGGTCTCGGCTATGTCGAGCGGCAAGTTTTGCGGGATCGGGAACTTGGTGTACTGCTGAAGCACCGCGAGCACTTCGGCCGCTGTGAACCCGGCCGCGGCCGCATTCCATAGCGACAGGTTCGAGATGCGGTACGTGTGGATGTGCTCGGGGCTTTTTTCCAGCTCCGCGAACGGAGCCAGCGCATCCCGTGCGGCCGCGTATTTCGGATTATCGACTTCAACCAGGACCGAACGGTCGCCCTGAACGATGAAGGGATTCGCTGGGTCGCAAGTCATTGGCAGCGTCGCGGGGGACGCGGTTGTATTCTTCGGCGGCATGCGCACCGTCAGTTCGAGGCTACCCGGTATTCGGGCGGAACGTCCCATGCTAACGATGGGTGGGCAACGCGGGCAAGCGGAACTGCCATCACTAATGGATATACTCGAAATGTCACCGGAGGTTACCGCCCATGCCGCTCAAACTTTCCGCGTTCCCGAAGTGCTACCTCGACAAAATTGCGGGCGAGCGATCCATGTCCGTCTTCGAGTGGATCGAACAGGCCAAGCAACTCGACGCCGACGGCCTGGAAATGTACGAGGGATTCTTCACCAGCCTCGAACCAGGCTACCTCGACTCCGTGGCGGAAGCCATTTCGGGAGCGGGGTTTGCGATGCCGATGCTGTGCTGCTCGCCCGACTTCACGAACCCCGACGCCGACGCCCGCAAACGGGCCATCGATCACGAAATCGAGATGGTACAAGTCACGCGCCGGCTGGGTGGTACCGGAACGGTATGCCGTGTGCTAAGCGGTCAGCGATACCCGGATGTGAGCCGCCAACAGGGGTTGGAATGGGCTGCCGAGTGCATCAACACTTGTCTTCCCGCCGCACGCGAAACCGGCGTGATACTCGGACTGGAGAACCACTATAAGGATGGATTCTGGAAGTATCCCGAGTTCGCCCAGAAGAAGGACGTGTTCCTCGATTTGGTGGCGATGATCCCCGACCGCACGAACTTCGGCGTACAGTACGACCCGTCGAACGCCGTGGTAGCGGGCGATGATCCGGTCGAATTGCTGAAGGCAGTCGCCGACCGCGTGGTGAGTATGCACGCGAGCGACCGCTACCTCGAACCGGGGGCGACGCTCGACGACCTGAAACAAGCCGACGGCACGGTCGGGTACTTCTCGAAGCTGAAGCACGGCGTGACGGGGAAGGGGCTGAACGATTACGACGCGATCTTCTCGACACTCGCCGCTGCGAACTATCGCGGTTGGGTGAGCATCGAGGACGGCATGAACGGCATGGACGAAATGGCTGAATCGCTGGCGTTCCTCCGCCGCATGGTGGCGAAATACTTCCCGTGACGATACTCGTTTAGCCGCGACCCGAAGGGAGCGCGTAAGCGCTGAAAATATGAAACCCGTGCGTGTCGGTTTGATCGGGTGCGGCAAGGTGGGGACGATCCACGCGGCCGCGCTGAATGCACTTCCCGAGGCGGAACTCGTCGCGTGTTGCGATGCCGCCCCCGATCGCGCTGGTGCGTTCGCGGCGAAGTACGGCGGCAAGCCGTTCGCCGATGTGGCGACGATGCTCCGTGAGGGCGGTGTCGAGGCGGTCATCATTGGCACGCCGCATCCGTTGCATGCTCAACCTGCGATCCAGGCTGCCGAAGCCGGGGTTCACGTGCTCGTTGAGAAGCCGCTCGCGGCTTCTCTCGCCGATTGCGACGCGATGCTCGCGGCCGCGAAGAAGACCGGCGTGAAGCTTGGCGTCATCAGCCAGCGACGGTTCTATGAGCCGGTCGCACGGATGAAGGCCGCCATCGTCGCGGGGAAGATCGGCGTGCCAGCGCTGGGCGTGTTCATCCAGTACAGTTGGCGTGACGCGGCGTATTACCTCTCCGATCCGTGGCGAGGCAAGTGGGACACCGAAGGCGGTGGCGTGCTCGTGAACCAATCCCCGCACCAACTCGACATTCTGCTGTGGCTCATGGGACCGGTCGCGGAGGTGAGCGGGCAGTGGGCGAACGTGAACCACCCCGGTGTCGAGGTGGACGACACGGCGGTTGCGAGCATCAAGTTCAAGAACGGCGGGCTCGGCTCGATCGCAACGTCCGTGGCGCAAAAGCCGGGGGTCTACACAAAGGTTCACATTCACGGCTCGACGGGTGCGTCGGTGGGTGTGGAAACCGACCGCGGCGCGACGTTCATCGCGGGCGTGTCGGCCGTCGCGGAACCGCCGCTCAACGACATCTGGACGATCCCCGGCGAGGAACATCTCCTGGCGGAGTTCCAGGCCCAAGATCGCGCACGCTTCGCCTCAATGGATGCGACTGTGGAGTATCACAAACGGCAGATCGCGGATTTCGTGCGGTCGATTCGCGACGGCAAACCGCTGCTGGTGACCGCCGAGGATGGCCGCGCCGTGGTGGAACTGTTCTCGGCGATCTATGAATCCGCGAAGGAAGGCCGCCCCGTGAAGTTGCCCATTGGCATGTAGAAACCATGTTTGCGCTGAGCTTTATCGGCTGTTTCCTGTTCGCCTGGGTCGTGGCGCACGTCGTCCTCGGTCGTTTCCTGTTCCGTGATCGCACAAAGCCGTGGGAACAGTTCGAGGACATGATGAATGAAGGATGCCAGACAACCCTACTCTCGATCGCCAGTGGGCTTATTGGTGCCATCACCACAACAATTCTGTTTATCTGGTGGCTACGTCGTTGAAGGCTTAACCAGGTGCCCCGAATCCATGCACATACACATCGCGGCCTGACTGCCCGAACGCACATTCCGCCAGTTCTAGTGCATCGGCCATCAGCTTCACGCCGCGGCCGCCCACCGGTGACAACGCAGTGTCACCGCCGACGAGTTTCGGGGCGATGAAGACGTGAAACTCGTCGGCCGCTTTCGCATCGAGGAATGAACCAAGCAACCCCGCCCCGCCTTCCACCAGCACGTTCGTGAATCGCCGCGTGCCGAGATCGGCCAGAATCGCATCAGGTGACAACGCATTGTCACTCGCGGGAATAGCGATCACTTCCGCGCCGTCCGCACGCCAACCCGCGAGTTTCCCCTCGTTGCCGACTGACGTGTAGAGCAGTACAGGAACATTGCGAGCGGTCGCCCGCAGTTGGCAACGCTCAGGCAGATCACCGGACGCACTCACCACGACGCGAGCCGCAATACGCGGGCCTGCCGGGCGTGCCGTGAGAAGTGGATCGTCTGCGATCACCGTGCCGCGACCGACCAGCACCGCATCCACGCGACCACGCAGTTCGTGAACCCGCTTTCGCGATTCCTCGCCGCTGATCCACTTCGAGTCACCGGTGTGCGTCGCGATCTTGCCGTCGAGCGTCATCGCCCATTTCAGATGCACCCACGGCCGCCCCGTGCGGAGTAGTGTCCGATACGGAACGTTCAGTTTCTCTGCCTCGGCGGCGCACACACCGACGATCACTTCCACACCGGCATCGCGTAGAATCTGTAACCCGCCGCCTGCGACCTTCGGAAACGGATCTGCCATCGCCACGACAACTCGCTTCACGCCGGACCGCAACACCGCATCGGTACAGGGGGGAGTCTTCCCGTGATGGCAGCACGGTTCCAGCGTGACGATCAAGGTTCCGCCACGTGCCCGCTCGCCAGCAGTGGCGAACGCGAACACTTCAGCATGGGGACCGCCGAACTTCTGGTGCCACCCCTCACCGACGAGGTTGCCTGCCGAATCGAGCACGACGGCCCCGACCATCGGGTTGGGTTCCACAAATCCGCGACCTCGCGCCGCGAGCGCAAGAGCATGTCGCATCCAGGGTTCGAAATCGTGTGGTGGGGTCATTCGATCAATCAGCGAGAAAAAATTCGAAACTGCGCGAACCACTGTCCGCTTCGTGCGTCTATCTAGCGTATAGTTAATACGGGAGCTTACTCCCACAAAGAAATAGACGAGACCAGCGAACATACTCACATGACACACTTACCCGCGAGCACTGAACTTCGACTGACGACCGCAGGCGTTCGCGCCGCGGTCGCCGCGAAGAAGCTACGCCTCGCGGGTGAAGCGAAGCGACAGGTCGTCGCCAGCGGTCTGGGTTATTGGCTTACGAACGATACGAGTGGGTGACCCTCATCGCCAGTCGCGTGAATCGCGAACCGGCCGGGGGTCTTCACAAGAGACCTCCGGCCGGTTCTTTTATGCTCGGATTTGCAGACAAACGCCTCGTTCGACTTCTGGTGAGGTCGGCGGTTTTTCACACCGCATAGGTCGGGTTCGAATCCCGCACGGGGTACTGGTTTTCGATAGGTGGGGATTGCGTCTGGGAATGCACTCGGTTTCCAAAACCGACGGCCATGTGCCTGCGGGGTTCGATTCCTCCCCTGCCTGCTGGTTGATGAACGTCCTGTGACGAAGCGGGTGTGACGGCCTGCCTGTCGAGCAGGTGAGACGGGTTCGAGTCCCGTACAGGACGCTGATGGAAGTGTGGACTGACGTTGGCTCAGGCGCCTGCCTCTTAAGCAGGATCACGTGGGTTCGATTCCCACCGCTTCCACTCGGTAAGTTTCGAGTTTAAGGTTTCAAGTTTATGTCGCTCATGATTGAACTCGAAACTTCAGTAAGCGCCCATGATGTAGCGGCTGCCTGCTGCCTTGCCATGGCGGATGTGTGGGTTCGACTCCCACTGGGCGCTCCTTAGTAGTGCGGAATTCAGATTGAGGAATGCGGATTGAAAAGACCCCAATGACTATGGCTGTGATTCCGTAATCCGCGTTCCGAATTCCGCAATTGATAATGCCCCTGTGATGTAGTGGAAGCTTGCGGCCTTGGTATGGTTGAAGCGTGGGTTCGATTCCCACCGGGGGCTCTCACGTTCATCGCCGAACGTGGAAAGTGAATATGGCACGATACGCCAACTGGAAGAGCACCCGAGCTCAAACCTCGGGGGATGTGGGTTCGACTCCCACTCGTGCTACTGCCGCGAGAGCGGCAACGCCTTCGGACGCGCGGTGGGCCGCCAGGCTGCCTGTAAAGCAGTCGCCTTCAATGGCAATGTGGGTTCGATTCCCACCCGGGGCACTGTCGGGAAACGCGGAGTGCGGAATTCGGAATGTGGAATTGAGAACAAGATAGATGTTCAATCCGAATCAGAATGGCCCGTTCGTCTAACGGCTCAGGACGACAGGTTCTCATCCTGTAAGTAGGGGTTCGATTCCCCTACGGGTCACTTTTGGAAGGATGAAGGTTGAAGGATGAAGGATGAAGGATGAATATCGATTTCTATTTCATCCTTCATCCTTCAACCTTCATCCTTCCGAACATGGTGATGTAGACCAATGGAAGGAGTCGCCACGCTCAGAACGTGGACAGTGTGGGTTCGAATCCCACCATCACTACTCGATTGATATTGCAGACGGGCCGGCGCCCGGCCGGGTTTCATAAGCCTGGATGCTGAGTTCAACTCTCAGGTCTGCAACTGTGCGGGCGGGCTGGTGCTCGATTGGGTCTCATAAGCCTGATTTGCTGGGTTCGATTCCCAGGCTTCGCAACTCGTCACCAACTGGTGGCGCATGGCCTGGTGGTGTAATGGGAGCCACGTCGGTTTTAGAAACCGATGCCGTAAGGCGTGAGGGTTCGACTCCCTCCTGGGCCACTGATTTTGACCTCGTGCTGTAACTGGTAGCCAGAGTCGGTTGAGAGCCGGCTGCCGCGAGGCGTGTGGGTTCGACTCCCACCGGGGTCACTTGGTAAGGATGAAGTTAGAAGGATGAAGGATGAATTGATAACGGTGCCATTGGCTTTGTTCATCTTTCATCCTTCAAATTTCATCCTTCCGAAGAATGGGATCGGTAGCGGGCTAACGCTGTGTCTTGCACACACGGCTATGGGGTTCGACTCCCCACGATTCCACTGATGAATGGGCCTGTGGTCTAACGGGATGACGCGGGTATGGCATACCTGCAGTCCGGGTTCGATTCCCGGCTGGTCCACTTGGAGGTTGTGCATCCGGTGGTGGCAGTGTTTGGAGCCTGAACAATGGTCCGGCCGACTGGGGTTCGCCTTCACTCACTGCCTCCACCGGACGAATGGCCTTCAACACGGAAGGTACTGTGAGTGGCTACACGACTTCGTTTGCTAAACGGAGAGCCGGCATAAACCGGTTTGTGGGTTCGACGCCCGCACCTTCCGCTGACATGCCCTGGTGGTGAAACGGATCCATCATTCCGCGCTTCGAACGCGGCGTTCCAGGTTCGAATCCTGGCTGGGGTACTCGACGAAAGGATGAAGGTTGAAAGATGAAGGATGAACAAGTAGATCGCGACTTTCATCCTTCATCTTTCAACCTTCATCCTTCTCACGATCCTGTCGTCTAGTGGCTCAGGACACCTCCCTGACACGGAGGAGATCGGCGGTTCGAGTCCGCCCAGGATCACTAGCATTATTCTCAAAAAATAGCGGAAAATAGACGTTTTACATTCTGACGATTTACCGTTCGTTACCGCTCTTTACGCAGTTTTACTCCATTTCTAGGACGTATTTCTAGGACGTATTGGTGTTCATGAGTTACTAGATAAGGCGGAACCCCAAAACGCACACGCCCTCGGCCGCACACAGCAGCCGGGGTCGCGCAATTGGCCCGACCCCTCGCGGACGACCGCGTCGAAATCCACGCCCACCACAATACCCGGCCACTCGTCGCGCATCACGGCGACGGCCGCGTCGTGGGCATCCAGGTGTGCCCTCACGGTCGCAGCATCGGCTTGCTCCGTGCGAGCGGCCAGGCTGGCCTCTCGTGACGGCCGATTACGGGTCGTGGTCACCTGCACCTGCCGCGTATCGGCCTGGATCGCCGGCAGCAGGTCACGCCTGCTCGTGTCGCGGCCGCCCGATGCACGGGTGCAGCCCCAATACCGTCCCCGCGTGCCACGCACCCCCAGCCGTCCGTGGCGAATCCCTGGTTCGACTCGTTCGGCTCCGAAATCACGGCGTCACCCAGTGATGCGCCACACGCCCGCAGGTAACCCGCGACGAAGTTTGAACCAGAGCGAGGGCCGCCGGCGAGCCAGATCACGCTGCTCCTACCCAGGTACTCCCGTTGTCGGTGTGACCCGCGCCGCCGTTGGACAGTGCCGGGATTTCTGATGCGCTCAGAACATGCCCGATCCAGTCTCATTCATCATTTTCAAACGTGTTTCGCGATTGGTTCGACGCCACCGGAACACACTGGCCATCGACACAGCTTCTCTCACATTCGTCGTGATCGTGGGCGAAACGATGACGCAACCCGTGGGTAAGTTCGTCGCCGCACATCCGGAGCGTCGTGGGGAAGTGCTTGCCGCGTTGGGGTCACTGTCACTCTGGGTGCCTTGCAGACGGAATCACAAAGCCCCGGGGGGTTCTTCGGGCTTCTTGCCAAACTGCGCATTTAAAAAGTGCTGGGTTTCGGGAAAGTCGGGAATCTCGTGAACCTTCGTAGCGCAACGGCTCTCCAAAGGTAGGAGACACTCTAAATTGTGGGAAGTTGATAGTCGCGGGTGATGATTGGGAGATTTCTCAAGCGAAAAACTGGTGCTATTCGTCCTCTTCGCCCTGCCTGGCGCAGTTGCAATTCGGGTCTATGCGCTCTGGTGTCCCACACCGCAGAAAGATTGGAAAGAGTCGATCTCCGATGCAATTATCTACAGCTTTGTGGGTCTCACGCTGTGGATGCTGATTGTTCCGGAGGTGGTGAAACAATTCCTGTCGAACGTGATGGTTCAGAAAGAAAGCGTCAACGCCAACGAGCAGGCAATTAACGCGGTATTCGCCAGCCGAGCTAACTTAGTCCTCTTTGTGCTGATAACACCTGCGGTGATCTCGTCAGTTTGGTATTTTTTCCGCTTGCGTCTTCTCCATCGTTGGATCGGCTTTGACCATCCCACCCGGACTGCGTGGGACTGGGTATTCAGTCGGAAGCGGCCAGTTTACATCCTCTTCCATTTGAAGTCGAAAGGCCCAGACGATTCGCAGACGGTTCGAGTCGGCTACTTCAACGGCAGATCATACGTCACGAGCTACCCCTTGGATGCCGAAATCTACGTTGAGCGAGTTCATCAACTCGACGCGAACGGACAAGTGACGCAACCGATTCCCGATACAAACGGCATGCTAATAAAGCTTTCTGAGTGCGAGCGTCTAGAGTTTCTTTTAGACCCAACGCCAATTCCGTTGACATTGAGACAGCGTGCCTGGCATAGGACCATAAGTGCCTCACGGCGGGTCCGCAAAGGCTGCTTGGACCGAGTGAAAAGAACGCCGCAAACAGTCAAACGCTACGTCGGCGTCAGTTACAACTGGACAATTCAACAGTTGGATAACCAATCGCGAAGAGGAAAAACATGGCTGACAAAGAAGGCACCTCCGGGGGCAAAGGTGGAGGAAGCGACGGGGGAAAACCCGTCAACTACGGCCGGACTGGGCCAGTAGTGAGCGGCCCAGTTCAAGAGAGTCAGTCACCCCCGCAGAGCGGGGTAGTAAGGGAGGGGAAACAAGGCCCCGAAGGATTGGTCAAGGGTGGGGCAGTTGGCCCTGCGGTTATCAAGGGCATCACTGGGCCTCAAGCGGCTGAAGCCCCGCCGATCATCCTCCCGCGAGGGTGGTCAAGTAATTTTACTCAACCCGCTGCGGAGTCTCCCTCGCCGCCCCCGCCTCCAAAGGCACAAGAAGGGTGAAACAAATCGGGGTATCCGAGGGACCCCGGCACTTGTCGGGGATTTTTCATTTGAGGTTTGGCTTCCGATTCGCCCTCGCCATTGCCGCCAGCCACCCGTCGCACCCCGGATGGCAGCCGCTTACACAATCACTCCGCGTGTTTGCACGCCGCACCCACTGCAACGGTCGCCGCGACAGGCTCCGCAGCGTGGGCGTCTTTGGGCCTCACCCCACGTCGAACGTGACACTGGCCGTGATCCCGACCGCCAAACCAATCCAGCATCAGGGCGACTCCTGAAACGGGGAACAACTTCTACTTCGCTTTCTTGCCCGAATTCGTCTTCTTCTTCAATTCATCGCGACCGATCCGAGACTTTCTTGCTGTTACTCCTTCAGCCTGGCTGGTGTTGCCCCCGTCTTGCTGCGCGAACTTCAAAAACGTTCGCCGATCATCTTCATTTGCCCTCGCCCACGCCCGCTTCAACGCCCTCAGCCCCGGCGGGTCTTGTACGTCCGACCGTGCAGGTCGGCTCGACGGCAACACCAACAACTCCTCTACGGTTACCCCCAACGCCCGCGCCAGCCTCAACGCAGCATCGGCTCGCGGTCGGCGATGGTCCTGTTCCCAATTCCTCACCGATCCCATCGCCACCCCGGCCTTCTCAGCGAGTTGCTCTTGGGTCACGCCAGTAGCAGACCGCAGACGGGCCAATCTCTGGCCGAGAGTTTCCGTTGTCGCGGTTTCCACGGCGGTCGCTCCTGGGAATGTGGTCGGTGGGTCACATAGCAGTCTACCGGCATACTCCGTCTATTTTCCACCCTGAGTATTGCGTCAGATGAAAGCTCTACCATCTTTGACGCAGCGCGTCGATTGGTGTATAATACCACTGTAGGGGTTACATGGGTTCTCTGGTCTGAAACAGGAGGGATTCATGGCACACGAAATTGATACCACCACCGGTAACGCAGCCGTTTTCACTGTCGGTCAACCGCCGTGGCACCGTCTCGGTGTGACCGTCGCCGAAGCTCAAACCAGCGAAGAAGCAATCAAACTCGCTGGCCTCAATTGGGGTGTGGAACAGTGGAGCGTCGTGGCCCGGCACGCGGGCCTTGAACGAGCAGTGACCGGGCGGGTTGCGAATGTGAGGAGCGACACGGGCGCGGTGCTGGGGGTCGTCAGCAACGGTTACCGGGTCTTCCAAAACAAGTCGGCGTTCGACTTCTTCGACGCGATGGTGCAAGAAAAACTGGCGATCTTCGAGACCGCAGGCTCACTCAAGGGTGGGCGTCAGGTGTGGATGTTGGCACGGCTCCCGAAGACACTGCGAGCGGCGGGCGAAGACGAGATTCGTCCGTATGTGCTGCTCACCAACAGTCACGATGGGTGTCGTGCGTTGCGCATGATTCCGACCACGATTCGGGTCGTGTGTGCAAACACGTTGAACCTCGCACTT